>NZ_JALLGV010000001.1:0-879272 GCF_023077655.1 Halorientalis brevis | reverse complement strand
TTTTTAGCTAACTGAACGACTTTGCTCGTGAAGCGGGAGATCTTCGACATGGACATCGGCGGTTTCCCGCTTCTTACTCCTAGTTCTGACGGTCGAAGCCGACGCTGTCCAGCGATTCACCAGAGCCCAATTTCCCAATTACACGACCCGTAGATCCACTCATTATCTGAGAATGGTAAGAGTATTTGATAAAAGTATCTGACGCTATCTAAGACGCTCAAACCGACGGCACCTGAGTGGGCGGTAAAATCCTCTTTTATACACTGGACTCGGAATATAGATTTGAACCTTTTTCGCCAAACCGGTGGGAAAGAATCCTTCGAGATACGCGCCCTGTATTCAGCAGTCGAATTATGACAATTATCTGATAACCAAAGCTGGAACTGCCGACTTCGCCACTACGCACTCGGTTGTAGGGTAAGACACCGGACTGCACAGCACGGTTTTTCTGTCGCCCCTGAAGGGTGCGGGGCGACGTACAGAGTCCCGCAGACTCGATGGAATCTATCAGCACTTCCAGTCGGTGGATCGTGAGGATTGACCAATAAAGAAATAAAATGTTGATAATGGAACAACTCTTCGAAGGATATCCACTCGCCACCAGCGACCGCACCTTCTGTGCAGGCTGTCGCCACGAGGTTGAGCCGGTCGCGTACAGTCCCATGGTCGAAGGGGGTGAACCGTAGCATGGCCGATGCGGCCCTGCTGGACTCTGTCGGCCCGGACGTGTACGTACGCATCCAGACCGACCTGCTGGTCATCGGCGACTCGATCATCACGGACCGCCACCACGCGAGCAGTGGCAACTACGACCCCGACGACCCCCAGAATCAGATCGGCGGCATCATCCCGTCGTTCTCCCTGTCGGGCTGGCTCCGCCACGGCATGGAACGTGTCGTTCAGCAACACGGCGGGACGGCCTGCCACCCCGGCGAGTCGAACGCCAACTTCCGAAAGGACGACGTCTACGAACGCGACCTGGACGCCGGGTACCACCCGAAGGGTGACTGCGTGGAGGACCCGACAGCCGACGACGGCTGTCTAGTGTTCGACCTCTTCGGCGGCTTCGGCGGCGTTCCAGGGAAGGTGATGCGGCGGCCGATCCAGTTCTCGCCCGTCCGGTCGAGCGTCGACTACACCCGCGGCCAGGCGGAGGGCCATTACCGGCGGCTGAATCGCAACGTCGTGTCGCGGAACGAAGCGGACAATCGGGAACCGCTCCGGAACGTTGAGGTCGATGCCGTGGCCAACCTGGACGGGGCCTGGCACCTCTCCTTCCGCGAGCTGAAACCCGAGTTCCTCGGACTCCTCGATGCAGCAATCAGGTACCTCAACGAGAACTGCACGGACTTCATGCACCAGTTAGGTGGGGCCAGGAACTTCGGTGCCGGGATCGTCGAGTGTGCCCTCGTGAATCCCCTCTACGAGGAGCGGGAACTCGCCCGAGTGTTCGACCGGGGACGGGGGAAGACGCAGACGATGGAGGAGAAAGACCAGACGTGGGAGGACAAACACCTCTCCGAGTTCGAATCAGCCCTCGAAGACCGTGTTGAGGGGTAAGATCGAGAATCGAGTAGTCAAATGACAATAAATAATGGTTGATGATATGCTGGCGGCATTCCGTCACGACGCGCACAAGTTCACCGGCGAGAGCCATGATAACGCTCGCGAGGAGTTCGCTGGCGTAGCCGTGAACCAGCCGGTTCCCAAGGGGGCAGACGGCGATGCAGCGGCGCTCTCGCGGGCTCAACAGACGCAAGAGCGGACCGTTCCGACACACGACAATCACTACCGACTGTCACTGCTCACTGGCGAGACTGCCTACGACCCCGGGGAGTTCTCACGGGCGACCATCCAGAGCGAGGTCCACGACCTGATCGCTGTTGCGAATGCCGAGATCGCCCACGAGCGATGGCTGGGGTCCGACGTGGCAGCGGCGTTCAACGAGTCGGTGTATCACCCGTACACGAGCCTGAAGTACCACACGTTGCTCGTTGCGGCCTTGCTCGACAACTACCAGGCTGGACATGAGTTCACTGACCTTCGGCTCATCGTCGACTCGGCGGGTACGGTCGTCCCGTTCCGCACTATCTTCGACGGTGAACGCTTTGCGTTCCGTATCGATGGCAAGGCCGATGGAATGCCCAGCGCCCGGCTTGGCAGTCGTCCGTGGCGGTCGTGGGCATCGGTGTGGACGCGACTGACAGCCCACCCACTCGACACGGACAGCGAGAAGTGGGACATGGCGCTCGATGCGAACCTCCGACGGATCCAGTCGTGGAGTACAGCACTCCAGTACATCGAGGACTTCGAGCACTGGGACTACGGGCCAACTGATCTAGCTGACGAAACTGCAGTATCACTATGAAGATTCAGCAAGTTTTGTGGAAGCTCCGGATGGACTACATTGGCCATCCGTACTACGTCTCGGGTAACGCTATCCTCCACGCCCTTGGACAACAACTTCCGCCGGAGACACACAGAGAACTGTCAGCAAGTCATGGCGTGTTCGTTCCTGGCCAGTTTGGCACGTTTCCTGACGAACACACACAGAGTGGTGTTCGTCCGTACCTCGGGAGCGGGCTGCCGGACGTGGAGGCCTATGACGATCTGTTTCTCCAGCGGGAGGCCGTCCACCCGTGGCTCCTCGATAGTCGGGCTCGGGCTGCGCTGAACACGCACGATCTGCGGGTTCAGGCTGGCCATCCAACGCTGGCCCACGAGACGATTATGGGTCGCCGGCCAGACCAGCGAAAGCAATATCAGACGACGGAGTGGCACATTCACAGCTACCTGTACGCCGATGACCCCGATACGCTACCACTGGGTGAGGAGGTGCTTGATGGTCTCCAGTTCGGCGGGAAGCGCAACTACGGCTACGGTGAAGTCGCGCTGCAGGACACACAGATGGTTTCCCTCGATGCGCTGGATTACTCCCGATTGGAGGGCAGTGAAGCATGGCTTATCGAGTTAGTGACGCCGTTCGTGTTGGGGTCGGACTACCCGAACGCCGACGACGTGCCGGTGCCGTGGTGGTGGGCCGAAGATCGTGAGGATCTCCGGGAACGAGAAGAGAAGGTGCTGGAACAGTGCGAGGTGTACCGCCTCCAGACGGTTGACCACGGGCAGGTCGTGAAGTACACCGGTGACCGTCCAGTGGAGACGGCGAAAAACGGCCTCCAGCGAATCGGTTCCCATTCCCGATACGGCTTCGGAGAGATTCGCGTTAAGCCGATCGCTGCACTATCTCAAGAACGAAAGAGGACTAGGGACACTCGTATGTCACCCCACGAATGACAGTGGATCGTCCGAGATAAACTCACTGGACCTTGAATAAAGAAATCGTATTGTGTCAAGATTTAACTTCGAAGCAGGTGTGTCCGTGGCAGGCGGATCTCACACTATCTCGACCATGGTGTTGGTTTGTTGCCCCCGACGGGGTGCGGGGCGACACACCGTCCCCGCGTGACTCCAATGGGACATCGAGCACTCATTGCGTACGAACGACCGGATAGTCTCTACAACCTCCACTACAGCCACTGGGGAGCAGCGGACCTCAGACTGAAACACGCCATCACCCCGGTGACACCCTTCGGTGGTGACGAGCCAGGCGATGATACTCCACGCATTCTGTTCGATGCCCTCGTCGAAGCCTATGACGAGGAGACGGCGTCGACACACGTCACTGCGGCGGACATGCTCGCCGGACAGGTCGATCACGACCCGTTGGCGATCGCTATCACCAAAGAGGAGATCCTCACCGAGTACCTAGATTTCCTGCACCACGAGGCGTTCTACGTCGTCGATCCCGACTTTCAGGTGACAGCGTACAGAACCCACTGGTTCGGGTTGCAGTACGACTGCGAGACGATCACTGAGTCGCCAACGGTCGGCAATGGGGCGCTCCGGACTGTGCGGTGGTCCGACGGCGAACCCGTCGGTGACGGCTACGCACGCGGGGAGTTTCAGGCACTGAAAGACATCTGTGGTGACCTGATCGATCGCGATGTGTTCTCACCTGAGCACGCGCTCGAGTACATGCAGGCAAAGCTGGTGGAGACGGTTGCTTCCCGTAACGAGCTCATCATTCGGACACCGTGTGGCAGCAGGAATTCCTCTTGGCAATTGTAATTTCTCACTCACGGACCTGCCGTCTCGTACACTTTCTTCGAGATCTGCAACGTGCAAGCGTGGCCGCACGTTTTCTTATTGAGCTATCTTTGTCACCTGTTCCTAGCTGTCTCCTTCGCACTCGCTGAGTCAGGCCGCAGAAAGCATTAGCAACTGGTGCTAGCCAGGTTCACCAAGAGGTAACGCAGTCCTCGTCTGGCGGACAACTCCAAGCTCACACCAAGACGTGAGACTGCCACTCACGTGAGTGGTGAATGCGACCAGTACTGGAATTGGTTGAAAGATGTGCTTGATGGTGAACAATGTGGGTGAATCACTGAGTAAAGTATACAAACGTACAGAATATTTTTATTACATCCCTTCTTTGGTATGTATGATGCCACGAACACAACCCTGTCCGGAGTGTGGCACAGGAATGGAGTACCAAGGCAACGAGCGTCGCATCTTCGAGCCGGATCCTGAGACGATGACTGACGGCCAACTCGCCGAACAACTCGCTGCCAAGATGGGTGCTCATTACGAAGAAGGAATGCATGGCGTGACGATCGAGTACTATCACTGTCCGAAGTGCAACGAACAGGTGGAAGTACGATGATCGAGGACGTCCGTGCCAGGTACGAGAAGTTATTCACTGCCCTGCAGGAGTCCGAGCGGCTTCCCCTTGCCCCGAGCACAATTGCGCGCCAGTTCTTCTGTGAGAAGAAGGTCGCCCTCGAACGGGAAGTCGGTGATATCGAGACGCTAGCCACAGCCCGTGGATCAGAGATACACGAGACGGTAGCCGACGATGCTGAACCGAGCGACGAGGACGAGTTCTGGGCGGCCCTGGAACGTGGCGAACGACAGGTCGTCCTCGAAAGTCCGTTCCTCGGTGAAGTGGACGAGTTCCTCCTCGGTGGGTCCCCCGATGCCGTGCTGTTTGAGGACCAACGCCCGCAGCTCGTGGTCGAGCACAAAACGACCTCCCGTCTTGATTACCTGTTTAAAGACCAGCGCGTTCAGGCATGGCTCTACGGGTATATTCTGGACAGTTTAGGGTTAGAGACGGATTCCCTGACCATTGCGATTCTTCGCCATGAGCAGTCGCTTGATCCGATAGCTGCGAAGAATCTGCAACGGGAGGTGATTCGCGAATACGACGCGTGGGATCTGGGGTACACCGAATTGCACGCTGAGCCCGAAGCCGGTCTGCATCTCTCGGAGTACGCGACGGCTGATTTCATCGACGATCTGGAGTGGGCACTTGGCTACTGGCGAAACGAGCGTGACCCGAAACCAACGATGAAACCAGCGAAATGCCGATCCTGCGAATATTCGGAAGTCTGCTCTGCTTCGCAAACAGAGCCCTGATTCACTATTCACGCATCCGATCTGCGGCTTGCAGTACCATTTGCGTGATTGGAATTTGTATCAGTCTGAGAGGAATATCCAGACTGCCAGATAACAACCGCGTATCGAAACTGATTGTCGATCGATAAGACATATCATGTAGCCTTGTTTACGGCTCCGGTATGGAGTTTATCGCGTCGGAGTTTGACGACTCTAACTCGGGAACCGACGCAGAGCGGGACGTCTGGGACCGTCTCAAACGCTGTTTTGGGCCGGCTGACGTCGGCGTCGCCTACTATCGGTTTCCAATCATCGACGAACACAACGAGGATCTCGATCGCGAAGCGGATTTTCTCCTCCTCCACAAAGACTACGGCCTGATCGTCATCGAGTGCAAGGGCTATCGGATCGAGCATCTCGATCGGATCGAAGGCGCGACGTGGATCCTCCAGAACATGGGACAGGACCGAGCAGCTCCGTACTCCCAGGCACGTGATCAGGGCTTTCGCGTGCGCTCGCAGATGATGCGCGAAACCGAGCTGATGGACGACCAGGGCCAGTGTTCGGTCGTCCTGACCCCGATCGTCGCCCTACCAAATATTACGCGTGACGAGTGGGAAGCCCACGGGTTTGCTGACCTGCCCTCCAGTCCACGGGTGCTCTGCCAGGACGATCTGACGCCCCAATCACTGCGTGAGCGCCTGGCGGATGTCCTGGGGGAGACGGAGCTGAGCGTCGACGAGTATCTCAGTGCACGGGCGGTTCTCAGCGGTGGCCAGGCCATCAGCGGGGAGCGCGGCCCCATCCTCGCGGATGCAGCGACGAAAGCCGCTCACTACGAGCAGATCGAAAAGGGTCTCCAGACGCTCGATGAGAAACAGGAGCGGATCGGCCTCGAAATCCCCGATGGTCCACAGCAGATCCGTGGCATCGCCGGGTCGGGCAAGACGGTGCTGATCGCACGGAAAGCCGCGGCGATGCACGCAAAGCACCCGGACTGGACGATCGCCGTGACCTTCTACACGCGGAGTCTCTACGAGACGATCCGGTCACACGTGCGGCGGTTCTATGCCGATTTCGGCGGTGACGATCCCGACTGGGGGCGGCTTGAAGTGCTCCACGGCTGGGGCGGCAAACGCGAACACGGCATTTATTATAAAATCGCCCAACAGGCGGGACTCACGCCCAAAACCTACGACGAGGCCAAGGCGGCGTTTGGCGATCGTGACGACGTGTTCGCGGCCTGCTGTGAGGAAGTCCTCGAAGACGGGAATATCCAGCAGGAGTTCGATGCGATCCTGATCGACGAGGCCCAGGACATGCAGCCGGCGTTCTACCAGATGTGTTACGCCGCCCTCACAGAGCCAAAGCGGCTCATCTGGGCCTACGACGAGGCACAAAATCTGACGAGCCTGCAGGCACCCAGCCCGAAGAACGTCTTCGGGACTGATGAGAACGGTGACCCCCGCGTCGACCTGCGCGGCACGTACCAGGGTGGGATCCAGAAAAGCCGCATCATGCGCAAGTCCTACCGCACGCCTCGGGAGGTGCTGATGGTTGCCCACGTGCTGGGAATGGGGCTGAAGAGTGCGGATGGCCCCGTTCAGGCGATTACCACCCAGAAGGGCTGGGAAGACATCGGCTACGAGGTGCTCGACGGTGATTTCAGGACGCCTGGCGATCCCGTTCGGATCACGCGCCCGCCGGAGTACTCACCACACCCACTGCAGGATGAACCGGAGGCCGCCCCCTTCCTGGGGTTCATGTCCTTCGAGGGGAAAGAGGCCGAGCTCGAGTACGTCGCCGAACGCATCAAAGGTGACATCGAGCGGCAGGGCCTGGCGCCGGAGGAAGTCATGGTCATTCCGTTCGGTGGCTACGACACCGGGCGGTCAGCAGGCGAGTTCATCGCAGACCAGCTCGCCGCGGACGGGATCGATGCCAACCTCGTCTGGAACGGTGACCGAAGCGTGTTCAAAGAGGACGGGAAAGTGACGATCTCCCGAATCAGACGGGCCAAGGGGAACGAAGCGGCCTCCGTCTATCTGGTGAACGCCGAACGGATCGCACGTGCAGACTGGCGTGACTCACGCGTCCAGGCACGCAACGCCGCGTTCGTCGGCGTCACCCGATCACGTGCCTGGTGTGAGATCACCGGCACCGGGGCCGATCTGCCGCTGTTCGATGAACTCTCCTCGCTCATCGAGAGCGTCAATCAACCCGACCCGGTCGTCGAGTTCCCGGCGCCGAACCCACACGATCTGGAAAAGGAGATCGCGTCGGACGACTCGATGGCCACCACGTTAGAGCAGTTCGAGTGAGATGGCCTTGTTGCAATCTTTTAGTAGTGGTATAGATGGCGACCATGCTGCATAGCTGGTATGTCTGGGTCACTCGAACCGCCTGTGAATTCAACCGACATCATCTAACTCTGAATTTGTATTAACCGCATACAGAATGCACTTTTGCAAAATGATTAATTGCTGATTTGGTAATAATATAATATGTCGAGTCCCTGGATCACAGAGCAGGGGAAGGTTGGGACAGTTACCGTCAGCTACACGGATGATAACTGGCAGCTCAAAGAGCCAGCTGTGGATGACAATGTCGTCTGTCTATTTTTAGGAGATAATGAGATTCCAGCGTCAAATAGTCCGATTCAAATTAAGGGAGAAGTCTCGAGATACACGATCAGTGGGGGAGATGATCCAAATTATCTGATGTTCACTCCGATCGATTACGAACCGGCGAGTGAGGACTCGTCATCCCATGAATCCAAAGAAACCCACCATTCTACGTCAAGCCAGTCTAGTTCTGAAGATACACTCCCCCGACGCACCCTCTCCGAACTGAGCGGAACTGGTGAGTATGTTTCGGTTGAGGCCGTTGTCAATAACGTTTCTTGGGTTATGAAGTCATCTACGGGTCCGGATGTCAAAGGATCACTCACGACCGAAGATGGATCCGAGAAAGTCGTGTTTATTGTGGAGAACGGGGTGTCTCATCCATATCTTGAGGTCGGGAAAATGTTCGAGTTTCGCCGGGTGAGGGACCATTATTATCGGAAGGATGATCAAATACAAGTACAGATCACGAAACAAACGGACTTCATTGAGAAAGGAACTGCGTGGCCTTCAGCAAGGGACGGTCGTTCCTCCTCTGATACTCGCCTGTCTAGTAGTCAGCGGTCGTACCGAAATTGGGCTTCCTCATCGTCTGAGAACCTTCACGAAATTGCTGCAGAAATGATCGGAGATAAGGAATTCACGGTACAGGAAGAGGAGCAAGACTCTGCGGTCGGAAATGCGAAAAAGATGGCTCGATCTCAGAACCGTGACCCAGCAATTGACCCTCGGTTTCAGGCGTCTGAGGAGGATGATGAGAATTGAGTAATCCGCTTGCTTTTCGGAGCTACATCCTCTCATTTCTCCTCTGTTGACCGTAATTTAACCGAAATTTGTTCCCAGTGGGAATTTATACTCAGTAATAACTGATGGCTAGGAAAGCCGAGCTGTGGGACGACTGGATCGCGCAGACGCTCCTCGCCGATGTCCAGGCGTCTGGAACGCCGGATCCAGTTCCGATGATCGATGCGGGCGGGACGGAGCGCGACACGACCGACGCGTTCGACAGCTATCGCTACGGCCGTGGCGACGGGGCGTATCTGTACCTCCTCTATCTGCTGGACGAGCCAGCGACCGACGCCGGCGATATCACGCCCGTCTACATCGGGGAGACGAACAGCATCACGTCCCGCCTCCACCAGCATTTCAAGAAAATCCGGGACGCGCTGCCGGTCGACGAGTGGGCAGACGACGGCTCGTGGGGCAGCTGGTCGAAATACGATCACATGGCCAGCGTCTCCGAGCAGGCTGCGGGGCCGCTGTACGCCTGGATCTGTGACGTCGACACGCTCGATCAGGGGCCGTACGGCTATCCGACCTACCGGCAGGAACTGGAGGCGAAACTCGTCGGCCTGGTTCACTCGATGCCACGGTTCGAGCGGGTGTTCGCCAACCGCGAGTTCGTACCGAATCGCGTGATCCACGAGATCGGGAAAGTTGGTCCGGACTGGCTCACCGGGGCCGACGAGTACGACCCGACGACGCTCCCACACACTGGCGAGCCACCGGCTGACGATCGGACGAAGGCCGAACTCTGGCACGCGTGGGTCGAGCAGACGATCCTGCAGGATATCCAGGACACACCGACTGATCCGATCCCACTGTTCGCGACGACCGACGATGGGCAGGTCCAGCTCACAGAAAATGATCGGCTCAAACGCAGTGCGGCGATCGACGAACGCATTCGCCAGGAGGGACGGACGTGCGTCCACGAGACCGGCGTCCGATCAGAGAGCCCGGACGGGCTGTTGTACGTCATGTATCAGATCGCCGAAGACGGCACGCCATCAAAGTCGACCGACATTATCCCACGGTACATCGGGAAGGCGGAAGCGTACGGGAAGAAAAACGAGTTGAGTGCGAACTTCACCGAGATCGCCAAGGACCGGAACGCGACCCGGAGCTTTGCCCGCTGGGGCGATGGCGATTACTGGCACGTGGGCGAACTCACGAACACGGTGTTCGGTGAGAGCCAGAAGAAACGCGCCTGGGCGAACGCCCTCTTCGAGCAGGGGACGCGGACCCTATCAGACGACGTCTATCTCTGGATTCGGGCCTGGGATCCTGCGGCGTACCCCGGTCCTTACGGGTACGACGCCTACTTGGCGGAGGCGGAACCGCTGCTCATCGGCCTGGCCAACGCTGCCTATCCGGAGGACCTCCTCAACCACGAGGGCGTCCCCGACGACGCCCCGGTCAAGCGCGACGCTCGCGAGTTCACGCCACTCTCAGAGTAACCCCACCAGTCGGTTCGTACCCAGCACTCACTGCTTCTCGTGCGTCACCGAATCCCTTCGCAGTGACCGTCCGGTGAGTAACCACCACTGCTCGCAGAGACTGCGTTGGCTACTGGGCCGAACGGCGTTTTTTCTGCCCCGACAGGGGTGCGGGGCACACTGCAGTGGCCCGTGTGAACCCAATGTCACAGAGCGATAGCACGCACGTCTCCTTCGGCGACCGGGAGACGCGCGACGACGAGATGCGCAGTACGATCACCGACTGGATCGAGGATCTCACGCAACTCACCGACGAGGCAGTGGCCAGCGCGGAGTTCCAGGAATGGCTCGACGTTCAGAGTCGGTTCCACGACTACTCCCACCGGAATACGCTACTGATCAAAGAGCAGTGTCCGGAAGCGACGAAGGTTGCTGGCTACCGAACGTGGCAAGAAGAGTTCGACAGGCACGTCACAGAGGGCGAGTCGGCCATCTGGATCTGGGCACCGATCATCACGACGCGCTGCCCGGAGTGCGAGAACTCGCTGTCGTACCATGAGGAGAGCGACTGCGAGTACGACGAGACGCCGCCAGAGGAGTGGTCGGAAGGCCTGGTCGGCTTCAAACCCGCGCCGGTGTTCGACATCTCCCAGACTGAGGGTGAGCCGCTGCCGGACCTCGACACGGCGGCACAGGGTGAGGGTGAGGACCTCGTCCCGGCACTCCGGTCGACGGCCGACACCTTCGATATCGAAGCCCGGATCATCCCACCGAGTCGATGGACCCACGGTGACGCCCGGGGCATCTGCAAACAGTCACCGAGTGCTGATCGGCCACGCGTCGAAGCCGTCGACCGGTCGAACCGGGCCGACCTTGCACGAACGCTCGTCCACGAGTACGCCCATGCACTGTTGCACGTCGGCGTCGACGACGACACCGAACGGGCCAAGCGAGAGGTTGAGGCGGAGGCCGTCGCGTACGTCGTCGGGCGATACTTCGGGCTGGACACGAGCAACTCGGCGTTCTACCTTGCGACGTGGGCAGGTGACGACACGGACACGATCGCGGAGCGACTCGGGCGGATCAGCACGACGGCTGCATCAATTATCGACACGGTCGAAAACACGGTGGCTTGGTGAGGGTTCTCCTGCCACCTGCGCTTCTGCGGTGATTTCCCTCACCGATGCTACGACATCCCTAGCCTTTCTCCTCGAATGTCAGTGAACAGCGAGGCGGGACGTCATGCCGTTGCTTCGTCGGAATCGACCACCGGAGTGACGAGTGGCAGATCGATATCGATGGCCGTGTACCAGACATCTGGTCGTTTCGCGTGCCCGTCGTCGACGAGGTTGATCAGATGTAACTCCTCGAGTTCGGTCAGGTTACGATGGACCTGACTGACATCCCTGTCGACGAGCCGTGCCGTCTCCCGGATGCTCGCCGGTTTATGTTGGACGATCGCTCGCAGTAACTCCAGTGACTTCGGTCGTGTGACGCGATGGACATCGGCTGGATCGTGGTAGACCACCTCGAGATGTGGCTCCGGCGTCTCCCCGCGATCCAGCGCAGCGAGCGTTTCTTCCAGTTTCTCGTCGTCTCCCTCACGGAAGCGAACGTGCAGCGTGCGATCAGCCGTGTCGTCAGTATCACCAGTCGTGTCCATGCTCGATCACCTCGGATTTGAACCGCTGGAAGAGGGCCTGCAATCCGTCGAAGTCGACGTCCTCGACGCTGCCATCAGCCCGGTGTTTGTGATGGTGGGCTGCATCTGGATGGTCGGGAAAGTTATCGTAGCGGATGATGGTCTCTCCTGCTGCGTTCCCGTACTGCATCGAGTACTTGATGCCCTCGGGATAGCGGTCAGATGTGGGGACGCGAAAGGCACTGATCTCGGCGTAGTGATCGCCAAAGTCCTTCGTGACGTTGATGACCTGCTGTGCCTCATCATCCCCGCCCATGGGTGTTGGTATCGGCCACAACGTCATAAGCGTTGTTGCGAACTCCAACACCAACGCGGAGTTTGTGATGCAGCGATCCCACGCTCTCCCGCAGAGACCCTCTCTCGATATTCATCATTATATGCCCCCCGAAGGGGTGCGGGGCCATCCTCGGCCTCGCGCTGATTCGACATGGCATCGAGCGACGTCTACGCCCATGGCTTCGACGAACAGACCGACAAACGGCCGCCGACGGACGACTGCCCCGAGTGCGATGGCACCCTCCGAACGGAGGCCGGGGAGACGACCTGCACTGAGTGTGGCTTGATCCTCGACGAGTATCGCTTCGACCACAGGGGACCACGCACGTTCCCGGAGGACGAGGCCCAGCGAGAACGCACTGGCGCGCCTCTCACAGCAACGCGGCACGACCGCGGGCTGTCGACGGAGATCGGCGCGGGGACGGACGCGAACGGCAACACACTCTCGCAGTCGAAGCGCCGCCAGCTAGCGCGACTCCGGCGGGAACACAGCCGCGGGAAATGGGGTTCGAAGGCCGAACGCAACCTCGGCCACGGCTGTACGGAGATCAGACGCATCACTGCAGCACTCGGCCTTGCGCGCGACGCACGCGAACAAGCATGTACCCTCTTCCGGACGGCCCAGACCGAGGGGCTCCTGCCGGGGCGCGCGATCGAGTCGGTGGCGGCGGCCTGCGTGTACGCGACCTGCCGGGTCACGGAGCGACCGATGACGCTCGACGACGTCGCCCCGGTGGCACGGTGTTCACGCAGTCGCGTGGCGAACGCCTACACCGTCTGCAACCGAGAATTGGACCTGCCTGTGCCGCCGCGCCGTCCCCGAGCGTTCATTCCGGCTCTGGCGTCGGCGGTCGACCTTCCCGTGGAAACGGAGCGATTCGCCCGGACACTCGCGGAACGAGCACACCAGGCCACGCTCAGTATCGGTGCACACCCGGCGGGGTTCGCGGCGGCGTGTCTGGAAGTCGCGGCAGCAGAGCAGGAGGTGGACGTGCGACAGGCCGATCTCGCGGACGCCGCTGCCGTCACGCCCGTGACGGTGCGGGCACACCGCGACGCGTTGCGGAGGTCCGAGGTGGCGTGCTCGCGATGATCCGCTCGCGGCTGCTCCCGTTCCTCCCACGCCGGTCGCTCACGGTCGTCCACGAGTGTCGGGTCTGTGGCGTGACCGTCGAGCCGGCCGTCGACGTCTGTCCGTGCTGTGACCGTCGGAGTATCGCCCGGTACGAGATTCCTCGTGGGGACTCGCGGTAGGGGCGGGCCGTCCTTCCTTTCGAGTCGCTCTCGCAGGTCGTTTTGTTGCGCGCTGATGGGCGAGCGCTCACGCGCGGGCGCTCGATCTACGTATGCATCCACTGGACCGACTCGACTTCCCGACCCGCGTCGCAAAGCGTGCCCAGTACGAAGCCTTCGAGTTCGCAGTGATCGACGACGGTGTCCGCGTGCGCAACTGCAGTCACGCGGACCCTGCAGACCACGAGTACACGGTGACTGTCCAGGACGGCCTGCCGACGGCCTGCACCTGTCCGGCTGACGAGCGATTCGACGGCGCCTGCAAGCATCGGGTGGCGGTGGCGATCCGTAGCCCAGTGCTGGACGCAGCCCGGACGACCCCGGTGGCGGCTGACGGTGGCCAGGCGAGCGATGGATCCGAAAATGCCGGCCCGGAGATCGACTGTGACTGTGGGGAGCTGCCGGGCGAGTTCCCCTGCTGGGAGTGCGTCCGCACCGGCCGAAAGGCGATGCCGGAGTAGACGGCGGCTGGCCGGCGAAGCGCTGCTCCACCCCTTTTTCGCTTCACCGAGCCACCAACCCACCCCACGTCCCCACCCTCCGCTCCCGGCCGCAAGCGGCCGGCAGCCACGACCTATCTCTGACTTATACTGCACAGTCGTTACACTCGCTGATGGCCGGCAGCGCACCGGCACAACAGAGGACCTCCTTATTCGTCTCCCGTTGGAGGTTCACCTGCGTGCTCGGGGTATTAGCGTTGAGTTCGGAGCCAACCGCCAGTTAGCCCCCACTGGATTCAGATGGGGATTTATATCAGCCGTCAATGGGCGCCGGCTGTCAGTAGAACTCCAGTAAATGGATGAAATCGAATGTGTCGGGAGTTAGCGGCTGATCCTTATCAGTGAAGACGGCACCATCCAGTCCTGCGACGGTCGGCACCTCCAAGAGATGATTCGCACGAATACCTTCGAGGTCGTCCCACGGACTGATCGCGACGCGGAGATACTCCGCCGGATGCTCGACGCGTCGGCGAGTCTTTGGAACGAAGTGAATTACGCCCGTCGCCAACGGTTCTTCGACGACGAGAACATCTGGGAGACCGAGAAGTTCTACGACAGGTACGTCGGCGTCCTCGGTGGTGCATCCGCCCAGACGGTCATCCGACGGAATAGCGAAGCCTGGAAGTCGTTCTTCGCGCTCTGTGAGAATCCCGACGAGAGTCCGTCCCCGCCGGGATACTGGGGGAACGAGGACGACGGCCGTGAGCTGCGCACGTACGTGCGAAACGATGCCTACGACATCCAGTGGGGAGACCGCTCCCGGCTGGAGATCAGAATCGGTCAAGACCTCAAAGACGAGTACGGACTGGGGTACTACGAGCGGCTGTCACTCGAAGTCCGTGGCGAGCCACACTGGGAAGGCGACCCCGGCCGATTGGTGATCGAATACGACGAACTCTCCGAGACGTTCAGGGCATCACAGCCTGTGACGGTCCCCGACGACCGACAGGATTCACCACTAGCCCACCAGACGGCTGCCCTGGACCTCGGTGTCAACACGCTCGTCGCCTGTACGACCAGCGGCGGACAGCAGTACCGATACAACGGCAAACCGTTGTTCGAGCGGTTTCGCGAGACGACCGAACACATCGCCGACCTGCGAGCCAAACTACCGGACGACCAGCCGACGAGCCGGCGTATTCGACGACTGTATCGGAAGCGAACCCGACGGCGGGATCACGCTGTCAAGGCACTCGTTCGTGATCTCGTTTCCAGATTACATCAGCAGGGGGTTGCTACGGTGATCGTTGGCGACCTCTCCGGTGGCTTCGAGGCTAAATGGACTGCCGAGGTGAACGAGATGGTTCACAACTTCTGGACGTACCGGAAGTTCACCAACCAGTTGCAAGCTGTCTGTGAAGAGTACGGCATGGAGGTGGTCGTCCACTCCGAAGCGGGGACGTCACAGTCGTGTCCCGACTGTGGCCGGATTGAAACGACGACGCGTCATCAGCGGACGCTCACGTGTGCCTGCGGCTTCGATGGCCACGCTGACCTCGCTGCATCACGGAACCTCCTGACTCAAGCGACCGAGAACTCGATAGCAGGGCCGACGGCACGGCCCATGCGGTTCAAGTGGGACAATCACGAGTGGCGTCCACACGAACCCGCGAGCGCGGGTTCGACGGACTCCGCTCAACGGCGTTCGGCCAGAGACGCCCCGGAAAATCCCAACGAACAGCGCATGAACCCGCAAGATGCCGCTACAGCCAGCGGTGACGGCTGGTAGCGGATGCCCATCTCGGGTGGATGTCGATTCGTCGTGAACGGATCTCCCTTTTCAAAAGACGAACCGACCGGTATGTGTGCGCGCCGAACTCAGTACCGACTTAGTGACTCCCTAGAACGCCAATTTCCCCGCTGATACCCTCGTCTCGGGGGCTCGAAATCCGTTCGACGGCCAAAATCTGGCGTAATCTGGTGAAAATCGGCTTCACCGACGGGGGCTTTCAATAGACGCCCGGATGAGGAGTCACTCGACTATGTCTATACAACGTGACACGCTGCCGGTCGTTCGCGGTGCAGCAACGGGGGCCGCCGCCTGGGTGCTCGGCTATCTCCTCACGTACGTGCTCGTGGCGCCGGATCTCCGCAACTCTTCACTCAACCGCATCATCGAGGCGTTCGACGGGGCGCCGGCGACCTACGAGATGGTCGGCTGGGTGTTCTATAACGCCCACTTCGTGAGCACCGTGTTCCAGGACATCCCCTTCGTCGGTGGCGGGTCGGTATCCTACGTCGGCGGCGAGGGCGGGTTCACGGCGCTCCTCTACGGACTCCCGATCGCGCTGCTGTTCGCTGCGGGGCTGGCCCTCGCACGCGCCGACGGAACGGCGGACACGACCCGCGGCGCGCTCGTGGGCGCGACGGCCCTGCCGGGGTATCTGGCGCTCTCGATCGCCGGGGTGTTCCTCTTCGCGGTGAGCGTCGGCAGCGCGACCGGCGCGCCCGATCGGCTGGCCGGCGTCTTCCTCGCTGGCATCGTCTATCCAGCGCTGTGTGCCGCCGCCGGGGGCGTCTCCGGTGCCGTCCTCGAAGGCCGCGGACAGGCGTCGTCAGCAGGTCGATGACTCCCCTTCGCGACGCGGCGTCCGGCGATCAGTATTTTCGAGAGCCGAACTGACGGCTCCAAATCTCTACATATTAGTATAGTAAAACATTAGTAAGTTTTACTTGGGAATGGTTCACACTCCAAAATGATGGCTGAGCGAACGGTTATCCTCTGTGAGGACAATCCCAAACTGGGCGAGATCTACACGACGTGGTTGGGCGACACCTACGCGGTCGAGCACGTCGACACCGGTGACGGACTCCTGGCGTCGCTGGATCAGGCGACGGATGCGATCGTGACTGACTGGCGGACCCCGGGAACACAGCGACACGACCTGCTGTCGCAGATCGCCGAGTCGCAGTTCGATCCCGCGCTCGTGGTCATCTCCGGCATCGAACCGCGGATCGACCTCTCGGACCACGGCGTCGACGCGTTCCTGGAGAAACCGTTCCGGCGAGACGCGCTCCTCGGAACGCTGGACTCGCTGCTGCAGCCCTCAGCCCAGGGTGACCGAACCGCCGTCTAAAGCGGTAGTGGGTTTGCTCACGGATACTAGCTGTCTCTGTCAGCTCCTGCACTGACCGGTACGCGAACCAGCAGACCGCAGACTGGGCGTGTCTTTGTGGTGAAAAAGGATCCACGTGGGGGGAAGGGAGCTTCGTGATGGACCCTGGATCACGGGACAGCGGCAATCCCGAACAGACACAAGCCCTGCACGCGCCCCGTGACAAATCCGTGTTCGATAAGGTGGGGTGAATGCGTGGTGGACGTTCTCAACATGTGAAAACAGCCGCTGCTGTTTCGACAGGACAGTTCGACATCGGCCGGCTCTCACACTGCAGTCGGATTTAATCCTCTTTGGTATGGTTGGACGTTTTACACCAACCATTCTCAAACTCTGGGAATCCCGTTCGTAGTTTATTATCCTTATGGCCACTCTTCTGATAAGATGGTCGAACATGCTAGTGAGCTTGTAAATGAAGGTGATACTTATGCTATCAATAGTGACAGCCTCGTAAGAAGACGCTCGCTCACCCGTCCCGAGTCGTCGCGGCAGCGATCGCTCGGCGGCCGCCTGTCGAGTGCGTTCGGTCGTCTGCAGCGAACTGTGCGACTGCGCCGGGACCAACCCGCGACTCGCCGCGGTCGTCTGTGTGGTGGCTCCAAATGATTGCTCACATGTCATGTTCGCCGTTCTCAGAAATCACGGATTCTAAACAGGAGGTGTGCCGATGACGTCGTCGTTCTCACAGCTGTCACAGTCGTGGCAACCGTCGGGAGACGGGCTGGAGAACGCGGCGCCGTCCGTCCTCCTCGTCGACGACGACGACCGGTTCGGCTCGGTCGTCGGGGAGTATCTCGAGGCGGAACACGGCTACGACGTCGCCACCGAGTCGAGCGCCGAGGACGCGCTCGATCGCCTCGAAACGGCGCCCCAGATCAGCTGCGTCGTCAGTGACTACGCGATGCCCGGCATGGACGGGCTGGAGCTCCTCCAGGAGGTCGACGAGCGGTTCCCGAACCTGCCGTTCATCATGTTCGCCGGCCAGGGGTCCGAACGCGTCGCGAGCAGGGCGATCCAGCTCGGCGCCGACGACTACCTCGAAAAGGACACCGGGGAGACGCGCTACGAGCTGCTCGCGACCCGGATCGACAGCTGCGTGACGATCTCGCGCCAACAGCAGAAACTCCGGGACCTGTACGCAGCCATCGAGGACGCGGGCCACGCGATGCTCGTCACGGACACCGACGGGACGATCACGTACGTCAACCCGTCGATGGAAGCCATCTCCGGCTACACGAGCGAGGAGTTGGTGGGCGAGACGCCGGCGCTGCTCAAGTCCGGCGAACACGACCGGGCGTTCTACCAGGAGCTCTGGGGCACGATCCTCGACGGCGAGGTCTGGGAGGGCGAGGTCGTCAACGAACGCAAGACCGGCGAGCGCTACGTCATCGACCAGACGATCTCGCCGATCACCAGCGAGGGGGCGATCACGGGCTTCGTCGCCATCAACCGGGACATCACTGAACAGAAGGCCCACGAGCGGGAACTCGAGTTCTTCGCGCAGGCGTTCGACCAGGTCGGCACGGGGATCGCCGCCTACGACGAGGACGGAACAGTTCAGTACGCCAACGAGGCCTACGCCGACATGCTTGGCACGACCATCGAGGAGCTGATGGGCCGCCCCATCGTGGACGTGAATCCGGATCTCGACGCCGACCGCTTCGCGGCGTACTGGGACTCGTTCGACGTCGGCGAGACGCGCCGCGCTGAATCCATCCATCAACGACTCGACACGGACGAGACGTTCCCCGTCGACACGGTTACGACGAACATCACCGTCGACGGCGAGGAGTTACACGTCGGCACGATCCAGGACATCACCGAGCGCAAGGAGCGCGAACAGGCGCTCCAGATGTTCCGCGAGGCCGTCGAGCAGGCAGGACACGCTGTCGTCGTCACGGACACGGACGGGACCATCGAATACGTCAATCCCGCTTTCGAGGAGATCACCGGCTACGATCGCGAGGAAGCCCTCGGCGAGACGCCGGAGCTGCTCAAGTCCGGCGAACACGATCAGGAGTTCTACCAGGACCTCTGGGCGACGATCCTCGACGGCGAGGTCTGGAAGGGCGAGATCGTCGACGAGCGCAAGAACGGGGACGAACTCGTCATCGAGCAGACGATCTCGCCCATCACGGAAGACGGTGAGATCGCCCACTTCGTCGCGATCAATCACGACGTCACCGAGCGCAAACGACAGAAACGCGAGCTCAAACGGCAGAACGACCGCCTCGAAACGTTCGGGCGGACGGTCGCCCACGACCTCCGGAACCCGCTGAGCGTCATGGAGGGGTATCTGGACGTCGCCCGACAGGCGGACGATCCGTGTGCGGCGCTCGACGAGATCCAGACCGCCGTCGATCGCATGGAGGAACTGATCGAGGAACTCCTCGCGCTGGCCGAACAGGGCAAGACCGTGCTCGATCCCGCGCCCGCGTCGCTGGAAGACGTCGCCGTGACCGCGTGGGCACACGTCGACACGGCCCGAATGCAACTGGACGTCGTCGACGACGACCAACTCATGATGGACGACGGCCGCGTCGTCCAGCTGTTCGAGAATCTCTTCCGGAACGCCAGGGAACACGGCGGTGCGGACGCGACCGTTCGCGTCGGCACCCTCCCCGACGGGTTCTACGTCGAGGACACCGGTCCGGGGATCCCGCCGGACAAGCGCGACGCCGTCCTCAAATCCGGGTTCACGACCTCGAAAGACGGCACCGGATTCGGGCTGGCGATCGTCACCCAGATCGCCGACGCCCACGACTGGACGGTCTCGATCACTGACGGGAGCGACGGCGGCGCGCGCTTCGAGTTCCGGGACGTCGATCGCCCGTGAGCACCGAACCATGACGGGCCACTCCAACGAACGACGCCATCCGGACCGCTCCGAGCAGCGCGACCCCGACCGCGGAAGCGACGACCGCGGCCCGCCGCGTGAGCCGGACGCAGCGGTGTTCGAGCACGCACCGATCCCGATCGTCGTGCAGTCGGCCGGTCCCGAGCCGACCGTCGACGCGGTCAATCCAGCCTTCGAGGAGCTGTTCGGCTACACTGCCGACGAACTGCCCGCCCAGCCGATCGAGGACGTGCTCGCGCCGGCCGACGAGGACGCCGACGCCGGGCCCAGCGTGGTCGACCAGGCGAGCACGCTAGACGGTGACCCGACCTCAGTCACGCTGGACACCCGGTTCGGGCAGCGGGAGTTCTACCGCTTCGATCGGGGAGCCGGTGCCGACCACACCGTCGTGTACCTCGTCGACAGGACCACGGAGCACCACCAGCGGGAGCGACTGGCGGTCGTCTCGCGCGTCCTCCGACACGACAGTCGCAATCAGTTGAACGTCGTCACGGGGATGGCGTCGATGCTGGCCGACTCGGTCGACGAGGAGACGCGGGCACAGGCCGAGCAGGCCGTGACGGCGGCCGCGGAGTTCCGTGACACCTGTGAGCAGATCCGTCGCGTCGAAGAGGTGATCGCGACCGACACTGCACGTCGACCCATCGACGTGACGCGACTGGTCGCGGACGTGGTCTCGGACCTCCAGGACGCCTATCCGGACTGTTCGTTCACCACCGAGCCGTCCGAGCCGGTCTGGGTGACGGGGTCGGCAGCGCTCGGAATCGCCCTGGAGAACGTCGTCGAGAACGCCGTCGCCCACAACGACAGGCCGGAGCCGTCCGTGGAGATCACGGCGGTCGAGAGCCTCGACGGCCGGTACGTCGACGTGCGGGTCGCCGACGACGGGCCGGGGATTCCGCCCGCCGAATATGAGATTCTCACCGGCGAGCGCGACCGCTCGCAGGTCGAACACCTGAGCGGCCTCGGCCTCTACGTGAGTCACTGGATCGTCACGGCCCTCGGCGGGACGCTGGGGTTCGACGCCAACGCGCCGCGGGGGTCGATCGTCACGCTTCGCGTCCCGAGCGCCGTCTCCCCGTCCGAATCGAACCCACGCTGAGTCCGGCCGATCTCCCCCTGTGCCTGCGCCGATCCAGTCGGTCGCACTGGCTTCCTGCTTTCGAGAATCGTGCCAGGCGTTATTTGTCTCGGCGGTGCGTCAGGTTCTGGTATGACCCGACACGCGGACGACGACACCGGACGGCCGCTGACGCGACGGGCGCTCCTGGCGAGCGGTGCCAGCGTGACTGCCCTGGCGCTCGCTGGCTGTTCCGAGAGCGGTGACGGCACCGCGACCAGTCCCGCCGAGACGGACGCTGGAACGGCGACAGACGCACCGACGACGGCGGGGCAACAGGACCTCGCGTCGCCCGTCGAGCCGGTCCCCGAGGAGGCGCGCTGTGCGGTGTGCAACATGTACGCCGCGAAGTTCCCGGAGTGGAACGCCCAGTTGACCCACGAGAACGGCGACCGCAAGCACTTCTGCTCGCCGGGGTGTCTAACGGCGTACCACGCGGTGCCGTCCCACTTCGACGAGGCCCACTCGCAGGACGACGTGGCCCACGCCTGGGTCCGCGACTACACCTCGAAAGAGTACACCGACGCGACGACGGCCCAGTACGTCCTGGAGGAAACTGAAGCCCACATCGAGGCGCCGATGGGGAAGAACCCGGTGCCGTTCGCGGACGCCGCGGACGTCCAGAGCTACGTCGACCAGTACGACTCGCTCACGAGCAACGACGCCGTCCCGCTGTCGGCGTTCGACGTGGCGCTGGCGCGACGCTTCCGACCGTCTTTCCTCCCCGACACCGACGAGACGGCGATCGTCGAACCGGTCTCCGTGCCGGACGACGAGGAGTGCGCCGTCTGTAACATGATGCCCGCGAAGTTCCCGGACTGGAACGCCCAGCTCTCCCACGAGGACGGCGAGCGGGCCCATTTCTGCTCGCCGGGCTGTCTGGCGGCCTACAGCGCCGACCCCGGCCACTTCTCGTCGGGACAGACGCAGGACAGCATCGTGGGCGTCTGGGCACACTGCGTGAAATCGAAAGCACAGATCGACGGGACGACCGCCTACTACGTGTTGGAGACGAACGCCGACCGGAGCAAAGGGCCGATGGCGATGATGGGCAACCCGCTCCCCTACGCGAGCGAGGCCGACGCCCAGGCGTACGTCGACCAGTACGACGACCTCTCGAGCGACGACGTGATCCGCTACCAGGCGTTCACGCGCGACGTCGCGACGCAGTATCGCAAGAAGTTCCTGTAGGGTCTCGAAGAGGGACCTGATGAGTACGATCCGTCCCGACGAACTGGCGGCGCGGCTCGGCGACGACGGGCCGTTTCTGCTCGACATTCGACCCCGGAAGAGCTACGACGACCGTCGTATCGAGGGCAGTACCAACGTCCCCGTGTACGGTGACCTCCGGTCAGGCGACGAGGCCGCCCTCCGGGACCGACTCGACGAGATTCCCGACGATCGGGAGGTCGTGACTGTCTGCAAGCAGGGCGTCGTCGCCAAGCGGGCGACGAAGATCCTCGACGACGAAGGCTACGACGCAACGACGCTCAAAGGCGGTATGGGCGGCTGGCACGGCTACCAGCACGACACGCTCGGCTACAAGCTCCGATCGCTGCTCTGGCGGCTTCTGTAGGGTTCAAAGCGCCGATTCGACGAACTGCGAGACGATGCAGTCCTCGGCCGTGCGGAGCCGATACTGCACCGTCGAGCGCGGCTCGTCGAGAATCGTCGCCAGATCGGACACCGACACCGCTCGCGGCCGCTCGTAGTAGCCGTGCGCAACGGCAGCCTCCAGTGTCGTCCAGTGTGCCGGCGAGAGGTCGGCGTTGATGCTCGCCGTGGCCTGCCAGTTGCCGGCACTGGTGAGGTGCGAGATCGACAGCGAGACGCCGTCGCGGAGGTGCGTTTCGATGGTGTCGAACAGTTCCCCGATCGGCTGCGTCCCGGGATAGAGGACGCGCCAGCGGTACTCGGTGCCGGTCCGCCGCGACTCGAACAGGACGCCTTCGCGCACGTGGTCCAGCACGAAATACGGGATCGAGTGACAGCGGCTGACCTCGTGCCGGAGCGTGTAGATCGTCCGCGCCGTGGCCCGCCGATCCAGAACGTGATACGACCGCGCCGTGTCGCAACTCGGCACGTCCAGACACTCGTTACACCGGGTCTCGTCCAGAAACACGGCGTCGAACGCGTCGAGCGCCTCGCTCGTCCCCTTCGCGTGGTCGAGGCGCCACATCGTCTGCTCGGTCGTGAAGACGGCCGACGACCAGACTGAGAGACTGTCGTACTGCTGGAAGACGTCCATCAGGTCGTCGACGCCGTGCTCGAACTCCACGACGAACTCGAACTCGCGCATCTCGTCCGCGAAACTGGGTGACGCAGTCATTTGGCTACTGCCAATCAGATATGAAGGGATGGAATAAAGCTGTTTCTACAGCCGGATTCGCGTCCGAAAGGCGAGTTAGCTAATGCTAAAGAAACTGTGATGCAGTCGTCGCGTCAACGTCGAGATACGAGCGACCACCCGAGAACTCGCGACTCAAAACCATGAGCCAGAACGTAACACGATACGAAAGCGATCGACTGTCAGCGCTCGCCGGGTACGGCGTCCGGAAACGCTCGCTGCAACTCGTCTTCTTCGACGGGCAAGTCCCGGACGAAAAGACGGCGGTGCAGCGCGGCGTGAAAGAACAGACCCTCGACGCCCTGAGTCACGTCACCGACGTCGCCGCGGAGTCCGGGGTCGAGGCCGACGACCTCATGCGAACGACCGTGTATCTCACGGAGATGGAGCGACAGCCGGAGGTGCAGTCGGCCTACGACGAGTTCTTCGACGACCGCCGGCCGACGATGACCGTCGTCGGCGTCGAGGCGCTGCCGAACGACGCCGCCGTGCAGATCGAAGCGACGGGGGTCGACCGATGAGCGCCCGCGACCGAGCGGGGACGCGTTCGCTCACCGGGGGCGCCCGCGAGACGGCCGGCGCGCTCGCAGTGAATGGACGACAGACCCGGGGAATCGCGCGGTAACACCACCGACGACGCGACCCACTCTCGACACTCATGCCACGATGTAACAATTGCGGGGAACACGTTTCGGAACAGTTCAGCCGCGTGTTCGGCGACAGCGCGGGCGACGTGTACGCCTGCCCCGCCTGTTCGGCGAACGCCGGTATCGGCGAAGTCACGCGCGAGCGGAAGGCGAGCGACTGAGTGCGGCACCGACAGCGGTAGCGGAGAAAACCGCGTCAACCGGGCGCGGCTAGCGACCTTCTCGCCGATAACGAAGCATATATTCGCGGCTCGGACTGGGGTTATATTGTACACGACCACCAATACTATGGCCACTACGCACGCGATACGCGACTTTCTCCAACGGCGCGGTGTCCCGGCGACTGACCAGCGATTGATCGGGTACACGATGGGGGCGCACGCGCTCGACCACCTCGTGGTGCTGTCGATCCCGCTCTTCATCCCCATCTGGCTCGAGGAGTTCGCGGTCACGACCTACGAACTGGGACTGCTCGTGACGCTGATGACCGGTCTCTACGGCGTTATGTCGCTCCCGTCAGGAATTTTGAGCGATCGGTACGGCGCAGACACCGTCATCACTGGCTTCCTGTTGCTGACGGGCGCCGTCTTCCTCGTCGCGCCGTTCGTCCGCTCGTTCTTCGCGTTAGCGCTCGTCGTGGCGCTCGCTGGGATCGGTGCCGGCTTCTACCACGCGCCGGCGCTCGCGTTCATCAGCCGTGAGGCGAGCGCGCCGAGTGCGGGATTCGCCTATCACGGCATCGGCGCGAACCTCGGGATCGGTATCGGCCCGCTGCTCATCACGGCTGGGCTCGCTGTCACCGACTGGCGAACCGTTCTCGGACTGCTCGCGGTCCCGCTACTCGGATTCGGCGTACTCTTCGCCGTTCGCGGCCCGACCGACGCGAACGACCACTCGGCCGCTGACCACTCGCTCGCCGACGTCGTCGGCCAACTCCGGGGACTTGCCGTGCCCGTCTTCGCCGCGATCGTCGGCATGTACGTGTTTGCCGGCATCTACTACCGCGGGACGCTCACCTTCCTCCCGCAGTTCATCGATACGATCGGGGATCTCCCGACGCTGTCGATCGCCGGGTCGTCGGTCGGAGCCGGCCAGTGGCTCTACTCGGTGATCCTCCTTATGGGATCGGTCGGCCAGATCGTCGGCGGCCAGCTCGGCGAACGCTTCGAGGTCGAACGCGTCCTGCTCGGCGTGTTCGTCACGACGAGCGTCGCGCTCGTTGCGCTGGGGATGCTCTCCGGCACGGCCGTGATCGCCGCGGGCCTCGCGTTCGGGGCGCTCCTGTTCACGCTCGCGCCGCTGCAGTCCGCGCTCGTCGCCAAACACACGCCCGACGCCGGTCAGGGGATCGGCTTCGGCATCGTCTTCACCGTCAACTTCGGGATCGGTGCTCTGGGCGCCTCCCTGGCGGGCTGGATCCTCTCCAGCAACACCTACCCGCTGCTCTTCGGCGTCCTCGCGCTCTTTCCCCTGTTCGCAGCGACCGCAGTAATCGCAGTGTCCCGACTCGGAACCCACCAATGACAATCACCTACACACCAATCGGACACGTTCGTTCACCGTTCGAATCGCCCGACGAAGTCGTCCACGACGCGGTCAGCGAGACCGAGGGCCGGATCGTCCTCGACGACGAATACAGCCGGGGACTGACCGACCTCGACGAGTTCTCTCACGTCGTCGTCCTGGCGCACCTCGACGACATCGACGACACCCGCCTTCGAGCGCACCCGCCGCACGCGGACGACCTGGAAGTCGGCCTGTTCGCCACTCGAAGCCCACATCGCCCGAATCCGATCGCACAGACGACCGTGGAGCTGGTCGACCGGGAGGGCACGACGCTCCGCGTCCGCGGCCTCGACCTCGTCGACGGGACGCCCGTGTTGGACGTCAAACCGTACGTCCGATCGGTCCCGGCGTCGGCCGACGCCGCGTTCGGGTGGCTCGACGACGTGCGCTAGCTCCGCTCGATACTGTCACACCGGCGGCTGGCTGTCCTCGGAAGGCTGGAAAAATTGAGTCCGCGCGACGGCGTCGCGTCTCGACTACGCGTCGGCGTTGCCGTAAAGGACCACGGCGACGACTGCCAGGACGAGCTCTGCCACTTTCGTGATGACGGCCATCGGGTTGATGCTCCCTTGCATGTAGAACGCTTCGACGCTGAAGCCCTGGAAGACGAACAGCGCGAGGATCGTCGCGACGGAGTAGACGGCAGCGACGAGATACAGCGGGCGTCGCCAGTACCGGGTCAGGTACACGAGGAGCCCACCGAGGAACCCGAGCCCGTTCAGGACGAAGAGAATTCCCATCGTTTGACTGAATCCCATCACGCGAGGCGCGAGCGCGAGGTGGAGAACACCCGTCACGAGCGCCGCGAGCACTGCGACGTATCCCAGTGCGCTCGATGGCATAGTTACTAGCGACTGCTGACTCTGACCAGGTGTCGTTTGTGCACCCATAGTGGGGTAAACGTACAAAATCGTAATCAACCTACGTTCCGTTCTCACAGTGCGGGAATCGTCGGCCCCCTTTTGAGTGCTGTGCGTTGGCCGGTCGGCTGGCTCAGGCCAGTTCGCCGTCGATCGCCGAGCTGATGTCGGACACGGTCGGGCGGACGACCTGCCGGTTGACGGCGACGGTCGGCGTCCCGGTGACGCCGGCCTGCTGGCCCAGTTGCCGGTCGGCACGGACCGTCGGCTCGTGCGTCCGTTGCAGCGCGGCGGTTCTGATCGCGCTCCCGTCGAACCCGGCGTCGTTCGCGAGTCGCTCGTAGGTGTCCGCACCGAGGTCGGACTGGGCCTCGAAGAGCGCCTTCGAGAACTCGAAGAACGCGTCCTGTCCCTCGGTGGCCTGGACGGCGCGCGCGGCGCAGGCGGCTTCCCACGAGGCCGTCGCGTCGACCGGAATGGGGAAGTCGTGGAACTCGTAGCGGATGTCCCCCGGCTCGGCGTACTTCGAGATGATCTCCGGCGCGACGTTCAGCGAGTAGTCACGGCAGTGCGAGCAGGCGTAGTCCTCGAAGACGATGACCGTCACGTCCGCGTTCGGATCGCCGCGGACCGGCGTCGGCAGCAGGTCACCCGTCGTCGTGTCGGTCCCGGTCGCGGGCGTCTCGAGCGTCTGCTGTTCCTGGCCGCCGCCGCCGAGACAGCCAGCGGTCGCGAGCGAGGCGGCCGCGGCCGAGCCGGCGAGGAACGCGCGTCGTCGAAGGCGAGGCGTGGTCTGGTCACTCATTGGGAAATGTATCCGGGCGCGACGGTTAATTACCTCTCCGTTCCCGGCCCGTGGGAACGAACTTTGGCATCGGCGTGGAACAGCGCCTCTGGAACTCCTGGTGACCGGCGGCACGGATTCATCGGGCGCGAGGGGTGTCGGCTGGTCGGTGCGGACGGACACGACGTGACCGTCCGATCCGTGCCACGTGGTAGTTAAAACACCACTAATGCGATGAGGTAGTTTCAGGTGGGTCGCCAGTTACTCACAGAGTAAGAACGCGCGGATCGCAGCCGGCGACCCGGACGTGCGGCGGAGACTGGCGGTCGCGATCCCGTTCGATTCCCGACCATGACAGACGTGAACTTCGACAGACTCGCGACGGTGCTCGAACAGGACGACGACGACCTCAAAAACGACCTCCCGGACGTGCTCGCTGGCACCGAGCAGGAACTCGATACGCTCCTCCTGGAGCACCCGGACTGCTTCGAGGATCTTTCCCGGCGGCTGAGCACGCTCGACGGGATCGCCGAATACGCCGGGAACGAGCCCGAGACGGTCGATCGCTTCTTGACGGTGCTGTGGGGCGGCCTCGAACTCATCTCGGAGAACGTCCCCGAGGTACAGGAGGAGGTGACCGACGAGTTCTCGGTCGACTGGGAGGCCGTCGACTCGGCCGTGACCTTCCACATGACGTCGCACCCGGACCCGGGCACTGTGTCCGGTGGACCGGGCCTGCTGGAGAACTCGACGCTGTCGTTCAAGGGGGAGACCGACGTCCTGTTCAGCATGCTCAACGACCCCGATTTCAACCCTGTGACGGCGTTCATGGGCGGCAGCTTCGAACTCCAGGGGCCCGTCGACGAGGCGATGACGTTCGCCCAGATGATGGAGACCGTGACGACGAACGTCGAGAACCTGAACTGACGAGCCGAGAAAAAAGCGAGCGAGTGCGACGGAACGTTATTCCAGGAGGCCGCCGCCGTCGGTTTCGTTGCCGGCCGTCGTCTCGTTGCCGGTCATCGTTTCGTTGCCGGTCATGTTTCCGTCCATCGTCTCAGTGCCCGTCATGTTCCCCGTCTCGTTACCCATGGGACTCTCTTCCGGCGATCCCATCGGGCTTTCCTCGGGCGAACCCATCGGACTCTCCTCGGGTGAGTCCATCGGGCTTTCTCCCTCGCCACCCGCGGGTGACTCGGCCGGACTTTCGCCGTCGGCCGGACTTTCGCCGTCGGCCGGGCTTTCTCCCTCGCCGGGGCTCGTTTCGTTCCCGCCTGGGCTTCCACAGCCGGCGATCGCGGCAGCACTGGCAGCGGCGAGACCTGTGATGACACGTCGTCTCGAGAGCCTGTCGTGCATAATGCACCCAGGCGTACCACGAACGCAGGGATAAACCGGCCCGGTCGTTGCTGGCCGCCCCCGGCGGTAACAACTGTTTCGAACTGTTTCAAGGCGAGTTGGCTGCGCTTACTCAACTGGCCTCAACCCCGCAAGGACCACTAAGGGCACACGCGTGGCCTGCCATACACGGACGATGTGCCCTCTCCGCGTCGGTTTGATCCTCGCAACTGTCGCGCTCGTGGGAACTGCTCCGGCGGCCAGCGGAAGTGTCGTCGACGCTGGCCCGAACGTGACGCTCTCCGGGGCCGGCGTCATCGCGGCCGACGGCAACCAGACCCTGATCGCGACGTGGCAGCCGACGACCGTCGAGCTCTCGGTCGACGTGCCATCTACGCCCACCACCGTCTGCCTCCGCGTGAACACGTCTTCTCGGTCGCGGTTCCTCTCCTGCCAACGGCTGGTGAGCCCCGGCGTGAACCAGTCGGTCGCGTTCTCCGTGTCCGAGTGGCCAGCGAACCGCTCCGGGCGTGCGACCCTCGTCGCCACCCGCTCGCGGAACGGAACCGTCCAGTCCCGGACCACCAGCTCCGTGTTCCTGTTTTCCCCTGACGGCGATTGGGACGACGACGGCCTCGACAACCGCCGGGAACGCGAGCTCGGGACGAAACTGTTCGTCGCGGACACCGACCGGGACGGGCTCGCTGACGGGCGAGAACAGCGCACCTACAGAACGGACCCGAACGCGACCGACACGGACGGCGACGGCCTCGCCGACGGGGTGGAAGTGAACCGCTACGGGACGAACCCGAAGCAAGCCGATACCGACGGCGACGGCCTCGCCGACGGCACCGAAGTGACTACTTACGGGACAGATCCGACGGACCCCGACACGGACGACGACGGCGTGGGTGACAGCGTCGAGGTGAACCGCTACGGCACGAACCCGACCAAGGCAGACACGGACGAGGACGGCCTGGCGGACGGACCGGAAGTGAACGTCCACAACACGGATCCGCTCCGACGCGACACCGACGGGGACGGCCTCGACGACGGGCCGGAGGTCAACGAGTACGGCACGGACCCCACCGCGGCGGACACGGACGGCGACGGGTTCGCCGACGGTCCGGAAGTGAACCGCTACGGGACGAATCCGACGCGACCGAACGCGGCCGTCGACGGCCGGCCGGAGCCACGCTCCCAGACGCCGGCCGAGAACGCGCTCCCGACGGAACTGCTCCCGGCCTGGGTACCGGTGTCCGGACTGACGCTGTTCGCCGGCCTCCTCGTCGTGGGCTTCCTCGCGGGCGTCGGCGCCGTCCTCTGGCGAGCACGTCACGCGTCGCCCGCGGTGGCCCCACGATCACGGCAAGCTAACGGCGAGGCCGTCCCGACGGACCCCGCTGGCGAGTCGCTCGGCCATCCCGACGCGTGGCGCGTCATCCGCCTCCTCGAGGCACACGGCGGACGGCTCCCCCAATCCGAGATCGTCGCCCGCACCGACTGGTCGAAATCGAAGGTCAGTCGCGTGCTCTCTGCCATGGCCGAGGCCGATCAGATCCGCAAGATTCGCCTCGGCCGGGAGAACCTGGTCGCCAGACCCGGCGACGAACCCGACAGCGCCCGCGGCCCGTTCGAGGAGTGAGGCGAACCGGACCTGTCACCGCTCGACGGCGGCGTCCCGGAGTCGGCAGGGACGACCGTGCACCTGCCGGTCGTCGGTCGGGGTGTTCGGCAATCGTATACACCGGTGGTATGTCCCGCTCCAGGCAATCTCCGGGTCTGACGTCCCCTACTGTCGGCGGCGAGCCCTCCGTTCGAGACGTGTGGGACCATTGATCGTTTCACCCCTCTCTAGTTCGTCAAGTGTCGAGACCGAGTTTTATTATCGTCGAGGGAGTCGGCATGCACGATGAAAGCCGTTCAATTCAAGTCGCACGGAGACCGCGACGTTCTCGAATACAGTGAGTTTTCCGACCCAGACGTCGATCGAGACGAAGTACTGGTCGACGTGAAGGCCGGCGCGCTGAACCACCTGGATATCTGGACTCGCCGAGGGCTGCCGGGGATCGACCTCGACATGCCCCACATCCCGGGGAGTGACGCCGCCGGGGTCGTCGAGGAAGTCGGCGAGGACGTCACGCGATTCGAACCCGGCGATCGGGTGTGCGTGATTGCCGGGAAGAGCAGCGGGAACGACGAGTTCAGCCGGAAAGGCGACCCGACGCTGGCGCCGGATTTCCACATCATCGGCGAACACGTCCGCGGCGTTCACAGCGAGTACGCTGCACTGCCGGAAGCGAACCTCGCGCCCGTTCCCGAGGGCGTCGACTGGGAGACGGCCGCGGCCGCGCCGCTCGTGTTCCAGACTGCCTGGCGCATGCTCCGAGACCGCGGCGACCTGAAGGCCGGCGAGTCCGTCCTCGTCCTCGGGGCGTCCGGCGGCGTCGGCCACGCTGCCGTCCAGGTCGCCGACCACGCCGGGGCGGAGGTGTTCGCGACCGCGAGCTCCGAGGAGAAGCTCAGCTACGCGGAGGAACTCGGCGCAGACCACACCATCAACTACGAGGAGGAGGACTTCGCGAGCGAGATCCGCGACCTGACTGACGGCCGCGGCGTCGACATGGTCGTCGACCACGTCGGCGCACAGACCTGGCAGTCCTCGCTCAAGAGCCTCGCCAAAGGCGGACGCGTCGTCACGTGCGGCGCGACGACGGGCGGCAACCCCGAAACGGACATCAACCGCATCTTCTGGAACCAGCTCTCGGTCATCGGGTCGACGATGGCGACGCCCGGCCAGGCCGAGGAAGCGCTCGAACTCGTCTGGGACGGCACGTTCGAGCCGCGCATCCGCGAGACGCTTCCGATGAGCGAGGCATCCCGCGCCCACGAACTGCTCGAAAACCGCGAGGGCTTCGGTAAGGTCGTCGTTATTCCGGACAGCGAACAGTAGGTACCTCCTTCTCCTCGTTCGGAGCGGGGTCGGTGCGCGAGGACCGCCTGTCGGGGGTCGCGCTGTCAGCCGCGCCGACGATCCCGCGTGGGTTCCGAGACGTGCCGCTTTTCTCGCTCCCGTTCCTGCGTTCGGTATGAAGAGTCTCGAAGCCGAACTCGCCGACGCGCGCGACCTCGACGTGACGGCGATCGCGGACGCCATCGAGTCGATCGGCTTCGAGTGCACGCGCTGTGGGGCGTGCTGCAAGGCCATCGAGTGCGGCGACGAAGACGCCGGGGACGGAGCGGCGGACGAACACACAGCCACGGTGTTCCCCGACGAAATCCGCCGTCTCCAGGGAGCCGACGACGAGTACGACTTCCGCGACGTCGCCCGGCCGATGCCTTACGGTCTCTCCGAGGGCGCGGACGGGCCGGAGGGCGAGACGTTCGAGTGGTCACTCCAGACCGACGACTGCGGCGACTGCACGTTCTACACCGAAGACGAAGACGGGATGGGCGCCTGCTCGGTCCACGGTGATCGCCCGCTCATCTGCCGGACCTATCCGTTCAGCGTCGCCCTCGGCGGGACGAGCCAGCCGATGGGAGAGGCCGTCGACCGGGAAGGGATGGTCCGCGCCCACGAGTGCGAGGGGCTCGGGCGGGAGATCGACCGCGCCGAAGCGGAGTCGCTCGCCGAAGCGCTCAAAGAGCGAGCCGTCCGCGAACTCGAAGAAGCGATCGCGGTCAGGGACAACTACGACCCCGTCGAACCGGAACCGGGCGAGGTGGTCGTCCACGACTCGGAGGGGCAGAAGCGACCCGACGGGACGCCGCTGGACCGCTGAACCGGGGCGAACCCGCCGAGTTCGACTTCGAACGGCCGAGGGACGGGCAAGTTCTTTAATAGCGGGGTTCTATGACGCCGAATGGAGGTCTAACCTTGGAAATCTCTGAGAAACTGCTGTGTCTGTTCAGTGCTGAGGTCGACGACGCGGACGACACGTACACGATCGAGGTCCCGCAACGGGAGATCGAAACGGGGTCCATCGACCCCGGCGAGACCTATCGGGTCGCGCTCATCGCCAGCGAACGGGAGGAACCCACCGAGACGGCCGAGACGGAGGAGCCGTCCGGTGAGCCACAGCCGCCCGTCGAAGCCGGTGAGATCCGCTACGTCGAGATCGAAGACATCGGCAAACAGGGCGACGGCATCGCTCGGGTCGAACGGGGCTACGTCATCATCGTCCCCGGCGCCGACATCGGCGAACGCGTCAAGGTCGAAATCACCGAGGTCAAGTCGAACTTCGCCGTCGGCGAAATCATCGAAGAGGACATCTGATCTCGTTATCCGCACGTACCAACAGCGGCCCGACACCGTCGTCCGTCCCCGATCTGGACTGACTTTGATCCGCAAAACCGCACGACGGCAGCCGATTAACTCACTCTACCAAACCCGCTAAGGAACAGGTCGTGGTACGGGAATATATGAGCACGACAGTAGCGACGACCGGCGCACAGTCGGACGCGGCCCTCTCGGAGAAACAACAGCGCATCCTCGAGTACCTCAGAGCGAACGCCGACACGCAGACCTACTTCAAATCTCGTCTCATCGGCGACGAACTCGACATGTCGGCCAAAGAGGTCGGCACCAACATGCCTGCCCTCCAGAACGGCGAGTTCGACGTCGACGTCGAGAAGTGGGGCTACTCCTCCTCGACGACCTGGAAAGTCACGACGTGATCGCGGTCCTCCGCCAGCGCTGACCAACCAGCGGCCGGCTCTACTCGTGTTCGAGGGTGTGAACTGGGGACGTTAGGGGTCGTACTGGACTAACTCGGCGGCGTTCGCGGCCAACGCCGTGGCGTCTTCGTCGAACGAGTCCGCGTAGCGAACCAGCAGGAGCAAGACGACTTCGGGGTTCTGGACCGCGTACCCGTCCTCGCGCGAGAGGAGGCCGGAGTTTTCGAGTTCGTTCGCGTATTTGCTGATCGTCGGCGCAGAGACGCCGATCTCGTCGGCCAGTTCGCCGGCCGTCGCGTCCGGATTCGCCAACAGCGTCGTGAGCATCCCGCGCGGCGTCTCGCGCCGGAGATAGCCCAGCGCGACCTGCTCGAACTCGGAGAAGCGGTCGGCCGGGAAAAAGCGGCTGTAGTCCCCGTCCTTCCGGCTCTCGACCGCACCGGCGCGTTTGAGCCGGCGCAAGTGATGCTGCGTTTCGCCGGTTCCCAGCTGGAGATCGTCCCGGATCTTCGAGAAGTGTGCGCCGGGGGTCGCGGCGACGTACCCCGCGAGTGCGTCCCGAGCGTCGCTGCTGCCCTCGCTGTCGCTCTCTGCGCGGAACTTCGCGAGTGGACTCGCTGCACCAAGGGCGGCGAAGCGACGGAGGGTCGCTCGCTTGGACTCGTCCACCCCCTCCTTTACCATATCCAACAATAGAATAGAGACGCGTAAAACCGCTTCGGCTACGGGTAGCTACCCGCTACTTGCCACTCGATTGTCCGTCGGATCCACCGGCGCCGTCCGACCCGGTGTCGTCCGGGGACTCCATCTCCGCGTCCATCTCGTCGATCACGTCGTCGGGATCTTTGATGTCCGCCGGGTCCTCGCCGGCTTTGATCGCCTGGGCCTGTTCCTCCATGGCTTCGACGTCGACTTCGGCTTCCTCGTCGATCTGGCCGAGGATCTCCTCGATGTCGTCGAGGCCGAGCATCTCGCGGGTCGACTCGTCGAAGTCCAGGCTGTCGAGCGATTCGCCGTTGGCCTTCACGTCGCTGCCGGTGAGGTGCTTGCCGTAGCGACCCACCAGCGAGGACAGTTCCTGCGGGAGGACGAACGTCGTGGACTCGCCCTGGCCGATCTCCGAGAGCGTCTCCATCCCTTTCTCGATGACTGCGCGTTCGCCCATCGACTCGGCGGACTTCGCGCGTAGGACCGTGGAGATGGCGTCACCCTGCGCTTCGAGGATCTGGCTCTGCTTTTCACCCTGGGCGCGGATGATGTTGGACTGCTTGTCACCCTCCGCGGTCTCGACGGCGGAGCGGCGTTCACCCTGGGCTTCCAGGATCATCGCGCGGCGGCGACGCTCGGCGGAGGTCTGCTGTTCCATCGCCTGCTGGACGTCCTGGGAGGGGTTGACCTCGCGGACCTCGACGCTCTCGACGCGGACGCCCCACTCGTCGGTGGGCTCGTCCAGTTCCTTGCGGATGCGCGCGTTGATCTCCTGGCGCTTGTTGAGCGTGTCGTCGAGTTCCATGTCGCCCAGCACGGCGCGGAGCGTGGTCTGCGCGAGGTTCGAGACGGCGCGCTTGTAGTCGTCGACTTCGAGGAACGCCTTCCGGGCGTCCATGACCTTGATGTAGACGACGGCGTCCGCGGTGACGGGGGAGTTGTCCCGGGTGATCGCTTCCTGGCGCGGGACGTCGAGCGTCTGTGTGCGCATGTCGAACGCGTAGGTGCGCGAGACGAACGGTGGGACGAAGTTGATCCCGGGTTCGAGCAGTTTGCGGTACTCGCCGAAGACCGTCAGCGCCCGCTTCTCGTAGGCGTTGACGATCTCGACCATCTTGTAGACGGTGACGACGGCGATCAGGAGCAGGATGATGACGACCAGTCCGATCGGGCCGCCAGTCTGCAGTGGTATCACGGGGTGCATTGTTTCGAGATTAGCGCGACCGACAGAAAAGCATTCGGTAGGGAGTGTCCCTCGTCGTGATGGTTGGGACGAGAGTGCAAGGAAAGTCGACGGGCCGGACACACTAACCGGCCCGTCAGGTTGTGGACAACGAACTGGGCTTGACACCAGTGGTGAACAGCCACGTTCACGCCAGCATTCGCTGACCCGGAGCCGATGATTCGTCTGTGGGCTGTCGTCTTACCACCTCTCCCGGGCAGGGCCTTCGCCCGCTCGTTTCAGTTCTGGTTTCCCGCCCGAGACGCCCATTACTGGACGATCATCGCGGAAAGTCCCTCGAACACTGTACGACCATCGCCTGTTGTACATTACATCTACACGTATGGCCAGGGATGGTGATAAGTGTTGGGTATAAGGGAAGTAATATAAGATATTACCATGGGTCTGTGTTCTGAATCGGGCCCGATCTGGTCGATTGTGGTGTGTTTCTCGGATCGCGTGGACGATCGAAAAGAATATCGGTGGCTGTCGGACGGGGACTGTGACGTCTGACGGAAAATCGGCGCAGCGAAATCAGGCGGCGTCGGCGTCCGGGTCGCGTTCGGTCGCGCTCTCGGTGTCTGCGGCTTTCGCGCTCTCGCGGGCGAGTTCGCGGTCGATGTCGTCTTCGATGTCGTCGATGGCTTCGACGGTTACGACGTTGCCGCCGCCGGGGTCGATGACGATGACCTCGACGCCTTCGGCGATCTCGCCGTCGACGCAGCGAGCGCGGTAGTGGGGATTGAAGCCGCCACTGTCGAGTTTCACCTCGCCGCTGGTCTCGGTGACGCGCTCGGTGACGCGACCGGTCTTGCCACGCAGGGAGTCCGAGTCGCTGGTCTGGCCGGTGCCTTTGCCGCCGTAGAAGTCGAACTGGCGGTAGCCGTAGAGGGTGATCCCGCCCACGACGATGACGAGGGCTGCGAGGATCAGCGGGGCGAAAATGCCCAGGCCCGGAGGCAAGAGCAGCCCGGCCAGCCCCGCCACCAGCAACGCCACGCCGAGGACGATGAAGTGCGCGCCCGGTGCGAGGGCCTCGCCGATGACGAGAAGCGCCCCCGCGACCACGAGCAGCAGTGAGAGACTCTCTCCAAGGACGGGCTCTGCCATGCTCTCTGGTAAGTGCGCCCCGGGGTTAAGCTTCGGGGTTGGGGTCTGCTCGCCCCGAAATCGCCGCTCGTCAGATGAGGCCTGCGACCACCATGAAGAAGACGACCGTCGTCGTCGCCCCCAGGACGACGAACACCGCGTTTTCCATCGTGGGCGAGCCCGGTTCCAGTTCGTCGTCGAGGCCACCGATCTGGCCGGCGACGTTGCCACTCGACTCCTGTTCCGGCGCGTCGTCGTCGGTACCGGTCACGTCACCTTCGCCGTTGCCCCTGCGCTCGGCCGTTCCCGGGCCGTCGTCAGGGAACTCGTCGACCGAGTAGCGCCACTGTTCGTCGTCGGACATGCGTCAGTGTAGGAGCCTCACGACCAAAAGCCCACGGCCCGCGGTCCTACTGGATCTTCGAGCCGAGCGGGGCGTCCTCGTGGGTCGTCAGCAGGTCCGCCTCGTCGCCGGCGGCCAGGATCATGCCGTTGGATTCGACACCGAACAGCTCCGCTTTCTCCATGTTCGCCAGCAAGACCACGCGCGTGCCTGGCAGTTCGTCCAGGTCGTGCAGCTGTTTGATGCCGGCGACGACCTGGCGGGTCTCGACGCCGATGTCGACTTCGAGGCGGGCGAGCTTGTCCGAGTCCTCGATCGGTTCTGCCGTCTCGATCTCCCCGACGCGCATGTCGAGGTCGCCGAAGTCGTCGAAGCTGATCCGTTCCTCAGTCAGTGATTCGGGTTCGAAGTCCATGGATTCTGTGTCGTCTTCTTCGTCCTCGTCTTCAGTCGCTTCCGCGACGCGCTCCTGGAGTTTCTCGTTCAGTTCCGCGATACGTTCGTCCTCGATCTTGCCGAACAGCTCCTCGGGCTCGTCGAAGGTCGCGGGCGGCGTCGCGAGCGCCTCGTCCAGTTCCGCTGTGGCGACGGCGCCGTCCTCGCCGAGCTGGTCCCAGAGGGCTTCGGCCTTCTCGGGCATGACCGGCTGCATCAGTACGGCGATGGCCTTCGCGAGCTGGACGCAGTCGCGGATGACCTGGGCTGCCTTTTCGGGCTCGTCGTCGGTGAGCTTCCAGGGCTCGTTGCGCTGGATGTACTCGTTGCCGTAGTCGGCCAGGTCGATCGCGACCGCACCGACGTCACGGATGCGGTACTCGTTGAGCGCGTCCTCGAACTCCGCGATGGACTCCTCGATGCGCTCGCGGACCTCGTCGCTCACCTCCGCGTCCGGTGTGCCCTCGTAGTTGCGCACGGCGAACAGCAGCGAGCGGTAACAGAAGTTCCCGAGGTTGCCCACGAGTTCGCCGTTGACGCGCTCGGCGAAGCGGTCCCAGGAGAAGTCCACGTCCGTCTCCAGGCCGCTGCCGTTGACCATGTAGTACCGGAACAGGTCCGGGTGGAACCCTTCCTCGAGGTACTCGTCTGCCCACACCGCCCGATTTCGGGAGGTCGAGAGGGCCTTCCCGTCGATGCCGACGAAGCCCGTCGCCAGAATCGCGCGCGGTTCGTTGTAGCCTGCCCCGCGGAGCATCGCGGGCCAGAACACGGCGTGGTGCTGGATGATGTCCCGACCGATGACGTGGACGATCTCCCCGCTCTCTGCACTCGCGAGTTCGTCCTCGCTGTCGACCGTCCAGACCTCCTCCCAGTCGTACTCCTCGGGACCCACGCGGTCGGTGTACTTCTTGGTCGAGGAGACGTACTCGATGGGCGCGTCGACCCACACGTACAGGACGAGGTCCTCGGCTTCGTCGTCGTCACCTGGGTAGTCGATCCCCCAGTCCATGTCGCGGGTGATACAGAGGTCCTGCAGCTCTCCTTCGATCCACTCGCGGGGCTGGTTCTTGGCGTTGTCAGTCCCCTCGACGCGGTCGATGAACTCCTGAAGGTAGTCCTGGAAGTCAGCGAGCCGGAGGAACTTGTGCTCGCGCTCGCGGTACTCGGCGTCGTTTCCGGTGAGCGTCGAGACGGGGTCTTCGACCTCGCCGGGTTCGAGGTGGCGCTGACACCCCTCGTCGCACTCGTCGCCGCGGGCGTGCTCGCCGCAGTACGGGCAGGTGCCCTCGACGAGGCGGTCGGGCAGCCACTGGTCGGCCTCGGGGTCGTAGGCGACCTGGATCTCTTTCTCGATGACGTGGTCGCCGTCGATCCACTCCCGGACGAACTCCTGGGTCGTTTCGACGTTGGTCTCGTCGTGGGTGTGGCCGTAGTTGTCGAACTCGACGTTGAACTGCGGGAAGGTTCGCTCGTACTGTTCGTGGTACTCGAGGGCGAACTCCTCGGGGGAGACGCCCTCCTTGGCGGCGTTGACGGCGATGGGCGTCCCGTGCATGTCGGACCCGCAGACGAAGGCAGTCTGCTGGCCGACGCGCCGGAGCGCGCGGGCGATGGTGTCGCCGGTCACGTATCCTCGCAGGTGACCGACGTGGAGATCGCCGTTGGCGTAGGGCAACCCCACCGTCACGACGGCGGGAGTGTCCGTCGGAAATGGCTCGTGGCTCATGTGTGTCTCCGTACCGCCATACAGACCTAAAATCCGCTGGTTCGACACCGGGGCCGGGCCGAGCGAAAGACCGATACGAGTGACCGCTCACTCGCCGGTATGAGCGACGAGACGGTGCCGCCCGACGCCAAGGCGGAGATCGCCGCGGCCGTGCGCCAGGCCCTCGCCGACCACGGCTACGCCCGGCTCACGACGCAGAAGATCGCCGCCCAGAGCGAGAAGAGCGAGGCGGGACTGTACTACTACTACGACTCGAAAGACGAGATGATCGCCGCGTTCCTCGAGACCACGACGGCGTACCTCGCCGAGGCGCTGGCGGCCGATGACGCCGCCGATCCGGAGACGCAACTCCGCGCGGCCTGCGACCGCCTCTTCGTCAGCCGGGAGAACGAGGAAGCCAGCGGCGTCAACATCGCCGTCATGGAACTGCTCTCGCACGCCCCGTACAACGAGACCCTCCGTGAGCCGCTGCTGGAACTCGAGGGGAACACCCTCGACCATCTCGAAGGCATCATCTCCGCAGGCGTCGACCAGGGCGTCTTCCGCGAGGTCGATCCCCGCGGGACGGCCGCGTTCATCCTCGCCGCCGCGAACGGGTCGACCGGATTCTACCTGGCGCTCGGCATGGACGACGCCGGCAATCGGCTCCGCGACCGCGTCGACGCCTACGTCGACTCGCTACTGGCTGCCGACCACTGAGCGGACCGGCCACCAGTCAGCTCTGTCTAACCAGCCACTCGTCCCCGTCCCGCTCGACGACCGCGTCAAACAGGGTCGTCAGCGTCGCGATGGTCTGGTCGTCATGGGCCCTCGGGTCGAGGTGGACGTGCGCGCTCGCCCCGGCGGCCATGAATCGTCCGGTGAGCGTGTGCAGGAAGCGGAACACTCGATCCGTCTCCGTGTACTGTAACAGTACTGTCAGCGAGTCCAGACAGGCCGTGATCGGCGCGTCGTCGTCCGCCCAGCGGTCGAGATAGCGCGAGACGGCGATGCCGACTCCGGTCAGATCACCGGCAGCGACGTGGGTCTCGTGGACGCCCTCGGGGAGCGTCTCGTCCGGCGTCGCCTGACTCTCCGGGCAGATGATCGCCAGTGACGCCGGGAGAGCGTCGTTGTGATCGCGCCACCCCTCGACGATGTCCCTCGGTCGTCGCTTGTACGCGATCGTCAGGGCGTGTTGTTGTGCTGGCGTCGCTGTCGACAGCGTGTCGAAACAGAGTCCACTCCGCTCGATTTCGGTCGGCGATGCGAGAAGCAGCACCCGCGACTGCTCGCGCAACGCTCGTGTTGCGTGTGTTTCCATCCCCCAACCTCTGTGTCGACGTTAGTTGTTGGCTCAGGAATAGGTTTCGGTGTGTCAGGTCCGACTGGTCGGCCTCAGACGATCGCAACCGCACCGAGGCCGAACAGGAACAGCGTGACGATGAGTCGGCCGACGCTGCCGACGAACGTCGCCAGTCCGAACAACACGTGATCCTCTTCCAGGACGGTGAACGCGTAGATCGAGAGCGTGTCCGGGAAGCCAGGGACGCAGAGCGCCAGGGCGAGGCCGACGTAGCCGTACTGCTGTGCCAACTGCACGGTCTTGCGCTCGGACCAGGCCACGACGTCGATGCGCGAGCTGCGGAGGGCGCTGATGATCGGCCCGGACTGTTTGGCCTTCTGGCCGAGATGGAACGCCATGACGCTGCCGGCCGCTTTCGCCGCCCCGCTGATGAGGATCACCAGCACGAGATTCACTTCGTGGGGCAGTCCCAGCTGGAGGTGGGTGACAGGGAGGAGGACGACTTCACTGGGCAGCGGGAGGACGGCAGCGATGAGAAACGAGTAGACGGCGATAATTCCCAGTCCTGCCGGTCCAGTCGCGGTTCGGACTGCTGCTTCCAGGGTGTGCATCGTCCCCTGGAGGACGCCGTCGAGTGCGAGGACCAACGCTGACGCCACGTACCCAGTTTTCTTCACCCGGTGGTGTAAGCGTTAATATTTTCTCTCTATAGGAACAAATTGACAGGTCAGAACCAGTCCAGGTCCGCGACGAACGACCGGAGCATCGACTTCGTCACGTGGGGCATACAGACCACGCGCATCTCGTCGGCGCCGGTCTTGGAGATCCGCCAGCCGCGGCGACGCAGGTCCTCCGTGACCGGCATCGTCATGTCGGCGGCGACGATCGGGAGTTCCGGTTCGACGACGTCGTGCCCGCGCGCGGCCAGTTGCTCGGCCAGCCACTCGGCGTTCTCCATCGACTCGTAGTACTGCCTGCGGTAGCCCATGGGCCACAGTTCCTCCATCGCGGCGACGGCGCTGGCGACGCCCGCGCCGCTCCGGGTGCCCGTCAGCGTCGCCTGTGATTTCGACTCCAGATACGGCGTGTCGACGGCGAGTTCGTCGAGCAACGCCTGCGAGTGGGTGAGCAGCCCGCCAGCCGGGACGGCAGCCTGCCCCATCTTGTGCGGGTCGATGGTGATGGTGTCGACGTCGGCGTGGCCGAAGTGCCACCGCTTCTCGGTGAACGGCAGCACGAACCCGCCCCAGGCGGCGTCGACGTGACAGAGCGCGTCGTTGTCCCGCGCGAGGTCGGCGATCGCCGGGATGGGATCGACGCGGCCGTACTCGGTCGAGCCGGCGACGCCGATGACGACCACGGTGTCGTCGTCGACGAGTTCCGCCATCGCTTCCATGTCGGCGCGGTGGTCGGCGTCGGTCGGCGCCGTCCGCAACTCGACGTTGAGCAGGTCGGCCGCCTTGTTGAAACTGAAGTGGGCGCTCTCGGGCGCGACCATGTTCGGCCGGTCGGTGTCGGCCCGGTTGCGCGCGATCCGAACCGCCTGAATGTTCGCTTCGGTGCCCCCACTGGCGATGTACCCCTCGGGATTCGGGAGGCCGGTGATCGTCCCCAACATCTCGACGGCCTCGGTCTCTAGCTCGGAGACGGCTTCGTACGTGCCAGGGTCACCAGGATTCGTCGCGAGGAACCGCTCTGCGGCCTCGCGTGCCCTGGGGTGTGGCCTGGTACACATCGAAGAAAGAACCCGACTGAAATCCTGCGGTTCGACCCGCTGCATATGTCAGACAGCATGTGCCACAGTGGTTTAGCCGTTGCGTTCGCTCTGTGGACTGCTGGCACAGCACCCGGTCGCCGTACTGCGGGCCTGTCACCGTCAGCCGGCGTGGTGCGCCTCGCGGAACACGGCCGCCATCTCCTCGTCGAGCCCGTCGATGACGTCGTTGATCTGCCCGCGGAGGGCCTCTTTGCGCTGTTCGAGTTCGTCGACTTCCTGCGTCTCCTCGAGTCCGTGCTGGCTGAGCTGAGACTTGAGCGTCGCGTACGTCTTGACGACCGCGTTGTACTCAGACAGCAACTCCTCGTACTCGTCCAGTAACAGCAGTTCCTCAACGGTGTCGGCGAGCGCCTCCTGTGACACTGGTTTGGTGAGGTAATCGTCGAAGGGCATTTCGACGATCTCTCCCGCCGGGTCGACTGCGGTCACCATCACGACCCGGCAGTCGTACTCCATGTCCTGGATGTGCTCGAGCACCTCGTCGCCCGACAGCCCGGGCATGCGACGGTCGAGCAACACGACGTCGATGCTCGAATCGAGCGTGACGAGCGCTTCACCACCGCTCGAAGCGAGCAGGATCTCGTAGTCCGAATCCAGATAGAGTTGATACGACTCGGCGACGTTCTCCTCGTCTTCGACGATGAGAATCGTGGGTCGCTCCCCGGTCGGCATTACTCGCCGTCTTTCCCGTATACGTCAAAAAGGATTGGCGTGAGTTCGACGGACGAAATCGTCCGTAGTCAGCGCACCGAATCGAGGATGAGCTTCTGCTCGATGCGCTTGACCTCGTGCTGGACGTCGCGGACGGCGTCGATGTTCGCCGAGATGGACGTGGCACCCTCGTTGACGAGGTGGTTGACCATCCGCGGCTTCGAGCCGGCCTGGCCGCAGATCGACGTGTCGACGTCGTACTCGCGGCAGGTCTGTATGGTCTGGCTGATGAGTTCGAGCACACCCGGATGGAGTTCGTCGAAGCGGCCGGCGACGTTCTCGTTGTTGCGGTCGACCGCGAGCGTGTACTGCGTGAGGTCGTTCGTCCCGAAGGAGGCGAAGTCGATGCCGGTCTGGGCCATCTTCTCGACTCCGAGCGCGGCGGCGGGGGTCTCGATCATCACGCCCCAGCGGCGCTTCGCGGGGTCGATGCCGACCTCTTTCATCAGCGCTTTCGCGCGCGTGACGTCTTCGACGTCGTTGACCAGCGGCAGCATGAGCTCGACGTTGTCGTAGCCCATCTCCCACAGCTGGCGGAACGCCTCCAGTTCGTGTTTGAACAGTTCCGGCCGGTCGAGGCTGCGACGGATGCCACGGTACCCCAGCATGGGGTTGTGTTCGTGTGGCTCGTCCTCGCCGCCTTCCAGCTGACGGAACTCGTCCGTCGGCGCGTCCAGCGTTCGCACGCGCACCGGGCGCGGGTAGAACTCGTCGGCGACGTTTCGGACGCCGTCGATGATCTCCTGGACGTAGGCTTCCTCGCCGTGATCCTCGATGTAGCGCTCGGGCGTCTTGTTCGTCGAGAGGATCATGTGCTCGATGCGGAGCAGTCCGACCCCGTCGGCACCCGTCGCGGCCGCGCGCTCTGCGGCCTCCGGGATAGAGACGTTGACCTTGACCTCGGTCGCGGTCATGGGCTTGACCGGCGTCTTCGGTCGGGCTTCCTCGATGGGCTCGGTCTCCTCGCTGGTCTCGACGCCCTCGCGGATGGTTCCCTTGTCGCCGTCGAGCGTGACCATCTGGTCGTCGCTGAGCGTCTCGGTCGCACCGCCCGTCCCGACGACGGCGGGGGCGCCGAGTTCGCGTGCGACGATCGCGGCGTGGGACGTCATTCCGCCTTCGCTCGTGACGATGCCGGCGGCGCGTTTCATCGCCGGCACCATGTCCGGCGTCGTCATCTCGGTGACGATGATGTCGCCCTCGCCGACCTTGTCGAGCTGGTCGAGCTTGTCGACGATGCGCACGGCGCCGGAGGCGATGCCCGGGCTCGCGCCCAGGCCCGAGAGGAGGACGTCGCCGTCCTCGTCGGACTTGCTCGCCTGTTTGGCACCGCTGCCGTCGGCGGTCGCGGCCTCGCCGTCGCTGTCGGCGATGGTGGTGATCGGTCGGGACTGGAGCATGTAGACCTCGCCCTCGAAGATCGCCCACTCGACGTCCTGTGGCGTGTCGTAGTGGTCCTCGACCTGCTCGCCGAGTTCACAGAGCCGGTCGATCTCGGCCTCCGAGAGGACGCGCTCGGTGCGCTTGTCCTCGGGAACCTCGATCTCGTCGGTCTCCCCGGTTTCGGGGTCCTTGTCGTACATCGTCTTCTTGTCCGCGACCTCGACGTCTGTGACCTCGCCGCTCGCACGGTCGATGACGTAGTTGTCGGGGGTCACGGAGCCGGAGACGACGCCCTCGCCGAGGCCCCACGCGGCCTCGATGATGATCTTGGGTTCACCGGTCGAGGGGTGACTGGTGAACATGACGCCGGATTTCTCGGCGGCGACCATCTGCTGGACGACCACGGCGATGTCGACGACGTCGTGGTCGAACCCCTGCTGCTCTCGGTAGTAGGTCGCCCGCTGGGTGAACAGGGAGGCCCAGCAGCGTTTCACGCGGTCGAGCAGGTCTTCGCCGGTGACGTTCAGGAACGTCTCCTGCTGTCCCGCGAACGATGCGTCGGGCAGGTCCTCGGCGGTCGCGGAGGAACGCACGGCGACGAACGCCTCGTCGCCGACCTCCTCGTAGGAGGCGAGGATCTCCTCTTTGAGATCCTCGGGTATCTCCGTCTCGAGAATGAGTTCCTTTGCGCGCGCTTCCGCTTCCGCGAGCGCCTTGGAGTCATCGGCGTCGACGTCGACAGCCTCGAACAACTCCTCGTCGATGCCCGTGTCCTCGATGAATCGTCGGTAGGTCCCCGCCGTGACGACGAACCCCGGGGGAACCGGCAGGCCTGCGGCCGTCAGTTCCCCTAACGAGGCCGCCTTCCCGCCAACTGATTCGAGGTCGTCTGCCCCGATTTCGTCCAGCCAGAGTACAGCCATGTCCTCACCTGTAGGGTGCAGAACCCTGATAAAAAGGGTTCCGAACCGCGTCAATCGTGCTGCGTTTGCCGACACGACGCAGACCAAACCGCGTGGCCTCGCCCGAATCGTGGGTGTGTCTTCCCATGCGAAACCCCACTGCCGGGTGGTGGATTGTTATACAGGCGTTACCCCGCCGCTCCCACCGATCTCCGTCTCGCTGCCGGCCGTCCGGCAAACTGCCTCTGGGAGGGAAATCATGTCACGCTTCGATGATGTCGTCTTCGTCGCTCTCGGGGACGACCAGGTTGCCGTCCAGTGCGGTCACCGCGCGCCCGCCGACTTCGATCTCGGCGCCGACCCGGACGCGAACCCTGCCCGGCCGGTCGACGAAATGGCCCTGCTCGAACACCATCTCCTCGGGGACCGAATCGAAGGCGTCGTACTCGCGGACGTACGCGCCCGCGGCACCGCTTGCCGTCCCCGTCACCGGGTCCTCGGGCACGCCCTCTTTCGGGGCGAACATGCGCCCGTGCAGCGTCGAGTCGGCGTCGAGCGCGTCGAAGGTGAACGCGTAGACGCCCGCCGCGTCGACCTCGCGACTCACCTCCTCGATAGCGCCCAGCTGCGGGTTCATGTTCGAGACGTGTTCGAGGAAGTTCACCGGCACCATCAGGAACGGGAGCCCGGTCGAACTCACGGCCAGGGGCAGGTCCGCGCCCACGTCTTCCAGCGCGGCCACGTCCACGCCGAGCGCGTCCGCGACGGTCTCGTACTCCACGTCGACGCGCCGGATCTCGGGCTGGTTCTGGGTCATCCACACCGTCCCGTCGTCCTCGATCGTGACGTCCAGGACGCCCGTGTTCGTCTCGAACGTGTGCTCGCCGGCGTCGATGTGGTCGCGCTCGACCAGCCATGCGTGGCTAGCGACCGTCGCGTGGCCGCAGAGATCGACTTCGTTCGTCGGCGTGAAATACCGGAGTCGACGGTCCGCGTCGTCCGAGGAGCGCAGGAAGACGGTCTCGCTGGCGCCCAGCTCCGAGGCGATGGCCTGCATCTGTGTCTCGTCGAGATCGTCGGCCTCGGGAACCACGCCTGCGGGGTTCCCCGACAGCGGCTCGTCGGTGAACGCGTCCACGAGGTAGACCTGGCGGGTGTCGTGCATACCGTCGGCATCGCCCGACCCGCTGTTAAACGTTCTCACTGCTCGGGGGCGATCCCGTCACGGCAGTCGTGAGTTGGTAGTAATTTCATAGACGTCGCTACTCGGACGCGCTCGTCGCCACGAAAAAGTCGCGTCAGCGACGGCCGTCGTCGCGGACGTACATCAGGGCGTCGACGATCTGCTCGGTGTCGACCCGGCCTTCCATCTCGGTCATTCGCTCCTGGAGTTTGGTGGGGGTCATGTATATTGTTAACATGCGCCTTGGCATACATAGCTCTTTCGCCGCGTTTCGGTCCGCGTACTGGGCGGTCGGGTCAGCGCGCCGCTGAAAAATGGGGTCGCCTCGTCAGTCTGTTCGGGTCGCCCGGTGCGGCTCGGAGCTCGTCGGGTCGTTCCCGGCCCACAACAGCGCGGCACCGATGCCGGCCAGGATCGCGATCGCGCCGGTGACCGTTGCGGACACTGGCCACTCCGCGATTCCCTGCACGTCGACGACGTACAACAGACTCAGGACCACGAAACCTGCGGCCGAGAACCAACCGAACGGACCGATGCTGTTGTCTGTCATCCCGTTTGTCCCATGGCATTGGACGTGGGTAAGCACCCATTCTTGGGCGCGTGAGATGACGAGCCCCTAATTTGACTCCGCTAGAAAATCAGTCCGCGGCGACTTCTTCCGACCCGGTCGCGGCGTTGGGGTCCTGCACCCAGAGGTCGCCGAACAGGTCGTCCTGTTGGAGTCGCACCTGCCCGCGGTGGGCGAGAAACAGCAGCCCGAGGAACGTCTCGACGCGCGAGCCGCCGGCGTCGACGATCTCGGAGAACAGCACCTCCTCGCGGCCGGTGTCCCAGCGTTCGAGACACGCGCCGTACACGTCGTCGATGACGGCGTCGATGTCCTCGCCGTGGGCCGTGTCGGTCACGTCTGCCTCGGTCGGCTCGTCGTCCATCCGGAAGTCGTCGCCGCTCCGGTAGTCGAGTTCCTGCGTCCCGCGCTGATAGCTGCTTGGCGAGCCGCTGGTGTCGTACTCGCGGGACTCTTTCCACCAGGAGTCCCGCTCTGCGTCCCGGAGGTCCCGGACGAGTTCGTCCAGGGTCTGTGGCATTCCGCGGGCGCGTTTGCGCTCGAGCCGTCGGTCCATCTCCTGTTCCAGCGTCGCGAACGGGTCGGCCTCGGGATCGATCGGCGTCTCCTCGCCCATCGCCGCGGCCTCCCACGGCTCGGGCTCGGGCTCTTCGTCCTCGTCCTCCGAGAGCATCGCGTCGCTTTTCATCCGCAGGAGCACCGACGCGTAGAACAGCGCACGCCCGGAGGTCCGGAGGTCAGCCTCGTCCAGGCGGTCGAGGAACTTGTCCGTGACCGTTACGATGTCGATGTCCCACGGCTCGATCTCGCCGTCCTTGGCGAGTTGCACCAGCACCTCGACGGGCTGGACCTCGTCGTCGTCGTCTCCCTCGCCAGGAAGTTCGGGCCCGTAGTGGTTGCGGTACTCAACTTCCTGGACGTCTTCTTCGTCGTCGTCCGGCTCTGCGTCGGCTTCGTCGCTTGCCCCCTCGCTCTCGCCGGACCCGAGCATCGACTTCGCGCCGTTCGGGCGCTCGCGGTCCTCGTGGCCCGAGATATTGAGTGGGATGTCGTCGTCTCGCGGGTCGTCGCTTCGCTCCTCCCCGCTCGACTGTTCCGAGGACTCCCTGCGGTCACGGCTCACTTCGTTCGCCGTTCCCGATTCCGAAGACTCCCTTCGGTCGTCCTCGCCGTCCTCGCCGTCCTCGCTCTGCTCACGGGTCGCTTCGCTCCCCGCTCGCATTTCGGAGTCGCTCCGCGACTCCCCATCAGTCATCGGCCGGCACCTCCTCGTCGGCGTCGTCTGAACTCAGATCGATACCGGTCACGGCGGAGATGTTGTTCTCCTGCATGGTTACACCGATCGCTCGTTCCGAACGGTCCAGCAGCGCCGAGCGGTGGGAGACGACGACGAACTGCGCGTCGCCCGCGAGTTCGTCGACCATCTCGCCGACTAGTTCGGCGTTCTTCGCGTCGAGGAACGCGTCGACCTCGTCCAGCGCGTAGAACGGGGCGGGGTTGTACCGCTGGATGGCGAAGATAAAGGCCAGCGCCGTCAGCGACTTCTCGCCGCCGGACATCGCCGCCAGGCGTTGGATCGGCTTGTCCTTCGGCTGGGCCTTCATCGTCAGGCCGCCCTCGAAGGGGTCGTCTTCGTCTTCGAGGTGAAGAGTACCGGAGCCGTTCGAGAGCCGCTCGAAGATGTCCTCGAACTGCTCGTTGATGGCCGTGTAGGCGTCCATGAACGTGGCCTTCTTCTTGGCCTCGTAGGACTCGATGCGGTCCCGGATGCCGTCGGCCTCCTCGACCAGCGTCGCCTTCTTGTCCTCTAAGTCTTCGAGGTCGTCGGCGACGTCGTCGTACTCCTTGATGGCCAGCATGTTGACCGGTTCGAGCTTCTCCATCTCCGTTTCGAGCCGGTCGATCTCGCGCTCGACCTCGTCGTGGTCGGGCACGTCTTCGGGGTCGTAGTCGCCGACCTCGCTCTCGAGTTCGTCGACCTCCCATTCGAGGCGGTCGCGCTCCTCGCGGAGTTCGTCGAGTTCCTCCTCGACGTCCGTGACCTCCCGCTCTTGTTCGTCGCGCGCCTCCTTGGCCTCCTTGAGTTCGGCCTGGAGGTCGCTCCGTTCGTCTTTGAGGTCCGCGAGTTCGTCTTCCAGGTCCGCGACGGCCTCCTCTTTCGCTTCGAGCAGGTCCTCCTGCTCGGCGACGTTCTCTTCGAGGTCGGCGATCTTCTCTTCCTGTTCGGCCTTGCGGTTCTGTGCCTGCTCGATGTCGTCGTGGAGGTCCTCGATGGCCTCCTCCGCGTACTGCTTTTCGAGCTGGAGTTCGTTCAGGTCCGCGTCGAAGTCGTCGAGCTGGTCTTCCAGTTCGTCGATCTCTGCGCGGATCTCGTCGGCCTCGCTCGTGAGCCGCGGAATCTCCGAGTCTTCGATCTCCGTTTCGAGCTCGTCGATGTCGGCCTCGACGGCCTCGATGCGCTGGGTCTGCTCGGCGATCTCGCCTTCGAGGTCGTCCATCCGGTCGGAGACCTCCTCGCGCTCCGCTTCGATCTCTTCGAGTTCGTCCTCGAGGCGGTCGACGCGGTCGTCGATCTCCTCGCGTTCGGCTTCGAGTTTCTCGATGTCCGACTCGATCTCGCGGACCTGGTCCGTGGCGTCGGACTTCCGGTCGCGGGCGTCGTCGAGTCGGTCCTCGACGTCGCGCAGATCAGATCGGATCGACTGGCGCTCGTCTTCGAGTTCGTTGATGCGCTGAGCGACCCGTTCGAGCTGGCCTTTGCCGCCCGAGAACGAGTAGCGGGTCCCCTTGGAGGACCCGCCGGTCATCGCGCCGGACTTCTCGACGAGGTCGCCGTCGAGCGTGACCATCCGGAAGTCGCCCATCAGGTCACGGGCGGTGTTCATGTCCTCGACGATGAGCGTGTCGCCGAGTACGTACGAAAAGATGCCGCGGTACTGCGAGTCGAAGTCAACGAGGTTGTAGGCGAAGTCGATCACGCCGTCGTGGCTCGGCAGCGAAGGGAGCGACCGTGACTGCATCTTCGTGATCGGCAGGAAGGTCGCTCGCCCGGCTTGCCGAGATTTGAGGTACTCGATACAGTGCTGACCGATGCTGTCGTCGTCGACGACGACGTGGGCCAGGCGGCCGCCGGCGGCGGTCTCACAGGCCGTCGCGTACTCGGCGCTGACGCCGCCGAGCTGGCCGACGGTGCCGTGGACGCCCTCGATACCGCCGTTGAGGATCGTCGTCACCGCGCGCCCGTACGAGGAGTCGCCGTCCTGGCCCGCCTTCGCTTCGAGTTCGGCGTACTCCTGCTGTTTCGCCGAAATCGTGTCCTCGATGTCGTCGAGGTCGGACTGCAACTGCCGCTTCTCGCGTTTGAGGTCCTCGACGACGCCGGAGATGGTCTCGCGGTTCTGTTCGGCCTTCTCCAGTTCGGCTTCGAGGTCGTCGATCTCGGCCTGGATTTCGGGAACGCGCTCTTTGGCCTCCTCGATGGCCTCCTCTTTCTCGCGTTGCTGGTTCGAGCGCCGACGCGCCTCGTCGAGCAGGCGGTCCTGCTCGCGCTGGAGGTCGTTTTTCTCTGATTTGGCTTCCTCCAGGGTGGCGCGTTTCTCGTCGAGTTCGGCCTTGACTTCCTCGAACTCCTCGCCGATCTCGTCGATGCGCGCTTCCAGGTCTTCGAGGTCGCTCTCTTTGCCCTGGATGTCGGCCTTGATGGAGGACTTGGCGACCTTCTTTTCGCGGATGTCGTCCTCCAGGTCGTCGATCTGCTCCTGCTTGCGGTCGATCTGGACGAACGCCTGCCGGCGCTCGTTCTCCGCGTCTTCGATCTTCGCTTCCGCGCTCTCGACGGCGTCTTCGAGCCGAGAGATCTCGCCTTTGACCTCCTCGATCTCGCGTTTGATGCGGAGCTGCTCGTCCTCGCCTTTGCGCTCGATCTCGGCGTTTAAGTCTTCGAGGTCCTCTTCGAGCCTGACGACTTTCCCCTGGCGCTCGTCGAGTTCGCGCTGGAGGTCCTGCAGTTCGTCGTCCAGCTCCTCGATCTCCTCGTCGAGGCCGTCGAGCGCGGCGCGTTTGTCCTCCAACTCCGCGGCTTTCCGGAAGGACTCGTACTCCTCTTTCTCGTCGCGGAGGTCCTGATACTGCAGGGCCGTCTCCCGCTCGTCTTCGAGCTGGTCGAGTCGGTCCTGTTTCTCCTCGATGCGGAGTTGCGCTTCCTCGATGCGTTCCTCGACGACCTCTAACTCCTCGAAGGCGTCCTCTTTCTTGGCGTCGAACTGCGCGACGCCGGCGATCTCGTCGATGATCTGCCGGCGCGCGTGCGGGGTCATGTTGATGATCTCGGTCACGTCGCCCTGCATGACGACGTTGTACCCCTCGGGGGTGATCCCGGCCTGCGCGAGCAGGTCCTGGATGTCGCCGAGGTTGACCGAGCGACCGTTGATGTAGTAGTAGGAGTAGTAGTTGTCCTCGGTCTCTTTGACCCGGCGTCGAATGCTGATCTCCTCGACGTCGCCGACGTCCTCGGTGCCGGCGGCGTTGATGACCGCCGACCGCTCTAACGTGTGGTCGGAGTTGTCGAGGATGACCTCGACGCTGGCTTCGCGTTCCTCGTCGCTCTCGCCGTCGCCGTCCTGGTGACCGGGGTTGTAGATGAGGTCGGTCAGTTTCTCGGCGCGGATGCCGGAGGTCCGGGCGAGACCGAGCGCGAAGAGGACGCTGTCGATGATGTTCGATTTGCCGGAGCCGTTCGGGCCGGTGACGACGGTGAAGTCCTCGAAAAACGGAATCCGCGTCTTGCGGCCGAAGCTCTTGAAGTTGTCAAGGACGAGCTCTTTTATATGCATGGGGGTGCTCGTGACCGGAGCCCGTTACGCGATGATGATGTCGCTCGATTCGGACTCCGTCTCGTCCGCATCGTCGGGTGCCTCCGATTTAGTCGTGTCGGCTGGTTCCTCCGTCTCGGCGTCTGCCGTGGTGGTTTCTGCCGTCTGCTCGGGTTCGGGCTGGGTCGCCGAGTCGCCCTCGGCCATGCCTTCGATGGCGTCCAGTCCGCCGGCAGCGTCGACGACGTTCTCCAGTTCGCGGATGCGAACCTTGCACTCGACGAGTTCGTCCGTCAACCCGTCGACCGTCGCCTCCAGTTCTTTGACCCTCGATTCGAGTTCTTCGACTCGATTGCCGCTCGCCATATCAATACAGGTCTTCTCTGCCATCATAAACTTACGTCAGACATTCACATTGTTTCTGATAGGTATCCCGACGGGATTATCACGGCCGACCCGGCGGTCTCGGCGTGGTCGTGTTGTGTCGCCGAACATTCTCCTCACGCGCTGACCCTACCGCCAGCGCGGTCGGGCTTACCGGACCACCAGTGCGCACTCCTGCGATCCCCGGTCGTCTCGGTTGCCACTCAGAACCACCTTCTGCGGGGGTATCCTACCAGATTGGGATATCTGGTGGCCAGTTCATAACTAACCGGTCCGGTGGCCTCCTCTCTTGCATGGGAGCAGAAGTAACCACACCTGAAACCAAACACGGCGTCAACGTCCAAGACCACCTGGAATTCATCGACTGGGTCGCCGAGAACCCCGAAGACGCCATAGTAGAGTTCAGGGCTGCTGGGGTCGCCGAGGACGTCGCGAACCGCACGACAGCCACCATACGCGGTTTCGGACTCGGCGGCGAGGAGATGGCCGAGGACCGCGAGCACACGCTGGAATTCGGTCTCGCGCCGGAACTCGAAGAGGCGATGGGCTACGAGGACACGATGGACCGCTACGAGGCTATCGAGGGCGCGCTCGCGGCGCTGACGGCGTGTGTCAACGGGACAATCGTCTGCAACGCCATCCGCGAGGGCATCGACGTCGAGGACGTCACCACCCACGCCAGTATCCCGACGGACCTGCGAGTGTTCCTCGGCATCCACGACGTAGACAGGGCCGACGAGATGTACGAGGCACCGCGCATCGAGGTCGAGGTGACGGGCGAGAGCCTGAGCGACGAGGACAAAGCGAAGATCGCCGAGTACCCGCAGCGCTCGCCGGTGTACCGCCTCATCACCGACGCACAGCCCAACGATCCCGACGTGACCGTTCACTCGGCCTGAGCACTCGTTTTTTCACCACCCTTCGTGATCCGAGGCGGCCAGATACTCCTCCAGGAGCGTCGGGAAGTCCCGTCCCTTCAGATAGCGCAGGCCGAAGTCTTCGGCCCAGTTGATGATGCCCTGGTCTTCGGTGACGACGCCGGCGTCGAGTTCCCGCGCGAGCACGAGTAGGTCGAAGTCCTCCCGGGAGTCGAGGACGCCCTGGCGGAGCGTCTTCCGGTACTCGTCGCGCAGGTCGGAGATGACGGCGTCGACTTCGGTCATGTACTCGTGTTCCTCGACGTCCTTGGCGCGGGACTCCTCGGCTTTGCGGACGGCCTTTTCGGAGACGCGGAGGCCCCGATCCACGCGATCGGACATCTCGTCGATGAAGCCGTACACGATCTCGGCGGGGATCATCACCTCGAAGCGGGCGGGGTTTTTCTTGATGACCCAGGTGTTCAGTTTCGAGTACACTTCGTCGTCGACGTCGCGGTTTTCGAGCATCAGCCGCAACTCCTCGTAGATCGAGGGCGGCATGTAACAGGAGATGTTGAGCCCGAGTTTCGCCTCCGCGATCAGGTCGAACAGCCGGTTGGCGGCCTCGTTGAGTTCTTCGTCTCCCCGTCGGATCTCTTCGGTGAGGACCGCGGAGGTGTCGATGACGAACCGCTGCTTGAGCGGATGATCGGGCATACTGGGTGCTACGGCCGCCCAGGATGAAATAGGTACCAGCCGTTCGCGCCCGGTGCGTCGCGGAACGGACGGGACGCGGCGTGCCGATCTCGACCTGTCTCCCACACTACTATGAGCACGCCGGGTGCACCCTTTGGCAATGCCCACGAGCCCACCGGACGCGTCGGGGGTCAATCGTGACGGTGAACGGCCGGAAGGGACCGACGGGGTCGTCGAGGCGGAGGCGACCGTCGACGAGGTCTCCGGCGTCGAACTGGAGCGGACGCTCTCGCTCTCCGGTGGGCTCTCGATCGGGATCGGGACGATGATCGGCGCCGGCATCTTCGTGTTTCCGGGGATCGCTGCCGGTCGCGCCGGCCCGGCCGCGGCCCTCTCGTTCGCGATCGGCGCGGTCGTGGCGTTACTGGTCGCGCTCCCCGCCTCCGAACTCGCGACGGCGATGCCCCGGAGCGGCGGGGGCTACTACTTCATCTCCCGCGGGCTCGGGACGCTCGCGGGGACCGTCGTCGGGATCAGCCTCTGGCTCGGCCTGGTGTTCGCGTCCGCGTTCTACCTCGTCGGTTTCGGCAGTTACGCCGCGGCGGTGCTGTCGGAACTCGGGCTCTCGCTCGGGTTCGACCCCGTGCTCGCGTTCGGCCTCGCGTTCGGCGTCTTTCTCACGGCCCTCTCGATGACCGGGACCGAGAACGCCGCGAAGCTCCAGAACGGCGTCGTCGGCCTCCTTCTGGTGATCCTGACGGTGTTCCTCTCCTACGGCGGCCTCGACGCGCTCGGCGTCTTCGGCGGTCGCCAGACGCCCGAGACGTTCATGCCGTTCGGGACGATGCCGGTGTTCACGACGGCCGCGCTCGTCTTTACGTCGTATCTGGGCTTCGCACAGGTCGCGACCGTCGCCGGCGAGATCAAAGACCCCGGCCGAAACCTGCCGCTGGCGATGGTCGGGTCGGTGCTCGTCGTCGGCGTCTTCTACGTCCTGACGATCTTCGTCGCGACGAGCGCGTTCCCCAGCGAGCAGTTGGCCGGCTTCGGCGAGACGGCGATGGTCGAAGTGGCCCGGTCGTTCGTCGGGCCGCTCGGCGCAGTTGCGATCCTCGTCGCCGGCCTGCTGGCGACGGTGTCGTCCGCGAACGCGTCGATTCTCAGTTCTTCCCGGGCGCTGTTCGCGCTCTCGCGTGACGCGCTCTTTCCCAAGCGCGCCGGCGTCGTCAACCTCCGATACGGAACGCCGCACGTCGCGCTCCTGCTAGCGGGCGTGCCGGTGATCCTGCTGGTCGCGAGCGGTGCCGTCGAGGTGCTGGCCGAGGTCGCGTCGTTCCTCCATCTGGTCATGTACGGACTGCTCTGCGTCGCGCTGCTGGCGCTGCGCCGCGACGAACCCGACTGGTACGACCCGACCTTTCGCGTCCCGGGGTACCCGGTCGTGCCCGTCCTGGGTGCGCTCGCGAGTTTCGCGCTCATCGGCTTCATGCAGGTCCTCTCGCAGGTCGTCGGTCTGGCGCTGATGGTCGCGGCGGCCGGGTGGTATTATTACTATGCCCGCGACGTCTCTCTCAAAGGTGAGATCTGATGGTCCGCGCACTCGTCCCCGTCGAAGTCCTCGAAGGTGAGACGGTCCCGCCGGGCGTTCTGGACCTGCTCGGGGCCGCCGAGGTGGTCGTCCTCGGCTATCACGTCATCCCAGAGCAGACGACGCCCAACCAGGCGCGACTGTCCTTCGAGGAGCAGGGGGCCGCCAAACTCGACGCCATCGCGGAGGCGTTCGCGGACGCCGGTGCGACGGTCGAGACGAGGCTCGTGTTCACGCACGACGAGGCCCAGACGTTCGATCGCGTCGCCGGCGAGACCGAGGCGGACCTCATCGTCCACCTCAACCCGGCGATGGCGGCCGACGATCTGCTCGTCGCGCTCCACGGCGCCGTCGCCGCCGAACGGATCGGTACCGTCGTCGCGGACCTCCTCAGCACCACGGACACGACGATCCACCTGCTGGAGGTGGCCGGGCCGGACGCCGACACGCTGAACCTGCTGGACCGCGCCGAGCGAGCGTTGGACGACGCGGAGATCGATCCAGCCCGGATCAGGACCGATCGCGTCCAGTCTGACAGCCCGGTGCAGGCGATCGCCGAGGCGGCGCGTGACGTGGACGCCATCGCGCTCGGCGAACGCGCGCCCGACTGGCGGGAACTCGTCTTCGGCGACTTCGAGGAACGCGTCGCCGAGGCGGCGCTGGGTGCCGTCCTGGTCGTCCGTCCCGATCCTGCGGGGACTGCCGACGGCGACGAGGCGTGACGTCGGTCCCGGGCGCTGGGAACGGGGTCGTGCTTTCTTGTCCCGTCGCGCCGTTGCCCCTGTCATGGAGTACCACGAGCGCCTCGGACTTTCGGCGTCGCGGTTCGCGGAGTTACGCGAGCACTTCGAGACTCGCACCTTTCGCGGCCGGGAGTACGAGTACCTCCCCGACTACCGGAGCGACCTCAATCGTGGCGTCGTCCTCATGGAAGACACCGTCGTCGACGGGTTCCCGAAAGTCCCGCGCACGCTCGTCGTCGAGGAGGGCGTGCCCCGCCACTTCGAGGACGAGATCGCGATCGAGGAGAAACTCGACGGGTTCAACGTTCGGGTCGCTCGCGTCGCCGGCGACCCCGCAGCGGAACCGCTGGCGTTCACGCGCAGCGGCATCGTCTGTCCGTTCACGACCTACAAAGCCAGAGAGTTACTGCCCGTCGAGTCGTTCTTCGCCGACCATCCGGATCTGATGCTCTGTGGTGAGATGGTCGGGCCGGAGAACCCCTATACGACCCACGACTACTCCGGCGTCGAGTCGCTCGCCTTCCGCGTGTTCGACGTCCGCGAGCGCGAGACCGGCGAGTCGGTCCCCGTCCCGGAGCGCCGCGACCTCTGTGAGCAGTACGACATCCCGCAGGTTCCGTTCCACGGCGTCTACGTGCCCGAGGAGGCGGTCGAGACCCTGCCAGCGCTCGTCGATGACCTCGACGACGCCGGCGGCGAGGGCGTCGTGATGAAGTCACTCGACGTGACCCAGCAGCTCAAGTACACCACGTCGGCGGCGAACCAGGACGACCTCGCGTACGCTTTCTCGCTGCCGTTCGACTACGGCCAACCGTTCATGTTCCGGCGGATCATCCGCGAGGCGTTCCAGTCGGTCGAGTTCGCCGAGGACGAGCAGGAGCGTCGCGATCGCGCACACGACCTCGGGGAGTCCGTTCTGTCGCCGATGATCGAGACGATCGAACGGATCGACGACGGAGAGACCGTCGGGGAGGAACACACAGTACGGGCGCCGCCACGGGTCGTCGAGCAGTTGTTCGACCACTTCGACGACATGGGACTGAAACTCGACGTCGTCGAGGACCGACGCGAAGACGGCGACCGCGTCGTGACCTTTCGGAAGATCACCCAGTCGACGAACGACAAAATCAGGGCGTATCTCGACGGCCAGATCGTCACGGAGTGAGCGGTCGACCCTAGCTGGGACTCATCGACCGGCCAATCGTGACACGACGTCTCACGTTCGGCAGAAAACCCATTGTCTCGGAACGCGTACACTCAGGCGATGTCTTCTGACCGCGTCATCGAAATCCTCGAAAAGGCGTACATCGACGAGATGGAGACCGTGATGAACTACCAGACGAACGCGATCGTGCTCGACGGCGTGCGCGCCGAAGAGATCAAGGAGAGTCTGCAGCAGGACATTCAGGAAGAGTTGAATCACGCCAATCAGCTCGGACAGCGACTCAAGCAACTCGACGCTCGGCCGCCCGGTTCCGCGGAGTTCTCGTCCCGGCAGGACTCGCTCCAGCCGCCCGAGGACTCGACGGACGTCATCTCGGTGATTCGGGGCGTCCTCGACGCCGAAGAGGACGCCATCGAGACGTACCGCAACCTCGTCGACGCCGCGGAGGACGCGAACGATCCCGTGACCGAGGACCTCGCCGTCACCATCCTCGCGGACGAAGAGGCACACCGAACCGAGTTCCGCGGGTTCGAGAAGGAATACCAGAACGAGTAACTGGCCCCACACGACAGTCGTCGTCACACGACTCGATCCGGGCCGACCACATAGTATTTCATAGTTGTGTGCCTAGCATACAATATGGTCGGCAAACTCGCGTTGCTCGACGCATCTCTCGGTGACACGCCGGCGGAGCGGAACTTCCGGCGGGAGTTCGACGTAGAACTAGACGTGTTCAAGGTGAGCGAGGGGGCGTTTCCGGACGTTTCGGCCGCCGGTGGCTACAGGGATTTTCCGTACGACGGCGCTGTCATCTCGGGCTCGCAGACCTCCGTCTACTGGGACGAGCCGTGGATCGACGACGTCGAAGGCTGGGTGCAGGACGCCGTCGACTGTGGCGTGCCAGTCCTGGGCGTCTGCTGGGGGCACCAGCTTCTGGCTGCCGCACTCGGCGGAACAGTGTCGGCCATGGACGACTACGAACTCGGCTACCGGACGGTTCGCCAGTGTGCCGACTCCGACCTGTTCGCGGGAATCAGTGAGGAGTTCGTCGCGTTCGAGACCCACTCGGACGTGGTGTCCGAGCTCCCGCCCGGGGCGACCAGACTCGCCGAGAACGACTGTTGCGTCCAGGCGTTCCGCGTTAGGAACGCCGTCGGCGTCCAGTTCCACCCCGAGTACGACAGAGACACCGCCCGCTGGGTGACTGAGAACAAACGCGGGGAGGTCGACGACGAGCGCGTCGACGCCGTGCTCTCGGCCGCGACTGCGTCCCGCCACGCCGAGACGGCACAGGTCACCCGCCTCTTCGAGAACTTCCAGCGGTTCGCCCGTGACCGCGCGTCCCTGTCGCCAGAGCACCAGTAGTCCGACCTGTTCAGTCCTGCTCGCGGCCTGCGTCGTCCTCCTCGACGCCTGCGTTGCGCTCGAACAGCAGGCCCGTGATTCCGGCGGCGATCATGCCGACGCCGGCCGCCCGGACGCTTCTGACGTACCAGTCCTTCGGTTCGAGGGCACCGACGTTCTCGACGCCCGCTCCCCACAGTTTGAATTTCACGTCGATGCTCCGTTCGGGCGCAATCGCGGCCAGCAGACCCTGCACGACGAGCCACCCGTAGCCGACGCGGCGAAGTCGATCAGTGAGCACGGCTGCCATACGACGTGGACGAGTATCAAACACGGGGCGTGGCTGTTCGACGACGCCCATTCTTTTCGATGGGGGTGAGAACGGTTGAATCCGTGGGGAGACGGGGGGATTCGGGGAACGCTCCTGGCCGTCGAAGAGAGTGGGACTGCCGCGGGAGCGCCTCCAGTACGAACCAGACGAGTCACGGGGGAATGATTTTCTCTGCTATGTATGGGCTTTTAAGTAACCGATGCGGCAGATCCGCTCACTGTTGCGAGGCGGTCGCCGTCGGCGGGTCTGACCGTACCGTCCGTGTCGGGTCGTTAGTCTTTAGCCGGCGGGTCGCAAACTCCGGGTAATGACTGCACAGGCTGCCGAAACGGGGGATCTCGTCGCCGTCATCGGACTGGAGGTACACGTCCAGCTCGAGACGGCGACGAAGATCTTCTGTGGCTGTTCGACCGAGCAGGCAGCGGAGCCGAACACCCACACCTGCCCGGTCTGTCTCGGGCTGCCCGGCGCGCTCCCGGTGCTCAACGAGGGCGCCGTCGAGGCCGCCGTCAAGGTCGGGAAAGCCATCGACGCCGAGATCCCCGAAGAGACGACGTTCCACCGGAAGAACTACTACTACCCGGACCTGCCGAAGAACTTCCAGATCACCCAGTACGACGCGCCCATCTGCCAGGACGGGACCCTGGAGTTCGCCGTCGCGGGCGATCGTCGACAGGTGACGATCCGTCGCGCGCACCTCGAAGAGGACCCGGGGAGCATCCGCCACGTCCGCGAGGGGACCGAGGACATCGAGACGCGGACCTGCTCCATCGAGCGCGCCGACTACACGCTCGTCGACTACAACCGCGCCGGCACGCCGCTGATGGAGATCGTCACGGAACCGGACTTCCGCGACCCCAGCGAGGTGCGCGCGTTCCTCGAAAAGCTCGAAGAGGTGCTGGAGTACCTGGGCATCTTCGACCCGACGCGCGACGGGTCGCTCCGGATCGACGCCAACCTCTCGATGGTGCCCGCCGAGGAGGTCGCCGACGACGGCTCCATCGACGATGCGGTCCTCGAAGACGCTAACCGCACGGAGGTCAAGAACATCTCCAGCCACAAGGGCGCCGAGAAGGCGCTGGCCTTCGAGAAGTCCCGCCAGAAGAAGCTCATCGAGTCCGGTCGCGCCGTCGAGCAGGAGACCCGCCACTTCAACGAGACGCACGGCAACACGGTCTCGATGCGCTCGAAAGAGGAGGAGAAGGACTACCGCTACTTCCGCGAGGCGGACCTGCCGGCGCTGCAGGTGTCGGACTGGAAGGAGACGATCCCCATCCCGGAACTCCCGGACGCCCGCCGCGAGCGCTTCCGCGAGGAGTACGGCCTGAGCGAGGAGGCGGCCTCGAAGCTCACCTCCACGAAGCAGGTCGCGGACTTCTTCGAGGACGTCGCGGGCGAGTACGACCCGGACCTGGCGGCCACGTGGGTCGCGGACAACCTCCTCGGCGAGCTGAACTACCGCGACATGGAGATCACGGCGATCGCGGACCGCCTCGACGAGGTCATGCGCCTGGTCGAACTCGTCGCCACCGACGAGATCACCGCGAAGAACGCCCGCGAGACGGTCCTGCGCTCGATGCTCGACGACGGCGCTGACCCCGATACCATCGTCGACCAGGAGGGACTGGGTAAGACCGACGAGGACGAGGTGGCGGCGGCCGTCACCGAAGCGATCGAGGAGAACCCCGACGCCGTCGAGGACTACTACGACGGCGAGGGCGGGGCGATCAACTTCCTCGTCGGCCAGGTGATGCAGAAGACCGGCGGGAGTGCAGATCCCGGCGACGTCAATCAATTGCTGCGAGCGGAACTGGACGACTAACTCGCGCGCGGGATGCGAGACACGACCGGGACGTGTCTCGGCAAACGAGGACGGCGTCAGCCGTGAGCGACGACAGGAACGAGCGGCTTTTTCGCCCACGTTTTTGCACGAGCGGTTCGCGAGGAACGTGAGCGAACCCGAGTGGAAAAAGGTGGTCGTGGACCAGCTGTTGCGAGCGGAACTGGACGAGTAGCCACTGTCGCGGGTCGCTTCTGAGAATCGGTTTCGGTCTGTTCGATGAGCGAATTTTATACTCTCAACTGTTGATAGCTCCTGGCAATGGGGGCAGACGGTCGCGTCTCTCGGGGGGCGATAGTCAGGACGCTGGTGAGCCTGCTCGCGGTCGCGGCCTACGTCGGGACCGGCTACGTCACCTATCGCGCGTACTCGATCCTCCAGGACGCGCCGCCGTTGACGACGGACCCCCTGGAGCTACTCAATTTGCCGACGGAAGCGATCGTCGGACCGGCCTTTCTCGTGGCTGCTGTCCTGGCCGGTCATTTCGCGAGCGGCCTCCTCTGTCTCGCGGTGAGCGTCGGCGGGCGGACCTCGTTGCCGCTCGTCCCGCGTCCGTCCTTCTCGGCTGCGGAGCGCAGTAATCTTCGCTTCGCCGGCGGCGTGTTCGCGGGGATTTCCCTCCTCGCCGGCGGGTTCGCGGCCGCGCCGCTCGTCGTCAGTCTCGAACTCGCCGGGTTACTCGGAGTGGTCGGCGTGGTCGTCCTCCTCGTGTTGTACGTGCTCGGGGCCGGTTACGTCGTGTCGGTGCTCGTCCCGCCGCTGTCCTCGATGGGGGTCTTCGCTGCAGCGCTGAGTGCCCTGCCGGGGGTACTCGTCGTGGACTTCGCCGTCCGCTGGCTCCTCACTGCGCCGGTCCTGCAGACGACGGCGGTGGCACTGGTCGTCGATCTGGTCGTCCTCGTGGTCGCACTCGTGGCGCTCTCGGCGACGCAGCCCGCGATCAGGGAGGCCACGCGCGAGTGGATCGTGTTTCTGGTGGCAGTGTACCTGGTCGTCGCGAGTTGGTCGCTGGCGGGCGTCTTCGCCCCCGCGCTCCCGACGCTCTTTGCGATACTGGCGGTCGTCGCGCTCGTGCCGCTGCTGGTGGCCGTTCGGGGGTACGCTGGGTAGTCGAGCGCGCCCGCGGGGGCGCCCTGCGCGGGCGCGCATCCGCGCAGTACGGCGGTTTTCGCCGGCGAAACCTTTAGAAACTGGGTCCGCCTACGAACTGGCAATGACCACCCGCGTACCGGGAGGTGGGCCGCCGTGGAGTTGATCATCACCGAGAAGGACAACGCCGCGCGGCGCATCGCCGAGATTCTGAGCGAAGGGAGCGCCGAGGCCGAGCGACGCAACGGCGTCAACGTCTATCGCTGGGGCGACAAGCGCGTCGTCGGGCTCTCCGGCCACGTCGTCGGCGTCGACTTTCCCCCCGAGTACAACGACTGGCGCGACGTCCAGCCCGTCGAACTCATCGACGCGGACATCACGAAATCGCCCACGAAGGAAAACATCGTCCAGACGCTGCGTGAACTCTCGCGCCGGGCCGACGAGGCGGTCATCGCGACCGACTACGACCGCGAGGGCGAACTCATCGGGAAGGAGGCCTACGAGATCATCGACGACGAGACGGACGTCCCGATCAAGCGCGTCCGTTTCTCCTCGATCACCGAACGCGAGGTTCGCGACGCGTTCGCCAATCCCGACGATCTGGACTTCGACCTCGCCGCCGCGGGGGAGGCCCGGCAAGTCATCGACCTCATCTGGGGCGCGGCGCTGACGCGCTTCCTCTCGCTGTCTGCGCGTCAGCTCGGTGACGACTTCATCTCCGTCGGGCGCGTCCAGTCGCCGACGCTGAAGCTCATCGTCGACCGCGAGCGCGAGATCGAAGCGTTCGATCCCGAGGACTACTGGGAGCTGTTCGCCGACCTCCTGAAGGACGGGGACGGCTTCGAAGCCCAGTACTTCTACGACGACGACGGTAGCGAGGCCGAGCGCGTCTGGGACGAGGAGGCTGCCAACGAGGCGTTCGAGCGGCTGCAGGAAGCGTCCGCCGCGACGGTCACGCAGGTCCGTCGCCGGACGCGCACTGACAACCCGCCGGACCCGTTCAACACGACGGCCTTCATCAGCGCCGCCGGCTCGCTGGGGTATTCGGCCCAGCGCGCGATGTCCATCGCCGAGGAGCTGTACACCGCCGGCTACATGACCTATCCGCGGACGGACAACACGGTGTACCCCGACGATCTCGATCCCGAGGAACTCCTGGACGCGTTCACCGGGACGACGTTCGACGAGGAGGCGGCGTCCCTGCTCGAACAGGACGATATCGAACCCACGGAGGGCGACGACGAGACGACCGACCACCCGCCGATCCATCCGACGGGCGAACTCCCGAACCGGAGCGAACTCGACGAGGACGAGTGGGAGATCTTCGAACTCGTCGTTCGGCGCTTCTTCGCGACCGTCGCGGAGCCAGCGACCTGGGAACACCTGCGCGTCGTCGCAGAGGCCAACGACTGCCAGCTGAAGGCAAACGGCAAGCGTCTGGTCGAACCCGGGTACCACGACGTGTATCCCTACTCCAGCGCCAGCGAGAACCACGTCCCCGACGTCGAGGAGGGCGAGGACCTAGTCATCGACGACGTCGAACTCGAAGCCAAGCAGACCCAGCCGCCGCGGCGCTACGGCCAGTCGCGACTCATCGAGAAGATGGAGTCGCTGGGCCTGGGGACGAAGGCGACGCGTCACAACACTATCGAGAAACTGTACGACCGAGGCTACATCGAGCAGGATCCGCCGCGGCCGACGACGCTCGCGAAAGCCGTCGTCGAGGCCGCCGAAGAGTTCGCGGACCTCATCGTCAGCGAGGAGATGACGGCCGAACTGGAGGAAGACATGGCCGCGATCGCCAGCGGCGAGGCGACGCTTGACGACGTGACCGACGAGTCCCGTGAGATGTTAGAGAAGGTGTTCGACGCGCTCCACGAGTCGCGCGAGGAAGTGGGCGACCACCTCCAGGAGTCACTGAAGGCCGACCGGACGCTCGGTCCGTGTCCGGAGTGCGGCGAAGACCTGCTCATCAGGAAGAGCCGGCACGGCTCGCACTTCGTGGGCTGTGACGGCTTCCCCGATTGCCGGTACACGCTGCCGCTGCCGAGCAAGGGCGAACCGACGGTCATCGACGAGAAATGCGAGGAGCACGACCTCAAACACGTCAAACTGCTCGCCGGGCGGGACACGTTCACCCACGGCTGCCCGCAGTGCCGGGCCGACGAGGCAGACGAGAGCGAGGACGAGGTCATCGGTGACTGCCCGGAGTGCGGCGAGGAGGATGGCGGCGAACTCGCCATCAAGCAACTCCGCAGCGGGTCGCGCCTCGTCGGCTGCACGCGCTATCCGGACTGCGAGTACTCGCTGCCGCTGCCGCGCCGGGGCGACATCGAGATCGAAGACGAGCGGTGTGCGGAACACGACCTGCCGGAACTGACGGTGCACAACGGCGACGAGCCGTGGGAACTGGGCTGTCCGATCTGCAACTACGAGGAGTACCAGGCGCGCCAGTCGGTGGACGACCTCGTGGACCTCGACGGACTGGGCGAACGGACCGCAGAGAAACTGGCCGACGTGGAAGTCGAGACGCTGCAGGACCTCCAGCGGGTCGACGCCGACGAGGTAGCGACTGACGTCCAGGGCGTCAGCGCAGACCAGATCCGCGAGTGGCAGGCCCAACTCGGCGCGGAAGCGGCGGACTGAGGGGCAGTGTCGTTTCCGAAGTGTTTTCACTGTCGGTAGGAATCACCGCGTATGAGCGGCCCCTGGACGGAGTGGGACCACCTGTTGAAGGTGGACCCGGACAAGACCCTGGTCGACGGCGAGACCTTCGAGGACGTCTGTCAGACCGGGACCGACGCGATCGCCGTCGGTGGGACGACCGGTATGACCGAGGAGAAAATGGCCACCGTCGTCGAGGCCTGCGGCAAGTACGACGTCGATCTCTACATCGAGCCGAGCCACTCGAACGCCGTGGTGCACGACGACTCGCTCGACGGCTATCTCATTCCGATCGTGTTCAACGCCGGCGACATCTCCTGGGTGACCGGCGCACACAAGGAGTGGGCGCGACTCGACGACGACATCGACTGGGCGCGGACCTTCACCGAAGGCTACATCGTCCTCAACCCGGACTCGTCGGTGGCGGAGTACACGCAGGCCGACTGCGACCTGGACGCCGAAGAGGTCGCGGCCTACGCCGAGGTCGCCGAGCAGATGTTCGGGCAGGACATCGTCTACATCGAGTACTCCGGGATGCTCGGCGACCCCGAGAAGGTCGCTGCGGCACAGAACGAACTCGACGACGCGACGCTGTTCTACGGCGGCGGCATCCACGACTACGATTCGGCCCACCAGATGGCCCAGGACGCCGACGTGGTGGTCGTCGGCGACCTCGTCCACGACGAGGGCGTCGACGCCGTTCGCAGGACGGTCGAGGGCGCGAAAGACGCCTAGAACGCGACGCGCTCGAACAGCCGACCGATCAGACCGGACTGGTTCTCACGTTTGGGGCGGACGATCACGGTTGGTGACTCGACGGCGTCGAGCAGTCGCTCTCGGCGGCGGGCGGTCGTCGGCGAGCCGCTCGTTTGAACGACGACCAGGTCGGCACTGTCGGCGCACGACGCCAGGTCGGCCGGACTCTGGCTCTCGACGACGCGCGAATCCACGGGTCCGTCACACAGCTCACACAACTTCTCGTGATACGTCCGAACCGCGGTTCGTTGTTCGTCCGTCGCATCTGCAGGGATCCCCTGAATCAGTGCGAGGCTGGCACCCGTCGCGCTCGCGAGCGCGTCGGCGAGTTCGACCTTGACCGGTTCGAAAGGCCCCTCGTCGGTGACGAGTGCGACCTCGCCGTCGGCGGTCACGTCGTCGGCGTCTACGAGCAGGACGTCACAGGGCGTGTGCTGGAGCATCCAGTCGGTGTCGCTGCCAAACAGCCGGGACCAGAGACCGCGCGAGGCCTCGCCGACCACGAGCAGGTCCGCGTCGTGGTGGTCGGCGAAGTTGACGACCGCGTGTCGGGGGTCGTGGCTGACGATCTCGCCGTATTCGACGGGGACCGATGTCGCCGCGGCGACGGATTCCATGCGGTTCTCGAACGCCTCGTCGCTGGGCGATTGCATGTCCGTCACGGAAGCCAGCGGTAACTGCTGGGGAACCTCATCGAACCGGACGACCGTGACGCTCCCGTCTCGTTGCGCAGCGACGTCAGTCGCGAGTCCCGTGAGTGCTGCTTCCTGTTTCCGGCAGGTCTCCTCGGTGACGGCGACGAGGACGTCGTACTCCGGACTCGCCTCGAACGTCGAGCGGGTCCGTTCGACGGCGCGCTTGCCGATCCGCCGGCGCAGTGCGTCGCGAGCGACGCCTTCCCGGCGCACGCGCGGTCGCACGTACCCGAGGTACCAGAGCGTGCTGCCGCCGATGATGAAGACTGCGCCAACCACGGGCAGCCAGCCCATCTGCGTGAGCAAGACGACTCCGCCGACGATGCCGAACGCCTGCGTCCAGGGGTACAGCGGGTCGGTGAAGTCTGGGTCGTATCCGTCGACACCGCTTTCCCGGAATGCGACCAGCGCGACGTTGACCAGGATGAACACCAGAATCTGGAATGCACTGCCGAGCTTGGCGATCTCCATGATCGGGACGCCGACGATGAGCAGGATCGTGACGATACCGGTCAGCGTGATCGCGACTGTCGGCGTGTCGAACCGGTCGCTGACGTGCGCGAGCCGCGGCGGGGCGAGCTCGTCGCGGCTCATCGCGAAGGGATACCGCGACGAGGACAGGATGCCCGCGTTCGCCGTGCTGACGAGCGCCAGCACCGCCGCGACGACGACCGCGATGACGCCCGGTTCGGCGAGCGTGAGTTGTGCTACGTCGGCGATCGGCGTCGCAGACCCCGCGAGGTCCAGCGACGGCGTGACGCCGACCAGGACGAACACGACCAGCACGTAGAGCAGCGTGGTGAACGCCAGCGACCCGAGCATTCCCAGCGGGATGTTCCGGCTGGGGTTTTCGATCTCCTCGGCGACGCTGGCGACCTTGGTCACGCCGGCGTAGGAGACGAACACGAACCCCGCAGCAGCCAGGAGGCCGCCGGTTCCATTGGCGTAGAACCCGTCGAAGCCCGCGCTCTCGACGGTCCCCACCGACCCGGCGAGGAACCACCCCATCGCAGCGAGCATGATCGCCACGATGGCGACCTGCATCCGCCCGGTCTGTTTCGCACCGAACAGATTGATGGCGACGAGGGCGCTGGCGAGGCCGACGGCGACGGGCAACACGGGTAGATCGAGCAGCAAGACGATGTACGGCGCGCCACCGACCAGGGCGAGCGCCCCTTTGAACGTCAGCGAGAACCAGGTTCCGACGCCCGCGATCGTCCCGAGGAGCGGCCCCATACTGCGTTCGATGTAGACGTACGTGCCGCCCGCTTCCGGCATGGCTGTCGCCATCTCGGCTTTGCTCAGTGCGGCAGGCAGCACGATCAGTGCGGCCAGGAAGTACGCGAGGACGACGGCTGGGCCCGCTAATTTCAGCGCCAGAGCCGGGAGGATGAAGATGCCGCTGCCGACCATGGCGCCGACGCTGATCGCGAACACCGATGCAAGTCCGAGGTCGCGTTCGAGTTCTTTTGGCATATGTGAGAGAAAGCGGGAGCCGCCTCGTCAGGCATCGACCGCCGAGAGCGCGAGTTCTTCGCGCACGATCCCGGCGAGCCACGACTGCGTATCGAGAAGTCGAATTCCGGTACCTTCGAAGGCATCTACGTGTGCCGGTTCGGTGACGGTGGCGAACACGTCCTCGACGTTACAACAGACGCGGAGCAACTGTGCAGTCAGCAGTGTCGATCGGTTGGAATCGAAGACCACGACTGCTGCGTCGGCGTGTTCGGTCACGGGACAGAGGCTACCGGCATCGGTCTCGTCGACGCAACCGGCGTCGAGGCCGGCGTTCGTCGCTTGCCGAACTAACTGCTGGTCACTGCTGGCGTATCGGACCGTTGTGGTTTCGTCGAGGTGGACCGCGAGTGCTTTGGCTGCCCTCCTACCGACGACCACGACGGTCGGGCTGTCTCCCGAACAACCGAGGGACGGACGGCCTTTTTTTACGAGCGTCATTGGTTGGTCCTGTACGATACACCCGCCGCTATCGGACGGGCCTCACGTCCGGTGGCAGGGGTTTTCGTCCGCTACGTGATCGCTAGTCGATGCTGATTCCGCATAAAACAACCGGTTATTTTGTTGGAACCGCAGAATTTCTACATTTCTCGCGTGATCCGACGTTCGTTTTCGACAGCGTCTCGTCACTCGTTCGGGGCGAATCCCTCGTAGGGATGGACGTACTCGTTCCGGATGAGGTCCTCGTCGAGGACGTCGAGGCCGAGCGCGTCGAGTTCGCGACCGATGCGACTGAGATCGTCGCCGTCGCGGCCGACCACTTCGACGTGAACGTTCTCACTCCCAGTCATCACCTCCCGGACCGCGACGACGCCCTCGATGTCGAGCGCCGCTCTGGACAACTCCTCTCTGTCGGGAATCTCGGCGTTGCAGATGATGAGCGTGTGTAACTGGAACCCGGTCCGTTCGTAATCGACGTCGAGATAGTAGCCGTTGATGACGCCCGCGTCCTCCAACCGATTGATGCGGTTGCGAACGGTGCTGGCGGCGACGTCCATCTCTTCGGCGATGGTGCTCGCCGAGGTGTTGCGGGCGTCGTGCTGCAGTCGGTAGATGATGTGCCGGTCGAGCTCGTCCAGTTCGATGGTGTCGTCGCGGTCGCTCATAGCGGGCCAACTGCGTACCCATTAAAAAGTGTACCGTCGCGACCGGCCGGTCCCCGTTGCTGTGCCCGGGGTCGGCACTGATCGCCCGGGCGCAGACGCCGGTTCGTCCAGGGCTGCTGACACCGATGGCAAACGACTGTGCTTAAGTCCCGGGCATCAATACCTGGCTCCATGGACGACCGCACCTACACAGCGGATGCCGAGCCAGGTGACCACGTCACGGTCGCCGGCTGGGTCCACGAGATTCGCGACCTCGGGGGGATCGCTTTCATCATCATTCGAGACACGACCGGCAAGATCCAGGTCAAGTTCGAGAAAGACGAGATGGACGACGACCTCGTCGACACAGGATTAAGCGTCCACCGCGAGAGCGTGGTCGCCGTCACCGGCGAAGTCGACGAAGAAGAGCGCGCTCCGACGGGCGTCGAGATCGTCCCCGAGTCGATCGACGTCGTCGCCGAGGCCGACCCGGAACTGCCGCTCGACCCCTCCGGAAAGGTCGACGCAGAACTCCCGACGCGCCTGGACAACCGGACGCTCGACCTCCGCAAGGACGAGGTCAAGGCCATCTTCGAGATCCGCGCCGAGGCGCTGCGCGCAGTCCGCGAGAAGTTCCGCGAACTCGGCAGCACCGAGATCAACACGCCGAAGATCGTCGCCACGGGGACCGAGGGCGGAACGGAGCTGTTCCCGATCACGTACTTCGGTCAGGAAGCGTTCATGAACCAGAGCCCGCAGCTGTTCAAGCAGCTGATGGTCGGCTCCGGCCTGGAGCGCGTCTTCGAGATCGGCCCGATCTTCCGCGCCGAGGAACACAACACGCCGCGCCACCTCAACGAGGCGACCTCCATCGACTTCGAGTCGGCCTTCTACGACCACACCGAGGCGATGGACGCCTGCGAGGCCGTCGTGAAAGCCGCCTACGAGGGCGTCGCCGAGAACTGCCAGGAGCAGCTCGAAGCCCTGGACCTGCAGGACGAGTTCGAGCCGCCGGAGGGCGACTTCCCGCGCATCAGCTACGAGGACGCCATCGAGCGCATCAACGCGACGGGCGAACTCGACGAGCCGCTCGTGTTCGGCGACGACCTCTCGACGGAGGCCGAACACGCGCTCGGCCAGGACGTCGGCGAGCACTACTTCATCACCGACTGGCCCAGCGAGATCAAGCCGTTCTACATCAAGGACCACGACGACGACGAGGAGATCTCGACGGGCTTCGACATGATGCACCCGTCGATGGAACTGGTCTCGGGCGGCCAGCGTGAACACCGCTACGACCGCCTGGTCGAAGGCTTCGAACAGCAGGGCCTCGACCCCGAGGCGTTCGAGTACTACACGAAGATGTTCAAGTACGGCATGCCGCCCCACGCCGGCTGGGGCCTCGGTGGCGAGCGCCTCATCATGACGATGCTCGGGCTGGGCAACATCCGTGAAGCCGTTCTGTTCCCGCGGGATCGCCAACGTCTGAGTCCCTGACGAAGACGTTGGGAGCTAACGAGACGAGCGAAGCGAGTCTCGTCAGACCGGCAGCGTCTGAGCCCATAGGGCGACCGTCGGACAGGAAGGCCGATCGCACGATTACGAAGAGGATTTTCTTTCGCCGGACCGAGACTGAGAGTATGGCGTCCAGCGGTGAGAACTTAGTCGGTCGCGCCGACGGCCTGTTCGCGCAACTCGCCGGTGAGGTGGAGGCCGTGGCTGTCGATGCGACGGACGATGCGCTTTGCCTGACTGGTCGTGAGGTACTTATCGTCCGTGGCGGCCCGGACGACGACGCCGAAGGTCCCGGTCACGGTCGCGCCGAACCCCTCCGCGACGGTCCGGAGCCGGCGATCGTCCGACACCAGTCCAGCCGCTGGCTCCGCGTCAGGCTCGTCGCGTCCCTCGTCGGTCGCTTCGAGGATGCCCTCGACGACGCGCACGTCGCTCGTGGGCGCTTCGGCGCCGAGCACGCTCATCGCCTGGTCGGTCCACTCCGTCTCGACCGTCTCGGTGACGGCCGGCTTCTCGTCGAGGAACCGGTCTAAGTTCGTGCGCGAGGGGTCCGTCGTCACCTCCGCGCGGACGGCGTCCGGGACGACGACTGTGCCTTCGAAGGCATCCAGGAGTTCGAGCTCACCGACCTGCCCCAGGCCTACGAGTGCCGTCGCGTCGACGTAGATGCGCGTCATAGCTCCTGGGCGTTGTCGGCGTCGCGCCGGAGGTCGGCGGCGCTCAGTTGCGTGGTGAGGTTGCGTTCTCGGGCCACGTCCAGCCACTCGGCCACCGAGAGGCCGGCGAGTCGGGCGGCCTCGTTGACGGCGACGTCGCCCTGCTGGTAGCGGCCGACGGCTTCCCGAATCCGTAACTCCTGCAGTCCCTCCTCCAGCGCCTTCCTGATCGTCGTGCTCCGGTCGTCTTCGAGCAGGTCGGCGACCGTCTCCAGTTCCTCGAGTTCCGCCTCGGAGAGGCGCGCGCTGATGGTCGGCATGTTTGCAGGATATTAAGCCGCATACATTGAACGTGTCGGCTGTTTCGAGACGCGTCGCGGATCGCCGAACCGGGAGCGAGGCGTTTTTTGCACTCGCTGTTCCAGCGTACCTATGGTCGAGCGACCGGGCTGGGCGTCACTGGAGGCGGAGGAGACGATCCAGTGGACCGGCCGACCAGTCGTCTACCCCGCGCTCTCGACGGTCGCGAAAGCGCTCGCCGTGGCTGCGATCGGACTCGGCGTCTGGCTCGCCGGCGAAGGGTACGTCGCGGTCGGGCCGTCGATGCCGGCGAGTGCTCCTGCGACGCTCATTGGATCCCTCCTCGCGGGGATCGGCGTGATGGGTGCCGTCACACCGCTGCTCGGCTGGGCCGGCGTCGGGTACCTGGTGACTGACGAGGCGGTGTACCGGAAACGCGGCCTCCTCTTCGGCTCTGTCGAGTCCTGTAACACCGACCGCGTCCGAAGCGTGACGGTAGCTCAGCCGATGCCCGGTGATCTGTTCTCGTACGGACGCGTGCACCTGGCGTCGCCGGACGGCGAGTTCGTCTTGCGGCACGTCTCCGACCCGGCGGACGTCGCGGCGACGATCTCGGCGCAGTGCGACGGCGCGTCACCACCGACGAACTGACCCATCCTGTGGTCGCGGAACGTTCCACAACTGCTCGTCACTGTGCTGCGTCGAGCCCAGTTCGGAGCGTCTCGAGCATGGCGTTCCAGGCCTGCTCGTCGGCGCTAGCGTAGCCGGCCGGCGTTCCGCCCATGTCGAGTCCGAGCGAGCGGCCCGGGAACCGCATCGGTCGGGTGGCTCGCTCGCTCGTGGGATGGAAGGGCACCTTGACGTCGTGGCCGGCGCCCGGTAACTGGAGGTGGGTGTAGTCGTGGGGATACTCGTGGGCGTCCAGCCTGGCCATCGCCCGCGTGGCGAGTCGGTCGGCCGGCCAGACCCGGTCGTCGTCGCCGGTGACCAGCAGGATCGGCCCGCCGGTCTCCTCGATCGGGATCGTCGCGGCCGCGAGTCGGGCCGCCGGTGCCGCGTCGAGTCCGCGCTCGAACAGCGGCCGCACGGAGAGCGGCCGACCGCGGAGCCAGCGGAGTGCCGCCCGCGTTCTGAACCCCGGCGGCTGCTCCAGCGGAACGTATGGGTGCCCCTCACCGTTCACGGTCCAGGCACTGCCGGGATCACCGGTCAGCGCGTTCCCCTGGAACACGACGGTACTGGGGACGTAGGCGACGACCGTCTGGACGGGGTCACGTCGCGCGCCCGTCAGCAGCGCGAGTTCGCCGCCGCGTGACCAGCCGACGACGCCCAGCGGCAGGTCCCGCACGCGCTCGTCGGCGACCAGCCAGTCGACGGCGCGGTCGACGTACTCCAGCGGGAGACCCAATAGGTTTCGCGGGCGACTCGACACGCCGAAGTACGCCAGCGCGAGGACGGCGAACCCACGCGAGGCCAGCAGCGACGCCGCCCGCCGCGAGGGGAAGCCGCCGCTCGATCCGCCGAGCAGGAGAACGCCCGGATGCGGGCCGTCGCCCGGCGGCTGGTACAATTCGGCGACGAGTTCCGGATCGGCGACGGACTCGCTGGTGACGCCGTCAGCGGCGAACCGACGCTCGACCGTGGCCGTTGCGACGACGGTGCCTTCGAGGGCAGCGGTGATGGAGACGTTCCCGTCGGTCTTCGTCCGGTTCGCGGCGGTCGGCCGGTCGCCGGTGCGGCGTGCGGCCCAGACCAGCCCCATCGCGTCGGCCCGGTCGTAGGTCCCGTCGAGCGGCGTCTGTTCGTCCAGGTCGGTGCGCCCCTCGTCGTCGGTCCTGACGACGGCGCGGGACTCCCAGACGGCGCCGTCGAGCGGCATCCGCGCCCGAACGGTCACGCGACGGTTCGGGGGGAATCCCGCCAGTCGAACGGTGAATCGCTCGTCGACGAGCGGCGTGGTAGGGTCGACGACGAGACGGGACGGCCGAGCCATTACCCGAGGTGTCACGCGCGACGTAGAAAAGTGCTGGCGGACGTGGCTCGCAGCGTTCGGCTGCGACGTTGATCGCCCGCGCCTGTCGGCGGGACAACAACCATTTATCCGACAGGCGATAGAGTGCACGATATGACTGAAGTGGCGGCGTTCGTTCCGGGTCACGTAACTGGCTTTTTCACGATCCACCGGGACGACGATCCGACGAAGACCGGGTCGCGCGGCGGTGGACTGGCGCTCTCCGACGGTGTGACGGTCACCGTCCGCCCCGCCGAGGAGACGTCCGTTCGCCTCAACGACGTGCCGATCGAGATGGACGCCGTCGAGACCGTCCTCTCGACGCTCCAGGCGACCGCCCGCGTCGACGCCGAGACGCCGCTGCCCGTCGGCTCCGGGTTCGGCGTCTCGGGCGGCATGGCGCTCGGGACTGCGCTGGCAGCCAACCAGGCGTTCGACCGCCGCCTCTCGGAGAACGAACTGCTTACCATCGCTCACGGCGCGGAGGTCCAGGCCGACACCGGACTCGGCGACGTGGTCGCACAGGCCCGCGGCGGCGTCCCGATCAGGCTCGAACCCGGCGGCCCACAGGACAACCTGCTCGACGGCATCCCCGCCCGCCCGCGCATCGAGTATCACACGCTCGGTGAACTCTCGACCGAGGACGTCATCTCCGGTGACACGGACCTCCTCACGCAGGCCGGCAAGCGGAGCCTCTCGCGAGTCGTCAAGGAGCCGACGATGGACTCGTTCATGCGCGCCTCCCGGCAGTTCGCTCGCGAGGCCGAGCTGTTGACCCCCGAAATCAGGGACGTCATCCTCGACGTAACCGAAGCCGACGGCCAGGCCTCGATGGCGATGCTGGGCAAGACCGTGTTCGCGCTCGGCACGGGTCTGTCCGACGCCGGCTACGACCCCGTGGTCTGTGAAATCGACGCGGCCGGTGCGCGCCTCGACAGGTAAGCAACCTCTCATATCGCTTAACGTTCACCACGTTTAACATGCGAAGGTAGCCTATCGACGGACAGTGATACTATGGCAACCGGGTCTCAACCGGACAGCATCTTCTACGGGGTTTACGACAAGTACGTGGGGGAAGCGCGCACGAAACCCGAGGTCTACGGCTACTGGATACTCGTTCTCGGACTGCTCGCGGTGGTCGGCGGGGTCGGCCTCTTCCTGACCGGACGCGCGGTCGACGTCGGCGTCTCGGCGGCCGCGCTCCGCAAATGGGCAATCGGGCTCGGTGCGAGCGGTGGCGTGGGGCTGTTGCTGGGTTCGGTCCTGCAGTTACCGCTCAGGCGACAGGCAATCACCGTTGCCGTGGCGGGGGCTGTCTGTTCGCTCGTCGCGACGCTCGTGTTCGTCCAGATCTATCCGGAAGCGTGGGCGTTCGGGACGACGACCGAGAGCGTCGCCGTGGTCGTCGCCTACGTCGGTGGCCTGGGCGTCGTCGCGCTCGTCGCAGCCCTCGTTCCGGTCGTCACCGGGCGCCGAAGCCTGCTGCTGGCCGAGGAGCCGATCGAGACCCTGGCCTGGACCGCCGAGGACGACACCGACCCGAACGTCTCGGCAGTCCTGCACGGGGAGGAGACGCGTGACGGCGTGTTCGCCGTGTTTCGGGGTGAGACCGGCTGGCGCTGGTGGTTCGTCGAACAGACCGCTGTCGCGGACGGGCAGTGTCAGTTCGAGACGCCGCGGGCCGCCGAGACGGCCCTCGAAGACGTCAGGGCCACCGTCCAGACGGCGGGATTGCTCGAAGTCACACACGCTGCTATTCGCCTCTACACGGACGGCGACGCCGTCCGGTGGTCCCTGGTCGACGACGACGGCGTCGTCCTGGCCGAGAGCGCCGACGCCACCGACGGCGAACGCGCCGAGGAGGCGGTCAACCTGCTGAAAGAGCACGGCCCGGGTGCGGCGTTACTCGACGCCGACGACGGAGCCTTCGAGGTGTACGGGAACGGCTCGGCCTGGCAGTGGCGGTTAGTCGACGAGACCCGCGGCGTGCTCGGCACCGGCGCCACCGAGTACGAGGACCGGGCGACGGCCGAGTCGGCGGTCGTCGCCGTTCGCGAGGCGATCCAGTCGGCCCCGGTGATGGACGTCGAGCAGGTCGGGTTCGAACGCGTCGAGCGCGAGGACGGCTGGACGTGGCGGCTGCTCGACGCGGCCGACACGACCGTCGCGGAGGCGACCGGCAGCTATCAGAGCCGGGCGTCGGTGACGGACGCGATCAGTCGGGTCGTCGAAGGCGCCATCGACGTGCCGTTCGTCACCGCCACGGCCCCGGGCTACGAGATCGTCCAGACCGAGAACGGGGGCTGGACCTGGCGGCTGGTCGACGACACAGACGAGGTCGTCGCTCGCAGCGAGCAGGCCGTTCCCTCCGAGGAGAGCGGCCGCTCCGTGGTGAGCCGGGTGAAAGACATCGTCGCGGACCCGACGGTGGCGGTCCTCGACGACGCCGAGTACGAACTGTTCCAGGAGGGAGACGGCTGGGCCTGGCGGCTGGTCACCGAGGACCGACGGGCGCTGGCTCGCAGCCCGCCGAGCGACCACTTCGAGACGCCGGAGGCCGCGAGCGCGGCCGTCGACCGCGTCAGCGAGGAGATCGAACGGGCCGAACGCGTGACGTTCGACAGTTCCGCCTTCCACCTCTACGAGGCCGACGGGGGCGCCTGGAACTGGCGATTAGTCGACGCCGACGGGCGGGTCGTCTCCGACAGCGGCCAGCAACACGCCTCCCGGGAGGACGCCGCGTCTGCGATGAACACGATGAAAGAGCACGCGCCGGAGGCGGACATGGTAGAGATCGACAGTCCGGTCCTGGAGTGTTACGAGGCCGCGTCGGAGTGGCACTGGCGACTCGTCGACGCGACGGGCGACACGCTGGCGACGAGTCCGGGTCGTCACGACAGCAACGAGGCGGTCCACGAGGTCGTGGACGCGCTGGCACTGCTCGCGCCGGACGCGCCGGTCCGGACGATGGACGCCGGCCTGTTCCACGTGTACGTCAGCGACACGGAGCCACGCCGGTGGCGCTGGCAACTCGTCCACCCGGACGGCACCGTCGTCGCGCGGAGCGTCGAGGGGTACCCGAGCCAGGAGGCGGCCACCGACGCCGCCGACGCCGTCGCCGAGTACGCGGCCGACGCGACCGTCCACACGATCGCCGACCTGGCGATCCGGTTCGACACGACGGCGAGCGAGTCCGAGGGCGCTGCCGCTCCCCCGGACGAGCGCTGGTACTGGGACCTCATCGACAGCGACCGCGAGCGACTGGCGGTCGGCACCGAGCAGTTTCCGTCGCGAGACGCCGTCGCTGCGACCGCGCGCCTGGTCCGCGACCACGCCAGCGCCGCGAGCGTGTTCGAGATCGACCCCGCGGCGTTCCGGCTGGACGGCGTCGACGACGAGGACGGCAACTGGCGCTGGCGACTGATCGACGCCGACCGGACGACGCTGGCCGTCGGTGACCGGACGCACGACACCCGCGAGAGCGCCAGGGCGGAACTCGACCGCGTCCGCGACCTCGCCAGCGGGGCGGGCTTGCTCGGGTTCGACCTGGCCGGGTTCGAGTTCGTCCAGCGCGAGGGCGGCTGGGAGTGGCAGTTCGTCGATACTGCCGGGACCGTCCTCGGCGTCAGCGGCCCGTCGTTCGATACCCGACCAGCGGCAGAGCGAGCCCTGGCCGAGGTCCGTGACCGCCTGACCGACGCGAGCGTCATCGAAATCGAGTCGCCCGCGTTCGAACTCCACGCCGAGGACGGGGACTGGCGCTGGCGCCTCGTCGACACGGACGGGTCGACCATCGCCGAGAGCATGCGCCAGTATCCGACGCGTCGAGAGGTCCGTGACGCGCTCGACAGCCTCCGTGAGTACGGACCCGACGCCGCGACCGAACTCGCGCCGTAAGGCGTGCCGGCGGCTGGCCCCGTTGTCCGCCCGGCGACAGCGGGATTTTTCAGGGCGCACCGTTCTGTCCCTATATGGACGACATCGAGATTCCGGAGAGTCACCCGCGCTACGAGTCGCTCCTGACTCGTCACCGGATCGAGGCGGGCGTCGAGAAGGGCATCACGTCCCAGCAGGGGCTCATCGCCCAGGGCCGGGGCGAGGCGTACGACTACCTTCTCGGCGAGGAGACGATCGACACCGCCGACGAAGCCGCTCGGGCCGCGGCCGCACACCTTCTGCTGGCCGACCACGCGGTGCTGTCGGTCAACGGCAACGCCGCCGCGCTCGTGCCGGGCGAACTCGTCGAGTTGGCGGAAGCCACTGGGGCAGACGTCGAGGTCAACCTGTTCAACCGCACGGAAGAGCGGATGGAAGCCATCGCCGAGCACCTCCGCGAGCACGGCGCCGAGGACGTCCTGGGGCTGGAAGCCGACGGCCGCATTCCGGGCCTGGACCACGAGCGCGCGAAAGTCGACGCCGACGGCATCGGCGACGCCGACGTGGTCCTCGTCCCGCTGGAGGACGGCGACCGGGCGGAGGCGCTCGCGGCGATGGGCAAAACCGAGCTGGTGATCGACCTGAACCCGCTGTCGCGGTCGGCGCAAACGGCGACGGTCCCGATCGTCGACAACATCATCCGCGCGGTGCCGACGATCACGGCCCACGCACGCGAGTTGCAGGACGCCTCGCGCGACGAACTGGAGGGGATCACCGACTCGTTCGACAGGGAGGCAGCGCTCGCCGCGGCCGAAGACGCAATCAGGGGCGGTCGACTCGACTGAGACGAATTTCTGTCGTCTACACCGAGGTGAATTTTCCCTCGAAAGAAACTACTGCATTACCGGCGCGACCGGCCGAACCGGCCGCCGATCAACACGGCAAGCGCGACGAGCGCGCTCCCGAGGCCGAATCCGGGGCCGGACTCGCTCGTCGTTGTGTCGGGGTCCTCCGTTCCGTTTGCCGTCGCGTTCGATTCGTTCTCGGTTGCGGTCGGCCTCGACGAGTCGACCGACGACCCGGTCGTGGCGTCGTCGCTCGGCTTTCGCACGTCAGAGAGCGCGTCGACGGTCGGCGCGTTCACGATGGTCACCTCCGTTCCGTGCTGGACGACGCGGAAGGCGTCGGCGAACTCCGACCCTTCGGGAATCCGGTAGGTGTTGGCGCGGCCCTCGACCGCGTTCGCGTCGTGGTACTCGAGGAGTTGGACGTAGCCGTCGCGGAACTCGCGTGCGTCGGCTGCCGAGTCCCACGCCGTCTCGTAGACGTAGCCCGTCTCGTTCGATCCGGGCGAGACGTACGGGACGAGTTTGTCGTCGTCCCAGCCCGCGGTGACCGGATGGTCGTAGTTGTACGTGACCGGCCGCTTGGGTTCGCCGGTGACCGGGTTGACCCTGAGGTGCGTCCGGAAGGGGATGATGGTCTCCTGGTCTGTCCTCGCTTGCATTCGGCTCTCGAAACTGGGCAGCCACAGCGAGACGAACAGGCCGGCCTCGCCGACGGAGCCGGTGATGCGCTCACCGTTCTCGCGCAGCGGCTCCCAGCTATCGCTGCTGCGGTCCGGCACGGTCAGGTTCGTCGGTTCGTCCGTGGGGTACTTGTCAGGGTGGATGGTCTGTTCGGTGCTGTTCGGAGGCTGGTCGTAGACGTCGGTCACGCTCTCCCAGCCGCCGGTCTGCTGGCGTTCGCGCACGAAGGCCACGCCCGAGTGGTACGGCTGAAGGTACAGTTGCACCATCCCGATGCTGAGGTTCGCCGGCGGTTCCTGAGCCTGCTGTTGGTCACTCCCGTTGTACCCCAGGCAGGTTCCGTTCCACTCGTTTTGACACCGCTGTTCGTACAGGTACTGGACGTAGTTGGCGTCGCCTTCGACGATACCGTTCCGTGCGTTCCGCTCCTCGATCGTCGAAATGTTCGTCGAGAGGTTGAAATACTGGTCTTGCTGGGCGTGGAACAGCTCCTGGGCGAGCACCGGTTCCTGGAGTTGCAGTGTCCCGTTGGCCGGCGAGACCAAGGTGATGTTCCGTCCGCTCGTGTTGTAGTAGCCGCTGACGCCGCCGCCGAACAGCGCCTGTTGCGATTCGACGGCGTTCGTCGATTCGTTGATCAACAGCAGCGCTTCGTACTGGGTGTTCAGTGCGATCCGGCTCGTTCTGTTGACGTCCGTGAACTGTTCTTGCGTCTCGGTGCGCTGCTGGCCCTGCGAGATCAGTCTGACTGGTGGCGTTCGCTCGAATTCGAGCCCGCGGACCTGCTCGATACGAGCCATCGTCCGGGCGACGACGGCGTCCAGTTCGCTGTCGTTGTACCCGTCGGACCGCGTGATATCGAGACTCTCGTTGTACCAGACGCCGTTCTCCCAGCCGAGTCGGTCGCTCGGCGGGTCCGGGGGAACCGTCGCCGTCACGTCGTGCCGGCCCGTTTCGACTGCGGACTGGTTCGAGACTGTCCCTGCTGCAGCCGGGACGACGCTCGCGGTGATCCCGAGGAGACAGAGGAAGACGACGGCGACCGCCCGCCCGACCTCGCGCGGTGACGGCGTTCCGGCCTGTTTCCCTGATCGCTCGCTGCGGTTCGGTTTCACGTTGGGCGCACTGACGGCCGGCAGGTTATAGAAACCACGTGGCGAGTTGGCTGGTCTCTAACTGTGGAATAGATGTATCCGTGATCGCTCCCGTACCAGTGCCCGCACTTCAGCCTGTCCGTCGGTGGCGATCCAGTGACCAACGTTTAACTTCCGTGTCTCTCGTATACAAGACCGAATGGAGACCCCTGATTCAGTAACCCGACGCCGTGCCCTCGTTGGTGGGCTCGCTGCCCTCGGTGCCGGCGGCGGTGTCGTGTACGGCGCTTCCACACTCAGCGGTTCCGAGCCGGCTGCAGGTAACGAGACGCAGGCGCCCCCGTTCCATCAGAGCACGGAGACGCAACTCGACGTCGACCTGTCCGGGACCCCCATCATGGGCAAGCCCGATGCGACGTTCACCATGTTCTACTGGAGCGAGTACCAGTGTCCCTTCTGCAGGCAGTTCGAGGCGGAGACGCTGCCGAAACTCATCGAGAACGACGTGCGTCCCGGGCGACTCCGCGTCGCCTTCCTAGAGTTCCCGTACATGGGCGAGGCGTCGACGACGGCAGCGGTGATGGATCGCTGCGTCTGGCGACAGGTTCGCGACGCCGAGCCGGGCCGCTACTGGCAGTGGCGGAAGACGATCTTCGAGAACCAGGGAGACAAGAACTCGGGCTGGGCCTCGAAGGAGAACCTCCTCTCGCTGACCGACACGGTCGACGGGGTCGACAGCAGCGCCGTCGAGTCGTGCATGAGCGACCATCGGTCGGAGATCGAGTCGAAGATCGACGCCGAAGCGCGCCGGGCACAGCGATTCCGCTTCCAGGGGACGCCGTCGTTCGTCATCGCAGACCTCGAAGCGGGCCGGGCGGGGAAACTCGTCGGCGCACAGCCGTACGAGAACTTCCAGAAGGGAATGGAACAGCTCGCGAACCAATGACCGACGAGTTGCTGACGCGCCACGCCGAGCGGTTCCTGGCAGCGCTCGTGTATCCGCTCACGACGGGTCGGCGGGCAGCGGTCGCGACCGTCGGCGCCGTCCTGACCTACGTGGTGCTCGTGTTGAGCGCGTTTCCGGGATACACGGTGCAGATGCTCGAAACGAGCCTCGCCTACGCGGACGACGCGGTGCTGGCGTTGACGGCGAACACCTACGCGTCGACGGGCTGGGTGGGCGTCGGGCTGATGGTCGCGTACTCGATGCTGACCGGCGTCGCGCTCGTCGTCGCCGGGACCCAGCTCCGAACGCAGCGGCGGGCCGGCGCGGGCGGACTGACGAGCCTCGTTCCGGCGCTCGTCGCGTCCGGCTGTGCCAGTTGCGGCACCGGGGTGCTCGGTCTCCTCGGATTCGCGGGCGCAGTCGCGATTCTTCCCTTCGAAGGAAACTTACTTCGACTCGGCGGGATACTGCTGCTCGTGGGCTATCTCGCGCGGACTGGTGACCCCCGGACCTGTGCCGTCCCGTCCGCGGACGGCTGAGCGCCGGGTCGCGTCGACTCAGCCGAACTCGAACCCCTGGTCGCCGAGTTCGAACTCGCTCTCACCGGACCCGAACGGGCTGTCGTCCGTGCCGAAGGAGAAACTGCGGGCGGTCGTGACGCCGGTGATCTCGAAGCGGGCGCCGCCGTACTCGATTCCCTCGCCGTCCCGGGAACTGCGCGCCATGTCGCCGTTCATGACGCGAACGTCCCAGCCGTGGGCTTCGACGATCTCCTTGACGATCGCCAGTCCGAACCCGGTCCCGTCGTCCTCGGTGGTGTGGCCGTACTCGAACACCTGGTCCTGCTCTTCGACGGGGATGCCGGGGCCGTCGTCCTCGACGGCGAAGCCGTCTTCGAGCGGCTCGACCAGGAGCGAAACGTCCTCGCCGACGTGGTCGGTCGCGTTCCGGAAGAGGTTCTCCAGCGCCTGTTGGAGCCGGTCGCGGTCGGCCTCGACGGCCATCTCCCCTTCGACCGTGAGGCTGGCCTCGGGGGCTTCGACGAGGCTCCAGGCTTCCTCGGCGACGATCCGGAGGTCTACCTGGGTGGTCTCGCTGACTGTCTGGCCCTGTCGGGCGAGCTGGAGGAGGTCGTCGATGAGCTGGTCCATCCTGTCGCTGGCGCGGTCCAGCGCGTCGAAGTGTTCGTCGTCGCCGGTCTCGCGGGCGAGCTGCGACCGGGCGCTGATGACGTTCAGCGGATTGCGCAGGTCGTGGGAGACGACGCTGGCGAACTCCTCTAACTGTTCGTTCTGCTGGCGGAGGCGCTTCTCGCGGCGGTAGCGCTCGGTGATGTCCTGGAGGACGACGAGCTGGCCCATCAGGACGCCGTCGTCGTCGGTCAGCGGCGTGCCGATGCGCTGGTAGTACCGGCCGGTGTCCGGATCCGTGACGACCTCGCGGTCGCTCTCGGTCCGGTTCTCGTTCGGTCCCGGTGGGACCGCGAACGGTCGCAGGACGTCCTCGACGGACTGCCCGACGGCGTGCTCGACGTTCGTCGTGAGGAAGGGCGTACTCTGTGGGTTGACGTTGACCACGAGACCGCGGACGTCGATGACGATGACCGCGTCGTCCATCTGCTCGACGGCGGCCTGACTCGCGATGGGAACGAGCGTGAACAGCCCGTGCCGGGCGACGCCCCAGGAGAAGGCGAGCCCCGTCACGGCGAGCGAGACGATCGTCACGTCCAGTTTCGGGTACGGGTTGAGGTCGGTGAGGTAGAGGCTGCCGGCCAGAATCGGAACCACCGACCCCGCGATGAGCAAGAGCGCCTGTCGGCGATAGATCCCTGCCGAATCGAGGGCGCGACCGACGAGGAGGACGACGCTAATGCCCACGACCAGGTACGCGTAGCCCGCGAAAACGTACATGGCGGGGCCGGGCTCGGTGACGAGCGCCGCGAAGCCCCCGCTCGCATCTATCGTTACGTCCGTCCAGAGCAGCGAATGGGTGCTGTGGGTGAACACGAGAGCGATCATCGCGATGGGCGCGAGAAACGCTAGCGAGACGCTCCACCAGGAGAGGTATCGCTCGTTCCCGGTGTACCTGAGCGTGAATATCAAAAGTAATGCTGGAACCGGCATCGCCCAGACGAGCTGGAGCTGGTTCCAGTTGAGCTTCGCCGCCCGCTCGACGTGCGCGAGCTGCGTCGCGTAGCCGAACAGCGTCAGCGAAATCGCGATCGAGAGAACCACAGCGACGTATCCCCCGGGCACTGGCGCGTACGCCCGCTGCTGACGCACCACGTAGAAGGCGGCGAGCGCGACTGCCCCGGCGGCGACGACTACCGGGGTGGTTAACGGCGTGTACTGCCAGGGCATGTAGTCTGTCTGGCATCTCTTCTCACTGGGGTGCCTTATCACTTTTTGATATTTGCACATTCGATTTTGATATTCGGCATTTCGAGCGCGTTTTCCCCGCGGCACGAACGACCGGAAGTTCTTTCAATAACTGGGTAATATTACCGACTACTATGTCCGGATTCGAGCAGTTCAGCGAGGTCGGCGAGGCGGAAGTCACCCGCGCCATCGGCCAGGAGTGGACCGAGGAGTTCATGGATTTCTCCGACAGCGACGTCATCGTCGTCGGTGGCGGTCCCTCCGGGCTGATGGCGGCGAAGGAACTGTCCGAGCGCGGCGTCCAGACGATGGTCGTCGAGAAGAACAACTACCTCGGCGGCGGGTTCTGGCTCGGCGGCTTCCTGATGAACAAAGTCACCGTGCGCGGCCCGGCCCACCACGTGCTGGACGACCTCGACGTCGATTACAAGCAATCCCAGGACAGCGAGGGGCTCTTCGTGGCGAACGGCCCCGAGGCATGTTCCGGGCTCATCAAGGCCGCCTGCGACGCGGGCGCGAAGATGCAGAACATGACGGAGTTCACCGACATCGTCATTCGCGAGGACCACCGCGTCGGCGGCATCGTGATGAACTGGACGCCGGTCCACGCGCTGCCCCGCGAGATTACCTGCGTCGACCCGATCGCCGTCGAAGCCGACCTGGTGATCGACGCGACCGGCCACGACGCGATGGCCGTCAAGAAACTCGACGAGCGGGGCGTGCTCGACGCGCCCGGCATCGAGGACGCGAAGGAGAACGCCGGGATGGACCAGACCGGCGACGACTCCTACGGTGCGCCCGGCCACGACTCGCCCGGCCACGACTCGATGTGGGTCGGCAAGAGCGAGGACGCGGTCGTCGAGCACACCGGACTCGCCCACGACGGGCTCGTCGTCACCGGGATGGCGACGGCGACGACCTACGGCCTGCCGCGGATGGGACCGACCTTCGGCGCGATGTTGCTCTCCGGGAAGCGCGCAGCGCAGGCCGCTATCGATGAACTCGGCGTCGACGCCGAGGACGTGGAGATGACGAGCCGCGCGAGCCCGGCTGACGACTAGCGCTCGACAGGTTTCGGCGGACCCTGCTCTGCCGGCCGTTCCGTGCCGCTGTGCCACTGGAACTAAGAGCGACGCATCCGTGACATATCGCGATGAGAAGACGACGCTGTTCCGTCGGAGTCGCGGTGCTCCTCGTTTGGCTGCTCCCGCTGACTGCGACCGGCGGGGCCGTCGGCGCGGCCGTGACGGCTGGCAGTCCGGGTGCGACCGTCGAAACGGCGCACGCGGTCAGTGGGCCGACCGAGACGACTCCGACGCGCGAGCTGGTGCTGACGAAGGAAGTGCGGCTGACGCCGGACCGACCGGGCGAGATCACGGTCACGCTTCGCTACGAGACGCCCACCGATCTGACTGGACTTCGGGTCGAACTCCCCGAATCGGGGACGGCGATGGCCGGCCGGGGATTCTCCGAGGGTGACGGGCGATACGTCTGGGACGGACGGACGAGGACGCCGACGCTGACCTACCGCCTGTCGGTCAACGAGACGAGCGAGTCGGCCGGCCCGATCGCGAGAGACGGCGACTATCTCTTCGCCGACGCCGGGCCGTGGGCGCTCGTCAGGACGCCGCAGGTGGGAATGAGCTGGACCGGCCGCAGCGAGATCTCCCTGTCGCGGTCGACCACTGTCGCGGGGCCGGGCGCAGTCGGCGACGGGATCATGTACCTCGGCGAGGCCAGGGAGTACCAGCGGACGGCCCACGGCCAGACGTTCCGGCTCGTCGTCCCGGCGTCGGCCTCGTTGGCGGAGCGACCGGCCGACGTGTTCGACGCTCTGGCGGCGTCGGCGGACGCGCTCCGCGTGGGCGATCGCGATCCAGAGGTGTTCATGGTCGCAGCACCGACCGGGAGCGTCGAGTGGGCGGTCGACGGGCTCCAGAGCGGCGAGTCGGCCTTCTGGGTGCGCGACCGGTCGCGGCTCGACGCGGCGAACAACGTCTGGATCCACGAGTACGTCCACACCCGACAGGATCACGAACTGACGCCCGAAACCCGCTGGTTCACGGAAGCCAGCGCCACCTACTACGCGGCGCTGTTCGCGCTCGAACAGGGCTCGATCGACTACGAGACGTTCCGCTCACGGCTGGCGCTCGGCGAACGCGCCACCGACGCCGAGGCGATCCTGACGACCCCGTCGACCTGGAACGGCGTCGCTCCCTACACGAAAGGCGCCCTGGTGGCCGGCGAACTCGACCGCGCGACGCGGCTCGCGACGACGGACGCCTCCCTGCAAACCGTGTTCAGGCGAATGAACGCCCACGACGGGCCGGTCACGCGCGCCGACCTGCGCGCGATGATCCGGGCCACCGCTGGCTCCCGGGTGGCGGCCCTGTCGGACGAGTACACGGCGTCCGCAGCGACCCCGTCGATGTGGGGCCGGGCCGAACACCAGCGGACGTTCGACACTCCCCTCCCGAACGTCGGGTACGCGTTCGCGGATCCTGGCACCGATTCGGCGTTCAGCGTGAGCGGCCCCTATCGAACGGGGGCGATCGGTGCGACCGGGCCGATACGGCTCGCGACGGGAGAGACGCTCACGGCGACCATCCTCGTCTCGAACACCGGGGCTGGGACCGGGGAGTACGAGGCCCGCGCGCGAGTCAACGGAGCGACGGTCGCTCGTGACGAGGGGACCCTCGCTGCCAACGAGACGAAGCGCTGGCAGGTGCAGCACGCGTTCACCAGCCCCGGTGAGTACGCGCTCCAGGTCGGCGAATCGATGGTCGACGTGGTCGTCAGTCCCCCCGCGACGCCGACCGTCTCGCGGTTCTCGTCCGACACGGCAGACCCGATCGTCGGGGACCGACTCGTGCTGACTGCGACGGTCCGGAACGCCGACGCGGTGCCGGCCGCGTCGAACCTCACGCTCTTCGAGGACGGGTCACCGGTCGAGACGCGTCGAGTCGTGCTCGGGCCGGGCGAGAACCGAACCCTGGCGTTCGAGCGGACCCCTGACACCGCGGGCACCTCCCGTTACCGGCTCGGCGACCGGAATCTGACGGTGACGGTCCGGCAGCCACCGACGGCGAGCGACGCCACCCAGGGGTCGACGGCCGGTAGTGGCCCCGGCTTCGGCGCGGGCGTGGCGGCCCTGGTCGTACTGGCGTCCCTGGCCGCCCGTGTGAGGGGGTAAGCACTACCGGCCGTCGTCCGCGACCGGCCCCGCTCGGTCGACGACCGCAAGCAGTTTCACTGGGCGGTACCACTGGAGAATATGGTCGAACGGGTCACGCTCTATCGCGCGCCGACCGCGGCGGCCGACGCCTCCGCCATCGCCGACTGGCTCCGCGACCGCGTCGACGCCGACGTCGAGGTTCGCGACCGGTTTCTCCAGCGCGTCGCCGACGAGGAACTCCCGACGGCGTTCGCGGAGGCGCGCGTGCTCAGTCCGTACGAGCGTGAGACCGGCAACGCGATGCTCGGGATCGTCCGCTACGAGGAGCGAGCGATGGAGCACCCCGAGCGCGCCGGCGGCGTCATCTACGACGGACTGCAGGTCCAGGAGGCGCTTCGAGACCGGCTCCCCGACGACGAGCGCACGCTCGACCACCTGCACGTGCCGATTCTGGATCGCGTTCTCGGAACCTGGGGCGACCACGATGGGCGGTGGCACAAACGCGTGACGGTCCTCGGCCAGCCGGCGCTCGTGTCGGTGCCGGGCCTCTACGAGGCGCCGGCCAAACCCGAGCAGTACTACGAGGAACAGCAGAAACACGCGCTGCTCTCGGGCGACGCGCCGCCACGCGAGGTCCTCGAATCTGCGGTCGAGGGGGAGTTCCTCGTCGAGGGCGATCCGCGGACGACCGAGGCGCTGTGTGGCTACGTGTTGCAGGCCTACCACTATCTCGACACCGGCGAGGCGTTCTGCGACGACGCGTCCTGTCGGCTGGCGAATCCACACCGCCAGCCGGGCGTCGTCGAGGCACAGCTCAGGGAGCCCGAGTTCTGCGAGGTGCACGAAGAACTGTACGGCACGTAGCCGGGACGTCAGGCGCCGACGGCGACAGAAACGTTGCTGGTCGTTCCGGTCACGGTCGCGTTGGCCACGAAGGCATCGTCGCCGAACACGAGCGCGGTCGTGCCGTCGCTGACGCGAGTGACCGCGAACTCGTACGTCGAGGCGTCGTTGCGTCGCTCGGCGAAGGTTCGGAGCGCGCTCGCGGCCTCGTCGGCTTCGCTCGCGTCGTCCCACCGGTGGACCCAGGCCCAGCCGTAGCGCTCGTCACCGCCGGTGTGCCGGAAGATCGCGATCTCGTCTCTCCCCCAGCCGGCGGCTGCCTCTGCGGCTCTGGACTGGGTCAACTCGGTGCCGAGCGCGCCCCGCGTCGTCATCTCGCCGAGCGTGTTGTTCCCGAGGTACTGCCACTGGGAGGCCGAGACGGTCGATTCGACGGCGAGGTCCGCCGGCGGTTCCTCGCGTCGCGTCTCGTTGTGCAGGATCTGCTCGGTGGTGTTGGGTCGGTTGTCGTAGACGTTCGAGAGTTGCTGCGGCGAGTCGATTCGGGAGGCGACGTACTGGCTGCCGAAGTAGTAGGGGGCCAGCGCGCTCCAGTGCGTGGGGCTTTTCGACATGTACTCCCGGGCGAACGCCGAGTTGCGCTGCACGTCGAGATACTGCTGTGTGTACGCGTCAGTCACGTAGACGGCGCCGCCTTCCTGGAGTGCCCGGAGCGTCTTGGCCTCGTCCGTGGTCACGCGCCCGGTTCGCAGTTCGTCGAGCCAGGGGAACATGTTCGCCTGGAACTGGATGCTGTGCGTGAACTCGTGGGCGAGCACGCGTTCGACCTCCTGGGGCGAACCCTCGCCCGGATGGACGTACACGTACCCAGTGAACTTCGTGACGCCGGTGGGTTCGCTCCAGTTCGCGGAGACGTTCTCGAACCCGAGCGCGTCGTTGATCGGCGCGGCCGCGACCCTGGGGAGTGAACTGCGCCACTCGCTGAGATTTCTGAGTTCGACTGGTCGCGGGTCCACGTCAGTCCCCATGAGCGACTGAACTCGTGCAAAGGTCCTGGTTGCGTTGACCCGGAGCGTCCCGTTCTCGACCGCGACAGCGCCGTCCTGTGACGCTCGCTCCGGCGTGACAGTCCCGGACGCGTCGCCAGTCGTCGTCGCTGTTCCGTTCGCGGTCGGCGTTCCCGCCGCGTCGTTCGTCGCCGTTCCATTCCCAGGAGCGCCCCCACAGCCTGCAAGGACGATCAGGAGGGCGAGCGCCACTGGCGCCAAGCGGTTAGCGGCCAACATAGGTTGTGGTGCCGTCATGACTGCAAAAAACGTTCCTGTTCGGTCAGTGGCCGCGCTCGACCTGCCCGGCGATCAAACCGAGATAGCCACCCGAGAACTCCTCGTAGCGCCGGTCGACGGTTCGCTCGGTCAGCGCGTCACGGGCGGCGGCGACGCGGCGCTGGAACGCGGCGGCCGGGGGTTCGTCCGGCAGTCGCCAGCCGGGGGCCGACGCCCAGACGAACGCCTCGAAGGCGAGGTTCAGCGGCTGGGCCAGCAGCCGGTCGCTGCGCTGGAAGTTGAGCAGGGCGACGCGGCCGCCCGGACAGAGCGCACACCAGTCCGCGACGGCCGACGCTGGGTCCGGAAACATCCCGACGACGAACGTCCCCAGAACGGCGTCGACCGGCCCGTCGATGGGCGGTTGTGTCGCGTCCGCCTGGACGAGGTGGACGTTCTGCCACCCCTCGCGGTCGACGCGCTCGCGGGCGCGATCCAGTAGTTCGGGCGTCACGTCGAGGCCCACGACGGCGCCGTCTGGGCCGACGCGCTCGCGGAGGTGCGGGAGGTTGGCGCCCGTGCCACAGCCCATATCGACGACGGTGTCGCCGGAGGTAAGTTCGAGTGCGTCTGCGGCCCGCCGGCGCCACGAGGTCACGCCGGGCGCCCTCGCGAGCGCGTCGTAGAGGCTGGCCCAGCGACCGTAGAACGACTGTGTCGCGGTGACCGAATCCATCTCAGAGCGCGTCCCGGACTGCTCCGGCGACGGTCGGCGCGTCGGGACCGAGGACGTAGATGATGGGTTCGAGGCCGAACCCACCGGTCTGATAGATCACGCCGGCGTTCGGTTCTGCGTCCAGTGCGGCGGCGACCCCGTCCTCGACACCCTGGTCGGCGTCGAACTCCACGGTGTCGTACCCGCTGGCTTCGAGCGCCTCCAGCAGGCTCGAATCGTAACTCACGTTCAGCGCGGCGCGGGCGTCGCTGCCGTTGGCGCGCGCGGTCAACAGGACGTTCGCGACGTACTCGCTGACGCCGAACTCGGGTTCCGCCGGGACCTCGGGGCGTCCCTTCAGGTCGATGATGCGGCCCGGCACCGCGACGACGTCCTCGATGCTGTCGGCGTCGGGCAGCGCCTCGACGAGGTTAGTGCCGACGGCCGGGATGTGCCTGGCGAACTCGGTCGTGTTCTCGACGATCGCGAGGCCGCGGCGGACCGACGCGAGCGCCTGCTCTGCGATGCGGACGTCGCTGTCGGGATCGTGAACCGCGAACGCGCCGCCGTATTCGGCGAGTTCCGGGACGGCCTCCTGGTGGAGCTGTGCCAGCACGTCACCCTGTTCGAGTTGGCGGATGACGACCTCGGCTTCGACGAGGGCCTGGACTGGACTCATCTCCCCGCCCGTGAGGCCGTCGGCGAGGCGCTCGACGAGTTCGACCACGCGCTCGTCGTCTTCGAGCCGTTCGTTGACCGTCACCTCGCTGTGGACGTACTTCGAGACGGCGCTCTGGCTGATTCCCAGGAGGTCCGCCACCTCGCTCTGAGTCAGTTCGCGTTCGCGGAGCGCTTCTGCGAGCATCGACCGGAACGTCGGCAGGAACTCGTCGACGACGACCTCCTCGATGAACCTCATTTCTGGGTCCCGTGGAACTCGTGGTCGCCCTGGATCTTCGAGGCCTGCGGGCCGGTCTGGCCCTGGTATTTCGAGCCGCGTTCCTCACCGTAGGGCCGTTCGGCGGGCGTCTTGAGTTCGGTGAAGGTGAGCTGTGAGATGCGCATGCCAGGGGTCAGCGCCACCGGGGCGGTCCCGAGGTTCGACAGTTCGAGCGTGATCTGGCCCTCGTAGCCCGGATCACAGAGGCCCGCCGTGGCGTGGACGACGATGGCCAGTCGACCCAGCGACGAGCGACCCTCGACGTGCGCGATGAGGTCGGCGGGAATCTCGACGCGCTCGACGGTCGTGCCGAGCACGAAGTCGCCGGGGTGGAGGATGTACTCGTCGCCCTCCTCGACGTACGTTTCGTCGACGTACTCTTCGACTTCCTGTTCGCTGTTGGGGTGGATACAGGGGATGTTGGCGTGCTGGAACTCCAGGAACTCACGCCCCAGTCTGAGGTCGACGCTGGCCGGCTGGACCTGGATCTCGGGGTCCTCCAGGGGATCGATGACGAGGTCCCCTTCTTCCAGCCGCGCGAGAATGTCCGCGTCCGAGAGTATCATACCAGAATCACCGGGGCCACCGGATTAAAAGGAACCGGGTCGGCTCGAGCGACGGTAACGGGCAGACCTATAATCGCCGGTTCGTTCCGTTTGGATATGAAACAGGCAATCGTCGCGCGCACCGACATCGGGATGGGGAAGGGAAAACTCGCCGCCCAGGTCGCCCACGCGTCGCTGTCGGCCTACGAAGACACCTCGACGAAGACCAAACGCGCCTGGAAGGGCGAGGGCCAGAAGAAAGTCGTCCTGAAAGGCGAGAGCGAACAGCAGCTCTTCGAACTCGCCGACAAGGCCGAACGCGAGGGGCTGCCCAACGCGATCATCCGCGACGCGGGCCACACGCAACTGGACCCAGGGACCGTCACGGCCCTGGCCGTCGGCCCCGGCGACGAGGGCGCGATCGATCGCGTGACCGGCGAACTTTCACTGTTCTAACTCTCTCTGCCGCCGCCGGGCGAACAGCGCGCTCGCGAGGAGTGCTGCGACGGGCGCGGAGACGGTGAATCCGGGGCCGCTCCCGTCGGTCGTCGTGGCCGTGCCGGACGCGGTCGCGTTCCGCGGCCTCGCGGCTCTGGTTCCGCTGCCGTCCGGTGACGCTCCGCCGACGGTCGCTGGCACCTGAACGCTGAGCGTACCGGCGATCGTGCCGTTCATCGAGACCTCGTGCTGGCCGCGCGGGAATCTGTGCGAGAGCGCAACGGTGGCCGACTCTCCGCCGGCGAACGTCACCGACGCGGTTTCGACGACCTCACCGTCGGCTCGCAGCCCGAGCGTCCGGGTCGCCGTCGTCTCACCGCGGTTCTCCACGGTCACGGTGACCGTCGAAGTCGCACCGAGGTCGACCGTCTTCGCGTCGAGTCGGGCGTCCGTGACCACGATTCCCGAATCGCTGCTGCCGATCGCGAACGTGGACAGGCCGGGCGAGGTCGCTGCGAAGATCGTCTCCGAACCGTCTCGTCCGACGACGTTGGTCGGCAACGTCTGCCAGTCGCCGTCGTGATACCGGCGGAGCACCACCTCGTCTGGCGCCACGTCACGCGCTTTGAGCCTCTCGGTGTCGACCCGGAAGCGAAACGTCACGTTTCGGACGTTCTGGTCGGGCGTGTCGTGGTCGACCGTGATGTACCCGAACGAGTCCTTGCGTGCCTGCTCTCCGGCAGGCGGTGCCGTCGAACTCTGTGTCTTGAGCGAGTAGTCGCCGCTGCGCTCGAAGGCGACGCTGAGTCGGTCCACGTCGACGGGGCCGGTGTCTCGGTCGAGGTCGATCTTGACCGGTTCGCCGGCTGCCGCGTTGTTGACGGTGACGCTCGTCGCCTTCCCCTCCGGCGTGGTCCGCGTGTAGGGCGCCGGATCGCTGGGCGTGCCCGGCCCCTCGCTTACGGTGAACGGCTCGGACAACCTGTCGCCGAACTCGATCAGGTACTCCCCGGGCGTGTCGAACGTCTGATTGTACGTCAGCGTCCGGGACGCTTTCGCCGGGACGGTGACTGACTCTCGACCCATGATGTTGCCGCCGATCTTCATGGCGCCCCTGTAGCTCCCGCTCGCGTCGCCGTAGTTGGTGACCGTGATCCTGAACGTGGCTGGCTCGCCGACGGCGACCGGCTGGTCCGACACCGACGCCGTGAACACCAGGGCAGCGGAGGCACCACCACCGCCGGCACTGCCGCCGCCACCGCCACCACCGCCGCCACCACCGCCAGAGTTCTGTTCAGTGTCGATCGTCACGCGATCCGTGTCACCGCTCTGGACGTTCTCGTATGCGTCTGTGGCGGCGTCGAGAGTGGCCGTGTAGGTGCCGTCGCTTCCGGCGTCGTAGCTCGCCGTGTAGGTCGTCCCGGTGCGGCTGAAATCGGACAGGACGAGCGTCCTGCCGTCCGGACCGTCGACGGGGACGGTCAGCGCGGCGAGCCGCTCGCTGAACTCGGCGGTGAGTTGGAGGGTCTGTCCGCTGGGGTTCGTGAGGTCGAACCGGGTGACGGCCGGCTCCGTCGCGTCCTTGGTGACCCCGGTCGCAGCGGGGACGAACCCGCTGGGATTGCGATGCCCTGCCTCGTCGACGAGCGACGCTGCGGCTGTCACCTCACCGTCGGCGAGCGAACTGGCGTCGACCGAGACGGTCTGGCTCGTCGCGTCGGCTGCGGCGGCCGTCGCAGTCGCCGTCGCCCCGTTCGAATCGGTGAGCCGGACCTCGACGGTCGCGGCCTCGGGCACCGCAGAATAGGTGACCGTCACGTCGACGCTGGTTTCGTTCGCCCCGCCGATCGCCGGCACTGCGAACACCGTCCCAGACGGGTCGGCAGGCGGCGTGGTGTCGAGTTCGAGCGTCGAGGTGGTCCCGCTCGCCGAGTGAGACGCCGCGTCGGTGGCCGTAACCGTCGCGGCGTAGCTTCCGTCGGTCGTGCCGGACGCGCTGACCGCCGTGGTTTGCTCGTAGGTCCCGTCGCCGTCGGCGTCACTGAGCTCGACGGTGCCAGCCCCGAACTGTGAGAGGTCCGCCGTTACGGCGTCGACGCTGCTGGCCTGATCAGTCACGTCCGCGCTGACCGTGACTTCGTCGCCGTCAGCGACAACGCCGTCGCCGTCGTCGTCGGTGAGCGAGAGCGACGAAACGGTGGGCGCCGTCGTGTCGAGCGTGAGCGGTCCCGTCGTCTCGCTCGCCGCGTTGTCGCCCTCGTCGGTCGCCGTGACTGATACGGCATACGCACCGTCGGTCGTCCCGGACGCACTGACACCGGGGGTCGCCTCGTATGTCTCGTCGCCGTCGGCGTCACTGAGCGTCACAGTGCCGGCGCCGAAGTTCGAGAGGTCGGCCGTGACGGTGACGCTCGTCGTCTGGTCGCTCGCGTCGGCAGTGACGGTGACGTCGTCCCCGCCGACGACGATGCCGTCCGAGTCGTCGTCGGTGAACGAGACCGCCGAGACAGCGGGCGCCGTCGTATCGACCGTGACTGTCCCCGTGTTGACAGTCCGTGACGCCGACGTGTCGTCGGTGGCCGTCACGGTCGCGTCGTGCGGTCCGTCCGTCGTCTCGCTGGCCTGGACGGTGACGGTCGCCTGATACGTGTCGTCGCCGTCCGCATCTTCCAGCGTCACCGTCCCGTTCCCGAACGCCGAAAGGTCCGCCTCCACGGCGGTGATCGTATCGGCGTCCGTCACGTCAGCGCTGACGGTCAGATCCGTGGACCCAGCGACTACGCCGTCGTCGTCGGCGTCAGTGAGTGCGACGTTCGACACCGTTGGCGCACTGGTGTCGACCGTCGCGTCGTCGGACGGCGACGACGTGATGTCGTTGCCAGCGGCGTCCGTGGCCGTCGTGGCCGTCGCGGTGTACGTTCCTTCGGTGTTCAGGTCGGTCGTCGCTTCGTACCCCGTCGCGGTCGACGAGAAGTCCCCCGTCGAGAGCGTCGCGTCCACCGGACCCGTGACGTCCACCGAAATCTCCGACAGCGACTCCGAACTGTCGAACGCGACGCGGAGCGTGGTTCCCGAGGGATTCGTCAACGCGAAGTTCGAGATCGTCGGTGTGCTCGTATCGAGCGTGAGCGTGCCAGTCGTTTCGCTCGCGGTGTTGCCCCCGTCGTCCGTGGCCGTAACCGTCGCGGCGTAGCTCCCGTCGGTCGTCTCGGAGTCGCTGGCAGTCCCGGTGCCGTCGTAGCTCCCGTCGCCGTCGTCGTCTGTCAGCGTGATCGTGCCGGCACCGAACTGTGAGAGGTCAGCCGTCACGGTGACGCCGCTCGTCTGGTCGGACGCGTCGGCGGAGACGGTGAGGCTCTCACCGTCGCTCACGACGCCGTTCCCGTCGTTGTCAGTCACGGTGGCCGACGAGACGGTCGGCGCCGTCGTATCGAGCGTCACCGTCCCCGTGGTGTCGGTCGCCGCGTTGCCCCCTCGATCAGTGGCAGTGACTGTCACGTCGTGTCCACCGTCGGACGCGGCCGCCGACCCGTCGACGGTGGCCGTTTTCTCGTATGTCCCGTCGCCGTCGGTGTCGGTGAGCGTCACGGTGTCGGCGCCGAACGCCGAGAGGTCCGCCGTGACGGTGACGGCGCTGCCTGCGTCGGACGCGTCAGCGGAAACAGTAAGGCTCTCGCCGTCGCCGACCGCGCCGTCGCCGTCGGCCGAGAGCGTGGCCGCCGAGACGGTCGGTGCGGTCGTATCGAGCGTGAGCGATCCCGTCGTCGCACTCGCGGTGTTGCCGCTCTCGTCGGTGGCCGTGACCGAAACGGCGTACCCGCCGTCTGTCGCTGCCGTCGAAGCGTCGACGGTAGCCGTTTTCTCGTAGGTCCCGTCGCCGTCGGTGTCGGTGAGCGTCACGGTGCCGGCGCCGAAGTTCGAGAGGTCCGCTGTCACGGAGGTGATTTCCGCGCTGTCCGTCACGTCCGCGCTCACGGTGACCGCGTCGCCGTCGCCGACGACGCGGTTGCCGTCCCCGTCGGTGACCGTCGGCGTCTCTATCGTCGGTGCATCGGTGTCGACGGTGATGGAGTTGCTCGTGGCCGTGTCGGTGTTGCCGGCGACGTCCTCGCCGGTGACAGTTACTGACTGATCGCCCGCCGGTGCGCTCGCGGCGACGGTCACTTCGGCGTCGTAGGTGCCGTCGTCGTTCCCGTCGGTCAGCGTCACGATGCTGGCGTCGAACGCCGACGCGTCCGCCGTGACGGTCGAGACGGCCACGTTGTCCGAGACCGACGCCGAAATCGCGACGGCGTCTCCGTCCGTGACGGTCCCGTCGCCGTCGGTGAGGTCCGTGACCGTCGCGCTCGTGGTGGACGGGGGATCGCTCTCGACCTGTGCGATCATCCCCGTCGCGTTGATGAGGCCCCAGCCGGTCTGGTTGTTGGGTTCCGTCCCGCGCAGCGAGGTCGCCTCCGAGTGGGCGAGACCCTTGAGTTCGCCGTTGGTGAGCGCGTCGTCGGCTTCAAACGTGAGTGCGGCCACACCGGCGGCGTGTGGCGCCGCGGCCGACGTGCCGTAGAAGTACGTGTACGAGAGCTGATCGCTCTCGACGGTGACGCCGTCGGGTGCTGTCACGTCCGGCTTGCGTCGCCCGTCGATGGTCGGCCCCTGTGACGAGAACGGTTCGAGACTGTTGTCTCTGTGGTAGGTCGCGCCGACGGTCGTGACCGACTTGCCGACGGCGGGGATCAAGAGACTCTGGGTTTTCGTCGACGGACTGAGTTTCGGGTTGTCGAACGAGAAGACGTTGAATTTCGTCGGCGCCTCGCCACTGACGTTTTTGATACGGATCGAGTGGCCCGCGTCGACGGTGATAATCTCGTACGGGTCGTACGTGTTGCCGTCTTGGGTGTACGAGGACGTGTCGACGACGTTCCCGTTCTCGTCGAGTTCCTGGACGTCGTAGTCCTCGTCGGAGCCGCCGGCGTCCCAGTCGTTCCACGTGACGTACAGCTCTGATCGCTCGTTCGTGACGTCGATCCGCTCGCTACTGTCGGTCACGTCGAGGAACCCGTCGTCGTCACTGTCCTCCCAGGTCCCGTTCCAGTGCTGGCCGTCGCCGGAGTTCCCCGCGGAGTTGACCCACACCCGACCTTTCGAAGTAAATGTGTCGATACGCTGGTTGATGCCAGCCGTGCCGTCGAGCGGGCCGGCGATGTTCGCCCAGCCGACGGACATCGAGACGACATCCGTTTGTGTCGAACTGTCGAGATAATCGATCGCGTTGTGAAGGTCAGTTAGGGTACTGACGCGGACGAGGACGAGGTTCGCGTCGGGGGCCGTCTCGGCGACCAGTTCCGCGGTCTTGCTCCCGTGCTCGTCTGACGATCCTTCGATCTCCTTGCCGGAGAAGTCTTTCGTCTGGACGACCTGATCGGAGATCGACGGGTTCGACGTGTCGAACCCCTGCAGATCGATGACGGCGACCGTGACGCCGTCACCGGTGTAGCCCGCGTCGTGCATGGCCGTCGCGTTCACGTTCGATAGTCCCTCGCTCGTCGTCTCGGTCACCGCAGCCGCGACTGGCGGGCGGACGACCCGAACCGCCGGCGACGACGCGACACTCGACAACGCAGGTTGTGGCAGCGTCGTTTCGATCATCGTCCCGGCCTGCCCGGTGATCCGGCCGCCAGCGTTCGTCACTGCCGCCGCACCCTCGTCACGTCGCCCCTCGCGGACGACGACGATCGCCTGAACCAGCTCGACGCCGCTCGTCGTCACTCCCCGACTGCTCTCCGGCTCGTCTTCCAACAGTCGTGGATCGACGGCCGGATGTGGGCGCTCTGCGCTCGATCCGGTGCTTTCGTTCGTGTCGACTGCGTCTCCCCGGACTGCAGGCGTGGCCGTCGATCCCACGGGATGCGCGATTCCCACTGTCACCAGTGAAGATAGAACCAGGAGAACCGCCAGCGTTACAGTTCCGAATGTCTGGAATAGATTTTTTGGTGACATGTATGGGGAAGCGCTGGTTCCTCATGCAGACCTAGTCCCAGGTTTCTAGGCTTATGATAGCTCTAGCATTCGATTAAATACGGATATATCTTCTTACTATACGTGTTTGTATTCGTGATAGAAGCGTTGACGCCTGCTAGTTGCGGGAGCCGACGCACACCAGTCGATTCTGTCGGCACGACGGGGCAGCGGCGTCCCGACTATCGCCCGTCGAGTGTGACGTGAAACATAAATCATCGACCGCCATTCGAGAGACCGAGGAGCTCGCTGGAATGTACGATGCCGTGTTCGCCCCCACTGACGGGTCCGACGACTCTGCTATCGCTCTCGACCACGCGATCGAACTCGCGGAACGGTACGACGCGACCTTGCACACGCAGTACGTGATCGAGTCGGTCCAGGTGGCCGACGCGATCGAGGATTTCACCGAGTCGGACGTCTACGCTCGACTCGAGGACGCTGGGCGCCAGGCGGTCGACGACGTCGTCGAAAGAGCACAGCGTGCTGACATCGACCGCATCGAGTCGTCGATCGTCAGGGGCGTCCCACACGAGGCCATCCTCGACTATCTCGACGAGAACGACGTCGACATCGTGGTCATGGCCACGGCTGGCCGAGAAGGGGCCGAACGGGAGATCATCGGCAGCGTCACGGAGAAAGTGATTCGGTCGTCGCCGGTCCCGGTGGTGGCGGTCAACGTCGGCGACGTTGCGTAGCTACCTACTCGATCTCGTAGTTCTCGACGACGTCCTCGGCGGCTTCGAGACTCAGCACCTCGGTCGTGCCGTCCTCGATGAGCTTGACGCGGGCGTCGCGGAACAGTTTCTCGACGAGGTAGTCGTGCGTGATGCCGTTGCCGCCGTGGATCTGGACGGCCGTGTTGGCGACTTCGAACGCCGCTCGCTTGCAGTAAACCTGTGCGGCCAGCGCGTGCTGGCTGGAAGCGTCGAACTCGAAGGTCTCCAGGTTGCGCTCCCAGACGTGTTCGACGACGGCCCGCGAGTAGGTGCGCATCGTCTCGACGGTCTCGAACAGTTCGTACAGCTGGAGTTTCACCGACTGGTGTTCACAGATCGGTTTCCCACCCTGCGCTCGCTCGCGGGCGTACGCGAGCGCTTCCTCGAAGGCGGCCCGGGCCAGCCCGGTACAGGCCGCGGCCATGCCCGCGCTGGTGATACAGAGGATCTGATCCATCGAGACGTACCCCGTGTCGGGGTGGAGCATCTCCGGCGTGAGGATCACGTTCTCGGGGGGGATCTCCACGTCGTCGAAGACCAGGTTCCCCTGGGGGCAGCCGCGCTGGCCGAGTTTGCCGATGGGGTCGCCCTGCTCGACGCCCGGCTGGTCGAGCTCGACCAGACAGAGCAGGCCCGGACTCCCGCCGTCGGGGTCCATGTTGACGTGGAGGGCGCAGTGGGTCGCCATCGGGCCGGCCGAGAGCCAGCGGGCCTTCTCCCCGTTGAGAATCCAGGTGTCGCCGTCCTGCTCGGCGCGGGCCTGGGTCCGGGCGATCGACCCGCCGTCGGTGACGCCCTCGCTGAGCAGGCTGTTGGGCATGACCAGTTCCGAGCCGTGGTCGGGTTCGGTGACGCCCCAACAGCCCTGGACGGCGGCGTCCTCGTCCTCGAGATACGGCTGGAGATACGTCTCGTCGAGCCCGTTCTGGAAGGGGAGCGAGGCGAAGATCGCGGGGATCAGATCGACGCCGAAGGCCATCGCCAGGCCGGGGTCGCCCCAGGCCAGTTCCTCCAGGAGGACGTGGAACTCCCGACCGGAGAACTGCCCGCCGCCGCCGACCGCCTCGGGGATGATCGCGCGGTGATAACCGTGTGACTTCAGCGTCCGCATGACGTCCCAGTACGGGGAGTCGTCGGCTGCGATCCGCTGATACTCGTCGTCGCTCATCCGGTCGATCTCCCGTCCCACCGGCCGGAGTTCCTCGCGGGCGATCTCGTGGACTTCTTTCCGCAACCGCTCGACGTCGCCGCTCTCGTACTCCGTATCGAGGTTCAGGTAGCTCATCGCTCGACGGTGAGGTCGCGTTCGACGCCGGTGACGCCCAGTTTCATGTCGAAGTTCGCGGAGAAGCCGGTCAGTACCTCGTCGACCGACAGCGAGTGGACGGGATCGATCACCGACTCGGCGTCGTAGGTCACGTCCGTCGGGCCGACCCACATCTCCCGGCCGTCGTCGTCCTCGTGGAACTCCATCTCGGCGTACCACTTGACCAGTTGCGTGAGCCCGTCACCGCCCTCGATGGGCGGGACGTGCCGGACCGAGAGCAGCGGCGTCGGCGTCGGGAGGATCGCGTCGACGATCCCGCCCTGCGCGCGCTTCTCGGGCTTGTGGGACACCGAGAGCAGCCGGGTGTCTTCCGGGCGGCTGAGCGTCCCCTGGATCGTGTCGGCCCGGGACTGGAGGTCGACGTCGGCGATCTTCTTCGGCGCGCCGATGAGTTCGCGGCCGGCGGCCATCGCCGCGTCGTTGGTGACGTAGATGTAGGGGATGTAGTAGGCCATGTTCCCCGCGTCGTCGGCCACCTGGACGATCGAAATCTCCTCGTGATACGCCCCCAGGTTACTGAACGGATACCTGGCGACGAGGACGCCGCCCTTCGCCGGCTCCGAGAACGGCTCGATCCCCTCGGGCAACAGGTGGTCGACCGACCCGTCGATGGTGAAGAAGGCAGCGACCGCCTCGCAGTCCTTGTACTCGATCTCGTACTCCACTCCCCGTGTGCGCGGTGACTCTGACACCCCGTACAGCGACGCGTCGAAGGGCGGTGCGAACCCCTCCTTTCCTTGCAAGACCATGTCACGCATACTGACCGTGGCGGTCAGCTTAGGTCTTGCCCACGCAAAACAACGAAAGAAGAGTTGTCGCCCGCCGGTTCGCCCCGATCACTCTTCGAGCATCCAGCCGAAGCGTTTCTGCCAGAAGGCTTCGTCCGGGTGCTTTTTCGACTGACCGTAGGTCTTGTTGTCGCGGATGCGACGATCGAGCGCTTCGCGGGCCTCGCTGATCGCGGCTTTCGCACCGTAGCCTTCGCCGGTGGCCATGAACAGGCCGTCGTCGGTGTACAGCCGGATGCGAGCCTGCAGCAGGGGCGTTCCCCGCAACTTCTCGTCGTGCTGGTGGAGCGCGACCTTCGCGTCGAGGACGGAGAGGTCGCTGTCGCGGCCTTCGAGACCGTCGATCACGTCCTTGACGTCCTCGAAGGTCATGTCGTCGAGGTAGTCCGCACCGTAGATCTCGACGGCGCGGGACCCTTCGGCACCCCAGGTTAGCGACTCCAGTACGTCCGTCTTCGTGAGGATGCCCGTGGGCGTGTCGTCCCCGTCGGTCACGACCAGCGCGGAGCCGTTGACGTTGTCCATCTCCTCGACGGCCGCCTGGAGCGTCTCGTCGGACGTGATGGTGCGCACGGGCGAGACCATCACGTCACGGACCGGGAGGTCGAGCATCCGCTGGCTCTCGCCCTCGCGGGCGCCGAAGCCGCCGTGGGTCGTCCCCATGCCCTGTTCCGGACCGTTGGCGTTGCCTCCCTGGCTCTTCGTCATCGCTCGGGCGGCGAGGCCGATGACGTCGTACAGGCTGAGGATGCCCACGACCTCGCTGTCTCGCGGGTCGCTTCGCTCCCCGCTCGAACGTTCCGAGTCACTTCGTGACTCGCTCTCCACCACTGGGAGGTGCGTGATGCGCTGTTCGCGCATGTCGTGGATGGCCTCGCCGAAGGTCGCCTCCGGGCCGACCGTGACGAGGTCGTCGCTGGACGCCTGGCCGACGGTCGCTTCCGAGAGGTTGGGCTGGACCTTCCCGATGATGCTGTCGGCCGTGACGACGCCGCGCAGGTTGTCCCCCTCGAACACCGGGAGCACCTTCGCGTTGCTGTCGATCATCAGGCGCGCGGCCTCGCGGATGTCCTCGCCCGGTGCCAATCGGGGCACCGACCACACCAGCGACCGGACTTTCTCTTCGGGATTGTGGTGAGAGGCGGCGAGTTGGCGGCGCGTGACGACGCCCTCGAACTCTCCGTCGTCGGCGACGACGACGCCTTTGACGTCCGGGTCCTCGAAGGCGCCGACGAGTTTCGAGACGCGCTGGTCGGCCTGAAATTCTACGTAGTCAGTTGAGACGATATCTGTGATGTCCATCGTTGGAAGGGTGGAAACTGCTGTTCGAACGCCGATACGTCGAATCGGTCTGTGTGGCCCCTACATCTGAACAGTCGACGGGCACACCCAAAAAGGACGTTCGTTGTTCTCACTCTTCAAGATTGAGTGTCGATAGCGGCAGCGCCTTCCGCTGGTCTGTCGACGGCGGACCACCTGCCGATGTCCAGCCTTTTACGTGCCCGCCCCGAACGCCGGAGCGATGACCGACGAGGGGCCGGACGGCGAGATGCGCGAGGCACACCCCATCGAGCGGGCCGTGGGGATGGAGTACTACGTCAGCGACACCGACGGGATCGGCGGACAGCTCCGGACCGATCCCGCCGATTTCCGCGTCGAGGAACTCGAAGCCTTCGACCCGGAGCCGGTCGACGCCGACCCGGGCGCGTACCCCCACGTGCTCTTTCGCGCGACGCTCCACGGCTGGGACACCAACGACTTCGCCAGCGCCCTCTCGGACGACCTGGGAATCAGCCGCGAGCGCGTCTCCTGGGCCGGCACGAAAGACAAACACGCCGTCACGACCCAACTGTTCTCCGTCAAGAGCGCCGACCCCGACGCGGTCGCCGACGTCGACCTCTCGGACGCGGACGTCGACGTCCTCGGCCGGACCGGCCGGCCGATCCTCTTCGGCGACCTCGCCGGCAACGCCTTCGAGGTGGTCGTCCGCGATCCGGCTCACCCCGACAACGTCGACGCGATCACCGCCGACCTGTGCGCGTTCGGCGGCCACGACCCCGACGCCGACGAGGTGACCGTCGCGGTCCCGAACTTCTTCGGCCAGCAGCGCTTCGGCAGCAAACGCCCGGTCACCCACGAGGTCGGCCTGGAAATCCTCCGCGGGAACTGGAAGGGCGCGGTCCTCGCCTACGTGGGCAGTCCGTCGGAGCGCGAGCCCGAGGAGACCCGCGAGGCACGCGCGTACGCCGACGAGACCGAGGACTGGGAAGGCACGCTCGACCGGTTGCCCGGCTGGCTGCGCTACGAGCGGTCGATGTGTCACCGCCTGGCCGAGGACGGGGCCGACGAGCCCGCGGACTTCCGCGCGGCGCTGGAGCGACTGCCGACGAACCTCCAGCAGTTGTTCGTCAACGCCGCCCAGTCGTACGTGTTCAACCGGATTCTCTCCGAGCGGCTGGCCCGCGGGCTGCCCTTCGACCGCCCCGTGGCGGGCGACGTGGTCTGTTTCGCCGACCGGGACGCGCCGAAGGAACTGCCGTTGCCTGACACCGATCGCACGCAGCGCGTCGACGCGGACCGGGTAGACACCGTCACGCGTCACTGCGAACGCGGCCGCGCGTTCGTCACCGCGCCGCTCGTCGGGACCGAGACGGAGCTGGGCGACGGCGAACCGGGCGAGATCGAGCGAGCAGTACTGGACGACGTGGGGATCGAGCCGGCGGACTTCGACCTGCCGGGCGAGTTCCACTCGGCGGGGACGCGGCGGGCCGTGGCGGTGCGGACCGCACTGGACGTCGAGCGCGACCCGCTCACCTTCGCGTTCCGGTTGCCCAAGGGGAGCTACGCCACGGTGCTGTTGCGGGAGTATCTGAAGCGAGATCCCGAGGCGCTCAGCTAAAAACCGTCTCGCTTATCCGACAGACGTTCCGAGGGGGAGACATGGACTGTCGGCAGTGCGCGTCCGCGCTCGAACGACCGGGAGACTACTGCCTGGTCTGCCGGTCCGCCAACGCCGACACTGTGGTCTTGGACCTCGCCCGCGACCGCGCGACCATCACGACACTGTACGAGGACGAGGTGGTCGGCGCGCGGACGGAGACGACGACGCCGGAGGAGCCCGACGGCGAGTCGGACGTCGTCGAACTGCGCAACTTCGCCGGCCTCGTCGCCGACGAGGTCCGCCGCAAGCGGCCCGAGGAGGTGTACGCGACAGGCGATCGCGAGGTGCTCCGGGCGGTCAGGGGCCAACTGCACTACGAGTTCTACCGCGTCTCCGCCGACGATCCCGTGACGGCGGTCATCGAGCGGCGCGGTCGCCCGGCGCTGGAGGTCGTCGAGGGGTCGATGGCCGAGAAACTGGGCGGGTCACACACGACGCTCATCGGCGAGCGAGCGGGCAAGCGCGCACTGGAGACCGTGGCGAGCCACCCCCACGTCAAGAAGATCATTCCGGGACCGATCGACGCCGGCGGGTCGGGGTCGCGGACGGGCGTTCGCGCGAAAGCGACCCGGGCCGACGCCAACGGGAACGTCCGGTTGCTCATCCGCGACGGGTCGAGCGTCCAGGAGAATCGCGTGGTGACGACGGCGGGCGATCGCGAACTCGGCGAGCAGGTGCGTGAAGACATCAACCAGGCGCTCGTCGAGGCCGAACTGAAGGACTGACCCAGAGCGTCAGTTCGGACGAGGTCACACACGTCTCCCCGGCGCCTGCTGGAACGTGCAGGCAGCTAGTATTCCTCGTGGGATTCCGTACAGCGTGGCATGGACGTTGTCGTGCACCTGATCTCGGGCATCGGCGGGGAACAGGACACGTCGTTCGCCATCGTCGAGAACCTGCTGGACGCCGACGCTGACATCGACGAGCTGGTGGTCGTCGCCCAGTCGCAGGGAATCGAGGCCGTAACCGCGGGCGGGGAGACGGAACACAAGGTGCGGTCACTGCTCGACGCCGGCGTCTCGTTCGTGGCGTGCCGGAACACGCTCGACACGATGGATCTGGACGAATCGGACCTGGTGGACGGCGTGGACGTCGTTCCGGAGGGCGCCGTCGAGGTGATCCGGCTCCAGACCGAGGGGTACGCGTACCTGCGACCCTGATCTCGTTGCGCTAGGGGAGCAAGACAGTACCCTGGCGAAACGCGGGTGAGCGACCGTGACGGCGTCACAGCGGGGCTGTAGTTCGTAGCGCTTATGTGTGGGGTGTGCCGATGGTACGGTACTATGGCTAAAGATGCACGCACGGGGAGCGCGGGTCGATTCGGCGCTCGCTACGGTCGCGTCGCGCGACGCCGCGTCGCGGAGATCGAGAAGGACATGCGGGACGAGCACGAGTGTCCCGAGTGCGGTGAAGACGGTGTCGAGCGCCAGGGCACTGGCATCTGGCAGTGTGGCAACTGCGGCTACAAGTTCGCCGGCGGGACCTACCGCCCGGAGACGCCCGGTGGCAAGACCGTCACTCGGTCGATCCGCGCCGCACTCGCCGAGGACGAAGACTAAGTGCACACCGTCGCTATTTCACAGCTATGAGCTACAAGTGTTCCCGATGTAAGCGCGACGTCGAACTGGACAGTTACGGCGGCGTCCGCTGTCCGTACTGTGGACATCGCGTGCTCCTGAAAGAGCGGAGTCGCGACGTCAAAGAAGTCGACGTGAACTAGAGCGGTGCCGGAGTCAGCGGTTCACGACGCTGTTCTCGAGTTCGAGTACGAAGACGTCCGACGCGCGCGGATCGTCGAGCGAAGCGTCAGCCGGGAAGTCGGCGAGATCTCCGGCGACAGGACCCGAGCGACGATCGCGCGCGACGGGGCGGTCGTTGCAGTGACCGTGCTGGCCGACGATCTCGTGGCCCTCCGCGCGGGGCTGAACACCTGGGTGACCCTGATTTCGGTGGCAGAACGGTGTAGTGTCGCCGAGTGACGGCAGCAGTACGCTTATTCCGGTCAAGCGCGACCCGTTTACGCAGTAACAGGCCAGATGGTGGTGAACGGTTTTCATGAGTAACACGACAGAGTGGTTCCTCGACGGCGACAGCCGCGATGAGTGGCCGGAGAGCGACGACGTGATGCGAACGAAGACGATCCTCGATTCGATTTCGGACGCCCTCTACGTCGTCGACAGGCGGGGACAGTTCCTGGACTGGAACGAGCGGTTCTGCGAGGTGACCGGATACACTGACGAAGAAGTGTCCGAGTTACACGAGTTCGATATCATCCCCGATTCGTACGAAGCCGAGGCCCGCAGACTGCTCGCGTCGGTCGCAGAGGGCGAGGAAGCCACGCTGCGGGCGCCGCTCGTGACCAAGGGCGGCGAAGAAGTATACCACGAGTTCACCGCGTCACCACTCACCGACGAGGCCGGCGACGTGTGGGGAATGGTCGGTACAGCGCGGGACATCTCCGAGCTGTTGCAGACGCAGGACGAACTGCGAGAGCGCGAACGGCGGTTCTCGACGCTCGTGAGTAACCTCCCCGGGATCGTGTATCGCTCTCGGAACGAACCCAGCTGGCCGATGGAGTTCGTCAGCGACGGCTGCGCCGAGTTGACGGGGTATGACTCCCGCCAGCTCGAAGCCGGGGAGATCTCCTGGGGCGAGGACGTGCTGCATCCGGACGACCGCGAGCGAGTGTTAGACGCCGTCCAGACGGCGGTCGACGACGGGGAGCCGTTCACAGTCAGATATCGCATCACCACCGCCGACGGCACCGAGCGATGGTGCTGGGAGCAGGGGCGCTGCGTCGAAGCCCCCGACGGCGGCCCAGTGGTGTTGGAGGGATTCGTCACGGACATCACCGAGCGCAAGCGTCGTCAGCGGAACCTCGAACGGTACGAAGAGCTCGTCGATGCCGTCGGTGACGGCGTGGTCGTCATCGACGACGATCGGCGGCTGGTCAGGTGTAACGACGCGTTCGCGTCGATGCTCGGCTACGAGCGATCGGAACTCGAAGGAACGCCCGTCTCGGCACTCGTGGCTGGCGATCTCGACGAGATGAGTCGGGAAGTACGCGAATCCCTCCACGAGCGGGAGTCGACGGTCGTCTCGATCGAAGCCGACGTCGTCCGACAGGACGGTGAACCGATTCCGGTCGAGGGGCGGTACTCGCTGCTGTCGCCCGACGACGACGGGAAGACGATCGGCCTGGTGCGCGATCTCAGGACCCGCAAGGAACGCGCAACGCTGTTCGAGAGCCTCCACGAGGGAATGCGCGACCTGATGGACGCCGAGACGGTGACGGAGGTCGCGGTGCGGGCCGCCGACGTCATCGGTGACCACTTCGACTCCGTCTCGACGGCGGTGCGACTGCTTCGGAACGACACGCTGGAGCTCGTCGCCATGGAGACCGACGAGGAGCGACTCGCCGATCGGTTGCCGGGATACGAGGTCGGCGAGGGGTTCGTCGGCGAGGCCTACGAGCGAGGAGAGCCGATCCGCTACGACGACCTGGACGAGATCGAAACGCCGGTCGAGTACGATCCCGTTCGGAGTGCAATGCTGTTGCCGATCGACGGGTACGGGATGATAAACGTCGCGGCCACCGAACCGGACGCGTTCGACGAGACCGACCTCGAACTCGGACGACTGTTCGTCGCTGACTTAGAGGCGGCCTTCGAGCAGGCGGACCGCGAAGAGCAACTGCGAACTCGCAAACGCGACCTCGAAAAGTACGAGACGCTCGTCGAGACCATGAGCGACGGCGTCTACATCACCGACGAGACCCATACCATCACGATGGTCAACGACGCGCTGCAGGAGTTGACCGGCTACGCCCGCGAGGAACTGCTCGGGATGGAGATCAGCGACCCGTGGGACGAGGCGGTCGCCGAGCGCGGCCGTCGCGAGCGCGAGCGACTCCTCGCCGGCGAGGTGTCGGTCGGCAAGTTCGCCGGGGATCTCAGGACCGCCGACGGCGAGCCCGTCCCGGTCGAGACGCGGTTCGCGGCGCTCCCGAGCGATGGAGACTTTCAGGGGACGGTCGGCGTCATCCGGGACATCACCGAGCAGCGGGCGCGCGAAGACCGGTTGAAAAGACAGCGCGACGAACTCGAACGACTCAATCGCATCAACAAGCTCGTCCAGGAGACAATCGGCGCGCTGGCGTCCGCAGCGACCCGCGAGGAGATCGAGCGAACGGTCCGCGAACGGCTGGCGAAGTCCTCGCTGTACCGATTCGTTCTCACTGGGAAACACCACCCGGGGACCGAGTCCTTCGAGTGTGAAGCCGCTCCCGACGAGGGCGCCGCGTACGTCGACGCCGTCCGGATCTCGGCAAACGCGGGAGACGACGACGCCGGTCCCGCGGCCACAGCGCTCGAAACGGGGGAGATTACCGTCGCGGACGACGTGCTGACCGATCCCCTGTTCGAGCCGTATCGCGACGCAGCGCGCGACCACGGCTTCCGGTCGGTCGCTGCCGTTCCGTTCACTTACGGTGGCGTCACCCACGGTATACTCGCAGTGTACGCCGACAGGCCGGGCGCGTTCAGCCAGCGGGAGATCCAGGCGTTCGACGTGCTCGGCGACATGGTCGGGTTCGCGATCAGCGCGACCCAGAACCGTCGGTTCATCGAGTCCGATCGCCACCTGGAGGTGACCTTCAGTCTCACAGGCACCGACACGCTGGCGGCCGATCTCTCGACGAAGGCGGGCTGTACCTGTCGCTTGCTCGGGACCGCGGAGGCCTCCGACGACGGGCTCCTCCACTACGTGTCTGTCACGAACAGTGACCCCGAGGAGTTCGAGGCGGCCGCGAGAGACAGCGCGTTCTCGACGGGGGAGATCCGGACCGTCCGGGCCGACGAGGAGGAGATGGTCATGGAGGTTCGACACGACGAGTCGATCCCGCTGGTCCTCCTCAACTCGGGCGTCAAACCGCTCGACATCGTGGCCGAGGACGGCGAGGTGCGGATCGTCGCGGAAGCGCCACAGGACACCGACCTCCGGACGGTTACCGACCGCCTCGAGACCTACGGTGACGTCACGCTCGTCTCGAAACGGGAGATTCACGGGTGGGACGACTCGTCCGGAACCATTCGTGACGAACTCCGGAACGACCTCACCGACCGCCAGCAGGCCGTCCTCGATGCGGCGTACTTCGGTGGGTACTTCGACTGGCCACGGGAAAGCACCGCCGAAGAGATCGCTGCCTCGCTCGATATCTCCTCGGCCACGCTTCACCAGCACCTCCGGCACGCCGAGCGGAAACTCATCGGAGCGTACGTCGCCGACGAGCCGAGCCGATCCTGACCAACCTATGTATCTAGGCATGACGCTCATGGGGGCGGGCCGTCGACTGTGTGTAGTGAGTTTCAATGAACGACGATCACCAGCCCCATCGCGGCAGCGCTCCGCCAGCGGCTGACAATCCGCTGGGAACGCGGCGCGCGCCAGTGACCCCGGAGATCGATACGGTGTTCTAGCTGCTCGCAGACGTCGACCGCCGGCGCATCTGCCTGTATCTGATGCGCTCGGACCAGACCGTCGTCACCGTCGACGATCTCGTCGAGATTCTGGCCGACGAGGACGACGACCAGGAACGGCTCGCGATCGACCTCCACCACCGCCATCTCCCGAAGCTCGCGGACGCGGGGATCGTCGAATACGACGCCCGGTCGAACACGACTCGGTACTGGGGGCAACCGACGGTCGAGAAGTGGGCGGAACACGTCCAATCGATCGACGAGCAGAACCGGAGTTCCCGGTCCGCCCCCTGACTGCCGAGTCGCCTCTGAGGCTGGTACCTGATCTCTGCGAGCCGTGCCGAGGTGTTCTTTTTCCGTGCTCCCCGCAAACGACGCTCAGCCGGCCATGCGGAGGCGTTCGAGGATGTCGTCCAGCCAGTCCGGGATTTCGAGGTCGGCCAGTTCGCCGTCTCGCCAGCTGGTCACGAGTTCGGTGTCGCCCTCCCGGGTGAGGTCGACGCGCCACTTCCGTCCGTCCTCGCTTTCGATGTCGAAGCGTGCGCCGCCGTTCGCGAGTGGCTTTACGTGCTCGACCTCGACTGTCGTGCCGTCGTAGGCGGTCACCCTCTCTGCCATACAGGCTGAGCCACGGGCGGCGCGTTCTTAAACGGTGCACCCTGGCGTACTCCGCCGACGGCGGGACCGGCTCGGTCGCCCTGGTGCGATCGTGGCCGTCTGGTCCGGTCGGCTCCCCAGATGCGTGGGTTTTTCACTCCGGATGCCGAGGGTCCGGGTATGCAGGGTAATCTGCCGCCGGAAGCACAGGAGAAAATCGAGGAACTGCAGGACCTTCAGGAGACGGCCCAGCAGGTCGCGGCCCAGAAACAGCAGGCCGAGACCCAGCTCACCGAGTCCGAGACGGCCCTCGAAGAGCTCGAGGACGTCGACGAGGACGCGACGATGTACCGCGAAGTCGGCGAACTGCTCGTCAAGACCGAGTACGCGGAAGCCAAAGAGGACCTCGAAGAGAAAGTCGAGAACCTCGGCGTTCGCGTCGACACCCTCGAAAAGCAGGAAGAGCGCGTCCAGGAGCAGTTCGAGGAACTCCAGCAGGAGCTCCAGCAGCTGCTCGGCGGCGGACCTGGCGGCGCAGGCGGCGGGCCGATGGGGCCGGGCGCTGGCGGTGCCTGAGCAGGGATGGCCGAACCGACCGACGAAGAAGTCGTTCAGACCGCGGCGCAGGCAGCTGAAGGCCTCGTCTTCTCGCGGTACAAGCAATCCGAGGTCACCGACCTCGACGTGACGGTCACCTTCGAGGACGGCGTCCTCGACGTCGACGTCTACCTGAACGCACCCGACGACACCCGCGATCCCGAACAGGTCGCTGACGACGCGGCGCTCACCGCGCGCAGTGCGGTCGACGACCTGTTCGACGACTAATTTTTTCGGCAGTCAGGAGAGAGCGCCGAGAACGTAGACGCCACCGACGAGAGCTCCTGCGCCGAGCGCTTCGCGGGTGGTGACGCCGAGTGCGAGGACGTTCCCACCGAGTCCGTTTACCCCGCCGGAATCGTCCGGTGCCGGCGTCCGCTCGGGGGTCGGCGTCGATGACGACTCGGTCGGCGTGGCCGTCGGTGGGGTCGATTGGGTCACCGTCGGCGTCGTCGGTATCGGCGTCAGATCGGGCGGCGTCGCCGTCGTCGGCGTCGTGGCGTTTTCGACCGTGATCGTGCCGGTGACGCTGTCGTCGTCGGACGAAAGCGTGTACGTGTACTCACCCGCCGGGTACTGGACCGTCGTTCCGTCGAACCTGATCGTGTCCTCCTGGCCCGGCTCGAGGTGGATCGATTGCTCGCTCTCGACCGTTCCCGCGATACTGAGTTCCAGCGCCTGGGTGTCGGCCAGGGACCCGCTGTTGACGACGGTGGCTCTGAGATCGCCCAGCGAGTCACCGACCGAGACCGTGACGTTGTTGTGTTTGGTGATCTGGAACCGCTTCGGGTCTTCCGGATTGCCGACGAACACGGAGTCTTTCGTGTGCACGACCCGTTCCCAGACGTAGAGCTCGGCTTCGACGTTCGCACCCTCGTCGAACACGGCGGTGTCCGCGGTCGTACTGAAGGTTCCGTCGTCGTTGATCTCGACGTCCTCGATGGTCACCGTCTCTGGTGGCGACGCCGTCTGTGACACCAGCTGCAACTCGATTGGCGTCCCGGGTGCGAGGTTCGTGGTTCCCGAGATCGTCGTCGTTCCGTCGTTTTTCAGCAGGAGCGCGCCGTTGTTGGTGACTCGGTCGTACTGGATTTTCGGGCGTTTGAGTTTGAACGTCGTCGAGACCGTGTGGTTCGTGTCACCCTTGTCGAAGTACGGGTACTGGTCGTCCGACTTGATCTCGAACGGTCCCGGCATTCCACCACTGTCGCTGAAGTGGAACCACCGGCCGTCGTCCGACTCGTAGGTGTACTCCACCCGGAACTTGTCACCGGGTGCGAAGTCGTCTCGTAAGGACTCGTGTCCGGTGTTGATGACGAGATCGAACTCTCCGTTGTCGTACTGGAAGAACATCGCCTTCTCGGGGTTCTCATCGGCGGCTACGTCGGCGGTTACATCGTCGTACGTGATTCGTTTCGGCTCTTTGTTCGCCTTGGGGTTCGTCTGCTCGATAGTAATGGAGACGCCTTCCGATTCGTCGATCAGTCGTTCGAATAATTCCGGTGACGTCCCTGAACCATCGCCGAACAGTGACGTGTCGCTGGCTTGTCGGTCGTTCAGGTGCCACAGCGCGCCTCTGATGCCGGTCGTATCGAACCCGTCGACGATGACTCGATCGCCGATTCTGTAACTGTCGTCGTTTAGTTTCCCCCACGCGACGGTGTTGCGCTCGGTCCACTCGCCTTGCCCACTGTCCTTGTCTGCGCGGTCTGCAGGGGCGATGTACGTCGTGAGATCTCCGGGTTTGCCCGGTCGACTGAGCCTGAGGTTCTGCCGGTCGCGTGGGTTCTCGAAACTGGGCGCGCCGTCTCGCAACACGACCGTCTCGTTGTGTCCGGCGACCAACTGATACCGCCCGGGCTGTACTGGCCGCGGGAGTTGGGTGACGCCGATTTTGTCGCGGAGGTCCGCGAGCGTGTTCACGCCATCAACGTCGAAATTGACTCTGTTTGATGGACTGTCAAGCCCATTGTCGTACGCGTAACTCCACTGGACACCGCCGCCGTACACTTGCGCTTTCGGAGCGTCAGTCCCGAGGAGCCGCGTGTTGATTCGGAAATTCCCCGTCACGTAGAGGATGTCGAGGTAGTTCTGGTTCGATGACGTCCGCTGCATCTCGTCCCCGCCGATGATGACGTACCCCTCGCATGTCTGCGTCACTTCGACGATGTCACTTGCGTTCCCCTCGAACGGTCCTCCCTCCGGGTAGCAATCGTCCCCTTCGACGGGGGCTGCTGTGGCGCCCGCGCTTGCCAGTGTCACCAGACTCAGAAAAACGAGAACCGCTAGCCCAACGCTGTACAGAGCGCGAGTCAGTTGCTGGCCGTCCGTCGCGTTTTCGACTTCAGTCGAGATGCCAGCCATTGTCATTGTTAGGGGTTGTGAGAGTCACCAGCCGCCTTTGATGTCACTTACGGCGTCACTGGTTCTGATACGTATACGAATTGGTGGCTAGACAATAAACGTATCCCACGTATTATTAATATCTGGAATGAGGCCGACTGTCCGTTCTCGACAGCCCTGACAATGGACTAAATTTTATATCTCCGTACATTTTGGTTGCGGTATGGGCCGCTGTCGACGGTGTGACACTGAGATCGACGATTCATCTCGCTTCTGTCCGTTCTGCGGTGCGCCACAGACCGAAAAAGCGGCCGAGCAGTTGGAACGGTACGTCAAACGGCAACTCGAGTCGGCCGAGTTGCAGGATCGAACTGGCAGCGGACAGTCCAGCGGTCGTCGCGAGCTGTGGGACCGTATCAGCTACGTCGTCGGCTACCTCACCGTCGTCGTCGGGCTGTCGTTGCGTGCGACCCTCGAAGGGAAACTGTTGCTGTTCAGTGGCATTCTCGTCTTGCCCCCGACTCGCCGGCTGTTGGGTCGTCCCCTCGGTCGGCCGTTCGCCCGAGAGTTCATGATCGGCGTGTATCTGTTTTTCACGGCCCTCGCCGTCGTCTCACTGCAGTTCCTTTAAGCAGCGTCTTCGCTGCCCTGGACCTGCTGGAGGGCGAAATACGAGACGGTGACGAAGACGATGCCCCCGATGACGAAGGGGATGATCGCCCCAGCGAATCCGAGTACGCCACCGAGTACGCCACCCAGTAGACCACCTGAACTGTCCGGGGCGACGGTGGTATTGGTGGCTGCCGTCGGTCTCTCGGTCGTCGCTGGCTGCGGGGCTGTCGTTACTGTGGGCGGTGCTGTCGTGGTCTGCGGTGGGGCACTTGTCCTGGGTGGCGTCGACTGAGGCGGGATCGCGTCGGCGTCGTCCCCGTCTAGCCGATACTTGTCAATCGCTCGTCCGCCGTTCTCATCACGCACGCGAACGGTGACGATCACCGGTTTCTCGGACGCCTGCAGCGACGTGTTGAACGACAACGTCTGGAGACTACTCAGGTTAGTGAAACGTTTGTACCCGGTGACGCTGCCAGCCCCGGTCTCGGATTCGATTTCGATAACGTCGATGTCACGGTCCGAATCGGAGGCCGTCGCCACGACTTGGACGTGGCCGTCGTCTCGGAGATGCGTCCGCCGTTCACTGATTCGGACAGCGGGCGGCGAGTTGCGGCGGACGGTGGTTGGGGCAGGGCCAGGGAGGCGAGTGACGTTGATCGTCTGATTTATCACTTGCCCGGAATAGTCCTGGGCGCGAACGTATATGAGATTGATTCCCGTCCTGTTTTTCTTGTCCCTGTCGGCGAGTCGAAGCGGGAGCCGTTCGCTGAACGTGATCGAACGGCCGGACCGCTGGTGCTCGTACGGCGTCCACTCGCGAATCTGGCGAGTGTAACTCGTTCGACCGGTCTTGCTGTTCGCGTTGACGTGTTTGACCAGAATCGACGCGTTGTGGACCCAGACGTTGTCTGTAATCGTGCCCGAGAGCGTGATTTCGCTCGTCGGTGCCGAGTCTTTGATCGGGATGGGCTCGGCGGTCGGCGGTGGCACGTCCCCGTACTTGTTCGGCGTCACTCCGATCTTCGCTCCCGTCGTGTCTTCGAGTGTGAGGTTGAAGTCCCACGTTCGGGTGTTCCCGGCCACGTCTGTGAGCGAGACTCGCATGTCGTTGGTTCCCGGGCCGAGAAGGAACGACTGGTTAAATTGCGTTCCGGGGTCCTCCAGGGAGACCGTTTCCAGGGTTCCGTTGTAGGTGTGCCAGACTTCCCCCGAGACGATCCTGTTGAAATCAGCCGCCAAAAACGAGAGCGTAACATCGGCGTCACTGACGTTGCCGTCCGGGATCGGGCCGTTGAGGTCAGATTCGTACGGTGACGTGAGTCCGACCCACGGTGGTATGGTATCCTTGCTGATCCTGAACGTCCGTGAGTTGATGCTCTCGTCGCTGTCCGTCGCGATGACGGTGATAGTGTTGTTCCCGCGATTGAGCGGCAGGTCCATCGTCACGTTCGCCTGCGCTTTCTCGGGACTGGAACTCCGAATCGTCTGCCCGTCTCTCCTGACGACGACTTCCTGTACTGTCGTGTCGACGCCAGCGTACGGTCCGACTGCAACGTCGATGGCCAACTTCGGGTTGTTCTGGACTACCTCCCAGCCGCCGTCGACGGAGTGGCCGTTCAGGGACAGATCGATCTGTGGCGAGGCAGTCGCGTTCGTCCCATTCGCTGCTGCTCGGTCCGCGGCAGCAACCGACGGCGTGAGAGCCAGAAAAACCACGACGAAACAGAGCGCCAAGACGGGCGTCGACAGACGGAGGACGTGCGACCAGTGGGCGTTGGATGACATGTCGGGAAAGAGATTACGTTCGCAGGAGGTTGCCGGGCCAGCTATCTATATCTATCGGGGATTTTATCTGCCCTAACTGTGCAACTAACTGTGACTGAATTTTATACGAGATCGTCAGGTGAGGAAAAATAGGAGTGCGGAGACAGTGAAGACGGCGAGGATGAACACGACTGCCAGGGCGCCACCCATCGACACCATCGCGTTGGCGTGCGAGGCGAGCGTCTCCGTGCGGTCGTTACCGAAGACGGTGACCTCGGCGCGTTCGCTCGCCATGCCGGCCTCGACGGGTTCGAGGTCGTCGATCGCGCGGTCGACGAGGTCGTCGACGAGGCTCACGAGGTCAGCGTCGGGGATGGCTGCCCCGACCTGGTTGTCCGCCTCGATGGTGTTGACGATGTGGGTGTCGGTCGTCATCACCTCTGTTTCGTCGACGTCGTCGTCCGCGCGGACGGTGCTGACGAGCTGCTCGCGGAGCCCCGGTTCCATGTTGTTGCCGTCGACGAGCACGTAGGCGGTGCGGTGGCCCTCGACGTCGAGGACGGCGACGCGAATTCCCAGCGGACCGATTCCCTCCTGCGGTTCCCAGGGGGTCTCGTCCCAGGCGACGCCGAGCTTCGGCTGGCCTCGTCGGGCTTCGACGACGGACGCGCCGAGTTCGCTCGCACCGTGGATCATGTCGAACGACCGCTTGCTTCCCGGGGTGACGTGGCCCAGGTCCTCGCCCTGGAGTCCGTTGTTGCAGTTGTGCGCGTCGACGAGCATCACGTCGTCCAGGCCGGCCGAGCGAGCCTCTGCGGCGGCCGAGAGGCCGACGGCGTACTCCACGTCGTCGGCGAATCCCGGTGCGTAGGTCGTGACGACGAGTGCGTCGTCACCGAAGGCCTGGCCGACGAGACTGGCTTCCCCCTCGTCTGTGCGGACGCTGACGGTCGCTTCGTCCTGGAAGTCGATCTCGGCGGCGGCGCGTTCGGCGGCGTCGATGATCGTGTCGACCTCGCGCTCGGTGACGAGGTTGAAGTCGTGACCAGCGGTCGCGTGCGGTGGGAACGCCAATCCTTCGGCGCTCTTGGCGACTCGCTCGGGGAGGTTCCCCCCGCCGATCTCGCCCATCGGGCCGGGGTGTATCATCGGCAGGACGAAGCGCGCTTTCTCCGTTCCCCCGGGCGTGCGGAAGATGAGGACGGTCACGGGGACGACAGCCTCCTCGCCGATCTCCTCGAAGAAGTCCTCCAGTTCGCGGGTGCCCTCGGCGATGTGGCCGATGAACCCGCGGATGAAATCCAGCACGGAGACGTCGAGACTGCGGCGCCACGGCTGGTCGATCGCGAGCAGGAACAGCCAGACGGCAGTCGCGTAGAGCGCACAGACGACGACGAGCATGACGAAGTCCTCTGGGGTGACGACGAGCAACTCCGCCGGGGCCTCCTCCGGGCGCGAGAGGTACGATCGGGTGAGCGGGCCGCCGATCTCGAAGTAGCGCAGCGTTCCGCTGTAGATGAACAACAGCAGCGCTGCTGCGGCGGTCTGGAGGCTCGCGGGGATTGCCGCGACAGGCAGCGAGTGCCGAGAGACGGCCATGACGACGAACAGCCTGAGCGCGAAGATCGCGCCCAGCGCGGCGATGAGCACGTCGAAGACGAACTCCTGGCCGAAGCCGGTGACCACCGCGATGACGCCCGCCACGGTCAGGAACCCGATGGTGACGAGTTCACAGGTGAGCGCCAGCAGCGACGCGCGGTTCGGCGTCAACTGGCCGCCCAGTCGGCCGTCGACGTACGGCGTCAGCGCGCTCGCCGCGATCGTCGGGAGTCCGATGAAGAACACGCCCTCCCAGGCGTCACCGAGGACGAACGTGGAGTCGAACGCCGCGACACCGCTGACCGCAGCGATACAGAGCGCAAAGGCGAGACTGGAATACCAACTGGGCGCGCGAAAGATGAACCGAGAGAGGCTAGCCAGGTCACCCTGTGTGGCTGTCATCGTACCGTTCTTTCCCCTGCCCCGGTCTATAACTTTTGACAATTTTGCGACGTGAGGGGAACGTAGCCACACGTTGCGCTCGGGAGACCGCGCGGTCGCTCCGCTCGCGAACTGATGGCTTGGTGAAACCGCACCGCCGCGAGAAACCGCTGGGAGAGATCGCTACTCGCAGATGGCCAGGAAGTTCTCGAACACTTCTTCGCCTTCGGCGGTGTGTGAGACCTCGGGGTGCCACTGGACGCCGTAGAGATCGCGGTCGGTGTCGCTCATCGCTTCGACGCCGCAGACGTCGCTCGTTCCGGTGCGGGTGAACCCCTCGGGGACTTCCTTGACCTCGTCGGCGTGACTGGCCCACACGCGCGTTTCGGGCGCCAGCGACCCGACGAGCGGGTCGTCCTCGTCGGTGATCTCGACGGTCACGTCCGCATAGCCCCCGTAGTCGCCGGAGCCGACGCGGCCGCCGAGTTCCGCCGCGATGAGTTGCATGCCGAGACAGATGCCGAACACCGGAACGTCGAGGTCGAGGTAGTCCGGACAGCGACCGATGTCGTCCATGTCCGGGCCGCCGGAGAGGACGAGGCCGTCGGCCGTGACGTCCTCCGGTGGGGTGGTGTTGTCGATGAGTTCAACGTCGACGCCCATGTCCCGCAGGGCCCGCTGTTCCAGGTGGGTGAACTGGCCGTGGTTGTCAACCACGTCGATACGAGTCATTTGGTCACTTGCAGTTGGCGGGCGTGTATATATCCGCTGAAACGGAGCGGCGTTCGACGCGCGTCAAAATCCGAGACGGCTGTGCGTGCCGGCACGTGGGAGCCTGATGTCGATGACGCTGCGGCTGTCGTCGGCGTCGTCGATGGTGAGTTCGCCGTCGTACTTCTCGACGAGCCAGTCGACGAGCCAGAGCTCGATGCCACAGCCGTGGTCCAGTTTCGTCTCCTCGCCGGCCGAAACCACCGCGAGGTCCGCCGTGGGGAGCGTGTGACTGGCGTCTTCGATCCGCAGCTCGACCCATCGGGTGCTCGTCGTCACCTCGACCTCTAACGTGGGGGCACCGTTGCCGTGGTCGACGGCGCTCATGACGATGTTGTCCAGCAACATCCCGAGCATCCCGTCCGCGACCACCCACGCTTCCGCCGGGCAGTCGGTCTGAATCGTGACGTCGGTGTGTGTGGTCGTCAGCTCGTCGACCTGGCGGTCGATGACGGCGACCACGTTGACCGGACGGTGCGTCTGGCGGCCCCGGTCCAGGGCGGTATCGACGGCGCGAACCTGTTCTGTCAACTCGATCAGGCCGTCGAGTTTCCGCAGCGTGATGTCGATCTGTGCCTGCTGGGGATCGTCGACCTTGGCGCGGACGTTCTCCAGATGACCGAAGACGACGGTCATGTCGTTGCGGAGGTTGTGCCGGAGGACGCGGTTGAGGACGTCAGTCCGAACCCCCATTCGCTCGTTCGCGTTGTGCACCGCCCAGAGCGCGCCGCCCAACACGCCCACGATCGCACCCGCCGCGACGTTGTTCGCGGCGACGCCGACCTGGATCGCTGTCGATCCGAGTACCAGCTTTGAGAACAGAAGGTGTCCGACGACGAACGCCGTCGTGATCTCTAGACCGAGTGCCCCGCACTGGGCGACCCACCAGATCTGTTCGTCGTCGAGGTTGATCCGTGGCAACCAGTACACTGCCGAGCCGAGCGCGACCGCCGGAACGAGGCCAGTGACCGACCAGAGCCAGTCACGAGGCGGACTGAGCGCCAGTTTGCTCAACAGTAGTCCGCTCAGAACGAGCCCAGTTCCGGCTACGTAGTTGACGCCCAGGCTCCGCTTCGTCACGCGCATGCTCACGAACTGGAATCGTTTTCGGATCGACCGCTTGCCCACTTAGTACCGACCATTCTATTATCATGTATGATACTAAAACACGTCGAGCAGCGGTTCCCGTCTTTGCTGCGCTCACTCGCCGTCGCGGTCGAACCGATCGGCGGCCGACTGGAATCCCAGTTCGTCCTGCTCGCGGGATCGGCGTGCTTCCTGCTCGGCGAGCGCTTCCGGGTCGGGCGCGGCGTCGTCGTCGACGCGCGCCCAGGAATCGTGCACCTTGGCGTGACACCACCGACAGAGGTACACCGTGATCTCGTGACTCGGATCTCCGTCCCCGTGCGTCGACTGCGAACGGTACGAGAGGTGATGTTCTTCCAGCAGCGGTCGTTCGTCGGAGTGGGCCATCCGCCGTTCTTCGAGTCCACACCGGACGCACTCCCGGTCGCGGTTCCGACACCGGAAGTGGGGACAGTCGTCCCACTCCCAGGGTCCCGTCGGGTCGGGTTCGTCGGGATCGCCGGCGACTGGACACCGGAACTCGTCGGCGCTCCGGGCGTCGGCGAACGCCGGGTCACGGTCACCGTGCTCGACCGCGAACCGACAGCGCCCCTCGTCTGTGAGGTGGTCACACCGACCGACGAACCCGTAGGGATCGTCGACGCCGACCGACGTGCCCGAGGGGGTCTTCTCCATGCCGCCCCGTTTGGGAGCGTCCCTCTCAAACCTCACGGTCACTCGGAGACGGCGGGGGTGTGCCCGTTCTGTTCTCCCGTGTGAAAATTTAACCCGGCTGCATCGTGTGTAATTTCCGTTTATTTGGCATTTCTTTTCAGTATTTGAGAATCTGACAGTCGATTTATTGGGGGATACTCGATAAGTGGGAGTATGCACCTACTGGTTCGTCGATACGAATCGCTGCTCCGGGGGATGATGTCGGCCCTCGGCGTCGACAAGTCTGTCGAGCGAAAAATCCTGGTCGCCGTCGGGATTCAGTTCGCGGTCTCGCTCGGACAGGCAGTCCTTCCGTTTCTCTTCTCGGGAACGCTCCGATTGGTCCTCCTCGGGGCGCTGCTCCTCGGCGCTGTGGTCGCGTTCGCGAACACGCTGTTGATCACGCGCCAGGACTTCATCGATCCGATCAAGAAGCTCGAACGAAACGCGACGGCCATCGCGGGGGGAAACCTCGACGTCGCCATCCAGCGACTGGACCAGCACGACGAGATCGGCCGGCTGGTCGACGCGTTCGCTGACATGGGCGAGTACCTGAACGTCGTCGACCGACAGGCCGCTGCGCTCTCTCGCCAGGAGTTCGACGACCCGGTGCTCGACGAGGACGTCCCCGGCGAGTTCGGCGAGTCCCTGGACCGGATGGCCGACAACCTGGCCGAGTACACCGAGGAACTGGAGTCGATGACGACCGAGCTGGAACAGCGATCCCAGAACCTGGAGGCGATGGCCGCCTCGTTCGGCGAGGCGACCGAAAAGGCGCGCGACGGCGATCTGACCGCGACGCTCGACATCGACGCCGAGAACGACCGCCACGACGCCGTCGTCGAGAACTACAACGACCTGCTCGCGACGCTGGGATCGACCATCGGCGACGTGGCCGAGTTCGCTCACTCGGTCGCTGACGCGAGCGGGGACCTCCGGATCTCGATGGACGAGATCGACTCTGCCAGTCAGGAAGTCGCCGGCTCGACCAACGAGATCTCCGACGGGGCGGCCCAACAGAGCGAGCAGCTTCAGGCCATCGCCACGGAGATGAACACCCTCTCCGCGACGGTCGAACAGATCGCCGCCTCCGCCGACGAGGTGGCCACGACTGCGGAGGAGGCCGCCGAACGCGGGCGGTCCGGCCGCGACGCCGCCGTTGACGCCATCGACGAACTCGACGACGTGGAGAGCCGGATCGACCAGACCGCAGACGAGGTCGAGGCGCTCGTGGGTCGGATCGACGAGATCGACGGGATCGTCTCCTTTATCGAGGAGATCGCCGAGGAGACGAACCTGCTCGCGCTGAACGCCTCGATCGAGGCCGCCCGGGCGGCCGACGGCAGCGACGGGTTCGCCGTCGTCGCCGACGAGGTGAAGAACCTGGCCGACGAGACCCGCGCGTCGGCCGACGAGGTGTCCGACCTCATCACCGAGATCCAGTCCGAGTCCCGCGAGGCCGTCGACGAGGTCCGGGCGATGAACGAGCAGGTCTCCGGTAGCATCGCGACGATCGAGGACACGCTCCGTGACTTCGAGGACATCGTCGACGTGGTCGGTGATCTCAACACGAGCGTCCAGGAAATCTCGACGGCGACCGACGAACAGGCCGAAACGACCCAGCAGGTCGTCGGAATGGTCGACGAGGTCGCCACCATCAGCGAGGAAACGGCCGCCGAGGCCGACAACGTCGCCGCCGCCGCCGAAGAACAGACCGCGTCGGTCTCGACCGCGACTGACCAGGTCCACGCGCTCGCCGGCGAAGCCGACGAGTTGCAGGCGCTCGTCGAACGGTTCCAGTTGCCGGGCACCGACGTGGCCGAGAAGACCGCCGTCACCGGCCCCGGGCAGGCGAGCCCACCAACTGACGACTAATCGACCAAATGTTTTTGACAGGTCGGGTCGACGACCGAGGTATGCGCGTCGTGCACGACCCGGACGGTGACCGCCGGGCGCTCGCGACGGACGTCGAGATCGCCGACACGTTCGTCACCAAGACGCTCGGATTGATGGGGAAGTCGTCGATTCCCGACGAGTACGCGCTGGTGTTCACCTTCGGCGAACCGGACTTCCTCCACAGGCTGTTCGACACCATTCCCCGGCAGTACATCCACATGTTGTTCGTGCGGACGCCGCTGGACGTGCTCTGGCTCCGCGAGGACGAGGTGGTCAAGACGGAGACGCTCTCACCGTGGGTCGGGCTGGGTGCCGCCAGAGCCGACACCATCGTCGAACTCCCCGCGGGTGCCGCCGAGGGCGTCGAGGTTGGCGATACCGTCGTCATCGAGGACGGACCCAGCGGGGACGACCGGGCCACCGCTGGCGCCGAGTCCGGCGAGACTGAGGCGTGACGACCCCGAACTGACGACTGCTCGAGTAGTCAGCTCGTCACTGCCAAAGAGATAGATTAATCAGGACGCATTGCCCTATTCCCAGCTACCATGTCGGAATACGACACGGAGGATAGAGGAAGTCGCCGCAAGGCGGCTGGCCGTGAAATTCTCGGTTGTAACTGATGGAAGTGGACTAACGGTGACAGAGAACAGTTTCTTCGGTAGGCATCCCGATACGACGGACCTCGCAGAGGTCGACGACGTACAGTTCTTGGACACGACGCTGCGCGACGGCGAGCAAGCCCCGGGCGTCTCGCTGACGCCCGACGAGAAGGCGCGCATCGCCCGCAAGCTCGACGAGGCCGAGATCGACTTCATCGAGGCCGGCAGCGCCTGCACCGGGCCCGGTGAGCGCGACACGATCAAGCGCGTCACCGACCTGGACCTGGACGCGACGATCACGAGTTTCTCTCGTGGCATCCAGAACGACATCGACCTCGCACTCGACTGTGACGTCGACGGCGTGACCATCGTCGTCCCTGGCAGCGACAAACACATCGAGGAGAAGGTCGGGACCACTCACGAAGACAACGTCCAGAACACGCAGGAACTGGTCGAGTACGCCAAGGACCACGACCTGTGGGTCGAAGTCATCGGCGAGGACGGCTCCCGTGCGGACCCGGACTACCTTACGGAGCTGATGGCCGCGTCGATGGATGCCGGCGCGGACCGCATCTGCTACGCCGACACCGTCGGCCACGCGACGCCCGACGACACGCTCGAACGCATCAAACCGATGACCGAACTCGGGCCGACGAGCACCCACACCCACGACGACCTGGGGATGGCGGTCACGAACGCCCTCGTCAGCGTCGCCGCGGGTGCGGACCTCGTCCACGGCACGATCAACGGCATCGGCGAACGCGCGGGCAACGTCGCGCTCGAAGAGGTCGCCATCGCGCTCGACCACGGGTACGACGTCCAGCCGATGGACCTCACCGAAGTGTACCCCCTCGCCGAACTCATCTCGAACACGACCGGCGTGCCGCTGGCCCCGAACAAGGCCGTCATCGGCGAGAACGCCTTCACCCACGAGTCGGGCATCCACACCGACGGCACGCTCAAGGACGACACGATGTACGAGCCGTACCCGCCCGAGAAGGTCGGCCGTGAACGTCGCCTCGCCCTGGGCAAGCACGCTGGCCGCGCCGGCGTGGAGGCCGCACTCGACGAACACGGCTTCGACGCCGACGACGACGAGATTCACGAGATCGTCCAGCGCGTCAAGGCTATCGGCGACCGCGGCAAGCGCGTCACCGACGCCGACCTCCTGACGATCGCCGAGGAGGTCATCGGCCAGGACCGCGACCGCCGCGTCGAACTCGTCGAGATGACCGCTGCCAGCGGCTCTGGCACCCCGACTGCCAGCGTTCGCATCGAGATCGACGGCGAGGAACGCGTCGCCTCCGGCACCGGCTCCGGCCCGGTCGACGCCGCCGTCCAGGCGGTCCAGGAGGCGCTCGGCCACGCTGCCGACGCCTCGCTGGACTCCTACCACGTCGACGCGATCACTGGTGGGACGGACGCAGTCGTCACCGTCGAGGTCGTGATGTCCCGCGGCGACAACTCCGTGACCGTCGCTATCTCCGACGCCGACATCACGCGCGCCTCCGTCGAGGCGATGGTCGACGCCATCGACCGCCTGATCGCCAACGAACCCGATCAGGTCCTCGCCGATGATTGATCGGTGAGGGCGTCGGCTCGAACCGCGATCATCGGCGAGCAGCCGACGACTGAACCCCACTCTTTTACTTCCAGGGGTGTCCTCGGCCGCGAAGCGGCCTGCGGGAATCCCCTGTTGCAAAAACCTGGACTAAAAACTGCTCCAGACTCGCTGGCTCACGGCTACGCCGTTCGCCCTTCCGAGGCGTTCACTTCGTTCACGCCTCGCGACGCTCGTCTGGAGTGAACCGCGCCGCTTCGCGGCGCGGACGCTCGTCTTCTTCCGCATTACACTGCCCCTTCACGCTCACCGAGCGACAGAACGGCCGAAATACATATCTCGCCGTATCTGTAATGTCACCATCACATGGGCCCGGGGCTCCGCTCGCGAGTGCGCGCTCGGCTTCGCGAGAATCCCGTCCTCATCGCGTTTGCAATCGCCGTCGTCGCCCTGGTGCTCGTCGTGCCACTGTTTTTCGCGTACGTCTACTACCCCACTGGCTGTGCGCCGGTGTACGAACGCCCAATGGCGTCCTACGCCGTCAATTCCACGCCGACGCCCGACGGCGTCCGGGTGACCGTGACCCAGACCGGCGGCGACTCGATTCCCGCGGACGACCTCTACGTCGAGGCACCGGGGACGAACACGTCGTTCGCGTCCTACAACACTCAGGACGTCCGGGATTCGTCCGTCGACATCGGTGATTCGGTCGTCCTCTCGGGTCTTCCGAACGGGAGTCGCGTGGAGGTGGTCTGGCGAAATCAGAGCTTCGAGTACGACCACGAGTGTTCGAAGGGGCCGACGCCGTACCGGTACGTCCTCGCGGCGTTCGTCGTCGAGAACGAGAGTGCCCAACTGACGCCGTCCCGGTGACACGCTGCCGGCAGGGGTGGCTGGCCGACCGTCGCTCAGGAACTGACGGTGAACGGCCCGGCAGCGGCGGTTCGGTGGGCGACCGTGGCGACCCGGAGCATGTACGAGGTGAGGACGAGGAACGGGGCGAGCGAGATCGTGAACGTCAGGGAGACGAACGTCAGCAACGGGGGCAGTCCGAACATCCAGACGTCGGGCAGGAGCTGTGCGTTGATTGCGAGGATCGTCGTCGCAGTGATCAGGATGGCCGGGAGGGAGATGAGCAGGAGCGTCCGTGACAACTGGGAAATCTCGCGGCTGTAGTACAGCGTCTTGAAGTACTGCCGTCCGGTCGCAAATAGCTCGAACGCCTGTCTGAGCTCTTCAAACAGCTCTTCGGTGCTCTCTCCAAACCCGTTGCCGTGTGTCGATCTGAGCAGGCGTGAGCGGTCGATGAGTTCGTCGTAATCCAACTCCAGCCCCAGCCAGAGGACGCCGAATTCGGCGCCACCGACGCGTTCGAGTGACTGTTCGAGGTGTTCGGCTGTGTTCGTGGTTGATTCGATGTGTTCCTGGATGTCCTGGGCGAACTCCTCGTCGGCACCTTCGGCGACTTCTTCGAGGTCACGAGCGCGCTGTCTGATGACCTCCGCCATCACCGTCAGGAAGCCGCTCGGATTCGTCGGGGTCTGCTCGACGTCGGACAGGCGGCCCACTTCGCGGCGGAACCGCAGCGCGCTCTCGATGCGATCCTCCTGCTCCCCGACGGACGTGATGTCGTAGGAGAGGATGATCGAGTTGATCGAAACGACGATGGACACGAGCAGGATGATCCCGCTGAGAAGGCTGTTGAGTAACGTCTGGACGGCCTCGGTCTCGGTGAGCAGCACCTGCATCTCGAAGGTCCAGACGGACCCGACCGAGAGAATCGTCCCGAACGTGACGAGGAGGAGCGCGAGTGTGACGGCGTACCTGTTCCCTTCTAACAGGAGCCACCGACCAGGTTTGAACCCTCTCCGCGTCGGGATCGGTGCCCACCCTCGCAACCGACGGAGATACTTGAACAGTGCCATCGGTCACCGGACGTGATGCGTCGATGGCGTTGCGGACTGTTTGGGCGCCGTCGAATCGGCTGCGATCATGGCACCTGTTCCGCTATCCGGACACTTCAGCGTCTCGCCCGTGTCGTCGATTTGCGGCCTTTTAGCGTCTCGCTGTCGGACGTGTGCGCGGTCTTTGCGGCCAGCGAAGCGTCCCGCGTGGCCGACGTTCTGTCGCTGTAACTCTGCCTGCCTTTTTACGCTCACGTCGGCGGAAGGGAAACTCGCATGGACGACGTCACGATCACGACGACAGACGGTCTGAAAGGGGAATCAGTCACGGAGTACCTCGGCATCGTCTCCGGGGAAGCGGTCATCGGCGCGAACGTGGTCAGCGACTTCGCGGCCGGTATCCGCGACATCGTGGGCGGCCGGAGCGGGTCCTACGAGAAGAAGATCGAACGCGGTTGCGAGTCGGCCCGGTCGTTTCAGCCCGTGAGACGGGCCCAGACAACGACGACAGAGGGTGTGACGAGCATGGCGGCCACGTACGAGTAGAACACGCTCAGTGCAGTAATCAGTCCGAACTGGCCGAGCACAGGCGTGAACGCCAGGACCAACACGCCGATGCCGCTGGTCGTCGTGAGCATGCTCCCGGTCACCGCGCCCCCGGTCCCGCGCACTGTCCGTTCCAGGGCCGGGATCACGTCCCCCTGGCCGCTCGGGTCGTACTCGTCAGTGAACCGGTGGACGATGTGCGCCGAGTAGTCGATGCCCAGGCCGATGGTGATCGAGAGGATCGTCGCGGTCAGCGCGTTGAACGGGACGCCGAACAGTCGCATCGACCCGGCGATGAACGTCACGGCCACGAGGATCGGGACGAGGTTGACGAGACCGAGCGTCGCGTCGTCGACGAGGAGCTTGTACACCGCGAGGAGAAAGAGCGCGGTCAACAGCAGCGCCACGGCGAGGCTCTGGATGGCAGAGCGGAAGATGATGTCCGAGATGGACTGAAAGACGACGGTCTCGCCGGTCGCGGTCGCCTCGAACCGGTAGCGGTCGGCCACGCGTCTCGCGTCGGCCGTCACGTCGGACTGCGCCGCGTCGGCCTCCGTGGTGTAGACGACGCGGGCGCTCCGGCGGTCGTCGGTGATGTAGCGGAGCGCCCGGTCGCGAACTGGCGAGGTGAGCAGCGCGTCGTACACCGTCGCCAGGTTGTCTTCGGGAACGCCGTCGGCGTCGGGGTCGTTCCGGGCGACGAGCCGCGCGAACGAGTTCGACTGGTCGGCGTACTGGCGGATGACGGTGACGACGCTCTCGGTCTGGGCCGTGCGGTTCGCGGCGACGATGGCGTCCGGTGGGTCGCGCTGCGCTCGCTGGAACGACTCGAGCGCGAAGTCCTGCTCGAGGGGGCCTTCGACGTAGATCGTCACTCTGTCCTCGGCTGCGAAGTCGAAGTTTTCTTCCAGGAAATCGATGGTTCCCGTCACCGTGTACTCCGACGGCGCGAACGGTTCCGGCAGCGAGTCGTAGACCGCTGGCGTCTCCGCCGGCGGCAGGAAGTCCTCGTCGGAGAAGGAGGTGTCGACGCCGGTGGCGTAGGCGGCCACGCCGGTCGAAACGACCGCCAGCACTAGCAGGAACGCGACCGGCTGGCGTTTCGCGATCGCGACGCCACCGGTGAGCACGCGAGCGAGGCGCGACCCCTCCTGGCCGAGCGGTTCGTCGCTGAACGCCGGGAGCGACCGTCGCTCCCGCGCTCGGTCGGCGAGCGCCTTCAGCGCGGGCAGAAAGAGCCCGAAGATCAGGAACGTGAAGACGATGCTGACGGCTGCGACCAGGCCGAAGTCGCGGATCGGCGCGAGGGCGCTGGTGAGGTTGGCGCTGAACCCGACGACGGTGGTGCCGGTGACGATCGCGAAGGCCATGAGCAACTGCTCGAAGGCAGTCCGCAGCGCGCGTGCGGCGTCCACGCCGGCCACTCGCTCTTCCCGGTAGCGGTTGATCGTGTGGATGCCGAAGTCGATCCCGACCGCGAGGATGAGCGGCGGCACAGCGATGAGCAACTGCGTGAACGGGACGCTGGCCAGACCCATGAAACCGAACGTCCACACCAGCGCCATCGCGAGCGCCAGGACCGACAACAGGAGGTCGATCGGGTCGCGAAACGAGAGGACGAGAAAGAGGAGAATGAGGGCTAGCGCGGCGGGCACGACGAGCAGCAGCGAGTCCCCGACGACGGTCGAGAACTCCTCGGCGACGATTCCCGACCCGAACACCGTGATGGCCGCGTCGACCGGGGCGACGGCGGTCCGCGCACGCACCTGGATCGGCTGCAACGGGTCGGTCTCGCTGGCGCCCGACGACGCGTCGGTGCTCACCGGGAGTTCGTGAGTGACAACCGCGATGGTCGCCGACGCGCTCGCGGATCGGGGATTGAAGTCGTCGCTCAGTCGGCTCCGAAAGGCCGGATCGGTCGCAGCCGCCGTCCGGACTGCGGCCCTGATCTCGGCCGCGGTCGCGTTCTCGATGACGTCGATCTCGTCCTCGGTCGTCCGCGCCGTGGGGTCGATCGTAGTCGCGACCGTCCCGGCAGCACTCCCCGTCGAGGCGACGCGGAGCGACTCCTCTCGCTCCAGGCGGTCGATCGCCCGGAGCATCGCCAGCAGCTCCGCTTTCGTGAGGACGTTCCGGCCGCGCTGGACGAGTTGCGTCGTCTCGTTCCCGGAACTGAACGCGGGCTCGAAGTTCTCGGTCACGGCGTCGAACGCCTCCTGTGCGGGGGTCGCCTGGGTGAACTGGCTGGTGCCCGCTTCGGTCGAGACCGCCCCGAGGCCGAGCGCGAACACGACCGTCACGACGAGGAACGCAGCGACGACGGTGCGAGAGCGCTCGACGACCCAGGTTGCGACCCGGTCCAGGGATTGACTGCCGTCCGCCATGGCGCTACTGCTGGCGGTGCCAGAGGTATCCGCCGGCGATCGGGAGGAGGACGCCCATCACTGCGGCGGTCACCGACAGCACGTCGCCGAGCAGTCCCCCGTCGGACTCGGTCACGTTCACGCCGACCTGGTAGGTGTCGGAGAGCTTCGTCTCGCCGTCCGGTTCCTCGTACTGGAAGTCGATCTTGAGCGGGAAGGTCTTGGGACTCGCGTCGCCGCTGGCGCTGACGTCGAACGACAGCCGAACTGTCTCGTTCGGGCCGAGCCTGGAGACGAACGCCTGGTCGTCGTCGCTGCTCAGCGGCTCCGTGACGAACACCTTCGCGTTGACGTTCCGAAGCGTGTAGTCGCGGTTGTTGCTGATCACGAGCGTCACGGTCCCGGTCGATCCGGCTCGGACAGTCGCGCTGGCCGGTGCGACGTCGAACTCGTCGGTTTCGGGGCCGACCACCACCCGAACCGGGATCGTGTCGCTCTGTCGGCGATCGTCGTCGGCGTCGCGGTAGCTGACCCGAAACGCCAGCTGCCTGGGTCCGGGCTCGGCGTTCTCGCGAACGTCGATGGGGAAGGAAAACCGGGTCGAACTGCCGGCGGCCAGCCCGTCGACGGCGAACTCCGCCTCACGCGGATCGACGTTCTGGGAGCCGTTTTGCAGTCTGAGGACGCCGTTCGTGACGTTCCGGGGGCCGACGTTCGTCAGTCGGCCGCGGACGACGCCCTCTTCGCTGACGCTGAGGGTGCTCGTCACGTTTCCGATGCGGAACTCCTGCTCTTGGGCCGGTGTGACGCCGAACCGTATCGGGTCAGAGCGGTTCGTGTCGCCGTCCTCGTCGGTGTAGCCGACGGTGGCGACCAGCGGGTAGGAGTCGGCGGTCGCGTCGGCGCCGAGTTCGGCGGGGACCGTGACGGTTTCGTCGTCGCCGTCGTCCCAGTCGCCGACGAACCGGGAGGCGTTCTCGCCATCGCCGATCGTCAGGTCCTCGTTCGGCGATCGGATCGAGACGCGCGCGTCCGTGAGGTCCTCGTCGAGTTCGTTGGTCAGAGTGAGGTCGATCGTGCCGTCCATGCCGACCTGCAGGGTCTGCTCGACGTCGTCGAAGTCGAACGCGGCGTCCTCGTCCTCGACGTCGACAGACGCCAGGAGCGTCTCGCTCCCCCGCGGGTCGCCGTTCTCGTCGAGATACTGGACGACGAACTCGAACTGCCGCGCGCCCGGCTCGGCGTTCTCGGCGACGCGCACGGGGAAGGTAAACTCCTCGTCGTCGCCGTCGTCGAGGTCGCCCAGGACGAACTCGTCCCGCTGGGGGACGACGTCGTCGTCCGGCGATTCGATGCGCAGGACGGCGTCGGTCGCGGCCTCGGGTCCCTCGTTCGAGAGTTCGCCGGTGATCGTCCCCGTCTCGCCGACGCTGAGCGGCCCCTCCACGTCGTCGAGTTCGAACTCCTGCTCGTCGTCCGGCGTCACGCCGAACGCGAACCGCTGGGAGCGCCGACGGTTCCCGTCGTCGTCCGTGTAGCGAACGACCGCGGTGATCGCGTAGTCTTGAGGGACTGAGCCGTTCCTCGCCGTCACCTGGAAGGAGACCTCCTCCTCGTCGCCGGCGTCCCAGTCGCCCACGTAGCGGACGGTCCGGTTTGAGCTGTCGACGCGGAGCTTCCTGTTGCGGGAGATGAACCGGACTGCCGCGTCGGTCACGTCCTCGTCGCCGACGTTTTCGATGTCAACCTCGACGGTGTCCGTCTCGCCGGGCTGGACGTCTGCGTCGACCGAGTCCACTTCGAATCTGGCTTCCTCGGTGACCACCAGCTCGACCGTTTCGGAGATCGTCTCGGTCTCCGTGTCGGCGGCGTCATCGCCGGATTCGTCGACGTACTCGTACTCGACCTCGACGTCCAGATCGTACGTGTCCGCGTCTGCGTCGCCCGGCACGACGATCTCGAAACCCGCCTGGGCTGTGTCGCCGCTCTGGAGGGCACCCAGTCCGACCGTTCCCCCGCGAACCTCGATCGGTGACCCGCCGTCTTCGAGCGTCACCTGCACGTTACTGGCGGTTCTGACGCGGTCTTCGTCCGCGGGGTCGGCGTTCGCGTCGGTGACGTCTAACTCGCCCGAATTGACGACCTGCACCGCGAACTGCCGTCGGTCGCCCGGGGCTGCCGTCCGGTTGGGAGCGAACACCGAGATGTCCGGCTCACCCTCGACGACCGTCGGTTCCTCCCCTTCTTCGTCAGTTTCGCCGTTGTCGTCTCCCCCGTCATCTCCCGCGTCGCCGTTGCCATTGTCGTCCTCCCTGCCATCCCCCGCGGCGCCATTGCCGTTGTCGTCCGCAGCGTCGCCGTTGCCGTTGTCATCTCCCGCGTCGCCGTTGCCGTTGTCATCTCCCGCGTCGCCGTTGCCGTTGTCGTCCGCAGCGTAGCCGTTGCCGTTGTCGTCCGCAGCGTAGCCGTTGCCGTTGTCATCTCCCGCGTCGCCGTTCCCATCCGCTGTTTCTTCTTCAGCCGCGTCTCCGGTCCCGTTTCCGTCGGCTGCCCCGTCGTCGCCGGTGTCTCCGTTGCCGTTCTCGGCATCACCAGTCCCGTCGTCACCTCCCCGGTCGCCAGTGGTTCCGCCGTCGTCGGTCCGAGTCGCAGTCGTGGTCTGAGCGCTGTCAGGAGCACCTGTCGACGGCGTTGCCGCGTCCGTTCCTCGTCCTGGCGTTCGCTCGTCTGCCGTCGCTGTCGATGGTGCCCCTTGCGTCGTCGTTCCCTGGCTGTCTTCGGGTGTTCTCTCGTCTCCAACTCCTGTCGTCGGCTTCTCGCCGTTTCCGGTTTCTCGGTCGTCGCCAGCGTGCTCGCTCGTCCCTGTCGTCGCTCCTGTCTCGATGGTGGTCGAGACCGGACCGTCGGTTCCCGGTTTCCCGCTCTCGACGCTGGTGGTGGCGTGTTCCTCGGTGTGTTCGGTGCCGTGTTTCTCGCCGTGACCCTCGTCGCCGCCGAACACGTTAGTCTGGGTCGCTGTGACGGCGAGGCCGACCGCGTTAGCCACGATCACCAGCAGGACGACGAACGTGGGGATGCGGTCCATCCTGGTGGCCGTCACCCACGCCCGCCGTTTGCGGCGGGGTGTGGCGGCACCCGAATGGCAGTGTCTGGTACGCACTGGCGATTCGACACGATCGCTCGGAGCCTCGACCGACGGGGAGGGCACCGGCCGTCACGGTGGACGGAGTCGACTCCGAGGACTGTGCCTGAAACCATTGATTGCGTGGGACCTGTCTCAGGACGCCCGTTAGTATGCGCTCGCTTCGCTCCGGTTAGCGACACGGTACCCGGGTCATGCGCGCCGTTCCGCACAGAAGAGAGACGCTAGTCACCCGTCTCCGTCAGGCTGGGAGGGGGACGCCCCGTTGGAAGACCCCTGTTGAAGTGAGTGGCCGGCCCATCGTCTGCCATGACCGAGACGCGTGTCGCGGTTGCGGGAACCTTCGGCCCGCTTCACGATGGACACCGAACGCTCCTGCGGACGGCACTGAAATACGGTGACGGGGGACTCGTCGTCGGCGTGACCAGCGACGAGTTCGCGCGGTCGTCCCGAACGCGTGCGGTCCCGGCATTCGAGGACCGGACGACCGCCGTCGAGACGGCGCTCCGGGAACAGGACGAGTGGGGCCGGGAGTGGGAGATCCGGGAGCTGACGAGCGAACACGGGATCGTCACGGAGGAACCGGCCGTCGACGCGCTGGTCGTCTCGCCGGAGACGGCCGTAGAGCTCGCAGCGATCAACGAACGGCGGCGAGCCAGAGGATTCGAACCGCTGGAGGGCATCGTGGCACCGTACGTCCTTGCCGCGGACGGCGAACGCATCTCCTCGACGCGAATCGTCAACGGCGAGATCGACGAACACGGGAACCTGCGTCAGTGACTCACTCGGCGCCCTCGACGTCGAACTCCTCGGGGGACCGTCCGGCGTCGTCGAGCACCTCGTCCGAGACGAGGATCGGGCAGTCGACCCGGAGGGCGAGGGCGATGCCGTCGCTCGGGCGGCCGTCGAAGACCAGTTCCTTGCGCTCGCCGCCGTGATACTGCTCGGCGTCGATCTTCGCGTAGAAGGTGCCGTCGGCGAGGTCGTCGATCCGGACGCGGTCGATGGCACCGCCGAACTCTGCGACCATCTGGACGAACAGGTCGTGGGTGAGCGGGCGGTCGAACGGCTCGCCGTCGAGCGCCAGTTGCATCGACTGTGCCTGGTCGCTGCTGACGAAGATCGGAAGCAGTTCGTCGCGAGCGCGCAGGACGACGACCGGCGCACCCGATCCCTCCTCGCCGACGCCAACACCGACACCCTCGACGGTGGCCTCGTTCATGGAACACAGTACGTCGGGAAGGTATGAAAAGATACCCCGCGCCCCTCCGGGCGTGTCACCGAGCGTCCGAAGTATGTGGAGTTCGTAGCGACGCTCGTGACTGGCTCGGGGTACGTCGTCGAGATCAAGCCTTCCGCGCGGCGGAGTTGCCCCGCGGTGGGGACGTGGGTCAACACGCAGGGGTCAGTGCGCCGCTTCGAGACGAAACCCCTCGCACGAGCGTGGGCGCGGACGGTCAGCGGTCCCCACGCGACCGTCTGGATTCAGGACGCCGCCCCGACCGACGACCGCGACGTCGACGGCTATCTCGTGGGCGGTGACCGCCGCGGACGCCCACGCGCAGGAGGCGACACCGCAGCACAGGCGGAACTCGCTCGGTACTGACGGCTCTGTCTGGTCGTGTTGTCAGTCCCGTGACCCACGCGCGATTAAAACGCGTCCACCGTGAAGTGCTAGCGATGCACGTTCCAGACCCCTACCATCCCGAGCCACCCTACGTCTACGAGTGTACGGCCTGTGCGATCCGGCTCCGTGCCGAGCACCAACCGGAGTTCTGCCCGGACTGCGGCGGGCAGATGGCCGACCTCAGCGTCCCGCGCGAGTGATCTCGTCGGGCCTCACTCCAGCACGTCGTCGGGTTCCAGTCGGGCGAGCCGCATCGCGTTGCCCGTGATCGCGGTGGTCATTCCCACGTCGCCGATGAGGACGGCGTGGATGACGCCGACCAGGCCGACCGGAATGCCGAGCGCGAGCAACGCCTTCACGCCGAGCGACCCCCAGATGTTCTGGCGGATGACGCCGTTGCCGGTCTGGGAGAGGTCGGCCAGATACGGGAGTCGCGAGAGGTCGTCGCCCAGCAGTCCGACGTCGGCCGTCTCGATGGCCGTGTCCGAGCCGGCCGCGCCCATCGCGACGCCCACGTCGGCCGTCGCCAGCGCCGGAGCGTCGTTGATCCCGTCGCCGACCATCGCGACCGTGCCGTACGCCGCCTGGAGTTCCTCGATCGCGTCGACTTTCTGCTCGGGGAGCAGCCCGGCCTTGAACTCCGAGACGCCGACCTCCTCGGCGACGGCGCGAGCAGTCCCCTCGTTGTCGCCGGTGAGCATGACGGTGGTCAGCCCGCGCTCTTCGAGCGCCTCGACCGCTCGGGTGGCGTCCGGCCGGACCGTGTCGCCGACGGCGATGAGCCCCTCGACCTCGTCTTCGGTACCCACCACGACGACGGTCTTCCCTTCGGCCTGGAGCCGCGGGATTGTGTCCTCGACGAGGTCCAGACAGCCCTCGCGGTCGCACAGCCGTCGCGCGTCTTCCGGCAACTCGCCCGCACTCGTGGTGAAGTGGACGTGGCTCAGATCGAAGCCCAACTCGTCGAACAGCGCGGGCTTCCCCGCGTAGTGGGTGTGGCCGCCCAGCTCCGCGCGCACGCCCTGACCGGTGAGGCTCTCGAAGCCGTCCACGTCGCGGTCCCCGTCGGAAACGCCCTCGGCGTCGGCGTGGCCGACGATGGCCTCGGCGATGGGATGTTCGCTCCGGGTTTCGAGGCCGCGCGCGCACTGGAGCACGTCGCCTTGGTCGTTGCCGTTCAGCGGGACCACGTCGGTCACGCGAAGCTCCCCCGTGGTCAGAGTCCCCGTCTTGTCCAGCGCGACGGCGTCGACCTCGCCCATCCGTTCGAGGTGGTCGCCGCCCTTGATGAGCACGCCGTTGCGGGCCGCGCTCGTGATGCCAGACACCACCGTGACGGGCGTGCTGATGACGAACGCGCAGGGACAGGCGATGACGAGGAACGTAATGCCCCGCACGAACCACTCGACGGCCGAGAGGCCAAAGAGGAGCGGCGGGACTGCGGCGGTCAGGATCGCCGCGGCGACCACGACCGGCGTGTAGTAGCTCGCGAACCGGTCGACGAACTGCTCGCGTTTGGTCTTGCGCTCCTGGGCGCCCTCGACGAGTTCGATGACGCGCGCGAGCGTGCTGTCGTCCGCGGCCGCAGTCACCTCGATCTCCAGGTAGCCGTTCTCGTTGATGCTGCCGGCGTACACCTCGTCGCCCACCGCCTTGTCCACCGGAACGCTCTCGCCGGTGATCGGGGCCTCGTTGACCGCGCTCTCGCCCTCGATCACGTCGCCGTCGAGCGGCACCTTCTCGCCTGGTTCGACGACGACGGTTTCGCCCACCGCGACGTCGTCGGCCGGGACCTCGGTGAGGTCGCCCTCGCGCCTGACCAGCGCGGTCTCGGGCGAGAGTTCCAGCAGTTCACCCAGTGAGTTGCGCGCCCGGTCGACGGCGTAGCGTTCCAGCAGTTCGGCGACGTTGAACAGCACCGCGAGCGACGCCGCCTCGATGAACAACTGCTCTGCGGTGAACAGCGAGACGCCCGTGGCGCCCAGCACTGCCACGCTCATCAGGAAGTCGATGTCGAGACTCAGGTTCTTCGCGGAGTAGTAGCCGTTCCGGAGGATGACCTGTGCACCGACGGCGATCGCGACCAGCAGGACCCCGTCGGCGACCGTCAGCCCCTGGCCGAACGGACTCGCGACTACCTCGTTGAGGCCCGGGACCAGGAACCGAACGACGAGCGCGACCACGAGCAACACGGCGCTGACGGCCGTCTTGATCGCTCTCGGCGTTCGCCAGACTGGTTCCGCCGGCGCGGGGCCGGCAGCCATCTCCTCGTCGTCTGCCGTCACACCCGTCACGTCGTAGCCAGCGTTCTCGACGGCGTCGACGGCCGCCGTGCGCACCTCGTCGCTCCCGTCGTAGCCGACTGTGACCCGACCGGTCGCGGGACTGAGATCCGTCTCCTGCGCCCCTTCGACCCCGTCGAGGGCGTTCTCCACTTTCCCGGCGCACGAGGGACAGTCCATGCTCGGGACCTGGAGCTGGAGCTCTGCCCCGTCCGGCGGCTCGGGGCTGTCGTCCGACTCCGCACGTCCATCTTCGGCGCTCATTATCCCACTCTACCAACTCCCGAGTTATTAATATCGCTGTTACAATCGCGGGATTTGATGTCTGTCGCTAGCATCGGCTGACTCGTGAGTTAATAACTCGGCGCGGTCTCTGTCGGGACGGTTCGCGATGGTCGGTTCTCGAAGGCGGATGTCGCGAGTGCGACAACGCGGTGTTTTTCTATGCGGACGCCGAATCCGTGGTATGACCGAATCGGTGACAGCGGACGAGGAACTCAACCGGAAGCAGGCCGTGCTCGCGGTGCTGCCGTTCCTGTTCATCGGACTCTCATGTCTCGGGCTCATCCTCGCCTGGGGACTGGACGCGCTCTGGGGATTCCTCATCCTCCCGCCGATCCTCTTCATCTGCGTCCTGGCGTACATCGCCTTCCGGTCCGGGTTCGCCCGGGACCGGACGGGCGACGTGAACCCCGAGGCGAACCAGCGATAGGCGCGCACCGCCTTTCCGGAACCGCCTCAACCGGCTCGGCCGACCGGTGCGGGATTCGAACCACGCGGAGACGGTCACTCGCTACGCTCGTGCTGTGGCTCCGCTCGTTCGTATCTCTCGACGGAGTCTCCACTCGACAGGTGGTTCGCTGAGAAGCGCCGAGGAGGAGATTATGAACTACGCGGAGACGATCGTGCTCGCTCCGTTCGCACGCTGCGACTCCTCTCATTCAAATCTCTTGCTGTCGCACACAGCTCACCGAACGAGCGACACGCAGAGCGGTCGCTCGTAATGTAGTTCGCTGAGAAGCGCCGAGGAGGAGATTGTGAACTACGCCCAGACGTGCTCGTTTCACTGCGCGCGTCTGGTCTCATTCAAATCTCTTGCTGTCGCTCACAGTTCACCGAACGAGCGACACGCAGAGCGGTCGCTCGGACTCTGGTTCGCTGAGAAGCGCCGAGGAGGAGATTTGAACTACGCGAACATGCTCTCTCCCTTCGGTCGAGCGTGCGTGTTCTCTCGTTCAAATCTCTCGACTGCGTTTCCACTTGCCGGGTGGCTTGTGGAAAAACGCCGAGGAGGAGATTTGAACTCCTGAGTCCGTGAGGACAGTTGCTTTCGAGGCAACCGCCTTGGCCAGGCTAGGCTACCTCGGCTCATCAAATCGTACGACGGTGGGTGGTTTGTAGGTTACGGTTCCGACCGACAGGTACGCAAAATGCCCCTAGTCGAATCCCATATACGGCTGGTCGTGGACAAGCGGGTATGGAAGTCGCAGATGCGAGTTCCGCCCTCGAATCGGTCCTCGACGAAGTCGGGTCGGCCGTCGTCGCCGACCGCGAGTTCCTCGAAACCGTCCTCCTCGGAATCACCAGCCGCGGGCACGTCCTCCTCGAGGACGTTCCCGGTACCGGAAAGACTCTCACCGCCCGGAGCGTCGCCGCCGCGCTCGGGCTGTCCTTCTCGCGCATCCAGTTCACGCCGGACCTCCTCCCGGCCGACGTGACCGGGACGAACATCTACAACGAACGCGACGGCACCTTCCAGTTCTCGGAAGGGCCGATCTTCGCCAACGTCGTGCTGGCCGACGAGATCAACCGCGCCCCGCCCAAGACCCAGAGCGCCCTCCTCGAAGCCATGGGCGAAGGCCAGGTCACCGTCGACGGCGAGACCCACGAGCTGCCGCGGCCCTTCTTCGTGATGGCCACGCAGAACCCCGTCGAGATGGAGGGCACCTTCGAGTTGCCCGAGGCACAGGTCGACCGCTTTGCGGTGAAGACGGCGATCGGCTACCCCGACGAGGACGGCGAGGTCGAACTCCTCCGGCGTCGCCGCAGCCGGGAGTCGAAAAGTCCCTCCGTGAACGCCGTGCTCAGCCCCGAGGAGGTGCGCGCGCTCCGGACGACGCCGGAGGACGTCCACGTCGAAGACGACCTGCTGGAGTACATGGCGGCGATCGCCCGCGGTACGCGAGAGGATCGCCGCGTCGACGTGGGCGTCTCCCCGCGCGGGACCCAGCGGCTGTTCGAGGCGTCGCGCGCCCGTGCGGTGATCGTCGGCCGGGACTTCGTGACGCCGGACGACGTCAAGGTGGTCGTCGGGTCGGTGTTGGCGCACCGGCTAGTGCTCACGCCCGACGCACGCGTGGACAACGTCGATCCGACCGCGATCATCGCCGATGTGCTCGACGAGATTCCGGTCCCCACCGTCTGATCGCGGCGACCGCCGGCTACGCGAGAGCGGCCCGATCGCCGTCCCACACCAGGTCGCCCTCGACTGCCAGCTTCTGGAGGTGACACCGGACGGTCGCCCGTGCCAGGTCACGGACGCCGCCGAGGTCCTTGTCGTAGGCCGCGTCCAGGATCTCGTCGATCGTTTCGGCGCCGCTCTCGACGGCGGCCAGGATGCGCGCCTCGCGCTCGATCCGATGAACGACGAGCCGTTCGAGCGTTCCCCGGGCGTCCTCGATGGTCGGCCCGTGGCCGGGATAGAGCGCCTCGGGGTTCTGGGCGTGCACTCGCCGGAGGCTAGTCAGGTAGGCGCGCATGTCGGCGTCCGGCCCACCCACGACGACGCTGCCGGCGGCGACGGCCAGATCGCCGACGACCGCGCCGGCGTCGCACTCGAAGGTGACGTGCTCGGGTGCGTGGCCGGGCGTGCCACGGACGCGCACCGCTCCCTGGTCGGTGTCGATCGTGGTGCCGTGTCGGAAGGTCCGGTCGGGACTGACGCCCGTTGTCGATTCGAACCGGTCGGCGTGGGCCGCGTGTGCCCAGACGGTCGCGTCGCAGCGGTCGGCGTAGGTCGCGACGGCGCCGACGTGGTCCGGGTGGTGGTGCGTGACCGCGACGTGGGTCACAGCGCAGTCGCTGACGGCGTCGTCGAGGGGGTCCGTGCTGTCGGCAGGATCGACCAGCAGCGCGCTGTCGCTGCCGAGGAGATACGCGTTCGTCCGGCCGCCGGGACCGCGCGTCGTGGTCTCGACGGGTACCCGGGTGACGTCCATACCCACCCCCATGGGTGCGCCGGGCAAATGTCCGGCGGTCAGGTCACCGTCCGCGTGAGTGAGCCGGTCAGCTGTTCAGGTAGTAGACCTGCTTGCGCGCGTCGTGGAAGCTGTAGCGCGACCCGACGAGGTCCGACTCTTCGAGCCGGTTCAGCGCGTACCGGACTGTGCGGTCCGGGAGCAGGGACTCCTCGGCGAGCTGCCCCTGCGACAGCGGCGAACTCCCTTCGAGCACCTTCGCGACGAGCTTCGCGCTCGGCGGTAGTTCGCGGAGCTGATTTCTGAAGTCCGGGTCCGCGAGCGGACTGTCTTCACCCTTCCCCTGATTCGAGCCATCCTCTGGCGTCGTGCTCATATTCCCACATTTCACCCCGGTACTGGTAAATCTTGGCTACATGTGTGACAAAACAATACGAATAAATAAGTGCATATTATGCCTCCTTATACAAACATGGGTGACATAATTTGCCGGAACCGATAACCCGCTGGCTTCCGTTGGTTCCGGTATGCAGGTCCCTGACTCGTTCCGTGACCTGTTCGATAAGCAAACATTCGCCCACGTCTCGACGATCCTGCCGGACGGGTCGCCACACGTCACGCCAGTGTGGATCGACTACGACGAGGACGCCGGGCACCTGCTGTTCAACACGACGCGCGGGCGGCGCAAGGAGCGCAACCTCCGGGCGAACCCGGACGTCGCCGTCAGCATGACCGATCCGGACGATCCGTACCGGTTCCTCTCAGTCCTGGGCGAGGCCGTCGAGTTGACCGAGGACGGTGCCGTCGATCACATCAACGACCTCGCCCGGCGGTACATGGACGTCGATGAGTATCCGAACCTGGACACCGAAGAGGGGGCTCGGGTCATCGTCCGCATCGAGCCCGAGCGGGTCGTGACGAGCTAATCGGTCCTCGCAGACGGTTCTCGCTGTCCGTGGCGGCGATAACTTCCCAGCGGGGACTCACACTCCGGACAGTGAACCAGCAGCAGGCGGTCGGTTTCGTGGCGGACGAGCTCCGCGGGACTGAACTCACAGCCGCAGTGCTTGCAGGTCGGCATTCCATTCCTACAGACGGGCCAGGTCCGCAAACCAGTTCTTGGCAGTGACTCCCGAAGTGGTCACCAGTTCGTTTCAGTATCGTTTTATTCCCCCGGGGTCGGAACTACCATAAGAGCGTGAAGGGCCAGGAGTGGTATCAGGAAGACGACATCGCCGAGGAGTACGAGGAGAAGCGGTTCTCCCGGGGCGGCCGGTTGATCGACCGGCGTGAAAAACAGGCCGTGCTCGACGCGATCGGGCCGGTCCAGGACAAGGACGTACTGGAGATTGCCTGCGGGACCGGTCGGTTCACGGTCATGCTGGCCGAGCGCGGTGCCGACGTGGTCGGCCTGGACATCTCCGGACCGATGCTCCAGCAGGGGCGACAGAAGGCACGCCACGCCGGCGTGGCCGACCATCTGGAGTTCATGCGCGGTGACGCCGGGCGACTGCCGTTCCCGGACGACAGCTTCGACACCGTCATGGCGATGCGGTTTTTCCACCTGGCAGACCAGCCGGCGTCGTTCCTCTCTGAGATGCGCCGCGTCTCCCGTGACCAGGTGTTCTTCGACACGTTCAACCGGTTCACGACGCGGTCGCTGTACAACTGGGCGCTCCCGATGGGATCGCGCCTCTACTCGCGGTGGGAAGTGTCCCGGCTGCTCGACAGCGCGGGCCTGTCGCTGAAGGAGGCCGATCACGACTTCGCCTTCCCGTACGGGCTGTACCGTCAGATCCCGAACCAGCTCGCGAGTACGTTCCGCGACATCGACAGGACGCTCATCAAATCGCCGCTCGGCAAGCGGCTCGCATCCGTGTCGTACTGGAACGCGCAGGTTCCGTGACCGACCGGTACGTATGCTATCGTTTCGCGCGAGCACGTCGCGAGTTTTTTAGGGTTCCGGAGGGGTATCGAGGGGTATGAAGCTCTCGGTGGTCGTCCCGACGCTCAACGGCAGGGACCAGTTAGCGGGCTGTCTGGACGCGCTCGCCGAGCACGCGCCGGACGCCGAAGTGGTCGTCGTCAACGGACCGTCGGCCGACGGCACCACGGGCATGGTCCGCGACCGTGACGACGTGGACGTCCTCGTCGAGATCGCCGACCGCGGACTCAACGTGGCTCGCAACGCCGGGATCGACCGCGCCACCGGCGACGTCGTCGCGCTGCTCAATCACGGCCTCTCCGTCGAGGAGGGCTGGACGGACGCCCTCGTCTCCGCCATCGCGGAGGCCGACGTCGTTTCGGGACCGACCCACCGCGAACTCAAAACCGGACTGACTACCGAGAGCGTCGAGACGCGGACGATCAAGGGGCGAACGGTCACGTACTTCAACGGCGACAACGCTGCGTTCTCCCGGGCGGCGCTCGACGCGCTCGACGGGTTCGACGAGTACCTTCAGACCGGCGGCTCCAGAGACGCCGCACATCGGCTGGCAGGGATAGACTACGAGGTGGTCTGGGAGAGCGACATGTGCGTCCGAAGCGAGTACGGGACCGACGGCGGCGTCGCCGAGACCGACTGGAACTGGAAGTACCGAGCGCTGGCGTATCGGCTCGCGAAGAACTACGGACTGCGACCGACTGTCGTCGCCCGGATGATCGGTCACGGCGTGCGTGACGCCGGCAGCACGCTCCGTGACGTAGCCAAGGGGAACGCGACTCCGTCCTCGTGGTTCGGAAACGGTCGCGACGTGCTGACTGGCATGGGGACGGGTCTGAAGGACGGCCTCGTCGCGCGGTTCACGGACCGGTCGTCGCGACGCAACCCGCGCGGGCGCTCACGCCGGTCGGATCGAGCGGTGACCGTCTACGACTGGCGCTAACTTCTGTCGTCCGACTCGTTGGCGAACAGGTACAGTTCGACGCCGAAGTAGTCGCGGTGCCGGACCACGTCTCGACCGTCGTCCACGGCGTCGAGTACGCGCTGTTTCTCGCCGGGATGGAACCAGATGTGGGTGAGGACGAGCCAGACGCGGTCGCTGCCGTGTGTCAGCCGCTGGAACTCCGTCGCGTTCGTAACCGGCCCACCGCCCGGCGCGGGGCCGGCCACCGCGTCCTCGACTGTGACGTCTGACCGCGACCAGTAGTGATCGAACGCCTGACGGCCGACGTCGTCTGTCACGATGACGACGTCGCCGGGCTCGGCGTGTGTCTCGATCTCGGCGGTCACCGCGTCCCACTCCTCTTTCTGCGGGGTCGTGTAGTAGTGGCCGACTGCCGGCACCATCGCGGCGATCAGCAGTCCGGCGAGGGCGTATCGCGCGTGCCGGCGTTCGAGGCTCGTAATTCCGAGCGCGACGGCGAGGAACCACGCGGGCGAGGCCGCGATCGTGTAGCGGTCCCAGAACAGCGGCGTCAGGAGGTACGAGACCGCCACGAGCGCGAGGACGGGCACGAGCATCCAGGCCACGAGGAGGACGCGGTCGCGGTCCAGCGTCCGGAACGCGAGCAGGACGGCGACGACCACGAGGACGCCGACGAGCATCGCGGCGGGCGTGGCGGTCGTCGAGAAGTACTCGTGGACCGTCCAGACGACGTCCGCCGGCGTCGGCGGGGCGATGAAGTCGAAGCCGTCGACGGCGCTCCGGGCTTTCAGGACGCCGAGCGCGAGGACCGGCGTGAGCAGGCCCCAGCACGCGAGATGGGTCCGCTCCAGCGTCGAGAACTCCCCGGGACGCCAGCCACCGCCGGACCGCCAGCGGTCAGCCACGAGAGCGAGCCCCTGGGCGACGACGACCAGAAACCCGAAGGGGTGGAGCGCCACCGTCAGCATCGTTCCCGTGACGTACCCGGCGACGTTGGCACGGGAGGGCGTCTCGCGGAGGCGGAGCAGAAACAGGAACGACAGCAACGTCGTCGCGGTCAGGAAACTGTACATCCGCGTCTCCTGAGCGTAGTAGAGGTGGAACGGCGAGACGGCGAGCACGACCGTCGCCACCAGGCCGGTCTCCCGGTCGAACATGTGCCGTCCCACGAGATAGATGAGCGGCAGCGAGATGATGCCGAAGACGGCCGAGGGTGCGCGGAGGGCCGTCTCGGACGTGCCGGCGACGGCCGTCCAGCCGTGGAGAAGGACGTAGTACAGCGGGAGGTGTGGTTGTTTCGCCGGAATGACCCACAGCAACTCGGGAAACCCGTACGTCGTGGCGAACCGGAGGGTGATGATCTCGTCCACCCACAGGCTCTCGGCACCCAGGGCGTACAACCGTAACAGCGAGCCGACCAGCACGACTGCCGCAACCGCGAGCAGGTGCCGGTCGATCCGAGCCGTGTCGTCGCGCACGAATTGTCGGTCTGCCAGTCACCGTGATGTCAGTTCCGAAATCACTCGGTGCTACTCGCCGCCGGACGGCCCGAGCTCCTCGATGACGCGGGACGGGTTCTTCGAGAAGACCTTGCGCATGGAGTCCTCGGGTACGTCCAGGGTCAGGATCTCCATCACGGCGACGTCGGGGTGCGTGTTGGGCGCGCCGCTGCCGAAGAGGACGCGGTCGGGGTGTTCCATGATAGCTCGTTCCATCGGGTCGCGAAACCTGACGAAACTCGTGTCGAGATAGCAGGCCTCGTGGTCGTCGAGCAGGTCGATGGCGCGTTCGGCCAGGTCGCGATTCAGCGGATAGCTGCCGAAGTGTTCGATGACGACCGGGAAGTCGTAGCCCAGCAGGTGGTCGGCGACGGCACTGGGCGGGAACCGCTCGCCGCCGTGAACCAGCACCGGTAGGCCGACCGCTGCCAGTTCTTCGAGGACCGTCTCGTCCGGGAGGCCGTCGGCGGCCGGGTGCAGTTTGAACCCGGCGAACCGGTCGTCGTACGCGTACTGCTCGATGTCCGCGGGAGAGGTGTGTTCCTCGTCGCGCGAGGACGCGAGGTTTCGGAGGCGTGCGCCGGGGCTCGACCCCGGGTCGCGGACGCCGTTGATGCGTGCGAAGGCGACGAACGGCCGGCCGACGCTCATTCTGGCGACGGCGTTGTTTGCCTTGAGATAACTCCCCTCGCGCGGGCCGGGGAACACCACGGACCGGACGACGCCGGCCTGGTGCATCTCCCGTTCGATGGTTTCGGGGTCGCCGGTCTGGCGGTCCGGCCGCCTGGTCTCGTCCGGTTCCAGGCGGGTGTGGACGTCGACGACGCGAAACCCGTGCTCCAGTTCGAGCATCCACCCGTGGCATGGAGTGGTCCTGTAATAACGGTTGCTTCACCGCTGTCACCTGGCTCTGGCCGACCCCAAGCCTGAAACGGCGCCCTCCCGAACTCTGTCGTATCCCGTCGCCGTCTCTCAGTTTCAGTGGGTTAGTAACTTTTATATAGAACCGCTTACCATCATCTTATGACTATGTCCCAACAGCGACGGATGGGCGGCCAGCCCATGTTCATTCTCAACGAGGATTCCCAGCGGACCGAGGGGAAGGACGCACAGACATCGAACATCGCAGCCGGCAAGGCGGTCTCGGAGTCCGTACGGACGACGCTCGGGCCGCGCGGGATGGACAAGATGCTCGTCTCCGACGCTGGCGACGTCGTCATCACGAACGACGGCGCCACGATTCTCGACGAGATGGAGATCGAGCACCCCGCGGCCCAGATGATCGTCGAGGTCGCCCAGACCCAGGAAGACGAGGTCGGTGACGGGACCACGACGGCCTCGGTCCTGGCGGGCGAACTCCTCAAGCAGGCCGAGGACCTGCTCGACGACGACGTCCACCCGACGACTATCGTCGAGGGGTATCACGAAGCCGCACAGCTGGCCCAGGACTCCATCGACGAGGGAGTCCTCGACGCCGACGTCGACGAGGAGACGCTCCTGAAAGTCGCCGAAACCTCCATGACCGGCAAAGGGACCGGCGACGTCGCCGCCGAGGACCTCGCCAAGACCGTCGTCGGCGCCGTTCAGCACGTCGAAGCCGACTCCGGCGTCGTCCGCGACAACATCACCGTCCGGACCCAGACCGGCGGCTCCTCCTCCGCGACGGAGCTCGTCGAGGGCGTCATCGTCGACGAGGAGCCCGCTCACGAGAACATGCCCCGCTCGGTCGAAGACGCGACCATCGCGGTCGTCGACAACGACATCGACCTGAAGGAGTCCTCGATCGACGCCGAGTACAACATCACCGACGTCGACCAGCTCGACCAGGCCATCTCGGCCGAGGAAGAGGAACTGCGCGGCTACGCGGACGCGCTCGCCGACCTCGACGTCGACGTCGTGTTCGTCACCGGTGACATCGAGGACCGCGCGGCGGCCTACCTCGCGAAAGAGGGCATCCTCGCGTTCGAGAGCGTCGGCGACGACGACGCCAAATCCATCGCCAGCGCGACCGGTGCGTCCCGCGCCGGCTCCGTCGAGGATCTCGACGAGGACGACCTCGGCGAGGCAGACGAAGCGCACGTCGAGAAGTTCGGCGACGACGAACTCGCCTTCATCGAGGGCGGCACGGCCGCTGAGTCCGTCACTGTCTTCGCTCGCGGTGGCACCGAACACGTCACCGACGAACTGGAGCGCGCTCTCAACGACTCGCTGGACGTCGTCACCGCCGCCCTGGACATGGGCGGCGTCGTCCCCGGCGCCGGCGCGACCGAGATCGCCATCGCCGATCAGATCCGCAACAGGGCGGCCAGCATCGAGGGTCGCAAGCAGCTCGCCGTCGAGGCCTTCGCCGACGCCGTCGACGTGCTCCCGCGCACGCTCGCCGCGAACACGGGTATGGACCCCATCGACGCGCTGGTCGACCTCCGCTCCGAGTACGAGAGTGAAGGCATCGCCGGCCTCATCTCCGAGGGTCAGACCGGTGTCGTCGGGAACCCGATCGAGCACGGCATCCTCGACCCCGCCGCCGTCAAGCAGGAAGCCGTCGAGTCCGCGACCGAAGCGGCGACGATGATCGTCCGCATCGACGACGTCATCTCCGCGGAGTAACCGGCCGAAGTCCACTTCGTTTTTTGCAGTTACTGGTTTCTGAGCGTTGTCGCCGCGAGCCTGCATAGGCAGGCACGCTGCCTACACGTGCCGCGAGCGATAGCGACGGGGATGGCGAAGATCGATTCCTTCATCGAAGCTGTCGCAGCGTGGCCGCGACGCACGATCTGTGCGTACCTGCTGAACAGTTCGGAGGACCTGTTTACGTTCGAGGAACTTCTCACGCATCTCGTGACCGAAGCTCGGACAGCGCCCGCCGACGTGCGGCCCCCGTCGACGAGACGCGCCGACCTGGCGCGTCGATTGCGCAGCGAGTACCTCCCGCGACTCGCCAGCGAAGACGTCATCGAGTACGATCGGAACGCGAATCTCGTCAGGCCCGGGCCTGCACTCGCAACCATCGAGACGGTTTTCCCCACCCTGGAGTCCGAGTTCCCTCGACCCTGACGACCGCGATGTCTCGCCGGCCCATCGGCTCGGCCCAAACTAGTCAGGCATGGGGCCTACTTGTACTGACGGCCAACACTCTCTCGATGTCGAACTTCGATGCTGCCCTCGAAGCACTCGCCGACTGGCAGCGCCGAACCCTCTGTGAGTACCTCCTGAACAGGTCGGACGAGCTGTACACTTACGAAGAGGCCCTGACGCATCTGGAGACGGAGGCCCGGGACGCCGTGGACGACGTCGGATCGCCGTCTGTTCGGACCGGCGATATCGAACACCGATTACATCACGTTCACCTGCCGAAACTCGCTGATGCGAACGTCATCAAGTACGATACGGAAGAGCGGCTGATCCGACCTGATCGGATGCTCTCGACCGTCGAGCAGATCATGGACGCCCTCGACGACGACGGCGGCGTTCTGCAGGAACCCTGCCCGTAAAATCGATCCAAACCAGCAGGAAAGGAAACCGAACGGTTACGCTTCGACGACGATGGTGCCTTTCATCCCCATTCCCTCGTGAGGGATGCAGAAGTACTCGTGCGTGCCCGTCGTCTCGAAGGTGTGGACGTAGGACTGTCCGGTCGAAATCGCGCCCTTCACCGTACCGCTGTCCTCGTCCCACCCCTCGCGGGCTGCCGACTCCGAGTCGAAGCCGCCCGAGGCCCAGTACTCGGCGCCCGACGGGATCTCGTCCTCGTAGGCGGTGACCGAGTGCGGTTCGCCGCCGGCAAACTCGAAGGCGACCGTGTCGCCCTTCTCGACGGTGAGTTCCTTCGGCTCGAAGGAGATCGGCTTGGATTTGACGACGTGGTCGGCGTCGCTCGGTACGCCTTTCTGGACGTTCGGACCACCCTCGTAGGTCGTCTCGTGGCCGCTCCTCTCGCCGCTCTCGCTGATCGGCGACTTCCCGAGCGCTCCGACGACGGCGAACTGCCCGCGCTGCGTGGCGTTCGCGAAGGCGCTGGCGGTCCCGCGAACGTCACCGTTCTCGCCGAGAGCGGTCGAGAACGCATCGAGCTTGCTCTCGAAGGTCTCGTATGCGCCCTTGTCGGCTTCTTCGAGCGTCTCGTGGATACCACCGTCGTTGGCTTCGAAGCTCTTGAACACGTCGTCGACGACCGTCGCGGCCGCGCCGCCGAACGAGCCGCCGGCTGCGTTCACGACGGCGTACGCGGCAGCGACCGCGTCGCCGTAGAACGTCGTCGCGGCCCCGTACGCGTCACCGCCGCTCTGGGCGGCAGAGCCGACCGCGCTCAGGTCGGACTCGAAGCTCTCGTAGGTCGCGCGGTCTGCTTCTTCGAGCGCCTCGTGGAAGCCGCCGGCGCCCCCCTCGAAGTACTGGAGTGCCGACTGGGTGATCGCCTTCCCGCGGCTTCCCTCGTCGAGGGCGGCCAGCGCGGCCGCGTCGAACCCGCGAGCGGCCATGTAGCTGGATTCCGCGGCACCGACCTGTGCGGCCGACCCCGCGGTCGTCATGTAGCCGAGGAGTTCGTCCATGACCTTCGTCGCGTTGGTCTCGACGGCGCCGTCGTTGCCGTTCGACATGGCCGTCTGCAGCGAAGAGATCGCCGACTCGAAGGACTCGTAGATCTCCTCGTCGGTCGACTCGACGGCCTCGTGGAGGCCGGCCTCGTCGGCCTCGAACCGCTCGAAGACGTCGCCGACGACGCCGGCGGCGGCATCGGTGGCCCCGAGCCGGTAGAGTTCCCGAGCGTCGCCGATGCGCGACCGGAAGAACGACGCCTGGAGGAGGGTCGCGCCGGTCGCGCCCGCGAGCGCCTCGATCCCGGTCACGAGGTTGTCGTCGACGGTCTCGATCGCCGAGTCGACGCCCGAGGCGTTGCCGTTGCCGACGGCCGTCGACGTGGAGCTCAGACCGCTCTCGAACCCTTCGTAGGCCTCGGCGTTCGCCTCTTCGAGCGCTTCGTGGTAGCCCCGCTCGTCCGTCTCGAAGTGCTCGAAGACGTCGTCGACCATCGTCTGCGCAGTGTCGGCCGCGCCGCGCGCGGCGAGCCAGTGGGCGTCGTAGACTCGCGTCCGGTAGCTGTTGAGGACGGCCGCGTGCGCGTAGTTCGTCGACGGACCGCCGAGCGACGCGAGCGCCGCGGCGTCCCAGCCCTGTGCCTGGTAGGCAGCCAGGTGGCCGGCGCTCGCCAGTTTCTCGTTCGCGATGGCCGCCGCGCCGGACACGGTCGCGTTGACAGCGGCGTCGCTCGCACTCCGGACGCCGGCCAGATCGCCGTTCTGGGCCGCGCTCCGTGCCGCCGCCATCGCCTCTTCGAGGTTCCCGTAGGCCTCGTGATCGGCCGCTTCGATCGCGTCGTGCTCGGGGACGTCGTGCCACCACGCCGTGATTTCGCCTGCAACCGTGGCTGCTGCCTCGGACTCCCCGGCAGCCGCCAGCAGTTCGACGTTGTTCACGGCAGCGCCGAAGCGGAGGACGCCGAGCGCGTTCGCACCGGACTCGCCGACGGCGGCGATCTGCGCTTCCCGGAGGTGCTGGTGAGCGCTGCGCCACCCCTCGGCGGCACCCTCCGCGTCGCCCTCGGAGAGCGACTCCTGCAGGTCGACGATAGCGGTCTCGAAGCCCTCGTAGTTGGCAGTGCTCGTGTGCTCGAGATATTCGTGAGCGCCGTACTCGCCGCTGGCGTTCTCGAAGCGCTCGAACGTGCGGCCGGCGACGCTCGCTCCCTCGCCGCCCAGTCCTGCCAGACCGAGCGCGTACGCGTCGTCCAGGCGACTCCGCATCGCGGTCCACTCGGCCGCGACTGCCGCATCGACGGAGACGGACGCGCTCTCGGACGAATCGTCGTCGGTCGTCGTCCCCGAGGGGGTGTCGGTCCCCGGCGACGTACTCTCGTTCCCAGTCGTGCTGTTACACCCCGCGAGTCCCACCGCGGCGGCCGCGAGACCCGCCGAGCGGAGGAGTTGACGTCGATTTGGTCGCATCAGGTTTTAGGCTCGCCTAAAAATACAAAAACCCGTCGATTTTTGGGTGGCCTAAAACTCGACCTCTATGAAACGGGTGCAGAAACGTGTATATCTCTGCTGGTTCACTGCGACCGTCGCTTTGATTGTCGAGACGCGCGCACGGGAGGTATGCGCGAGTTCGCTTCGAGTCCACCGATCGAAGAGCAGGTCGGGGACCCGCTCCGGAAGACGGACGCGACGGTCGCCGTCGCCGAGTCCTGTACCGGCGGTCTCATCGGGTCGCTGCTGACCGACGTGCCAGGATCGTCCGACTACTTCGACCGCTCGCTGACGACGTACTCGTACGACGCCAAACTGCAACTACTGGCAGTGAACCGTGAAGTCCTCGACGAGGATGGCGCCGTCTCGGCACCGGTCGCCCGGCAGATGGCTCGGGGCGTCAGGGATTCCGCAGGCACGACCTGGGGCGTCTCGACGACCGGCATCGCGGGGCCGGAGGGCGGAACCGAGGCGAAACCGGTCGGGACGGTGTTCATCGGCGTGTCCTTCGCCGGCGAGTGGGGCACCCAGTCCTCGACGACGTCGGTCGAACGCTACGAGTTCGACGGCACTCGGACCGAGATCAAAGAACAGATCGCACGCCAGGCGCTCGAAGACCTGCTCGCTGCGGTCGAAGAGCAGGCCTGACCCCGTTACGTATCCGGCGACAGCACGACTTCGTCTCCGGCGGCGAGGCCGAACGCTTCGTCCCCACGGCCCTGGTTGACGGCAAGTTCGACGTTGCCGTGACTGCCCACGGTGGCCAGACGGTCGCCCGGGTCGACGGCCGCGTACGTCCGACGTGCCGGGACCGACTCGTCGTTTACCGTGACCCGAGTGCCGAAGTGGTCGGTCAGGGCGTTCCCGGGGACGTTCGTGATCGCGTTGCCGAAGCCGTCGACGACCAACACCTCGCCGCTCGCCGCGTCCGCGGTGACGCTGGGGGCCGGGAACGCGAGGTCGACGACCTCGTCGGTCGCTTCGAAGCCGTCCAGGCCGTCGAACGATTCGACGCCCGCCTCGTGGACCGTCGCGGCCGCGGGCGCGAAGACGTCCCGTCCGTGGAACGTCGCACTCGCGGGGTCATCTACCGCGATAGTGAACGCCTCGAACGATTCGTCCGGGCCCAGTTCTCGGGCGACCGGGACCAGGACGCCGTTGTCGGGGCCGACGAGAGCGTGGTCGCCGCTCCGAACCACGAGGGCGTCGCGGTCCGTGCCGACGCCGGGGTCGACGACGACGAGGTGGACGGCGGGCGGAAAGTGCGGGAGGACTTCCCGGAGCCAGAACGCGCTCGCTCGAACGTCCTGTCGGGGGAAATCGTGGGCAACGTCCACGAGGCGGGCGTCGCTCTCCTGGAGGATGACGCCTTTCATCGCGGCGGGATACGGCGTCCCGAAGTCGGAACTGAGCGTGATCATTCCGTGGGGGCGTCGTCGACGCTGTTGACGCGCTGGATGCGTTCGACGCCGTCGACCTCGTGGATGACGTCGACGACGGCGTCCGGAACGTACGGCTCCCAGGCGTCGCCGGCGATCATCCGTTCGCGAATCTCGCTGCCCTTGAGCTCCTCCCGGTTGAACATCTTCGACTGTCTGACCTCGACGCCGGCCTCCTCGAAGAGCTGGATGACGAGCGGGTTGTTCGAGTAGGCGACGTCGAACCGTGGGGACATGCTCTGGACGTGGCTCACCCAGACAGAGTTGCGGTTCAGGTCCTCGATGGGCACGACGTAGGACGTGAGATCGAGCGCCTCCAGCGCTTTCGTAATCATCATCACGCGCTCGCCGGCCGTGAACGGGTCGCGCGCAGTGTGTGAGTCGCCCGCGCTGCCGATCCCGACGACGACTTCGTCTACTTCTTCGGCGATCTGTTCGACGAGCGCGTGGTGGCCGCTGTGATACGGTTGGAAGCGGCCGATGTAGAACCCCCGAGTCATACTGGATAGTAAACGAGCAGTTTCATAAAGGCGACGAGTTGACACCGACCTGCCAGTCGATCGTCGGGCCGCTGTCTTGCGGTTCTCTGGCCACTTCTGGTCCCTGGAGGGGAGAAAGTATATCAGTCGACAGCCCTTCGGTTTTGGCAACAGCAACGGTTCTATGAGCAACGATACGGACACTGACGACGACCCCCAGGACGGGGTGAGTGACTCCACCGAGGACGTCGCCGACGACGTCGACGACCACGCCTCTGAGCTGGTCGACGACACTGGCGACGAGACAGACGAGGAGGCGGGCGTCCCCGCGGACGACCGTGGAACGCTCGACGATCTCGGTAGTGACGTCGAGATCGAGGCCGAGGTCAACGAGGAGGTCGCCGAAGAGGACCTCCTGGGCGGGCTCGAGGTCGAGTCCACCAAGGACATCAAGGTCCCCGACCGTCTGGTCGATCAGGTGATCGGCCAGGATCACGCCCGGGACATCGTCAAGAAGGCGGCAAAGCAGCGCCGCCACGTGATGATGATCGGTTCGCCCGGGACCGGGAAGTCCATGCTGGCCAAAGCGATGAGCCAGCTCCTCCCGAAAGAGGAGCTGCAAGACGTTCTCGTCTATCACAACCCCGACGACGGCAACGAGCCGAAAGTGCGGACGGTCCCCGCCGGCAAAGGTGACCAGATCGTCGACGCCCACAAGGAGGAAGCCCGCAAGCGCAACCAGATGCGCAGTTTCCTGATGTGGATCATCATCGCGATCGTCATCGGGTACGCCCTGTTGATCGTCCAGCAACCGCTGCTGGGCATCCTGGCGGCCGGCGTCATCTACCTCGCGTTCCGCTACGGTTCGCGGGGCAACGACGCGATGATCCCGAACCTGCTCGTCAACAACGCCGAGCAGAAGACCGCTCCGTTCGAGGACGCCACCGGCGCCCACGCCGGTGCGCTGCTGGGCGACGTTCGCCACGACCCGTTCCAGTCCGGTGGGATGGAGACGCCGAGCCACGACCGCGTCGAGCCCGGCGCGATCCACAAGGCCAACAAGGGCGTCCTGTTCGTCGACGAGATCAACACCCTGGACATCCGCTCACAGCAGAAGCTGATGACGGCCATCCAGGAAGGGAAGTTCTCCATCACGGGCCAGTCCGAGCGCTCCTCGGGCGCGATGGTCCAGACCGAACCCGTCCCCTGTGACTTCATCTTCATCGCGGCCGGGAACCTGGACGCGATGGAGAACATGCACCCCGCGCTCCGCTCCCGCATCAAGGGGTACGGGTACGAGGTGTACATGGACGACACCATCGAGGACGAACCCGAGATGCGCCGGAAGTACGCCCGGTTCGTCGCCCAGGAAGTCGAGAAAGACGGCCGCCTCCCGCACTTCACCGAGGAGGCCGTCGAAGAGGTCATCCTCGAAGCCCGGCGCCGCGCCGGCCGGAAGGGTCACCTCACCCTCAAACTGCGTGACCTGGGCGGGCTCGTCCGCGTCGCTGGCGACATCGCCCGCGCCGAGGACAAGCAGTTCACCGACCGCGAGGACGTGCTGCAGGCAAAGCGCCGCTCGCGCTCCATCGAGCAGCAACTCGCGGACAACTACATCGAGCGCCGGAAGGACTACGAACTCACCGTCGCCCAGGGCGACGTCGTGGGTCGAGTCAACGGCCTGGCGGTCATGGGCGAGGACTCCGGTATCGTCCTGCCCGTGATGGCCGAGGTCACGCCCTCTCAGGGGCCGGGCGAGGTCATCGCCACCGGCCAGCTGAAGGAGATGGCCCAGGAAGCAGTCCAGAACGTCTCCGCCATCATCAAGAAGTTCTCCGACGAGGACATCACCGAACGGGACGTGCACATCCAGTTCGTCCAGGCCGGTGAGGGCGGCGTCGACGGCGACTCCGCCTCCATCACCGTCGCGACGGCCGTCATCTCCGCGCTGGAGGACGTGCCCGTCGAACAGAACATCGCCATGACCGGTTCGCTGTCGGTCCGCGGCGACGTGCTGCCCGTCGGCGGTGTGACTCACAAGATCGAGGCGGCCGCGAAGGCCGGCCTCGACAAGGTCATCATCCCGAAGGCCAACGAGCAGGACGTCATGATCGAAGAGGAGTACGAGGAGATGATCGAGATCATCCCCGTCTCCCACATCAGCGAAGTGCTGGAGGTCTCCCTCTCGGGCGAACCGGAGAAGGACTCGCTGGTCGATCGCCTCAAGAACATCACCGGCTCGGCGCTGGAGCGCCAGGTCGGCGCGGGCAGCGGCAGCCCGAGCCCGCAGTAACCCGTGTCGGAGTGGACGACGTCCGCGCTTCGCGTCGCGGACGCGGGCTCGTCCGCCCCCGACTGGGCGACGTTCGTCGGCTTGACGGGCGTCGTTCTCACCCTTTTACTCGCGCTCGCTCGACTCTCCCAGTCTGCCGTCCGCGACGACGTCGACCCGCCGGGTCGACTGGCGTCGGTCGCCGACGAGGACTCGTTCGAGTGTCCCCTCGATACCGACGCCGAGTACACGCTCTCCGAGCCGGTGGTCACGGGCGACGCCGAGGGCCACCACGTCTCGGCCGGCGCTGACGGCGGGACGCAGGCCGCTCCCGTCGGCGCCGACGAGCGCAGTCTCTCGACGGGGGCGCTGCTGGTCAACGTCGCGTTCACCCAGGGACTGTTCGGTGGTCTTCTGCTCGCGGCGGCCTGGTACACGGAGATTCCGGCGTGGGCGTTCGGCATCACCGGCGAACAGATGAGTACTGGCCTGCCCGCGCTACTCGTCGGGACCGCCCTCGGCGTGGGGCTGTACGTCGCCAACGAACTCGGCGCGGCCAGCGCGGACGCCATGGGCGTCGAGTACGACGAGCGGCTCCGGAGCATGCTCGCGCCGGACACGGCGCTGGGCTGGCTGACGCTGTTCGGACTCGTCTTGCCGATCATCGCCGGGGTCGAGGAGTTCATCTTCCGGGCGGCGATCATCGGCGCGACGACGGCTGGCTTTGGCACCTCACCGTGGGTGCTGGCGGTCGTCTCCTCGCTCGCGTTCGCACTCGGGCATGGCGCTCAGGGCCGACTGGGAATCGTCGTCACCGGCGGCCTCGGATTCGTGCTCGCCGGGGCGTTCATCGTCACCGGGAGTTTCCTGGTCGTGTTCGTCGCTCACTACCTCGTGAACGCCCTGGAGTTCGCCGTCCACGAACTGCTGGGGATCGACTGGGCGAGGACGGACTGACCAGTCACGGTTCGGTCCGGTTGTTGCTCAGTAGCGATCGCCAATGTCGCACGATCGGTTTCCTCCCTGTCTGTCATCCGTGTTGAACGACGTGCGAGATCACAGGATGCGTGCAGCGTAGAATCCGTTTTTCGCTGAATATGTCCCGACTGAAAACCTTATTACACTGACCTCACAATCACAAATATGACTTATGATACCGTCGTTTTCGACAACGACGGTGTCCTCGTCGGTCGAACGCGCTTCGACGTCCTTCGGGAGGCTACTGAAGAGACGTTCGCGCAGTTCGGTGTGACCGATCCGGACCCCGACCACGTCGAGGATATGACCATTGGAGCAACGCCCAGCGAGGTCGCCACCGTCAGTGACGTCTACGATTTCGAACCGGAGCAGTTCTGGCGCACTCGTGATCGGACGGTGTCCGTGGCACAGCAGGAAGAAGCTCGCGCCGGCCGGAAAACCCCGTACGGGGATCTCGACTCGCTCGCCGACCTCGACGTCCCGATGGGGATCGTGAGTTCGAACCAGCAGGAGACGGTCGATTTCCTCCTGGATCACTTCGAGATCTCGGGTCTGTTCGACACTGCGTACGGTCGTGAGGCGACCATCGAAAGCCTCACCCTTCGAAAGCCGAATCCCCACTACCTCGAGCGTGCGCTGGCCGACCTCGATGCGGAGTCTGCACTGTACGTCGGCGACAACGAGTCTGACATCAGGGCTGCCGAGAACGCCGGTATCGACTCGGCATTCATTCGTCGTCCACACCGCAGCGACTGGGATCTCAATGTGTGGCCCACCTGGGACATCGACTCCCTCGACGACCTCCACGACATCTGTAGCGCCTGAGGACAGACGCAAAACCTCGTGTTCCTCGTTCTGGTTTTGCGACTAATGCGAACGAGCCTTCCGCCCGTGAGCAGAGAGTGGTTCCCGCAACGAGCGCCGAAGTCGCGAGTGAGGTTCACTCCAGTTTGCGACGCTCGTCTGGCGCAGTTCTCAGTCTCCGTTTTCAACGGTGAGTAACGAACGTCTTTAGCCCGCTGGCCGTCAGGCACGGATATGGACGTTCACGCTGCGGTCACGAGTCGGCGCACGCGAGTCGGGTTTCTGGTGCTCGCGCTGCTCGCGTACGCCGGACTCATGGGGTACGGGGCGATCGCTGGAAGCGCGGCCGCGTTCGCACTTGCGCAGGTCCTCGTCGGCGCGGTACTGCTCGTCGCCGTCGGGTTCGCCGTCGCCGTCACGGGGACGGGTACGGAACTGCTCAGAGTTGCGGCGGCGGGCTACCTGCTCGCCGGACTGGCGATCGGGTACAGCGGGCTCGCGGCGCTGCGCGTCGTGCCGTCGTTCGAACTGCTGGAGCCAGCGGGCGACGTGGCGCTGTTGATCGCGCTCGGGGCGTATCTCTACCAGCGGGAAGTCGCCGGCAGAGACAACTCGTCTCCGGAGCGATCGTCCGAGTGAACCGCGGCGTCAGTCGCCGAGCAGTCTTCTGAGGCCGTCGCAGAGTTCGTCGACCTGCGCTGGCGACAGGCTCGCTTCGATCGCGTCCGGTCGGTCGTCGGACGCGGCTTCGAGTTTCACTATCGGATCGCCCCCACGGTCGGCCCCAACGAGGACGAGCACGTCCGTCTCTGTGGGACCTGACTCGTCGGTCACTGCACCGCTCGCCTGTTCGACGACTTTCAGAGAGGGCATACGCCTAATTGACGAACGAGTAACAAATAGCCACGGGGTGGTCAGAGGCCTTCCACGGACCGGAGCTTCTGGGCGACGTCGGCCGGCGCGGCGCTCGGCCCGTCGCGAACGCGGTGGTCCGGGATGAGGAGCGGGGTCGGGTTCGCCTGGAGCGCCTCCCGGACGAGCCGTCGGTCTCCGTCGTCTTCGGGGTCGAGTCCGGCCGCCATCTGGGCGATCTTCTCGACGCCGATCTGTGACCCGTAGGGGATGCCGCGGACCGTCTCTAACACGTTCCGCTGGTCGGTCGGAACCGTCAGTGCGACCGTGATGTCGGTGAAGTCCTCTTCGACGCCCTCCAGGTAGGCGTCGATGCGGTCGAGGAGTTCGTGTTCCTCGTCGGCGTCTCCGTCGGGCGCGTCCGGAAAGGAGACGGAGATGACGCGACCCTGGGCGATGCCGAGTTGGACGTAGCGGTCGAGAAAGGGGACCTCGCGCGCGTAGATGCCGGCGGTGTCGTCCATACCGATGAGTCCGTCGATGCGGCCTTTATGGTTTCGGCGGGTTACAGTCGAACGGCCGTCGTACCGCTCAGCGATTCCGGAACGACGAGCTGGACCGTCGAAGCCGTCCCGGACGCAGTCGTGATGCGAATCGACGCCGTCTCTCCTTCCGCGAGCCCGCCCTTGCCCTCGCGAATGGTCGCGGGTGCGCGTCCCGACGTGTCGTACGCGCCAGCGATCTGGTTGCCGTCAGCCGGCTCCGCAGCGCCGATGTCGATCACGATCATGACCCGGTCGTCGCTACTGGTTATCGTCGGCGTCGCCTCGCCGGAGAGCGAGTCGTCTTCGTCCGTGAGCGCCTCGTGTGCGAACGCGCCGTCGGCGCGCTCGTCGTAGACTGCTTCGTGAACGACGTCGTAGGCGCCGGTGTCGTCGACCCACTGAAACGTCATGCCGGTCAGGTCGATGTCTTCGGCACCCGGTGCCTTCGTTGCGATCAGCATCACGCCGCCGACTTCCCTTGCGCCGTCCGCGGCCGTCTTCACCCCCCTGGCCTGGAGCACCTGCAGTTGCTTCATCACTCGTTCGCCCCGCTGTTCGCCGACGCTCTCGTGGTCCTCGTTCTCGTCACTCTCCGTTTCGTCGTCGGTGTCCGTTTCCTCCTCTACGACGTCCTCGTCGTCCTCTCGGCCGAGTGTGAGCGCGTTGCATCCTGCGATCCCCAGTGTCGTCGCTGCCAGTGCCGTCCGGAGTACGGTGCGCCGACGTGCCATGTCTGGGAAGTATCAGTTAGAAATATATTACTGTCGGTGTGACCGAACTGCAGAACTCCCGTGGGTGACCGACCCGCACCAGCCGGCGGCTTCGGGAACGGTCAGCGTCGTCTCCTTGTCGGTCGGTGAGACAGATCGGTCCCGGTGGTGGCTCTTCCTGTCGGCTCGGCCGCGTGACGCAAGTCTTATGTGCAAATCAGTCAGTTAATGTACATCAATGGACGCTAGTGAGGAAGTCGCACCAGCGGTACAGTCGATTCTGTCGGCTGCGCGGGAGCGCGGTGGCGGCGACGAGCGCGTCGCAGTCGACGCGGAGTCGCTGCCTGCGGCGTTCGCAGACGCCGAAGCCGACGGTCGCGTGCCGGTCATCGCGGAAGTCAAACCGACGAGTCCGACGACCGAGGGCGAACGGACCGACGACCCGGTCGCGCTCGCCGAACAGATGGTCGAGGGCGGCGCGGCGGCGCTGTCCGTGCTGACCGAACCCGAGCACTTCGGTGGTTCGCCGGAGAACCTGACGAAGATCCGAGAAGCCGTGGACGTGCCCGTGCTCCGGAAGGACTTCGTCCTGCGCGAGGAACAGCTCGACACCGTCGAAGCGGACGTCGTCCTGCTGATCGCGCGCTTCGTCGGCGACGACCTGGCGGACCTGCTCGCCGCTGCACGCGACCGCGGCTTTCAGGTGCTCGTCGAGGTTCACGACCGCGACGAACTGACCCGCGCGCTCGACGCCGGCGCGGCCGTCGTCGGCGTGAACAACCGCGACCTCACGAAACTGGAGGTCGATCTCGCGACGTTCGAGGAGGTCGCGCCCGCGGTGCCCGAGGACGTGACGCTGATCGCCGAGAGCGGCATCTCGACGCCCGACGACGTGGTTCGCATGCGCGAGGCGGGCGCCGACGGCCTGCTCGTCGGGAGCGCGATCATGGACGGGTCAGTGCGAGAGAATACGGAAAGCCTGACACGCGCGGGGTCCCAGGTGGAAGACACATGAGTGACGCGCACGCGGGGAAGTTCGGGCGGTACGGCGGTCAGTACGTGCCCGAGGCGTTGATGCCGGCGATCGAGGAGCTGACAGACGCCTACGAGCGATACGTGCTGGAAAACGAGGACGGCTTCATGAACGAGTTCCAGGACCGTCTTCGGGACTTCGGTGGTCGAACCACGCCGCTGCAGTACGCCGAGCAACTCTCGGATCGGTACGACACCGACGTGTACCTCAAGCGCGAGGACCTGGTTCACGGCGGCGCACACAAGCTGAACAACGCGCTCGGGCAGGTGCTGCTCGCGAAGTACATGGGCAAAGAGCGCATCATCGCTGAGACCGGGGCCGGCCAGCACGGCACCGCGACGGCGATGGCGGCCGCCCACCTCGACATGCCCTGCGAGATCTACATGGGCAAGACCGACATCAACCGGCAGCGGCCCAACGTGTTCCGGATGCGCCTCAACGGCGCGGAGGTCAATCCCGTCACCGTCGGCCGCGGCACGCTCAAAGAGGCCATCAGCGAGACGATGCGCGACTGGGCGACGACCGTCGAGGACACCCACTACGTCATCGGTTCCGTCGTCGGCCCTGACCCGTTCCCCCGGATGGTCCGTGACTTCCAGTCGGTGATTTCCGAGGAGGCCCGTCAGCAGATACAGGACCGGGCTGGCCGACTGCCGGATTCGGTCGTCGCCTGCGCGGGCGGCGGCTCGAACACCATGGGCGCGTTCGCGAACTTCGTGGACGACGAGGAAACGGACCTCATCGCCGTCGAAGCTGGCGGTTCCTCGCTCTCGGTGGACGAGGAGCAAGGCGTCGCGCCAAACTCGGCGACGCTGTCGACCGGGAACGAGGGCGTCCTCCACGGTGCGCGGACGAAACTCCTGCAGGACTCGGACGGCCAGATCATGGAGTCTCACAGCGTCTCGGCGGGACTTGACTACGCCGGCGTCGGGCCGGAACTCGCCCACCTCGTCGACGAGGGCCGCGTCACGCCCGCGAACGTCGACGACGCCGCTGCACTGGAGGCGTTCCACCGCCTCTCCCAGGACGAGGGCATCATCCCGGCGCTGGAGACGGCCCACGCCTTCGGCTACCTCCACGAGCACCCCGACGAGGTCGGCGACGTGACCATCGTGAACGTCTCCGGCCGCGGCGACAAGGACCTCGAAACCGTCATCGAGGAGACCGAACAGCGCGATCTGGACGTGGACGTCGATATGTCGGTATTCGAGGGGGCGGCCCCTCGGGCCGCCGAAAAGTCGAGCGGCGATGAGCCGCGAGACGAGGGGGCGATGTAGATGGCCGAGAACGAGCAGCTTCAGGCGGTCTTCGAGCGGGACGAACCGGCCTTCATCCCCTATCTCGCGGCGGGCGACCCGAACTACGAGGCCTCCAAGGAGTACGTCGAGGCGCTGGCCCGCGGCGGCGCGGACGTCATCGAACTCGGCCTGCCCTTTTCCGAACCCATCGCGGAGGGGCCGACGATCCAGAACGCCATCGTTCGCGCGCTGGAGAGCGGGATGACGCCCGACCGCTTTTTCGAGTTCGTCGAGGACCTCGATGTGGGCGTCCCCCTCGTCTGTATGACCTACTACAACCTCATCTACCAGTACGGATCGGAGGAGGGACCGCGGCCGTTCGTCGAGAAGGCTGCCGAGGTCGGACTGACGGGGTTCGTCGTCCCCGATCTCCCGGCCGAAGAGTCCGGGCCACTGCGAGCGGCCTGTGACGAGTTCGGCCTGGACCTCGTCTTCATCGTCGCGCCGACGACTCGGGGCGACCGCCTCGAACGCATGCAGGAACAGGTGTCCGGGTACGTCTACGTGCAGGCACGCCTCGGCACGACGGGCGCGCGTGACGACGTGAGCGATCAGACCGACGAGAGCCTGGCGCGGATCGACGACTGGGACGTGCCCAAGGCCGTCGGCTTCGGGATCAAAGAAGGCGACCACGCGGCGCGGATCGTCCGGGCGGGGGCGGACGGCATCATCGTCGGCTCGGCACTCGTCGACATCGTCGCCGAGGGGACGGCGAACGACGAGCCCGTCGCGGACGTGGCCGACCGACTCGAAGCGAAGGCGCGGGAACTCAAAGACGGTGCGCTGCGCGGCGCCAGCGAGCCCGCAGAAGCTGACGGGGCCTGAGCCCGGTCACCGGATCCAGGTGACGAAGATCGTTCGCGCGAGGCCGATCGCGTACCCGAGCTGGGGTTTCTTCGTTTCGCCTTCCTGGCGCTGAGTGATCGTGACCGGAATTTCGAGGATCCGGAGCTGGTTCTTCCGGGCTTCGATGAGCATCTCGGGGGCGCTGAAGCGTTCTTCGACGAGGGTCATGTCGTCGAGCCGCGAGCCGCGGATCGCCCGGAACCCGTTGGTGCAGTCGGTGATGTCGGTATCGGCGATGAGGTTAATGAGCGCCGTGAACACGCGAATGCCGGCGCCACGGACGGCGCTGTTGTTCGACTGGTCGGTCCCGAGATACCGCGAGCCGACGACGTAGTCGGCCTCGCCGCCGATGATCGGCGAGACGAGGTCGTCGAGTTGGTCGATCGGGTGTTGACCGTCGGCGTCGATCGTCACGACGACGTCGGCGCCGTTCCGTCGGGCGATCTCGAAGCCGGTTTTCAGTGCGCCGCCCTGCCCCTGGTTGATCGGGTGCTCGACGACCGTTGCGCCGGCAGCCTCGGCTCGCTGCGCGGTCGCGTCGGCGGAGCCGTCGGACACGACGAGCGGCTCGATCGCGTGGTCGCAGACCGTCGCTGGGAGCGATTCGACGACGTCACCGACGTTCTCTGCTTCGTTGTACGCCGGAATGACGACGGTGATCGTCGGTTCGTTCGCGTCGGCTTCGGTCGGCGCCTGTTCGAGCGTGAGATTCCGGGTGAGTCTGGTGAGCGCCATCGCCTGATCGCGCGTTCGCCCGAGCGTATACAGGAACAGCGCGGCCAGGGCGACGTTCGCGATCAGCGCGATCACCAGCGGCCGACGCTCGATGTGGAGCACCGTGCCGAGGGCCGCGAACAGGTCCGGGACCACGGCGACGAGCAAGATCCCGATCGACAGCGCCGTCGCCAGTCCGAACTCGGTCTTCGAGAACCCCGTTCGATAGCGCTTGAAACCCCACAGGAACGTCAGCACCGACAGCGCCACGAGCACGCCCGTGAGCGTCGTGCTGTCGAGTCCCGTCGCCTGCAACGTCCACCCGGTGAGCTGCATTCAGGCCATCGGTTTCAAGACAACAACTATATGCGTTGTGCCTTCTCCCCAGTCACAACTACCGACTGTCTCGCCAGCCCGCGAACCGCACTCGCTGGGCGGTGACACTCCTCTGTAAGACACATGACCTCGCCACAGGCCGTCCTCTCCGTCGATTTCGAGTCGTTCGCCCAGACCCCGGCCTACCGGAACGCAGCGGGGTCCCACCCCGACAGCCAGGACCTCGGAAGTGACGTCGTCGGGCGACTGCTCGACCGGTTCGACGCTCACGACGCCGATACGACGTTTTTCGTCGTCGCAGACCTCGCGGAGCGCCACCCCGACCGGGTTCGGCGCGTCGCCGACGCCGGCCACGAGATCGCTTCCCACACGCAGACTCATCCCCACCTCACGGACCTCTCGGCGGGCGAGCGCCGCGAGGAACTCGAAACCTCGCGCAAAACGCTCGAAGAGGTCACCGGCGCGACGGTCTCGGGATTCCGTGCGCCGTCGTTCGACGTTCCCGACGGGCACTTCGCGGAACTCGCCGCCGCCGGCTACAGCTACGATTCCAGCGTCGTCTCCTGTCGGTCGATCCCTGGCTGGTACGGCGGCGAGTGGTCGGTCCACCGGCCCTGTCGGGCCAGCGACGTCGTCGCGGGTGCCCCGGACGCGATCGGCGAGCTACCGGTGGCCGTCATGCCGGGGCTGGGGCTGCCGCTGACCGGGACGTGGTTGCGGTTCTTCGGCGTCCACTACACGCTTTTGGGCATGCGACTGCTCGCGCGCCGAGGAATCACGCCCGTCCTCTACGTCCACCCCTGGGAGTTCTGTGACCTGCCAGCCATCGAGGGGGTGCCGCGACGGATCTATTTCCGGTCGGGCGAGTGGATGTGGCGGGCGCTCGACCGCCTGCTTTCGGCCGACTTCGCGTTCGTCACCGCGCAGTCGGTCGTCGAGGGGACCGCCGAGTCGCCGAAGTCGAAGGACTATTGAGACCCACGGCGAACCCTGGAGACGTGAGCCGAACGTTCGTCGTCGGGCTGGACGGAGCGAGCTGGCGGTTGCTCGATCCCTGGATCGAGGACGGCACGCTGCCGAACCTGGCCGAGCTCCGCGAGCGCGGGACGTGGGCCGAGAGTCAGAGCTGTCTCCCCCCGGTGACGTTTCCCAACTGGAAGTGTTACTCGTCGGGGAAGGACCCGGGCGGGTTCGGCGTCTTCTGGTTCGAGTCCGTCGACCTCGCCGAGGAACGGATCGACGTCGTCGACAGCAGCGACTTTCACACCGCCGAACTCTGGGACTACCTCGGCGACGAAGGACGGGACGTGGGGGTCGTCAACATGCCGACGATGTACCCGCCCCGGGAGATCGACGGGTTCGTCGTCTCCGGCGGCCCGGGGGCCGTGGAGGGCGAGTACCGCTCGCTCGATTCGGGCTACACCTGGCCGCCCGACCTGGAAGCGGAACTCGAAGACCGCTTCGACTACCGCGTCCACCCGGACCCGCTCCTCTCCTCGAACGACGAGCGCGGCGCGGAAGTCGACGCCATCGTCGACCTGTTCGACACCAGGTTCGAGGCCGCGCTCTCGCTGTTCGAGGAGCGCGACCTGGACTTCGTCCACCTGACGCTGTTCTATCTCAACGTGTTGCACCACTTCTTCTGGGACGAGGAGCCGACCCGTCGCGGCTGGCAGTGCGTCGACAAGTGGCTCGGCCGCATTCAGGACCTAGAGGACACGAATCTCGTGCTCATGTCCGACCACGGGAGCGCCGCGACGACGACGGAATTCTACGTCAACGAGTGGCTGGCCGAGAACGGCTACCAGACCCGGGAGCGAACCGTCGAGGACTACCTCCGGCCGCTCGGCCTCACGCGCGAGAACGCCCTCGGGGTCGCCAAACGTCTCGGCGTCGTCGACCTCCTCGCCGAGACGATCCCCGAGCGCCTCCAGCAACTCGTTCCCCAGCAGGCCGGCCTCAAACGCGGACGGAAACTCGAAGCGCTCGACCTCGACCGGACGAAAGCCGTCGCGAGTTCGCAGGGACCGATCTACCTCAATCCCGACTTCGATACCGACGCAGTCCGGGAGGAACTGATCGCCGACCTCGAGTCGGCGACCGACGAGCACGGGCCGGTCTTCACGGGTGTCCACCGCGGCGAGGACGTGTACGCCGGCCCGTTCGTCGATGAGGGTCCCGAGGTGGTCGTCGACCAGCGCCCGGGCGTCCACGTCAACGACGGCATCGGCGGCGGCGAGGTGACGACTGCGCCCGACCGCTGGGCCGCCGAGAACACCCGGAGCGGGATGTTCCTGGCCACCGGCCCCGACTTCGAGTCCCAGGGCGAGATCGATCGCATCTCGATCACCGACATCGCCCCGACGCTGCTGGCCGCCGCCGGGTGTGACGTGCCGACCGACATGCACGGCGACGTGCTGCCGATCCTCGCGGGCGACCGCGACTGGGAGGAGCGTGACCCGATCACCATCGACGAGGCCGTCGGGCGGGAGACCGCCGACGCGGTGTCGGATCGCCTCCAGCAACTCGGCTACATGGAGTAATCCGTCACTCGTCAGTTAACAGCCCGGCGAGGTCGACTCTGGCGGCGGGGAGCCAGCCCAGCAGCGCGGGGAGATAGACCCCGAGCGACCGGTCGAGCAGAATGACCACCACTGCAGTTTCTTCCGGGACGCCGAGCGCGACGAACACGAGCGTCGCCGACACTTCGGTGATCCCCACGCCGCCAGGTGTGATGGGGAGGATCGTGACGCTGTAGGCCACCACCAGCGCGAACGGGACGACCCACAGCGGCGCGACCGTCCCACCGACGGCAGTGAGCAACAGGATCGTTCGGAGTCCGGGAACGACGACTATCGTTCCGGACCACGCGATTGCGTACGGGACGACGGCGGAGGGGCGACCGGTCACGGCCCGAAAGAGGCTCGCCGACTCCGTCGTGAACGACGGCGCTGCGGAGAGGAGGCCAGCGATGCGGTCACCGACGACCGGCAGTCGGCCTATCACCGACTCCAGCCGGCCGATGGGACCCGTCGTCCGTTCGAGGTTCCGGCCGGTGAGGAGGATCAGGGTGCCCGCGACGAGATAGACCGCGATGGACGGGACCAGGACGACCAGCAGGGCGTGTGGGAGAGCACCCGCGATCAGTGCGAGGCCCGCGGCCGCGACCGTCCCGTAGAGGAATCCATACAGACCGGTATTGAGGCCGGCGATCGTGGCGGCTTCCGTCCACGAGAGCGACGTGTAGTAGCGCAACACTACCGGCGCGACTGAGTGCCCAGCTGCCTTCGAAGGTATGACGTGATTGATGAACTTGATGACGAGGTCGACGCGCGCGACGGTTCCGAACGACGTGTGCCAGCGCTCGCGGAGCAGCGCGTACCACATGCCGAACCGGGACGCGAACTCCGCGGCGGTCAGGCCGCCGATGGCCGCGAGAACGAGCGGGTCGAGCGAGAGCAGGGCTCGCCCGGCGCTCCGGAGATCGAATTCGTGAGCGAGCCACGCCAGCGCGCCCAGGGCGAGGAGGTACTGTCCGATCCGAACGGCGGTCGCTCGTTTTCCGTCGGCCATTCAGGCTGTCCCTCGCATCGGTTCGGTGGCGGCTTTGGTAAGCGAATCGGTAAGACTATCGGAATCCGGGCGGCGTCGGTATCGAAGTTATTGTATGTGAGTACGCGAAACCGCCGTCCAAGACCTGTATGCGGGACATCGTTCTCGTCACTGCCGACTCGGTTCGGCGCGACTTCGTCGACGCGATGCCGTTCGTCAGCGACCACGACGTGTTGACCGGCGTGGCGGCTGGCCACTACACGCGGCCGAGCCTGGCGACCCTCCAGTCCTCGCGACTCCGTGCGTCCGTCGAGTCGAAAGCCCTCCGACCGACGCTCGCGGACGTGCTCGCGGACGCCGGCTATACGACGATCGGGCTCGTGCCGACCGCCCAGGCCGATCCCACGTTCGACTTCGACGCCGGCTTCGACCACTACGACAACTACATGACCGGCGGCGGGGACAACCCGGCCCGGAACCGGCGCAGCCGCTTCCGCGAGTATCTCGGCTCCTTCGACATCGTCAGGCAGGTGTACCGCCGCCTGTATCCGATGGAGGCGAACATGGCGGACCTGCCCGACGACGGCACCGTCGTCGACGAGGCGATCGAGCGGTTCAACGCCGCCGAGTCGCCGCGATTCCTGTGGATCCACCAGATGGGAAGCCACCGTCCGTACGGCACCGGCGACGAGGCCATTCCCAAGCCGCTCGACCGGAAAGCCGAGGCCGCAGGCGGGCGTCACTGGTTCGGTTCTTCGGAGGTCACCGAGCGCGAGCGCGAGCGCATCACGGACGCGTATCGCGACGCGCTCGGCCGCGTCGACGACCGGACGCGACGCTTGCTCGCCGAGATCGACGCCGACGACCCGGTCTTCGCCTTCACCGCCGACCACGGCGAGGAGTTCGGCGAGGACGGCTACTACTACCACCAGGGGTACCGCCGCCGGGTCGCCGACACGCTCGTTCGCGTCCCGGTCGTTCTGCGCGGCGTCGAACCGGTCGGCGACCGCTGTAGCCTGCTGGACCTCGCGCCCACGCTCGCGGGCGCGGTCGACGTCGACGCGCCCGAGGAGTGGCAGGGCAACGACCTCCGGACGACGACGACTGACGAAGCGCTCACCGTCGCACCGTGGCACGACACCGCGACCGTCGCCTGGCAGGACTTCGAGCGCAAGCTCGTTGCCCGCGACGCCGACGTGACCATGACCGAGGGCGATCAGTCCGCGTCCGTCGAGAGCGCGGACGTCTCCGACGACGTGCAGAAACAGCTCCGAGACCTCGGCTACACGGACGCAGGATGATGGGACCGAACCTCCTGTTCGTCTGCGTCGACTGCCTGCGCGAGGATTTCGTGGGGTCCGAGCACGCCGACACGCCGTTTCTCGACGGTCTCGTCGACGACGGGATCGCGTACACGGACATGTACGCGACCGCGACGACGACCACGCCCTGCGTGGCGAGCCTCATGACCGGGCGCTACTCCGAGCACAACGGCGTGTACTCGCTCGAAGAGGCCAAACTCGACGAGTCGGTGCCCACGCTGGCCGAACACCTCTCGGCGGCTGGCTACGAGACGACGGCGCTCGTCACCGGCCCGCTCGTCGCCGACACGGATCTCGACCGCGGGTTCGACACCTACGCGTACCGGGACCGCCGCGAGGAACTCGTCGGCGACTGGTTCGACGACGCCGTGGCGCACCTCGACGGCCTCGACGACCCGTTCTTCTGTTACCTCCACCTCTGGGAGATTCACGACCCGGTGCGCGTTCCCGACGAATACGACGACCCGGAATACGGGCAGTATCCGTACGCCCGCACGCTCTCGGCGCTGGATCGGTCCCTCGAACGCCTCTGTGATCGGCTGCCCGAGGACACGATCGTGGCGCTCCACGGCGACCACGGGGAAGCGATCGCCTACCGCGACAGCTCCCTCCATTGGGTTACGAAACTCTTCCGAACCGGACTGCGGTACGGCCTGGGCGTGGACACGCGACCGCTCGAACGCCGTCTCAAGCGTCGGTTCGACCGCGAGCCGCCGATCCCCGACCACTTCATGGAAGACGGACACGGTGAGAACGTCTTCGACTTCACGTCGAACGTCCCCTTCGTGCTCGCGGGTCCCGGCGTCGACGCCGCGACCGTCGACGCGCAGGTCAGACAGATCGACGTCATGCCGACGCTGCTGGACCTGCTGGACGTGGACCCCGAAGCGTCGGTCGACGGTGAGTCGCTCCTCCCGCCCGGGCGGGTCGAAGACCGGGACGCGTACGTCCGCGCCTGCGGGAAGTCGCTCCTGCGCGAGGCGAACTGGCAGCGAGCGATCCGACGTGGCGGATACAAGTACGTCGAGTATCCCAACCGCGAGTGGGACGACGAACTGTACGACCTGGACGCGGATCCGCTGGAACTCGATCCGATCGAGGACGACCGGATCGCGACCCGGCTCCGGGCACGACTGCCCGAGGAAGGCGAACGAGACGGCGAGAAGCTAGAGATCGACGGCCTGCTCAAAGACCTCGGCTACAAGTGATCACTCCGAGGTGCCGCTTGACGTGGACTTCTCACACGCGCCGCTCCGTTCGAGGACGATCGTGTACTGATCGACGCCCATGTCCTGTGGGTCGCCGTACTGGATGGTTCGAGGCTGCACGCCGACGCGCAGCAGTCGCCACCACGGGTCCCGCGGTGGCTTCCCGTCAAGGAACCGGGGGCGCCGACCGAATTTCCCGGCAGTTTCGTAGGGGTACTCGTCCTCATCGAGGAGGTCGCGCACGTACTCTTTGCCGGTCGGGTCCGAGAGGGACCCGGCGCGCATGCCGTAGCTCTCGGGTGCGAGGAACAGCAGCGAGCGGTGATAGTTGAGCACGACGTAGTCGGGACACCTGGAGGTGAGAGCGGGCAACTCCTCCGGGACGGGCGGCTTGACGACCGTGCGGTCGTGAGGCACTGCTGCGTCCTGCGGGTCCCTGGCGTAGGTTTCGATGGTTGCGTTCGGCGGCGCGTGGTTGTCCAGCCACTGGGTCGCCTGGTCACGGCCCTGCGCCGCGTAGCCTAGGTCGCCGCCGATCGCGTAGGCACCCGTCGAGACGAGCAGTAGACCGACGAGCACCGTCGCAACTCTCGGCCGGCGGTCCTGCAGGCGCCGACTCCCGACGGCGACCAGCAGCGCGAGCAACGGGAAGGTGAGCAGCAGGTGGTGCGTGCGGACGTACGCCCACCGGGAATACACGAGGAGCGTCACTCCCAGCGCGATCAGCGACAATCGGCTGAGATCGCCGACGCGGGAGGACTCGCGGGCCCAGGCGAGGCTCCCCAGTACGCCGCCGACCGACGCGACCGCGAAGGGGAGTCCGAGCCCGTTGAGATAGCCGCGGACGAGCCACCACCAGCTCGGCTGGACGAGCCAGCCGTGCGGGTCGCCTTTCGAGGCGACGCCGCGGCTGAGACGGCCCCCGATGTACTCGGGTGCGAAGACGAGCAGCTGGGGGTAGCTGAGACCGATGGTGACGGCGCCGATGGCGGCCCCCGTCACGAGAAACCGCGGCTGGACGAGCGTTTCGCGCCACGACGCGTCGGTCTGGCGGGCGTGCGATAGGTACGCCACGCCGAGCACCAGCGCGCTGACGCCCGCGTTGAACTTGAGCCCGGTCGCGAATCCCCCGAAGAGACAGCCCCAGAAGAACGTTCGGCGCGAACCGGTCTCGACGTACTCGACCGCGAGGTACACCGCGAGCAGGAAGAAAAACAGCGCTGGGACGTCCTCGCCGGCCTCGTGCGCCAGGACGAGCAGACCCCAGGTCAGGCTCAACAGGAGCGCCGCGAGGCGCCCGGTCGCGCGGTCGCGGACCGTCGTCCCGAGCCGGTAGATCACGTAGACGGAGCCGACGGCGAACAGGACGTTGACGACTCGTGCGGCCAGGACCGTCGCCGTCCAGACCCAGCCCGGAACGGCCTGCCAGTCGCCCCAGAGGTCGCCGATGGCGTAGTTGCCCATCTCGACGAGAACCGACGAGTCGCCGGTGCCGATCAGGAACGCGACGATCGGCACGAACACGAGGCCGTAGAGGTAGAACGTGCCGCCGTAGCTGCGCCAGTAGGTGACGCCGTCCCGTATCGACTCGATTCGGAAGTCTTCGAGCAGGAAGCCGACGGGCTGGATCGGGTCGAGGACCCGCCACCGCTCGTCGCGCGTCGCGAAGTTCGGGAGGCGGTGCCAGAGCCAGAAGCCCGCCAGCACCGCGGCGAACAGGAGGAGGTAACGGAGCTGGGGGTCGGCCCGCAGGTCGTCGAGCACCTGCGACTTCGCTCGATCGACGGGGGCCCAGAGCGATCGGAGCACGTAGGACAGTCCTGTGAGCGGTATGAAAAACGCTACGAGATGGGCGGACGTCTGGTCCGGCGCGGTCGCCGAACCCGGGCCGGGACCGGAACGCACATAACCGTTACTTGCTACAGGATTTCATACCATGAGTACCGGGAAAGCTGCACGCCTGGACCGGATCGGGACAGAGGGACGGTATCTCGTCGTCCCGATGGACCACGGCATCACACTGGGGGCTGTCAAGGGCCTCAAGGACATCGAATCGACGATCGACGCGATCACGCGGGGCGGCGCTGATTCTATTCTGACCCAGAAGGGCATCGCGGGTCGCGTTCACGGCAACAAAAACGACGCGGGGTACATCGTCCACCTCAACGGCTCGACGGCCATCGGCCCGGACGAGAACGACAAGCGCATGACTGGCACCGTCGAGGACGCCATCCGCGTCGGTGCCGACGCCGTCTCTTTCCACATCAACGTCGGCTCCACGTACGAACCCAAGCAGATCGAAGACCTCGCCGAGGTGACGACCGAGGCCGACCGCTACGGGATGCCCGTCCTGGCGATGGCCTACGCGCGCGGGCCGGACATCGACCCGGACGACCCCGACTACAACGAGGCTGCCGGTCACGCCGTCCGCCTGGCCGAGGAACTCGGTGCGGACGTCGTCAAGACCGGCTACACCGGCGACGCAGAGACCTTCCAGCACGTCGTCGAGTCGACGAGCCTGCCGGTCGTCATCGCCGGCGGTAGCAAAGGAACGGACCAGGAGACCCTGGAGATGGTCCGCGGCGCGATGGACGCGGGTGCGGCCGGCGTCTCGATGGGTCGCTCGATCTTCCAGCACGACGATCCCGAAGCGATCACCCAGGGCGTCGCAGCTGTCATCCACGACGACGCCTCCGCTGAGGAGGCTGCTCGTGAGGCCGGTCTCGCCGTCGAGGCCTGAGACTCCCGTCCTCCACGGACGGCCCTGCGGCCGTCTGACGGCCCTGCCTGGGCAGGGAAGGAGAACGTCGTAAGCGAGCGGTAGTTATCCTGCGAAGACGCTTTTACCGCTGAGACTGCCGTGTGATACCATGGCACTCTCGCCACCCGGGACGGCCGGGACGCGTGTCCAGGCGCAGACGAGTCGAGCGACCGGCGGCGTCCAGCGATGACGCGGCTCGAGGAGTTGACGGACATTCTCTCGGAGACGGACTCGCTGGGGATCGTCTGCCACGACAACCCGGACCCGGATTCGATCGCGAGCGCGCTCGCCCTGGAACTGCTCGCGTCGGCCTGGGACGTCTCCGAGGTCGAGATCGTCTACGGCGGCTCGATCACCCACCAACAGAACCGGGCGTTCGTCAACCTGCTCGACCTGGACCTGCAACATCTCGACGACGTCGATCTCGACGCCTTCGAGCGGATCGCCTTCGTCGATCATTCGGTGCCCGGCGTCAACAACAGCGTCCCCGTCGGGACGAGGGTCGACATCGTCATCGACCACCACGACTATCCGGACCCGCTCGATGCGGACTACGAGGACGTTCGCGTGAACTGCGGCGCGACGTCGTCGATCCTCGTCGGCTACCTCGAAGAGAGCAACGTGGAGATCTCGGACTCGGTGGCGTCGGCGCTCCTGTTCGCGCTCCATCGCGAGCGGCTGGACTACGTCCGCCATCCGACCATCGACGAGTACCAGGCGGCGCTGACGGTCTTCCAGCGGGCCGACGTGCCGCTCGTCGAGGAGATGTACGGCTCGTCGTTCACGCCAGCGATGCTCGACGCCATCGGGACGGCGATCCAGAGCCGCAACGTCCGCGGGTCGAGCCTCGTCGCGACGGTCGGGCGGACGGGCGAGAGCGGGGCCATCCCCCAGGCGGCCGATTACCTCCTCAATCTGGAAGGGATCACGACGGTGCTGGTGTTCGGTCTCGTTTCCGACACCGTTCGGTTGAGCGCGCGGTCGATCGACACCCGCGTCGACATCGCAGACTCGCTCAGGGAGGCGTTCCAGGACGTCGGCCAGGTCGGCGGCCACAACGACATGGCCGGCGGCCAGATCCCGCTCGGACTGTTCGGGGACCGCGGCGAGGACGAACCGGAACTCCTGCCGCTGGTCTCTCGGCGCGTCACGAGCCGGTTCTTCGACGCGATGCACCTCGACGACGGGGAGTAGCGCGCCGCCTGGAGTCGTTGATCGCCAGTTGTCGTATCGTCCGCTGCCTGTCGTCAACTCCGTGGAACTGGTGGTCCGCTGGCAGCCATTCTGAACCTACTCGCTTCAGTCTCGTTTTCGATCACCACTGACCAGGCTCGTCCCACTCCCGTACTTCGTTCCCAGGCACTACACAGTCGTTCTCTCAGTGTCTTTATTGGTACAGAACGCGGTAGGCGAGGATATGAAAGCCACTCAACAACTTTGTCCTGCCCTCCTTTTCGCTCTCATTATCTCTGTGAGTTTCGCAGGGTGCCTCCACACTCCCGAAACCAATTTGACAATCTCTGACAGTGACACAACGGCAAGTCCGGTAGCGGATTCGACGCCTCATATACCGAACGCGACGGGACGGGCGCCCGCTGCGGAAAAACAGTACATCGTCGAGCGGCTACAGAACGCCTCGTGTCTCGACAGCTGGGGTGCATGGGGAGGGACGTACTCTAAATCGGCGACGATCACCGGCGGCACCGCCGATGGCGTCTACGTGAACGTTTCCCACCCATATTGGTACGGATTTGAGGAGGATTCGGTCGATGGCGGGACGGACGCACGGTACTTCGTTACGAACGAACGCGTACGACGAGTCCACGGTGATACTGTCTCCGCCCCTTGTTGATCTCTCCCACGGGACAAACAATCTGGGTCAAAAAAGCGCGGTTCACGCGACTGGGTGGAGCGAGGGTAACTCGACGATAAAAATGGTGGCTGTACTGACCACCTGCATCCGCGCGAACGGAGCGGGATCGAGGTCCCGCAGGCAGTCGGACGTAGTCCGACGACGCAGTGAGCGCGGTTCTCCGGACGCGAGGCAAAGCCGAGCGTCCGGCTTTTTTAGCGTAGATTTTTTGGACGGGGGTTGCGGGCCAGCGGCCCGCAACATTATAACGTGGCGGCGAAGCCGCCACGCGGTTCCCGCAGCGCGCCTGCGGCGCGCGAGGAAACCCCCGTCGAAAAAAGGTACTGACGAATCCGCCATGTTCAAGCACGGCGGCCGCGACGCCTGACACATGACACGCTCCGTGTGGTTGAAGGCCGACGACGAGGTCGGCGACTGGGAGGCTCGCAAACGCCGCATCACCGCCGGCCTGGAAGCCGGCGTCGACTGGGTGCTGGTCGACGACGACGACGTCGAGCGGGTCCGAGAGCTCGGTCAGGTCGACGTCGCCGCCTTCTCGAACGGCGACGTCCACGTCATGGAAGCCGAAGAAGACGAGATCGACGCCGACGCCATCATCGTCGGGAAGGACGGCGAGGGCGACGGGACCGTCGATCTCCCCACCGACTTCTCTGGCTCTGCGGATCTCTCGACGCTCCGGACCGACGGCGACGGCCTCCAGGGTGGGTACGTTCACATCCGCGACAAGGACTACGAGTCCTTCGCCGAAGAAGTCGCCGAGGAAGCCGACTTCACCATCGTCATCGGCGAGGACTGGAAGATCATTCCGCTGGAGAACCTGATCGCCCGCATCGGTACCGAGACCGACCTCATCGCTGGCGTCCAGGACGCCACCGAGGCGCGCACGGCCTTCGAGACGCTGGAACTCGGCGCCGACGGCGTCCTGCTCGACACGGACGACCCCGACGAGATCCGCAAAACCGTCGACGTGCGCGACGAGGTCCAGCGCGAGTCGCTTGATCTCCAGTGGGCCGAGGTCACGGACGTCGAACAGACCGGCTCGGCCGACCGCGTCTGCATCGACACGGGCAACCTGATGGAACACGAGGAGGGCATGCTCATCGGCTCGATGGCCCGCGGTCTCTTCTTCGTCCACGCCGAGACCGCCGAGTCGCCGTACGTCGCCTCGCGTCCCTTCCGCGTGAACGCCGGTGCCGTCCACGCGTACGTCCGGACGCCCGGCGGCGAGACGAAGTACCTCTCGGAACTCAAGAGCGGCGACGAGGTCCAGGTCGTCGATCTGGAGGGCAACACCCGCGAAGCCATCGTCGGCCGCGTCAAGATCGAAAAGCGCCCGATGTTCCGCGTGCAGGCCGAAACCGAGAACGGCGACCGCATCGAGACGCTCCTCCAGAACGCAGAAACCATCAAAGTCCCGACCAGCGAGGGTCGCAAAGCCGTCACCGACCTCGAAGCGGGCGATGAAGTGAAGATCTACTACGAGGACACGGCCCGGCACTTCGGCGAAGCCGTCGAAGAGTCGATCATCGAAAAGTAACCCCTCGCGGTTACGAGCGGACGGCCTTCACGACGCGAACAATTCTTTTCGGTTACCGCCACCCCTGAGTTTTTCCGCCTTCTCTTCCATTGGTAAGGTATGTCGGAACAGACTGAACGGTCGAAGCGCTCGGCACCGGACATCGCGGTGGATGCGGACTGGAACGCCCTTCTCCTGGGTGGGAACTGGGAATCGGCGGGGAATCGGGACACGATCTCGGTCAGCGATCCCTCCAAACGAGAACAGTGGGCAGAGGTACCCGCCGGGACCGTCGACGACGTGGACGCCGCCTTCGAGGCAGCGACACGCAGCCAGCCGGGCTGGGCCGAGAAGGACCCGAAACAGAAGGCGCTGGTCATCGACAAGGTGCTCGACGCCATCGACGAGCACGAGGACGCAATCATGGAGCTGCTCAAGACGGAATCGGGCAGCGGCCACATGAAAGCCCAGATGGAGATCAACACGGCCGAGGGCATCGTCTCCGAAGCGCGGAGCTTCCCGAACCGGATGTCCGGGGAGATCAAGGACTCGTTCATCGAGGGCAAGGAGAACCTCGTCAAGCAGGAACCGGCGGGCGTCGTGTCCGTCATCCCGCCGTGGAACTTCCCGTTCCACCTCTCGATCCGCGCCGTCGCGCCGGCCATCGCGACGGGTAACGCCGTCGTGCTCAAACCGGCCTCGGACACGCCGGTCACCAGCGGACTGCTCGTCGCCCGCCTGTTCGAGGAAGCCGGCCTCCCGCCGGGCCTCATCAACGTCGTCCCCGGCCACGGCTCGGAGATCGGCGACCGCGTCGCCGGCCACCCCGACACCGACGTGGTGGCCTTCACGGGCTCGACGGAGGTCGGTCGCCACGTCGCGAAACAAGCGGTCGACTCGCTCGCGTTCCCGGCGCTCGAACTCGGCGGGAACGGCCCGCAGGTCGTCCTCGAAGACGCGGACGTGGACAACGCCGCCTCCGCCGGCGCCTTCGGCACGTTCGCCCACCAGGGTCAGGTGTGTATCTCGATCAACCGCCACCTCGTCCACGAGTCGGTCTACGACGAGTACGTCGAGCAGTTGGTCCAGAAAGCCGAGATGGTCCCCACGGGCAGCGCCCACGACATGAGCACCCTCGTCGGCCCGATCATCAACGAGTCCCAGCGCGACCAGATTCTCGACTACATCGAGGAGACCGTCGAGCAGGGCGCGACGCTGGAAACCGGCGGCGATCACGACGGGCTCGTCGTCGAGCCGACGGTGCTCTCGGACGCGACGAACGACATGACTGCCTCCTGTAACGAGCACTTCGGCCCCGTCGCGCCCGTGATTCCGTTCTCGAACGACGAGGAAGCCATCGAGATGGCCAACGCGACCGAGTTCGGTCTCGCGGCGTCGGTGTTCTCTTCGGACCGGAACCGCGCGGAGGACGTCGCCGACGCCATCGAGGCGGGGATGGTCCACATCAACGACCAGCCGATCAACGACGAGGGCCACGTGCCGTTCGGCGGCATGAAATCGTCGGGAATGGGGCGCTACAACGGGGAGTACATCATGCGAGAGATGACAGAAACGAAGTGGATCTCCGTCCAGCGCGAACCGCGAAGCTTCCCGTTGTAATCCCACTTTTTTACGTCGGGGGTGTCCTCGGCCTTCGGCCTGCGGGCACCCCACGAAGCAAAAACCTGGACTAAAAAGGCGCGAGCGGCAAGCCGCTCGCGTGAACCGCCTCGCGCTTCGCGCTCGGCAGATACTAGATACTACAGCACCGGTACTGAGCAGTTGATTTCAATCCGTGCCGAAGGTCTGCGGACGGAATACAGAGCGATAGAATACAGCCAATCCCGCGACGACGGCTCCGAGCAGATAGACGAGTCCGAGAGCAGCAAAGAACGAGAATGTCCACTCATTGCACCCGTCATACCAAACGAGAACCCAATCCGAAACCCGAATTCCACGAAACGCTGGAGAACCGTACGTCTGGCAGAGTGCCAATTCTCGCGACCCTACCCATGGAGTGGTGATGAAACCGAGGACAAGAAATAATACACCCAGACCAGCGGATGCCTTACCGACACGTCTGATGTTCACAGACGAACACTCATTCCTTGCCGCAATGTCAGTTGCCCTTCTTTTCAGCGACGTCCAATAGTCTATCATCTACCGCTGACAGAAGTCCGGTGCTCACTACAGCCGGATACTAATTGATCACGTTCCAGTAACGCACTCACACCCGACTGGGTTCGTCCGATCCCTCGCTGTCGGCCGCGTCGAGTTCCGTCGTACACCAGTGGCAGAAATCGAGGTCGTCGTCGACGTCGCGACCGCAGTTGGGACAGCGCGCTCCGGCCTCGGTTCGTTCGCGCTGCTGGTTGCGCTGCGTGGCCATCCAGTAGGCGTCGACCATGCTCATGATCGTGATGGACGCGAGCGCCAGCACCGATTCCACCGGCAGCGCCCGAGACATCTGCATGAGCGAGTCCACGGTCACCGTCTCGGGGACGATCCCTTCGGGGACCATGAACGACGCCGTCGTCAGCACGAGCCCGAACCACAGCAGTGCTCGCAGCCACTCCCGCAGGTAGACGTGTCCGAGTCCCGGGTGGATGAACGCGAGCAGCGCAGCCAGCCATGGTCGCTTGCGTGCAGTCCCTTGCACTATGCGCGAAATCAGGAACGAGCCGTTGTTAAGCTTCCGTCTTCGTGACAGTCGCTGTCGAGACGCCGACGGTCTCGGTCCGACTGTGACGGATTACTCGCCGGGGCCGCCCTCGCCGGAGGCGAGGTCGGTGACCAGCCGGCGCAGCGTCGCCAGGTCGTACTGGCCGGGCGCGGTCGCGCTCTCGGGTTTCACCGGCGCGTAGCCGATCTTCGACCCGTACAGCGGTGCCACGGCGCGCGAGTGTCGGCCCGCCTCTCCCATGGCCATCGTCGCGACGCGGTCGCCACCAGCGTCGGAAGCGCGCGTCGCGGCGAGCAGTTCGAGCACGTCGTCGATCGTCTCGGCGGTTACCGCGAGCTTGCCGACGTCGCCGTGTTTGGCGGCCCGGTCGAGCAACTGCCGGAGCTTCGGCGGTTCCGGCGTTTTCTCGAAGTCGTGCGTCGAGACGATGACGTCGGCACCGTTGTCGTGGGCGTAGTTGACGACGTAGGCGGCGTCACCCTCCAGGATCGCCTCGAGTTCGACGTCGATCGCCTCGACGGCGTCGTGTTCGGCGGCGGTACACAGCGCCTCCGTCCGCGCCTCCTCGTCGGGGGCGTTACCGCCCTCCCACTCGACGCGGTTGGTCGCGATGATCGGTAACTCGCCGTCGTACTCCTCCAAGGCCGTCAGCGGCTCCTCGGCCATGTCCATGCGAAATTCGACGGCGTCGGCGTGGTCGCGTGCGGCTGGTTCGTCGCGCAGGTCGGCCGTCGCGGCGGCCAACACGAACGACTCGAAGTCCATATTGCCGCTTCCTTCGTGTATTATAAAAGAATATCTCTCTCGGTGGGACGGTTCGATCGCGCCCGATCAGTCCAGGACGGGTTCGTGCGTGACCTCGTACGTGGCGTCGACCGGCGAGTCGCCGTCGGTGACCGTCCGCTCCTGAACGTCCGCGACGGTGTAGAGGCGGATCTGCCGTTCCTGTTTGGTGACGACGGGCACGTCGTAGTGTGCGGCCTCGTAACTCGGTGGATTCCCTGCCTCCCGTCGCTCGGCGACGAACTCGCGGTGGCGGTCGAGACGGTCCTCGGTCTGTTCGTCGGCGAGCGTCGGCACGGTCTCGACGAGGTCGTCGAACGCGTCGCGGAAGCCGGGGTCGGTCTCGTAGCCGACGGAATCGCGGCCGGCGACCATCGCCGCGAGCGTCGTGGTGCCGGTGCCCCAGAACGGGTCGAGCACGGTCTCGCCGTACGCCGAGAACATGCGGATCAGCCGGAGCGGAATCTCCAGCGGGAAGGCCCCGGAGCGCTCCCGAGCATCGACGCCGTCGAGGTGCTGGTCCTCGCCGGGGACGTCCCAGAGGTCGGAGAACCACTCGTTGCGCTCCTCCCAGAAGTACGCGCTCTCGTAGCGCTGGTCGTCTCCGGGCGGAAAGCCGCGGGTGGACCCGTTGCGGAAGACCAGCACGTGCTCGTGTTCGAGCGTCGGATAGGCGTTCGGGGGGAGCATGCCCGAGCCCAGGAACTTGTTGGGGCTGTTGGTCGGCTTCCGCCAGAGGATGTCGGGGAGCGACCGCAGGCCCCGGTCGGTGAGCCGGTTCGTGATTTCGGCGTGGTTGGGGAACAGGCGGAACTCCCCGTCGACCGTCCGCGTAGCGTCACCGACGTTGAGACAGAGGACGCCACCGGGGGCGAGGACGCGGACGACTTCGGCCCAGACCTCGTCCAGCACGTCGTGCATCAACTCGAAGGCGCGATCGCCGTCGCCGGCGTCCAGCGCGTCACCGATGGCAGGGTCCAGGTCGGCGAAGGTGTCATCCCACATCTCGATGAGGGGGTAGGGCGGCGAGGTGACGACGAGTTCCACCGCGTCGTCGTCGATCGCACCCATCGACCGCGCGTCCCCGACGACGACCCTGTGTTCGGTCTCCATGCCCGTCCCCACGGACGGCCCCCTTTCGACTCTTGTGGTCGGACGCGGGACGAACAGAGAGAAACAGCCCGGCTCAAACGGTGTCGGCGCGGAGTTCCTCGACGATGCGCTTGAGTTCCTCGACGCGCTCGACCTGCTCGTCGTTGGTGTCGGAGATGTTGTCGATCTCGGTGGCGACGCGGTCCGCGCTCTCGGCGACCTCGTCGATCATGCTGGCGACTTCCTCCGTCGAGGCGGCCTGTTCGTCGGTCGCGTCGGCGACTTCCTGTGCGCCCTGGGCGGCCTCCTGGACGGCGTCGTCGATGAGCTTGAGCGTGTTGACTGCGCCTTCGACCTGCTCGATCCCGGTATCGACCTGATCGTTGGCCTCGTCGATGCTCTCGACCGTGTTCTCGGTGTCGGCTTTGATCTCGGCGACCATCTCCTCGATCTCGGCGGCGTTCTCCCTGGACTCTTCGGCCAGCGCTTTGACTTCGTCGGCGACGACGGCGAACCCTTCGCCGGCTTCCCCGGCGCGAGCGGCCTCGATCGAGGCGTTCAGCGCGAGCAGGTTCGTCTGGTCGGCGATCTCGTTAATGACCTCGACGATCTCGTCGATCTCGTCGATCCGGCCTCGTAGCTGGTCGACGTCCCCGGCGACATCCGTGGTGGCCTGGTCGACGTTCTCCATGGCCTGGATGGCGTCGTCTGCCGACTCGCGACCCTCGTCGGCGAGCTCTCGGGCCTGGTCGCTGACGGCCTTGACCTCGCTGGCGCTAGACGCGACTTCCTCGACGGTCGCAGAGAGGTTCGACACTTCGCTAGATACGTCTCGCATCCGCTCGGACTGTTCGTTGGCGAGCGAACTGATCTCGTCAGAACTGCCGGAGACCTCCTCGGTCGCCGCCAGCAACTCGTCGATGGCAGCGCCGAGTTCCTCGGCGGTGTACTCGCCGGCCGACTCGGCGAGCCCCGTGTTACCCGTTCCTGAAGTCATTGGTATCGCCACAGGCGACTGCCCGTAAATTAAGACTACCCCCGCAATTCTCAAAAGCGATTCTCGACCGGGTGTGGCCCCCGTATTCGGGCGATGCGACTCGTTACCAATCGGGGGCGTTCCGCGACGTTGGCGTCGCGTTCGAGCGCCGTTCGCAGAAACAGTCGACCGGTCAGGCCATCGGGAGGTCCTGCTCCGCTTCGAGCAGTTCGTGATAGCGGTTGCGGATGGTGACCTCACTGATGTCTGCGACTTCGCTGACAGCGGCCTGCGTGGTCTTCTCGTTGGTCAGCAGTGCGGCGGCGTAGACGGCGGCGGCCGCGAGGCCGACGGGTGACTTGCCGCTGTGGACGCCCTGCTTTTTCGCGTTCTGGAGGAGCTGGCGAGCGCGGTGTTCCGCCTCGTCGGAGAGTTCGAGCGAGGAGGCGAATCGCGGGACGTAGCTCTCGGGGTCGGCCGGCTTCACTTCGAGGCCGAGTTCGCGGACGACGTAGCGGTACGTGCGGGCGATCTCGCTTTTCTCGACGCGGGAAACGTCGGTGATCTCGTCGAGGCTCCGGGGGACGCCTGCCTGCCGTGCAGCCGCGTACACCGAGGACGTGGCGACGCCCTCGATCGACCGTCCGGGGAGCAGGTCCTCGTCGAGTGCTCGTCGATAGATGACGGAGGCGGTTTCTCGAACGTTCTCGGGGAGACCGAGCGCTGAGGCCATGCGGTCGATCTCGCCGAGGGCCTGCTTGAGGTTGCGTTCTTTGGAGTCGCGGGTGCGGAAGCGCTCGTTCCACTTCCGAAGGCGCTGCATCTTCTGGCGCTGTCGGGAGCCCAGCGAGTTGCCGTAGGCGTCCTTGTCGCGCCAGTCGATGTTGGTCGAGAGCCCCTTGTCGTGCATCATGTTGGTGGTCGGGGCACCGACCCGGGACTTCTCGTCTTTCTCACTGGCGTCGAACGCACGCCACTCCGGCCCGCGGTCGATCTCGTTTTCGTCGACGACGAGCCCGCAGTCTTCACAGACCGTCTCGCCGTGCTCGTTGTCCATGACGAGGCTTCCCCCACACTCCGGACAGTCGAGCTGCTCGCTTTCGTCCTCTTCTTCTCGTTCACTGCTCTCTACCGCCGTACGCGTGCGTGTTCTCTGGTTCTCGCTCATTGTGGCAAGGCGAATGCTATCCGGGCAGGAAACGTCCTGAAAAACCCCGGACGGTTGTCGGTAAAAAACTGATTAGAGCGAAAGTTATTTAAATATTTCGGCTCGCTGCTGCGGGGGACGCGCACACCCGCTATACCGCCCGTTTCTGCGAACGGTGGTTAATGATTAATATAGTGTGAATCGATGGCAAGCCACAAGTCTAGTTCAGACAATGGTCCGGTATGCACGTTGCGGTAGGGAGCGAGAATCCGGTGAAGGTCGCGGCGACCGAACGGGCGCTGGCCGACTACGACGCCGTCGTCGATCCGGTCGCCGTCGACTCGGACGTGCCCGAACAGCCGCGCGGCCACGCTCAGACGATCGCAGGAGCCCAGAACCGCGCCGAGAGCGCGCTGGCGTTCGGCCCCGAAGTCGACCTCGGAATCGGCATCGAGGGTGGCGTGGCGGAACTCCGCCGCGAAGGCACCGGCGACCGCGAGTGGGCGTCCGACATCGCCCCAATCGCTGACTCGTCGGACCTGTATCTCGTCATGTGGGCTGCCGTCTCCGACGGGACGCGGACGACGCGCGGAAGCGGTCCCAGCATTCGACTCCCCGAGACCGTCGCCGCCCGCGTCCGTGACGGGGAGGAACTCGGGCCCGTGTTCGACGACTTGCTCGGCACCGACGACCTCGGTGAGAAGCAGGGCGCGGCCGGCGTACTCTCGGACGGCATCATCGACCGGGAATCGTCCCTGGTCCACGCGGTCGCGGCCGCGCTCGGCCCGTTCGTCACCGACCTCTACTAATTCGAATCGACGGCTGCGTCGGCTTCGCCGTCGACCTCCCGACTCTCTTCTACAGCGGTGGTGAGCGAGACGTTGAGCCAGCCCATCGAGGCGACGCCGCCGGCGATCGTGACGACGTTCTTGACGGCGTGATCGACGATCGCCGCACCGATGGCGACGCTCCACGTGACCGGCGTCAGTGCGACGACCAGCAGGGAAAACGCCCCCTCGTAGAGGCCGATACCGCCCGGGGACAGCGGCAGGACCTTCGCGAGGTTGCCCACGCTCACGGCGAAGAAGCCGACTGCCAGGAGCGTGCCTAGCGAGAGGTTCACCTCGAACGCGGCGAACACCAGGACGGCGGTGATGACGTCCAGCGTCCAGATGAGGAGACTACTCGCCCCGACTCGGGCGAACGCTGCGGGCCGGCTCGCCACGCGCTGGATGTCGCCGGTGAAGGTTTCGAGGACGCTTGCCACGTAATCGGCGTACGAATCGTTCGAGAGTCGCTGGACGGCGCTCCTGACGAAGTTGCGGTCGCTCCGAGCGCTCGCCACGATGACTGCCGTGACGGCGAGCGCCGCTGCCCCGACCGCCATGGCCACGTACACGGCGACACGGCCGCTCTCACGAGCGCCGGTCAACTCGGCCGCAAGCGTCGAGAGACTCGCTGGATCGAAGATCGCGTACCCGACGAGCACGGCCCCTGCCAGGGCAGTGATCGTCAACAGGTCGAACACGCGTTCGACGGCCAGTGACGCGAATCCGGAGGGATACGGGATGCCACGGCGAGCCTTTACGACGTACGCACGGACCGCGTCACCGGCCCGTGCCGGGAACACGAGGTTCCCCGTCTGGCTAATGAACACCGCCCCCGTGAGGAAACCGACGCGCTCTGTATACCCTAACTCCGCCAGGATGTCCCGGTAGCGGGCCCCGCGGAGCGGCCACGAAACGACGTACACCAGTGCGGCGGCGACGACGAGCGCGGGATTCGAGCTCCAGGCTGCGCCCATCTCGTCGATGACCGCCGTCGGGTCGAGATACACCGTCATCAGCGCCAGCGCGACCACCACCAGCAGCGTCCCGGCGGTCAGGGTCACCCGGCGGGTGATGAGCGGGCTGACGATCAGTTGCCACCAGGTCCGGAGGATCTGGCTCCCCATCCCGAACACGTCCCGGACCAGGTCGACCTTCGAGTCGCCCTTGGGCGTCCACTCGACGGGGAACTCCTTGACGCGGTAGCCGTCCTTCTGCGCGCGGACGAGGACTTCCGTGTCCCAGAACCAGTGTTCGTCTTCGACGTCCCCGATGAGGGCGAAGAGCGCCTCGCGGTCGAACGCCTTGAACCCACACTGGTGGTCGAGCAGTTCCGAGCGCAGGAACAGTCGAACGAGGCCGTTGTAGCCACGGCTCGGAATCCCGCGTTTCGCGGGGCGGTCGGCCTGCTGGCCGGGCACCCAGCGGGAGCCGGTGGCGAAGTCGTACCCGTCGGAGCGGATGCTCTCGACGAGTTCTTCGAGGTGTTTCATGTCCGTCGCGAGGTCGGTGTCGAAGTACACCAGCGTCTCGCCGTCGGCGGCGCGGAAGGCGTACTCAAGTGCGCCGCCGCGGCCCAGACGCTCGTCGCTGTGGACGTGCCTGATGCGGTCGTCGTCGTCGGCGAGTCGGCTGGCGATCGCCGGCGTTCGGTCTTCGCAGCCGTCCTCGGCGACGATGACCTCGTAGCTGTGTGCGGGGAGGAACTCGGCGAGCGTCTCGAGGGTGACCGTCACGGTCTCCTCGATGGTGTCGGCCTCGTTGTAGGCCGGGAGGACGACGCTCACCTCGACGCCCTGGGTCATTGCCCGACTGTTTCGGTAGGGTGCAAAAGTACCTTCTGTTCGCTACAGCGTCGACTGTTCCCTTCCCGACGTGTTTCTGATCGGGCGAACAGTGGCTGCGGTGACGACTACTCGCGGTCGCCGATGTTCTTGACCAGCACCGACTGGTCGGACTCGCGCAGCACGTTTTCGGTGACGCTGCCGAGCAACACCTTGTCGATCCCCGTCTGGCCGTGGGTCCCCATGACGACGAGGTCGACGTCGTTGGTCTCGGCGTAGTCGAGGATCTCCTTGTGCGGCGTCCCGGTCTCGACGGCGGTGACGGCGTCGAGGCCGGCGTCGGCTGCCCGGTCGGCGATCGCGTCGACTGCTCGCTTGCCTTCGCCTTCGAGCGCCTCCTCGACGGTGGCCCACTTTCCGTCCGGCAGCGTCGGGTAGTTCGTCGTGTCCACCACGTAGAGCGCGTGAACGGTCGCGTCGGTCAGCGCTGCCAGTTCGATGGCTTCGCTGATGGCTTCCTCGGCTCCGGGGCTGGCGTCTGTCGGGATGAGAATGTCGTCGTACATGGGTCGTTCACCTGCCGTGTTTGCAAGCCACGCACTTGACCTGTCGGGTCGCTCCCACCGGACGAGAACCGCCGAAGGTTTTTCACATGCGGGCAGCGCATTCTGGAGTATGAACGAGGCGTTCGTTCAGTTGCGCTGTCCCGAGTGTACCAAAGACTGGGAGGCAAAACCCATGGACTTGCCGGCGCGGAGCGAGTCGTTCACGTGCCCGGACTGTGGCGAACAGCGCCCCACCGCCGAGTTCATGCGAACCGACCGCGACCTCGAAGTCCTCAAAGAGTTCCAGAGCTAGTCCGCCCGTTCGGACTGGCTGACGGTTGCGAACTCACTCACGTCGATTTCTCCGACCTCGCTGACTGCCTCGTAGGGCCGATTGACGACGATGTTCCCCGCCGTCTGCTTCCCGATCCCCGGAATCGCCTGGAGTTCGTCCATCGACGCCGCGTTGATGTCGAGCGGATAGGGAACCCCCGACACGGAGCGATAGCCGTGGTCGGTGACCGCCACGTCCAGCGTCTGGCCGAGTTCGTGCTCGCCGGGAATGCCCACCAGCAGCGGATACGTCCCGAGTTGCCGACCGAAGGTCGTCCCGTCCTGGTGGTATTCGAGGTGGACGTTCGGGAGGACCGTCCCCGGGGGCGCGACTCGCTGGAGCATCGGGTTGTCGATGGTCTCGCGAATCTCGCGCTTGTAGGCCTTGAACTGGTTTTTGTGCTCCTTGGCGATGTCCGCGCCGGTGTCCGACATGTCCGTCCCGGCGAAGGCCATGACCTGGCGGATGTTCACCCGCCGGAGCATCAGCCCCTCGTCGTACACCCGCTGGAGGAACTGCTTGTTGTGCTCGTAGGTTTCCGGCCGCTCGCCCATCAGCCCGTGGACGAGGTTGATCCCCGGCAGGATCTTCGGCAGCCGCCGGGCTGCGTCCTCGCCGTGATTCGGCGCGGTGTCCTTGTCACCGCCGGGTCGCCAGCCGCCCTCCTCGTTGACGATCTTGACCGCCTGGAAACACTCCTCGGCGGAGACGTTGAGGTTGTTCTCCTCCTGGACGAGGGGATCGGCCGACTCGAGGCCGAACGCGGCCGTGTCGCCGGGCGTGTTGTGCTCGGCGATGACCCGGATGCCCTCCCGGGAGAGCTCCGGCCACTCGACGATGGTGATGGGATTCATGTTGTCGAGGTGGAGCGTCTCCAGGTCGGGCGCCACCTCGCGGATGCCGCCGTAGAGGTCCCGCAACGCGTCGGGGTTCGGTTTCTCGCCGTCGCCGCCGTAGGCGAGGATGTCGGCCTGGCGACCGAGGCGGAAGTGCCGCGCACCGCGCTCGTAGAGGGCTTCGACCTCGCCGACGACGGTGTCGGTGGGGCGGAAGGAGGGGTCGCCGTACAGCGGCTCCGTGCAGAACGAACACCGGTACGGACAGCCCCGCGAGGTCTCCATCTCGCAGATGAGGTAGTCGGGGTGGTTGGGGTGCTGTTCGATGATGAACGCGCCCTCACGAGCCCACCGGGCGATCTCCTCGTTGTCGCGCATCCGGTTGCCGAACCCTTCCATGCCGCCGTGGACCAGGTCGTAGGCGGCGGCTTCCACGTCGCCTTTCGCGACGAAGTCGTAGTCCAGGTCGTCGCGTTCCATGTCCTGCGCGCCGGCGTTCTCCTCGCCGACGCCGAAGCGGACGGGGCCGCCCATCAACGACGTGCCTTCGGCGGTCCAGGCCATCCGGCGGACCTCGTCGGGCTCGGCCGGGGTGCCCCCGACGTAGTTCCCGGGGACGGTCATGCCGCCGACGTAGACGAACAGGTCGGCCTCTTCGACGTCCTGCCAGCGGCTGCTGTCGTCGCGGAGCGCGTCGATGGTGTGGTAGGTGATCTGTTCTGGCGGGACGCCCGCATCGACCAGCGCACCGGCGGTGTAGCGAGGGTAGGTGGAGACGTAGGGAGGAACGCCGAAGTGAGCCGGCTCGTCGACGTAGCCGTCCACGATGGTCACGTCGAGGGTTGCCGGGTCTGTCATGGACGCCGCTTGTCTCTCGACGAGTAAAACGATGTGGATGTGCGGGCTCGGCGGCCGAGATACCATCTCGCACACAGTCCGGAACCACCACTACGGGACTCAGCGCCGTCCCTAGAGACGATGGCAATCGACATCGCGTGCGGGATGGAGGTCGACCCCGAGGATCCCGGCGCCGTCACTGAGATCGACGGCGTGGAGTACTACTTCTGCTCGGAAGGTTGTAAGGAGCAGTTCCAGGCCGACCCGCAGAAGTTCCTGGCCGCGGCGTTCCCGTTTCTCAACGAAATCGAGGACATGCAGACCCCGCGGCTGCCCTACGGCGGGGTCCGGGGCGAGTTCGAACTCTCGGTCGCCGACGAGGAACAGTTGGGCGTCGGCGACGAAGTCTCCCTGACGCGATCGCTCACCGACGACGAGGTCCGTCAGTTCGCCCGCATCACGAGCGACACCAACGCGCTCCACCTCAACGACGAGTTCGCCGAGCGCACGCGGTTCGGCCGGCGCATCGCCCACGGGACGCTCGTTTCCGGTCTCATCAGCGCGGCGCTGGCGGCGTTCCCTGGAATGACGATCTACCTCAGCCAGGAACTGGAGTTCGTCGCGCCCGCGGACGTCGGCGACACGTTCACCGCCCGGTGTCGGATCGTCGATCGACTCGCTAACGACCGGTTCCGCGTCGCGACCCACGTCGAGAACCAGGACGACGACATCGTCATTCAGGGGACGGCGACCATCCTCATCGACGACCTGCCGCACCTCCACTGACTACACGTAGATGTGACCCTCGACGGGATCGTACGCCCGGTCCGGCTCGAAGTCGGCTTCACGGGCGCGATGGGTCGCGAGCGCCGCCACGACCGCATCGAGCGCGTCGCCGCCCGCGTCGTCGATCAGTTGGCCGCGGACGTCGGCGGCGAACTCGATCGCAGTCGCCGCTTCGAGGCCGTCGACGATCTCTTCGCGACGTTCCCGCGCTGGCCCGTCGTCGTCCTTGTACTCGCGGGCGGGGAGCGAACAGGTCGCGAGGGTGGCTGCCGGATACACCTCACAGAGCTGGGTCGCGTCGGGCGTCGCGTCCGCCGGGGACTGCATCGGCCGAACGCAGACGTCGTCGGTCCGGGCCAATGGTGCGAGAACGTCCCGGATGCCGTGGAACGTCTGGCTGGCCACGAGCCAGTGGTACGGCGACTGCGCCCCCACGGGGCCGTCGGTTTCCCGGAGCAGGTACGTCCGGTCGCTCCCCGTCTGCTCGGCACGGGAGACGCACGCCTCCTCGAAGCCGTCGACGTCTGTCGCGGCGGTCGCGACCCACTCCAGGGAGTCCTCCCAGGTGTCGCGGCCGTGGACCGGTGCCGGGACGCCGAACGAGACGTCCAGTCCGACGACCGAGGCGTCGCGGAGGAACGCACACAGGCGGCCGAGACATGGCGCGCGCTCGGCGACGCCGAAGCGGTCGGCGGCCGACGCGCAACTCTCCACGCGAAGGCTGTCGCCGTCGACGGTCGCCTCGGCGAGCCAGATGCCGTGGCCGGCCTGGCGAGCGCCGCTGAAGTCGATGCCGTGGAGGGTCGCTGTCACGGTCGAGGAGAGGGCAGCGAGAGAGAAAAAGCCGGGGCATTCTTGGTGTCCGCGGGCGTACCTGAACGTATGCCGAAGACTGAGGAGATCAAGTGTACCTCCCCGGACTGTGAACTCGACATGTTCGAGAATCACTATACGTACGACGTCCCCGACGATCTCAGCGTCTCGGACCTCAACTGCCCGATGTGCGGTGGCACCGACTGCCTCGAAGCGATCGAACTATGATCCGCGAACTCGGCCGCTCGATCGGTAACGCCGTGATGGAGACCGTCGGCCGTGCGGCAAGCACGGTCCAGGAACGCCGTCCCCTGCCCGTCGATCTCCTGGAGAGCGAGGACGCCTACCTCGCCGTCTTCGACGCGCCGGGCACGACCAGTAGCGACGTTCAGGTCCGGTTCGAGGACAACACCGTCGAGGTTCGCGTCGACCGCTTCCGCGACTTCCACGAGGGCTACGACATGCTCCTGCCCGGCCGCGGCCTCGCACTCGACGGACAGATCACGCTGCCCGCCGACGCCGACGTCGACCCGAAAGAGGCGGACGCGACCCTCCGACAGAACGGCACGCTCGAAGTTCGCGTGCCCAAGGAAGACACCGCCAGCGAGATGCCCGTCACGGAGGAAACCGACACCACCGAGGGCGAAGACGCGACCGACGACGGGGCCTGATCACTCGACGGTCATCCCCTCGACGACCGCGAACTCCTCGTCACCGTCGAACCGGGTCGGATCGAACGCGTCGAGCGCGTCGCCGATCCACCCGTCACTATCCCCCTCCACGTCTTTCTCTAGCAGCATCCGTGCGACCGCGTCGCCCAGCGCGGGCGCTCGCATGAACCCGTGGCCGTGCCAGCCGACTGCGACGAACAGGTCGGGAGCGACTTCCCCCACGAGCGGGTCGCGGTCGGGCGTCGCCGTACAGAGGCCTGCCCAGGACCGGTCGACTGCCGGCACGTCGACTTCCCGAGCGAGCGCGTCTCCGAACCGGTCACACGCCGAGGTCACGAACGCCTCGTCGGCCGTTCGGTCCCAGTCGTCCGGATCGAAGTCCCGTTCTTCAGTCCCGTCGCCCACCAGGAATCCCCCGTCGCGCGGTCGGCAGTAGAACCCTGCCGTCGCGTCGTAGAGGATGGGTGCGTCGCTGCTGGCCGGAGACGGCTCGGTCACGAGCGCCTGCACGCGGTAGGCCTTGACCGGAACGGGAACGTCGACCGCGGCGAGGAGCTTGCGGGTGTGGGCCCCGGCCGCGACGAGGACTGCGTCGAACTCCCGAACGCGGTCGGGCGTCGTGACGGCTGGTCCCTCCGCCAGGGCCACCTCGGTGTCCGTCTCGATGGTCGCGCCGGCAGCCCGCGCCTGCGCTGCCACGACCTCGGTGTAGGTCGCCGGGTCAGTTGTGGCGGCGTCGTGGGCGATGGCGGCCACCGCGACGTCGTCGGTCCGGAGCGCGGGGAACCGATCCGCGAGAGCTGCTGGCTCGACGAACGCCACGTCACGGCCCCGTTTTCGCATCCGCGGGACCTGTTTTTCGATCGCCTCGGCGCGACCCTCGTCGCCGTCGCGCGCCAGCCAGACGTAGGGGCGTTCCGTGAACGAAAAGCGCGTTTCGGCTGCGAGCGAGCGGAAGCGGTCCATCGCCGCCGCGGCCACGGCCGCGTCGATGCGGTCCGCGACGGCGTCGTAGCAGATGCCGGCGGCCCGGCCGGAACTCCCGGCGGCGACCGATCCCCGCTCGAAGAGCGTCACCGCTGCCCCGGCGTCCGCGAGTTCCCGCGCTGCGGTCACGCCCACCGCGCCGCCACCGACGACTGCAACCCGTTTGGATGCCATCGGTCTCGTATCAGTCCGCGACCGCGTCGATCCCGCGAGCAGGGTAGCCGACGACGGTGTCGACGCCAGCGTCTCGGAGCCGGTCCGTCTGCGTTCGGACGCTGTCCTCGTCGCCGACGAGCGCGTAGTCCCGGACGGCCTTCGAGAGGACCGACCGCGCTCGGCCAGTTGCGGTCGCGTCCGTCGCGGCGTCGGCCGGCAGTGCCTCTCGGACGGGTTTCCGGCGTGCGGCGTAGGCACCGACGGCGTCGAGGATGGCGTCCTCGTCGTCGCTCACGACCAGCGGCGCGTAGACGGCGATTTCGCCGTCGAAGCCTGCCGCCCGGAGCGCGCGGAGATCGCGCTCGGTCGACCGCGAGAGCAACTCGAACTGGGTGCCGCCGACCGCGAGCGCGATCCGCTCGACGCTCTCGGTCCCGACCCATGCGTCCGGAGCGCGGTCCCTGGCAGCCCCGAGTCGCGGGGCGACGGCCCGCTGTTTCTCCTCGTCGGTCAGATACGCCGGGTGGCCCGCGACGAGAACCCGTCCGACGGAGTCGGGGAGCCGTTCCCAGCGCTCGTCGTCGCCGAGCGGGTCGAACCCGTCGGCTCGGACTGGCGTCGTTACTCGGACCGTCTTGTCGTCGGCGAGGTCCGTCAGCGTCTCGGCGTCCGGGAGGTGTTCGCGGCCCTCGTAGTCGATCGTCACCGTTTCGACCGCGAGGTCTCCCGCACGCGAGACGTCACACTCCGTCGGTTTCACCGCGATCGCGTCGATACCCGCCGTCGCCAGTACGCCCTCGGTTAACATTCGTGTCTCCTCCAGTAGCGCGTGGCCGCGACCGCCGTCGGCCACGCTCGCGAGTTATCTGAATCCCGATCCCTCGCGGCAAAACGCTGTCGTTTACCGCCCCTCTCCGTTCGCCGATGAACCAGCTATACTGGGAGATCAGCGTCTTCCGGACGCTGCTCTCGGTTCACCGATGAAACGGTTACACTGGGAGATCAGCATCCGGATCGACCTCTCGATCGACTTCCTCGGGCATCTGCCAGTCGGTCGCCAGTTGCAGCAACTGGACGAGGATGCGCGCCGTCGCGCCCCAGACGGTGTAGCCGTCGACGGTGAAAAAGTGGAGGCGGATGTCGCCGTAGTGGGGATGGTCGCGGCGTTCGGACTCGTAGTTGTCGAGGTCGATCAGGTCTTCGACGGCGAGGATGGCGATCTCTGCGACCTCCCGCTCGTCGGGCGTGTACTCCGCGTCGGGAACGCGAGCGACGTACGGCCGCACCGAGTATCTGGTGACGGTCCGGATGTCGTCGAGTCGGCCGACGATGTCGGCAGCCGCCGGGTCGAGACTGATCTCCTCGTTGGCTTCCCGGAGCGCGGTCGCCTGGAGACCGTCGTCGCTGGGCTCGCGGCCGCCGCCGGGGAAACTCATCTGGCCGGGGTGTTCGCCGAGGTGGTCTGCACGCTTGGTGAAGAGGAGATAGTGGTCTCCGTCGCGGGTGATGACCGGCGCGAGCACGGCTGCCTCGCGCTCCTCGTCGGAAATACCGACAGCGTCGTGCGCGACCACCCGCTCCAGGTCCATACACTACATGTCGAACCGGGCGCTCTTAATTTGCCCGGGGTCCCCTGATTTATGAGAGGGCCTCGTCGAGCCGGTCGCGTGCGGCCGCGAGATCGACCGGCGCCCACACTTCGAGTTCGTAACTCACGTCGAGCAGTTGCTCGATGCGCTCGGTGTCGCCGGCCGCGACGGCCGCGTCCGTGTCACGCTGGAACTGCGCTTTGCCGGCCTCGCCCAGCCGCTCCCGGTCGATCGACCGCTGCTCGATGGCCATGATGTGTGGCAGGTCCGTCGCGCCCTCGAGCAACTCCGGGAACGCGACGGGACCCGGGAACAGCCACTCTTCGTCGGTGTCGTCGGCGTCGACGGACACGAGGTGGTACGTCCCGATTGCGTCGTCGACGTCCGGATCGAACGCCGAGGGGTCACAGTCCTCGCCCTGTTTGTACGCCAGTTCGACGAGCGCCTGCCCGAGTTCCTCGCGAGTGAGCGCGCCGAAGAGGTCGACGACGCCCGCCAGCTCGTCGCCGGTCACGTCCATGTCCCGTCGGGCGACTGGCTCCCTCTTTACGCTTCTGCCCGCTCCCCGTGCGGCCGTCAGCGGCTCCCCGTTCGATCAAGCCCTTCGTCGGAGGCGTCCCTGACCGCCGCCGGGTCGAGGTCGGTGTCCCGCCAGGCGGGGAGCCGAGTGTCCTCGGCCGGCGGCTGGACGGCATCGGCGTAGGTCTCGACCTGCTCGCGCTCGCCGGCGGCGTCGAATTCGAGGCCGTTGAACGCCGCGTCGGTCTCGTACTGCCGGACGAGGCGGTCGGCTTCCGCTCGGTATCGCTCGCGGAGCCGGTCGTACGCCGGCTGCAGGCCCGCGTCTTCGACGACCTGGAACAGCGCCGTGGCGACCTCGCTGCACATGTCGCCCAGGCCCTGCGGCCCGCCGACGGCGCGGTGGTCGTGTTCGTGCTGGCCGAGGTCGACCTGTGCGGAGCCGTCGAAGCCGGCGCCCTCGAAGGCGTCCCCCAGGGTCCCGATCTCCAGGCCCCAGCCGCGTTGGGCCCGCAAGCTCCGGACGAGCTCGCTCGTCGCGGCGAACTCGCCGGCCAGGGCGTACCGGAAGCTCGCCAGGTAATCGACGACGTCGTCCTCGTGGCCTTCGTCGAGCGCACGCACCAGCGGCGTGTAGAAGAGCCGAAAGAGGCGGCCGTAGAGGCGGTCGTTCTCGACGCGGGCGTAGTAGCCCTTCGAGAAGTCGTAGCCCTCTGCGAGCGGGAAGAGCAGCCGCGGGACGTGGGCGCGAGAGTACGTCGTCGCGTCGGCGTCGTGGACGACGACGTACTCCTCCTGGGCTGCCAGCCCGAGCGCGAGCCAGACGTCGCGGCCCTTCCCGGCGGGGCCGTTCAGGCCGACCTCGCCGAGTCGCTCTCGGACTTCGGGAGCGTTGCACCACAGCACGTCGGGGGCGAGCTCGAAGGAGTCGAGCCACCGGGTGACGGTGGCGACGTGGTCCTCGCTGGCTCGCAGGGCGACGATGACGCGGGCCGGGTCCACCCGTTCGAGCGTGGTGAGAACGCGCTCGGCGGCGAGGCTGGCGTGTTCGCGCTCGGTGAGCGGCACGACGACGGCGGCGCTCTCCGTGGGCGCGTCGGGAACCCGGTCGGAGAACGCGTGGAGCGTCGCCACGCGCTCCTGGACGTATTCCATCGCCAGCACCTACGGATGCTCCCCGAAAAAGTCCGCCGTTCTCGGTTATGCTCTGGCTCCCGTCGGGAACCGCCCGAGTCGGTGGACGACGACGAGAACGGCCACGAGACAGAAGAGCGCGGCGACGAGCGCGCGGAAGACGAAATCGAAGGCGAGGCCGGCGTCGGTGAGTGCGCCGACCGCGGAGCTCCCGGTCGCCTGGACGATCATCATGCTCCCGCTGTAGGCGGCGTAGGCGCTGGCGCGGTGCCGATCGGGCAGCGACCCGAGCAAGAGCGTGTCGACCGCCGGGAAGAGGCTGTGAACGACGTACCCCAACAGCGCACTCACGAGTGCCAGCGTGACCAGTCCCGACGAGACGGTCACCAGGAGGACCGCGCCACCGAAGCCGACGAGAACGGCGAAGAGATAGGACACCAACGGCAGGCGGTCGGCGAGGTGGCCGGAGACGAAGAAAGCGGGGACGCCGGCGGCGAACACGACCGTCAGCAGGTTTCGGGCCATCGTTCCGGAGACGGCTTTCGTCGTGGTGAGGTAGGTGACGTAGAAGTTGAACAGCCCGTTCCAGACGAAGCCGGCGAACCCGAGGATGGCGACGCCGGCGAGGACGATCGGGTACTGCTGCCGGACCGCGCCCAGCAGGTCGCGGTCGTGGACGCCCGCGTTCGGCAGGTCGGTCTGCCTGCTGGCGAGGACGAAGCCGGCGGTGGCCAGCGCGGCGACGACGGCGATGCCCTGGAAGGTGGTTCGCCAGTCACCGACGAGCAACGCGGCGGTGACCAACAGTGGGGCACCGGCGGCGGCCAGTTGCGAGGCCATTCCGTGAATCCCCAGCGCCCGGCCGACTCGCTCGGGGTAGAGTTCGGTGACGAGCGGGTTGGCCGCGATGAAGTACGCGCCGCTGGCCATCCCCATCAGGAAGGCCCCGAGCATGAGCGCCGGAATCGACGGTGCAGCGGCGGTAAACAACGCCGCGGCCGTCAGGACGCCCCCGGTCGCGAGGACGACGTACTGCCGCGGGACGTGCGTCAGCAGATAGCCCGTCGGAATGCGCGGGAGCGCGCTGCCGAGCCAGGCGAGCGTCGCGAGCAGCCCCAACGTCGTCCCGCTGGCGCCGAACGCGGTCCGGAGCGGCTCCAACAGCGGGGCGAAGACGACGCGACCGAGGTTGACGAGGAAGACGAGCGAACAGAGCGACCCAAACACCTCTCGTCGTGCCACGGCGGCCCTTCCGCCGCCGCCGAGTCAAACCTTCCGGGAGCCGCCGCGACGCGCTCGTCGAACACGTGTCAGACGACCGGCATGGTATTTATACCGTCGCCGTGTTTAGCGTCTGATATGGAATCCGTTCGCAAGGGGCTGCGGTCCGGGGCGATCGAGAAAGACACCTACGAGCGGCTCACCTGCGCGGAGTGCGGTGAGGAACTCGGGACGCGAAACGACCCGGACGCACTGGGAACCGTCCGGTTCTGTCCCGAGTGCGACCGAGAGTGGCAGCGGATCGGGTAGCGCTACTCGAAGACGGCGTCGAAGGCCCCGGCACCGAGCGGCTCGAACGTTCCCGCATCGACGTTTTCCTGAACGTGGGCAGGCGATCCCATCCCGACCAGCGACGTGGTCACCCCGGGCGCGCTCCGCGCGAAGTTGATCGCGCGCTGGGCGCGGGTCTCCCCGTCGAGTTCCGCTTCGACCTCGTCCGGCATCTCGGCGGCGAGTTTCCCTTGCATGATCGACGCGCTCGTGAACACGTCCAGCCCCGCGTCGTTGGCGAACCAGAGCGCGCTCTGCGGACCGTCGGCCCCCTCGTGGGATTCGACGGTGAACGCGTCGGCCATGTAGACGTTGAACGGGAGCTGAATGGCTCTGAGATGCGTCGCGTCGGTCCCGGCCGCGTCCGAGGCTGCCCGCGCCCGCGAGACGACCTCCGGGAGCGAGAGATAGCTCTCGTGGTCAGGCCCGACGCGGAAGGCCTCCCAGGTCGCTACCCCGTAGTGGCGGACGTCGCCGGCCTGGGCGCGCTCCTCCAGCCTCGTGAACGTCGCCTCGAGCTGATCGTAGACGTCTTCGCGGCTCTTGGTCTCCAGCTGGGTTTCGGGATTGTGGATGTAGTAGAGGTCGATGGCGTCGAGACCGAGGTTGTCGAGCGAGCGATCGAGCTGGTCGTCGACGTAATCCGGGGCGATGCAGTGCTGACCCAGCGCGAGGTCGTCGGGGTCGACGATGCCGGAATCGAGGTACTCCTCGCGGATGTACTGGCCGGGATCGGCCGGCCGGTCGCCGTCGAAGCCCACGAAGCCGCCCTTCGTCGCGACGAGGACGGCCTCGCGGTCGACGTCGGCGTCGTCGATGGCGTCGCCGACGACCCGCTCGCTGCGCTGACAGCGGTAGTTGATGGCGGTGTCGACGACGTTCACGCCAGACTCCAGTGCCTGGACGATGGCGTCGTGGTACCCCTCGTCGGCGGCGTCGGTGGGTTCGCCGAGGTAGGTGCCGACGCCGATCGAGGAGACGACGCAGTCGGAGAACGCCCGATAGTACGTGCGAGCGAATCGCTCGTGATGGTCGTCACGGTAGTCCCAGGTCGCCTCTCGTGTGGCCATGTCGCTGGGTTGGAGAGCCGGCGGTAAAACCGGGGCGGTCGCGGTGGTCCGTGGCATCGCCGACTGGTGGCTGTCGATACAACTGGCGTCCGAATAGTTCAACTGTGGAGAAAGTTTGACCACGGCCCCGGTCGAAGCCGAATTACATGCCCTCCGGTCGATCGGTGCTGTATCGCGATGTGTTTCTCGCGCTCCTCTGCGTCGGACTGTTGACGGCGCCGCTGTGGTTCGCTGCACTCCATATCGGTGATTCGACCTACCGGTACGAGCGCGTCCGTGTCACAGCGGATGCCTCCGGGATCGCGTATGCTACCGACGACGTCACGGAATCCAGGCTGCCGATCAGCCACGAGGTCGGGTGTTCGAGCGGCTCGGAGATTCGTATCTGTTCGCTCGAACAATTGGTGCTCGATCGGGGACGGATTCCCAGTTCGTTCTCCCACAGTACCCCCAACAACACGCTCGAACCGGGAGCACTCGGCGCGCGATACCGCTACGTATTGCTGAACGACACCGTCTACGAGGCAGCCTACGTGACGAACACGTCTGCGCCACGAGACGACGGCATGTACCCGGTGGCTCTCACCCTTGAACCCGTTTCGCCGGAGCGAGCGCTGCGGGACGTTTCTGTTCCGGTCGAGTCCGCGTCCCCAGTCGTCGCGAGGGCTGCACGAGAAGGGAGCGCGACCTCACATCGCAACGTACCAGTCCCGGAGACGCCGATCCGACTCGAAGACGGGCGGATACGACCCGAGGACGGGCGGTATTACCGGGTGTATCTCGAAGGATCTGACGACCCCTCGTCGTTCACACGGTTCATGCTGCCGTTTTTCGCTTTCTTGACAGGGACGGTGTTTCTCCACCATCTGAGCCGACGTGTCGAACTGATCTACGTCGGCACGTCTCCTCATACCGAGCGCGACGAGAACGACGGCGAAGAGTAGCGTCCCCTCGTTTCGGCGAAACACAGACGACCGTCGATCTCACGTGCACGCTCGTGCCGTCTCGGACTCGATATGTCGGGCGATGCCACCGACGGGGAAGTTAAGGAACTGGTCGCCGTACCTTATTCCGTCTCGCTGCTCTCTGTTTGTGATTCGCCTGCTGGAGACCGGTCACGTCGTCCGTCTGATGTGGCTGCAGTCTGTGCTCCCCTGCTCTCGGCCAGCGTTCGTCTGCCGAGCACTCGACACACAATGACTCCGAATCCCGAACTCCGCACGACTGAACAGGTACCCCTGGAGATGGCGAAAGAGATCCTGGACGCGATGGAAGAGCAGTCCGAAACCATCGGTTTACAGAGCGTGATGGCCGTGACGGACGCCGAAGGGAATTTCATCGCCCAGCGCCGGATGGACAACGCCTGGTTACCGAGCGTGAACATCTCCCTGAACAAGGCTTACACCGCTGCCGGATTCGAGATGGCCACCGAGGACCTCGCTGAGGTCACGATCCCCGGCGAATCACTGTGGGGCCTCCAGGTGACCGACGAAAGCCGTCTCGTCGTGTTCGGCGGCGGCATTCCGCTGGAGCACGACGGCGCCGTGGTGGGTGCCGTCGGTTCGAGCGGCGGCGAGGTCAGCCAGGACGTCGAAGTCGCTGAGGCCGGCGTCGAGCGATTCGACGAACTCGTCGAGTAACTCGCTCAGCGACCCTTTTTCTCACGCCAGGCTGGTCATCGCGATCAGGCCTGATCTGTGGGATGAACTCACGGTCCGTGGTGGCCTCCCGGAGTCCGAGAACCCTCGACTATATGTCGCCGGACATCGCGTCGAACAGCCGATCGGTCAGCTCGGGCATGGTCATCCCGGTCGAGGGACCGATGCCCTCCATGTGGTCGATGGAGATCTGGCCGCCGCCCATGCGAGCGTGGCCGCCGGCCTCGGCCATCGGGATGTCGTCGACGGCCGAGCGTAGCGTCTTGCCCATGTGGACGCGGTCGTCCCGAGAGCGTCCGGAGAGGTGGATGGTGCCGTCTTTCTCGCCGGCGACGACGACGGCGGTCACGCCCTCGAGCCGGAGGAGTTCGTCGGCGGCCTGCGGGATCGCGTCGGCGTTGTTCACGTCGCCGACGTTGGAGAAAGCGAAGGCGGTGCGGACGTCGCGGTTGGTGATGGCGCGCGCTTTCACCTCCAGTACTTCGGCGTCGACCTCGGGGTTGGCGATGCGGTCGAGCGCGTCCTGGTCGACGCCGCTGTAGAGGTACGCTGCGGCCCGGAATTCGGCGGGCGAACAGCCCTTCGTGAGGCTCTTCGTGTCGGACTGGATGCCGTGGATGAGACCCGTGGCCACGTCGGTCGGGAGTTCGTCGGGACCGGCCTCCTCGTCGGGATCGATGGGCGTCCAGCCCATCGACTGGCAGTACTCGGCGAAGATCGTGGCACAGGCCCCGTTGTCGGTTCGCACGTCGGTGAACTCCGTGCCGGTGCCGCCGCCGGGGTGGTGGTCGATGACGGCGAACGGGTCGATGCTGTCGGCGCCGGAGAAGCCGCGGGGCGTGTTGTGGTCGACCAGGACGACGTCGTCGGCGGCCAGTTCGCTCGCGTCGACGACGCGGTCGAAGTTCAGGTCGAGGACCGTCTCGAACGCACGATTTTCCTGGTGGCGAATCTGGCCCGCGTAGTGCATCGTCGCGTCGGTGTCGACTGCCGACGCGATCGCGTCGACGGCCATCGCACACGACATCGCGTCCGGGTCCGGGTTGGGGTGCATCAGAATGGCGATCTCGTCGCGTTTGGCCAGGGCGCGTCTGAACCGGTGACCCTTCGAACGTCGGAGTCGCTGGACGCCCCAGCTCGCGCTGACGGCGGCCACAGCCAGGGCGACGACGGCCAGGATCGCGAGTTCGGGATTCTCCAGGGCGAATGCCGCGGTGGTGTCGACGGCGTTTTGCACGCCACCACCACCTGCGGCTGCAAGTGGCATACTCGGCTGCTGTCGTCCCGGAGAAATAAGAATGTACCCCATCTCTCCGATATCTGTCAATCTTGGGAGACTGGCCGTTTCAGATCCGCTACGACGTAGTGTTACTCGCCCGACCCCGAACGATAGGCCTCGATCGCCGCCCGATACCCCTGTTTGTAGGTCGGATAGCGCAACTCGTATCCGAGGTCCCGGAGCCGCTCGTTCGAGCAGCGTTTGCTCGTCTGGATGCGCCGACGGGCTGGTTCCGAGAGGTCGTCGTCGGCCAGTCGCTCGGCTTTCGTCCGCTTCGGCGGCTCCGGGGCACCACACTCGTCGGCGAGCCAGTCGGCGAACGCCCACTTCGAGACCGGCTCGTCGTCGACGACGAGGACGGTCTCGTCGCGCGCGAGGTCTGCTTCCAACAGGAAGCGCACGGCCCCTGCGGCGTCGTCGCGGTGGACCATGTTCAGGTATCCCTCCGTGACCGGGCCCTCGACGTAGCGGGTCAGCCGATAGCGATCGGGGCCGTACAGGCCGGCAAAGCGGGCGACAGTTCCGTCGATGCCGTGGTCGGCAGCGACTTCGCGGGCGACGCGTTCGGCTTCAGCCAGCACCTTCGTTTTCTCCGTCGTCGGATCGATAGCCGTCCCCTCGTCGACCCAGTTACCGTCGTGATCCCCGTAGACCCCGGTACTGGAGGTGTAGACAAGTCGTTCCGGCGGGTCGGCCCGACTGCCGAACTGCTCGATGGCAGTGCGCAGTCCCTCGACGTAGACCTCGCGGGCCGCGTCCGCGCCGCGACCGCCTGAGCTGGCCGCGAAGACGACGGCGTCGGCGTCCGGGACCGACTGGAGGTCGTCCGGATCGGTGACGTCCGCCTGTACTGCCTCGAACCCGGCGGCTTCGATGGCCGCGATGCCGTCTGCTGAGCGGCGGACGCCCACGACCTCGTGGTCGTCGTTCAGCTGTCGCCCGAGTTCGAGGCCGACGTATCCACAGCCGAGGATGACGACTCGCATGGCTATCGCTTCTCGCTCTCGATGAACTGGTGGAGCACGGCGTACTCGCCCAGTGTGATCGGATAGCGGCCTTCGACCTTCTGCTGGATCTCCTTGGCTTCCAGCTGGCCGTCGATGCCCGACTGGATGGCTTCGACGTCGAGGACGGCGGTACTCATCCCCATCAACAGGATGTCGCGCGCGTCGGCGAGGATGAAATCTGCGTCCGGCCGGTCGGGGTCCGTCGCGAGGATCCCAGCTGCGTCCTCCAGCGTGAGTTCGGGCGACTCTCCGTCGACGAGAGCTTCGAGCGTCGACTCGTCGACGCCCGTCGCCTCGGCCACGGCGTCGATTCCCTGCGTCTCGACCGTCTCGGCGAGTTCCTGTTCGTACGCCGTCTGCAACTCCTCTGGGTCGCGCTCGCCCGGCGTCTCGAACTCGTCTCTGAGCATGCTCGCCGATATGGTATCCCGGTACTAATCTCTGTTACTCTGACTCTCGGGTCGGCCATCCGTCCGGGACTGGTCGACCAGTGTCGTCTGGTTGCTCTGTGGTGACACTCTCCCAGTCGGCCCACCCCGCTGATCGCTCGTCCATGTTGCCGCCTTTGTCGCCGACGCCCTGTGACCCGGGTGGGACGAGAATGGCGACCGCCGTCCGAGCGGTAAAGGAGAGTCGCTCGGCGCGACCGAACGGCTCGCTGGTCCCGTCCTCGTCGTAATCGAGTCGCACACTCGACCCGTCCCTGACGTAGGTGACCGAGTGTCCGGGGCTGTCGGCACCGCCGGTGCGCGCTCGGACTGCGAACCGGTCGTAGCCGCCCTTGATTTCGACGTACCAGACGTTCGTCGTCGCCCACCACGCCGGCCCGACGGGCGCGATCGCCATGCCGGCCGGGACTCTGTTTACCGAACGGCCGATTCGATTCTCGATGCGGTCGGCTACCTGATTCGCCTTCGCGTCCAGTTGCGCTCTGAGACGTTCGCTCAGATTCGCCGCGATCTCCTGTTGCAACAGCGAAGAAGCTTTGTTCACTTTCTCGCGTGGCACTCGGGTGTCTCTCGCCGCGCCCGCCTGCCGCAACTGCGTCTGCAGGGCTGCACTGACGAACGCGCGCTTGGTCGCGTTGCCGTCGACCGCAGCGTCCGTGATCCTGGCAACTGCCGACCCGTTGGTCACGGCGAGTGCCCGCGCCCCTGTCGCGTCCCACGTCGACAGTCCCTCTTCGATGACGGCCAGCCGGTCTGCCCGGTCAGTGCCGACGTTTGCGCGCTCGAGCGCTTTGCTGAGGTACGTTCGCTCGATGTGCCGCAACTTCCGCCTGACTGTCGGCCGCAGCCTCGATTGCTGCGTCGACAGGTTGTGATCGAGTTTCTCGTCGTCGATCACCGTCCGGGTCGCTTCGAGACCTGCGAGCGTTCGCGCGGCAACTCTGAACCGAACGTCCGTGCCGAGGCCGAGGTTGCTGAGGAAGGCGTCCGTCGCGTCGCCGTGCGGAATCGTGAAGACGTTCCAGTTCCGGGCGGCTGCCGGATGGATCTTTCTCCCCTCGGGCAGGGATTCGACGTACGTCGATCCGACCGACTTCGTCGTCAGGTACGGCGGTGACCCGTCGACGGCAGTGACTCGAAGCCCGTCGGCCGCTCGTGTCCCGTGCTGCACGCCGCGTCGGTGGGCGAGCGCTTTCGTCAGTACGTCGTTTACTCCGCTCACCGTCTGCAGAAGTGATTCGAGGTTGCGTCCGCGCTGGGCTCGCTGCTCCCGTCGGTTTTCGAGCAGCTGTCTCACTTCCCAGAGGTACGCACGTCGGGCGGCGACGCGCGCTTTCCCTCCGACGGTCTGGTACTCGCTCGGCACGTCGAGCAGTGTGCCTCGCTCTCTGCGAAGTTTCCGCCGGAGCTTCCCCGCCGGATTCGCCTGGTAGACGCCGGCGCGACCCCGCTCGACGGTTACCGAGACGTTCCTGAGCTCGTTTCTGAGGGCAACGAGGTCGGCCAGCGCCCGCTGTCGCAGTCCGTCGGGGAGGTCAGCGTCGACGGACCGCGTCACGTCGAGGTCCCCGGTCGCAGCCCGTTTCGCCAGCGTCTCCCAGCCGCCGTTGTTCTCGACGGCCTGTGTTTCGGCCTGGCCGTGGAGCTGTCCGAGATTCAGCCCCTCGAACCGACCGCCTTTCTCGTAGGAGACGGTGGGCCGGTCCGGAGCGTACCAACTGTGTCCGTGGCGACCCACCAGCGAGAGTTCGACGCGGTAGCGGTCGGTCTCCGTGTTCGTCCTGGTCTCGATCGTCCGGCCGTCCCGCCAGGTGCAGGTGCGCGTCACCGTCAGCGTGAACGCTCGGCCGGCCGCCTCGATGGGGTGCCAACTCGATCCCGGCGTCGGGGGATCGACCGGCTCGAACGAATCCGTCTCGTTGATCCTCGCCGTGGTCGAATTACTCACCAGGTAGTAGCCGCCGCTCGGTCTGGCCGAGCGACAGGACGCGAGCCGTCGCTCGCCGCGGTCGATCTCCGCGACGACCTTCGCTTCGGCGTTGTACACGGACTGGAGCACCTGGGTGAGATTCGAGCTGTCGGCGGCGTTGGCGAACGCCCGGTCTGCGGTTCCGTCGACGCTGACGCGCAACGGCTCGTCCGGTCGCGGTGCGCTGCTCGACCGGGAGTACCGCGCGATTCGCTGGGGGACGTTCGCGCCCGGCGGCGTCGGCGGAAACACTGCGTCGACCCACCGCGTTTCCACCGGCGACTCCGCGAGCAGGTCCCTGAAGCTCACTGACGCCATGGCGTCGCGTACGGCTCGGCGGCCCGCGGCGTCGCTCCGATTGAACAGCGCCCGCTGCTCACGGAGGATCGCACCGTTGGTCAGCAGTTCGACGTGGCGGTTCGCCAGGACGTTCGTGATCGCCTGCCCACCGCTGGCGTACTGTGCGTACCCCCGCGCCCAGGTCAGCGCCCAGAGCCGACCGGTCAGTCGCTGGGCGAGTCCCGGTTCGTCGACCTCTCGATCGAGTCGCGCCTCGAACTGTCTAACCTGCTCGCGGAGTGCCAGCACCGGCGTCCGGACCGTGACCGTCGGACTGACGCGCTTTCGCCCGACGGTCCGGTTCCCGCGTCGAGCGGTGATGGTGACGTTCTCGATGCGGACCCGCAGTTTCGTCGCGTTGCCACCGACCGTCTCGACGTGGACGCGTCGTTTGGCCGCCCGGAGCGCACTCGCGTTCGGCGTCGACGGCAGCGAGGCGGTCGCGGTAACGCCGTGTTGTTCGATCCGGTGATTGGTGAGTCGCTCGCGCGCTCGGAGGTACACGCGGATTCGAAGCCAGTCCCGGAACGTGTCGTCCTCGTCGAGAACGCGACCTGCAGCCGCGTTCGAGCGGGTGAGGACTGGCTGTCTGGCGGCTTCCGCACTAGCCGTCACGACGGCCGTCCGTAGTTCCGTGCTCGTGGCCGCCGTCGCCCGGTCCATCACCACGTCGACGGCTGGTTCCGGAGTCGGTTGCTCGGGCTGGAATCCGACAGTCAGCGTCGCGCTGGCGAGCAGGAGGACCACCCCGACGAGTGCGAACGGCACCCGGCCACGCTCGTCGTCGCACAGTCTCACGGTGACCACGTCCTGACGGTGAGGCGAACGGTGTCGACGCTGACGTTCGCGGCTGCGGCGTCGGCTGACTCGAAGCGAGACCGCATGTCGGCCGTCAGTTTGCGGCCGAGACTGTCGGCCAGCCGCTCGTTCGCGCCGGTGGCGTCGTTCGCCCGCGCGCGGGTCGTCACGTTGGTCCCGACGAGTCGACCAACCCGCTCGTACCGATACGTGACGAGTTGTGCGACGGGGTAGTCGCCGAGCAGTGCCGCTCGCGTCGCGTCCGGCGGGAACAGCCCCGTGACGACGTTCTTCGCGACCACGTCTCCCACGGCACTCATGTTACCACTGGTGTTCGCTGCCGCCCGCGCCTCGGACCGGGTGGCGGGCAGCCCGCTCGCCACGGTCAGAGTGGCTGCGTGCACAGCGGCCGACGCTGGCGGTGTAGGCCCGACGCTCACCTCGCCACTGAGTGGCGCGTCGTCGTACGGCTTCCAGACTGCCCGAACGTGGGTCAGGTGAACGCGCCGTCGCGTCGCGTTCCGGGTCGCGTTCGCGACTGCGCGTTCGTAGTCGTCCCTGGTATGAGTTACCTGCACCCCGTCGACGGTGAGATTGCCGAGGGCAGCCGACGCCAGATGGCCAGCGAGGGTCCCGTGAGCGGTCCGCTCGAACTGCGGGCCGCTGGTTCGGGGAAACGCGAGGACTGCCGACGTGGCGCACCGAGCGCCCGGTGCCAGCGAGTAGCGAACGTCGGCCGTACTGGTCGCCAGCACGTCGGCCATCTCGTCGGCTGCGTCCGCGTCTGCACTCGGGAGCGATCCCGTCGGGACCGTCAGCGTCGCGACGGCTGCGCCGACGAGCAGGAGGAACAGTGCCGCGTCCAGAACCGTACTCGTCGCTCTGGATCCGGTCATCGCCACACCCGTACGGTGAGTCGGCCGGGCCGGACCCGCCCCGGTGCAACGCGGACGCTCACCTGTTCGCGCGCAGTCTGTGCCCGTGCCGGCGGCGTCGGGCCGGCGTGCCAGCGGGACGTTGCCGTACTCACCGTCGCGTTCAGCGTGTACCCGTCAGGAGCCGCCGTGGAACGACGTGACAGCCTCCCCGGCTCGACGACGCCGCCGTGCTGGATCGCTGCCGTCAGTCGGTCGGCGGTCGGGCCGGCGACGTGCTGCCGGTCCTGCCCGGGAAGTTCGTCGTCGAGCACGCCCGCATAGATGGTGAGGCCGGCACCAACCGCGAACACCGCGACGATGGCCGCCAGCGGCTCGACCTGGGCCCTACGCTCCGACGAGTGTGACATCGACGTCCCCCCAGGTGACGCGGCGAACGAGCAGGCTCCTCTCGACCCGTTCCCACCGCTGGGACTGGTTGCGAGCGCGTCTCGCCGCTTTCCGGAACCCCGATTGGTTCGTAAACGTACGCTCGGGCGGCGTTCCGGTGAGGACGGACGCCAGCGGCGATCCCTCACGAACCGGAGTGACGGGTCCGTACGCGACGTCTGCGTGTGCGGTCCCGGCGTCGTTGCGGAGGGCAACCCTGTGCGGGCCGAGTTTGAACTGTCGTGCGTCCAGTGCGTGCTCGCCGGTCGCTTCGTGTGGGCTCGTCGCGACGGCGTCGATCGTGTTCGCGGCCGCCGTCGCATCCGGTGGTGGCGTCGACGGAAGGGCGACTGCGACCCCGAGCGCCAGGACGCTCGTCGTCGCGACGCCGAGCCAGAGATACCATGTGTCTGCCGGTGCGTCGAACATGGGCGGGCCTGGCTGCGTTTCCGGATTTAAACTTAGAGGAGCAAACCGGTCGCGGAGAACGACGCGAGATACGTTGCCGTCGCAGCGAGGACCGCCCAGCCGACGCGATACCCGACGAGTGCGCGGTCGAGTCCCCGCGAGAGTCCGGTGGCGAGCGTCGTGAGCAAAGCGGCGAGCACGAGCACGTAGATCCCGACCGACAGCCCGAGACCTGCCGTTCCGGGGCCGCTGGCCGCCATCGTCCCCGCGCCGTCCATCGTCATACCGTCGGCCAGCGCCACGGTCGCGCCGGCGACCAGCGGGGCGAAGATCGCTGCCGTATTCGCGAGCGTGCTCGTCACCTGTCCGATGCGATGGCGCGCGTCGCGCTCGACTGTAGCCAACTCTTCGAGATGGTCGGCCATCGCGACGATCGCACCGCCAGCGGGTTTCCCTTCACGGGCAGCGAGTGCGAGGAGTGTCGCTGTGCTCCGTCCGCGGGTGCTCGGGAGCGTGGCCAGTGCGCCGAACTCGCCGAGGAACGCCTCGCGGACGCTGACCTTCAACTGCCGTTGTCGGTGTGCAGCGTCGGCGAACACCTCCCCGGTCGCGTCGCTCACCTCCTCGGCGGCTGCTGCGATGGCGGTCTCGACGGCCTGTCCCTCCTCGACGCGACGACCGACGTGATACAGCGCGTCGGCCAGACCGTCCTCGACGGCCGTCACCCGGTCGCGGATCGCTTTGACGGGTCGATAGTGGCCGATCAGCGTCACGCTCACGCCACAGCCGACGGCTGCGAGCGGCCCGGTCCAGTCGCCGAGCACAGTCGGTACGAGCGAACCGCTCGCGGCTGCAGCCGCTATGCCAGCGACGACGGGCGGCCACCGGCGGTCCGGGAGGGCCGGATGTGACCGACTGATGCGCGGCGGCGGAAACGTCACGGGTCGTCGGACGAGCAACCAGGCGCTCGCTGCGAGCAGGACGCCCGGCAACAGGAGGTCGTAGACGAGCACGATCGCAGCGACGGGCACCGAGACGCCAGTCATTCCGACAGCGGGGAGGAGCGCGACGAGCGCGAGCGGGAGGAGGACGCCGAACGCGTACAGCGCGGCCGCCGGCCCCTGGAGACTGGCGGCGAACGCGCCCATCTCGTCGCGAGCACCGTCGAGCACCGCGTCGATCCCCCGATCGAGCGTTCGCTCGCGCTCTCCGGCCGGTGCCGTCCCAGCGGCCTCGACCAGCAGGAGCGCCCGCCGGAGTGCGGGAAACCACTCGTTCCACTCCGTCGTGAAATCAGCGAGTCCAGAACTTGGCGTGCCAGCCGCACGGCGGACGTGCTCGCGGAGACTCGCTGCGAGCGGCCCCTGACCGGTCTCGGCAGCGAAGCCCGCCGCTGCCTCCGTGGCCGGCGTGATCCGCATCCGAAGGACGGCCCGACTGACCAGCGCGGGTGCCTCGCCGAGTGCCCGCGTGCGCCGCGCCGTCGCCAGTATTTTCGGGACCGTGTGTACGACGTGGATCAGTCCGACCAGCGTCGCTAGGCCAGCCACTCCCGCGAGCGGGCGGAGCCACGCCGGAGACAGGACGACGCCGACGACGACGAGCGGAATGCAGAGCACGGCTGTTCCGTATCCGGCACGAACCACGGTCGCTGGTGTCACTGTCGTCCCGAGAAATCCCAGCGCACGGTCCAGTTCCTCGCTCGTTTCGACCGGCCACGGGTAGAGCCGTGCCAGGCCTGCGACAGCCCGCTCGACGGGATGCATCAAGGTCCCTCCCGACGCCGCGCGTGGGCGGTACAGACCGCTTCCGGCTCGGTCCGGTCTGCCGTGGCGAGCGTCGACAGCCACGACGCCCGCTCGTCGAGGTGCTCGCGGACCGCCGCGTACTGCTCGCCGGAGTGAGCGAAGCGCTCGACCAGGCGGCTGTTCCCGCGGGCGATCCGTCCGGTCGGAACGAGTTCGCCGTCGTCGAGTTCGAACAGCGAGTGAAAGCGAATCTCCCCGGCCCCGAACGTGACTTCCTCGATGGCTTTCACCCGACGGGCACGACCCTCGGGCGACGGGTACGGCTCACAGGTCACCAGCAGGTCCGTCGCGGCGAACGACGAGGCCGGCACGTCCAGGTCCGAGACCACGCGCTCCCGGACGTCTTGGCCACCGTCGCCGTGGATGGTCCCGAGGACGGCGCTCCCGCTCGCCCCGACGCGCATCGCCTCGTAGAGGACGGCGGCCTCCTCGCCCCGAACCTCGCCGAGGGCGAGCGCACCCTCTCCCAATCGCAGTGCCGTTCTGAGTGCGTCGGTCGGCGAGATGCCGGTGCCATCGTCGGCGCTCGCAGTCTGCAGACGTTGCACGTCTCGGTCGACCGCCTGGAGGTGTTCGACGGGCAGTTCCGGCGTGTCCTCGATGACTACCGTTCGCGTCTGGGCCGGGAGTTCCCAGAGAAGCGCCCCCAGTAACGTCGTCTTTCCGGCTCCGCGGGTTCCAGCCAGCAGCGTCGCCGCGTCGCGCTCGACCGCCAGCGACAGGAACGCTGCGGCTGCGGCCGGGAGCGTGCCGTTGGCGACGAGCGCCGGGAGCGTCCAGGCGTCCCGGTCGTGGGCTCGGAACGCGAAGGCGATCCCCTCGCTGACCGGATCGGTCACGCCGGCGACCCGGACGCGGCGGTCGTCGACCGTCGCCGTCGCGTCCAAGACGGGACTCGCCCGCGAGAACGCGCGGCCGTTCTCGCGCCGGAACCGGGAGGCCAGCGCTTCGACGCCGTCGGTCGTCAGCCGGACGTTCGTCCGCATCATCTCGCTGTCGACCCGTGCCCGCAGCCGATTCGTCGCCGTCGGTGCCGTCGCGAACACGTCCGAGACGCGCTCGTCCGCGAACAGATCCGCCAGAATCCCGTAGCCGCGGGTGTGCTTCCGCAGCACACGCTCTAGCGTCCGGACCTGCTCGCCGTCGCCCGCGACCCGACGGACGGCTCGCGCCGGCGCCCGCGTCCCACCGGTAACTGCCCCGCTGGCGAGTCGGTCGTAGGCCGCCGACAGCGTCCGGGTGTCCGTCGCATCCAGGTCGTGCTCGACCGGTTCGAGGTGGTAGAGTCGCCGCTCTCTGTCTGGCTGCTCGTAGATGCGGACGACGGCGCCGGTATCGAGTTCACGTCGGGACTCGAACCGGGCGTCAGTCGGTGGTCTGACGTCGATCCGCGCCCGGCTGATGACAGGGCCGACGGACGGCGACAGCGCAGTTTCGTACTCCGCTGCACGGGCGGCCAGTTCGGCGAATCCGGTCTCGGCGGCCACGTCTGCGATGGGACCGGCACGCCCCGTGGCTTCCCTCGCGGCTCCGAGTGGGTCACGGCCGGCGCGGGCCGCGAGCGCCTCGTCGCGGAACGCAACTGCGTCCGCGAACCGACCCGCAGCGACCAGCAGTGCGGCTGCGTCGCGTTCGTACGCCCGCTCCATACCTGCCGACCGTGTGGTAACCGTCTCCACGTCCCGCTCTCGCAGCCGTTCGATGACCGTCGCTCGACAGTCTGGAGCCGTTGCCAGGTGACCGTCGCCGGGACAGTCCGTGGCGTCGACCACCAGGCGGTCTCCCTCGAAGGTGGGTTCACACCGGCAGTCGGCGGCGGTTTCACTCCCCCTGACGCGCTCGAAGAGTGCTCGCATGGGCGTGGCTCGTCCCGTACTCCGATTTAAAATTCAGTCCACCCGCCGGACGACGACGGTTCGCTGCCCGTCTCGGACGACCAGCGAGAGCGCCAGCCGGTGGCGTCCGGGCTCCCGGATGACCAGCGGTGAGTCACCGTCGCCCGGTGTCGCGGCTTCCACCGGCACGTCCGCGAGTCGCCGGGTCCGCGACCGGGCGCCGCTGACCTGCCAGCCGAACGTCGTCTCGTTGCGCTCGTCGACCTCCGCGCGCTCCGGATGGGCACCGATGGCGACGTACTCGACCGCCGCGCCGGTCCAGGACCGCGTCGGGATTCGAACTGCGACGATGCGCTGTGCGCCCGTCGCGTCGGGACTGACGGCAGCCTCGCGTGCGTAGACGTCCTGGATCGCAGCTGCGAGTCTGTCGAGTTCCGCAGTGACGCGTCGGTCACTGCGGTCGCGTCTCGCCGTTTCCAGCGCAGGGAGGGTGACTGTCAACAGCGCGACCGAGAGCGTGACGGCCACGACGACCCGGAGCATTCACAGCGACCCGGTCAGTCCCGACAGGAAGCCGCCGTCGTCGCCGTCCGCGTCCGTGTCCGCGTCCGTGTCCGCGTCAGTACCGTCCCGTCGCCCGGTCGGTTGCTGCCGCGATACTCGGGATTCCCGTGGTTCCGTCTCTGCAGCGTCGCAGGTGCGTTCGGTCGTCCACCGTGGCGCGTCGTTCGACCCACGTCGGCCGCCGACAGACTGTTCGGCGCCGTGCTGGCGATTCCGTTGGTCCGGCTTCAAACGATCGGCCTGGGTCTGGTCTGTCGCGGTTCTCGCACCCGTCTCCTCGTCGAGTCGCCGTTCGAGTCGTTCGACTTTCGCGAGCGCGGCGTCGGCGCGCTGTTCGACGTCCTGTTCGACCGCACGGACGTTCCCGACGTACCCGCGGACGGCCTGCATGCTGGCTTCCAGCTCGGTGAGTTGGGACTCGACGTCGTCGAGACGTGCCTCGCAGTTCTCGAGGCGGGTTGCGAGGTCGGCGGCGTCGGCCAGCCCAGCGAGGTCGTGGTCCGAACCCGTCAGTGTTCGTTCAACTGCCTGGAGTCGTTCGTCCAGTGTCTCCGTATCCGGCATACGGGGCGCTGGCCGCGGTTTCGGATAAGAAGGTTCGGTCCACCCAACGTTAAATAGTCGGTACTACCACTATCCCGGTATGAAAGTCGTCCTGATTGGTGTCGGTCAAGCAGGTGGGAAGATTACGCAGGCACTGGCGGAGTTCGACTACGAACGCGGCTTCGAGGCGGTCAAAGGCGCGTTCGCGGTCAACACCGCCCGTACTGACCTGCAGAGTCTCGACATCGACACGATGCTCATCGGACAGGACCGGGTGAAGGGTCACGGCGTCGGCGGCGACAACGAACTCGGCGCGGAGATCATGCAAGACGAGGCCACCGAGGTGATGGACGAACTCGACGGCCGCGTCACCAGCAAGGCCGACGCCATCTTCGTCGTCGCCGGTCTCGGCGGCGGTACGGGCAGCGGAGGTGCGCCCATGCTCACCCGGAAACTCCAGCGCATCTACGAGATCCCCGTCTACGGCATCGGCGTCCTCCCGGGCCGTGACGAGGGAGGTATCTACCAGGCGAACGCCGGCCGCTCGCTCAAGACGTTCTCCCGCGAGTCCGACTCCGTCCTCCTCATCGACAACGACGCCTGGAAGTCCTCCGGCGAGAGCTTAGAGGAGGGATTCGACCAGATCAACGAGCGGATCGCCGAGCGCATCGGCCTCCTGCTCGCGGCCGGCGAGGTCATCGACGGCGTCGGCGAGTCCGTCGTCGACTCCAGCGAGATCATCAACACGCTCAAAGGCGGCGGCGTCGCCTCACTGGGCTACGCCTCCGCGAAGGCTGACGAGGACCCAGAGGAGAACATCAACGTCATCACCTCCGCGACCCGCAAAGCCCTCCTGACCGGCACCAGCCTTCCCCAGGCCGTCGAGGCCGACAAAGCCCTCCTCATCGTCGCCGGCCACCCCGACCGCATCGCGCGCAAAGGCGTCGAGCGCGCCCGCAAGTGGCTCGAAGAGGAGACCGGCAGTCTGGAAGTCCGCGGCGGCGACTTCCCGCTCAACAGCGGCCGCATCGCCACGCTCGTTCTGCTGGGTGGCGTCGAGCGCTCCCAGCGCATCACCGAGTTCATGGATCGCGCCCGGGAAGCAGAGGAGCAGCGCCAGCAGTCCGGCGAGGACGCCGCCACTGCCTTCGAGAACGACGACCTGGACGATCTCTTCTAAACCACTTTTTTACGTCGGGGGGTATCCTCGCTCGCTCCGCTCGCTGCGGGTACCCCCCGACGCAAAAACCTGGGCTAAAAACTGCTCGGCCCTCGTTACACTCGCGCCGAGTGAACCGCGCTCGGCTTCGCCTCGCGCGGATGCTCGTGGTAGAGCGAACATTCAAACGCCTCGTCCGGGAACCCATTCGTGATGAAACAGCCGGACCCCTCGGACTGGAAAGAACGGGACAGTTACCGCAAACAGATCCTCGCGACGGAGGAGGACATCGGATTCGACGGCGGAAACCTCCTGCAAGTGGTCGAGATTCCGCCGGGCGAACACGTCGAACCGCACTTTCACCGTGAGACCGAAGAAGTGTTCTACGTCCTCCAGGCGGGCGGCTCGCTCACGATCGACGAGACAGATGTCACGCCGGCGGAGGGCGACGTCATCATCTGCGAGCCGGGCGACGTCCACGAGGTCCGCAACGACTCGGACCAGGCGTTCCGGATTCTGGTGTTCAAAGTCAACCTGACCGACGACGACACGGTCTGGGAGCAGTAGTGGCTCTCCCGCTTCGAAACAACTAATCAGCGGCCCCGAGAACGCTCGCGTATGGCTGACGACGAGGAATCCGATGAGGAGGAAGGACCTGCCGTCGAACTCGGTGACGGCGAACCCGTCGAGGGCGCACCCCTCGCGCGAGTGTCCGCCCGCCTGATGTGGGGCATCGAGAAAAGCGACGTGCGCCGCCGCGAGGGCGAGACCGTCATCCGGACGCCCGAGGGCCCGCGGAAACTCAAAGACGTCCTCGAGGAGGTCGACCTGACGTACTTCGAGAAGCGCCAGGAGTTCGAGGACGCCGTCGAGGACGTCATCGGCACCGGTCCGATCCCGACGAACGAGTAGGGGTATTGTAGCCAGCAGACACTTCTGTAGCAGGCTTTTTCTCCCCGGGTGGAGTAACGACTCCTGAATGACGCTTCCAATCGACCCCGCGGAACTCGATCCCGACGATTACGGTGAGAATCAGGCAATTCTGGAGATGGACCACGAGGAGGCCATCGAACACACGCGCGAAGTGTTCAAAGACGCCGGCTTCGGCGTGGCCGTCGAGTTCTCGGTTTCGGACATGCTCGCCGAGAAGATCGACGCCGACCGCGACCCTTACTACGTGCTCGGTGCGTGCAATCCCGAGGTCGCCAATCGAGCGCTCGACCAGTGCATCGGAATCGGCGGGCTGATGCCGTGTAACGTCGTCGTCTGGGAAGAAGAACCCGGCCGCCAGCGCGTGTACCACGTCTCGATCATGAAGATCGCCCGTCTGCTCGGGATGGCCGAGGACGACGAGGAGTGGCAGGACATCATCGACACGACTGGCGAGTACGTCGAAGAAGCGTTCGCGAACCTCGACTCGGCTTACTCTCGTTCGTCGTCTTCGTAACGCTGCGCGTTCTTTTCCGCGATCTGGGCTTCCAACTCGGCGACGCGGCGCTGTAGTTCCTCGATTTCTTCCTCGTCAGCGCCGAGCAGCGAGAGCCCGCTCGCAACCCCCAGGAGCACCAGCAGCGGGACGCCGAGGAGGATCACGGCGACGAGTAAGATGACGAGGAGCTCTGGACCACCCAGCACGCCGAGTTGGAGGGGGACTATCATAGCAGTGAATGAGGGAGGTCGGGGATAAATGCCCGCCGACCCGACATCGGGATGCGAGTTCTCCACCTAGTCCGCTTTTGCCGCGTTTAGAAGTCGCCGAGTTGCGCCTGAATCCCGGACACCATATTGGATTTCCGGCGGAGCGTGGCCAGCGACACCGGGAGGTGCGGGGCGAGTTCGCGGACGGCGTCGTGGAACGTTTCGGCCTCGCCCATCTCGTCCTGCTCGAAGGCGGCGCGGATGCCCTCGCGGATCTGCCAGACGCCGACCGGTGCCCAGTACTCGGGGGAGGCATAGCGGACGACCAGACACTTGGCCTGCCGCCCTCGGTCCTGGAGGTGTTCGAGGACGCCCAGGCGCGAGGCGTAGTACGCGCCGGAGGTCTCGTCGACGTACTCGGTGCGACCTTCGTACCCCTCGCTGTCGGCGGCCATGTACATCTCGCCGTCGGGGTCGGGGTTCCAGATGCTCCCCGGCGCTTTCAGTTCGACCAGCTCGAACTCCCAGTTGCCCGGGGCCATGATGACCCAGTAGGTGTTGCCCATGTACTCGTTGACCCGGACTTCGGTCTGGTCGATGCTGGGGGCGTTTCGGATGGTCCCGCGGAGGTACTGGCCGACGGTGTCGTCGACGGCGGTGATCGACCAGCGTGTCGGGACGAGCCGGCGGTTCTCACCCTGTCCCAGTGCACCTGCCGAGAGGATGGTGTTAATCTCGTAGACGTCGAAGCCACGGCGGTAGAGGTACGTCATCGCGCCCTGGGCCTGCCAGTCGTCGTCTTCGAGCGTCTTCTCGACGGCCCGGGGGACAGAGGGGTTCTCCGCGAGCATCGCGTTGTTCGCACGAGCGCGCGGGCCGCGCGGCGCCCCGATGTCGTCGAGGTCGACGTCCAGATCGGGCGTGTCGGTGAGCCCGATCTCCACGTCGACCGGTTCGTCGGCGATGGCCACTTCCCGCTGGACGCCGACGAAGCCGTCCCAGACGTCGTTGACGTCGACGCTCGCCGACCGCGTGGAGTTGAGCAGGCCGGTGCGACGCTGGAACACGTCGTCGATGGAGTACCCCTGCTGGTACCACTCGCCGCTGGTGACGTAGTCCGTCGGATCGGTGTCGGGGCCGCCGACGGGCGAGAGCAGGCCGGTCGACACCTCTGGATAGTTCGACCGGCCGACGAAGATCGAGGGCGCGGTCGACCCGAAGATGGCGTCGCCCTGGACGCGCTCGTCGAGCTGTTGCTCGACGTCGTCCAGGTACTCCGTGATGGCGTAGGACTTCTCCTCGGCCAACCGCCGGAGGTCGGCGGCCTCGTCGCGCTGGAAGTCCTCGATGAAGTCGTCGAGCCGCATCTATCCCGTTCTGGGAGGTCCCGACCTATGAACCTGCCGCTGGCGGCGTCCTGTCGGATGGAGAACCGAGGGGCGAAAACCAGTAGTTAACTGTGGATGCCCATCGCTTCGATCTGTTCCTGATAGCGGTTCCGGATGGTGACTTCCGTCACCTGGGCGACGTCGGCGACTTCCCGCTGGGTCTTTTTCTCGTTACAGAGCAACGACGCGGCGTAAATAGCGGCTGCAGCGTAACCGGTCGGCGATTTTCCGGAAAGGAGGCCTTTCTCGGCGGTGGTATCGATAATCTCGTTGGCTTTGGTCTGTACTTCCTCGCTCAAATCGAGTTCTGAACAGAAGCGGGGGACGTACTTCTTGGGATCGACCGGTTCCATCTCCAGACCCAGTTCCTGGGAGATGTACCGGTAGGTTCGGCCGATTTCCTTGCGCTCGACGCGCGAGACATCTGAAATCTCTTCTAAACTGCGGGGAATGCCTTCCTTTCGGCAGGCGGCGTACAGAGCGCTGGTGGCGACGCCCTCGATGGAGCGACCGCGGATGAGGTCGTCGCTGAGCGCGCGGCGGTAGATGACCGACGCGACCTCACGAACGGCGCGGGGAACGCCGAGGGCCGAGGCCATGCGGTCGATCTCCGAGAGCGCGAACTGGAGGTTGCGCTCGCCGGCGTCTTTGGTGCGGATGCGCTCTTGCCACTTCCGGAGCCGATGCATCTGACTGCGCTTTTTCGAGGAGATCGACCGCCCGTAGGCGTCTTTGTCCTTCCAGTCGATGGTGGTCGTCAGTCCCTTGTCGTGCATCGTCTGGGTCGTCGGCGCCCCGACGCGGGACTTCTCCTGGCGCTCGCTGTGATTGAACGCGCGCCACTCCGGCCCTGGATCGATGTTCTCCTCCTCGACGACGAGCCCACAGTCGTCACAGATCAACTCGCCGCGGTCGGCGTCCTTGACCAGATTGTCCGAGTTACACTCCGGACAGACGCGAACCCCCTCCTGATCCTGGTCTCGTTCGGTCTCAGCCTCGTGCTCACGTTCCCGCTGACGGGTGGACCGTGTCATCGCATTTTTATAGTAGTCCCACGCCTGACCTTAAACTCTTGGACAAATACTTTATGGTTCGGGCAAAACCGTGTGGTGTGTTACCACGGTGGTCCGGGTGGGACTGAGTCCGGTTCGCCGTTCCCTCACGTCGGACAGCGGGCGTCTGCGGCGTGACCGAAAGAATAAGCGGGTTCGTCGGCCAACCCCAGCCAATGCCTGTCATCGAGTGCGACGTTGCAGCAGCCCGCGAGCGGTTAGCGGACGCCGGCGTAGACATCCAGGACGGGAACACGGACCACGAACGCTGGCGGGCGACCCACGGGGGTGCGACCGCCGTGGCCTACGACGACAAAGTCGTCGTCCAGGGCGAGTCCCCCGAAGCCATCGAAGCCATCCTCAGTGACGCCGGTGGCCGGGCCCACGTCTACTTCGACGGTGCGTCTCGCGGGAACCCGGGGCCAGCGGCTATCGGCTGGGTCATCGTCACCAGTGACGGCATCGTCACCGAGGGGAACAAGACGATCGGGCGGACGACCAACAACCAGGCCGAGTACGAAGCGCTCGTCCAGGCGCTCCGGGTCGCCCGTGACTACGGGTTCGACACACTCGAACTGCGCGGCGACTCCGAACTGATCGTCAAGCAGGTCCGCGGCGAGTACGACACGAACGACCCCGACCTTCGCGAGTATCGCGTGACCGTCCACGAACTCCTCAGGGATTTCGACGACTGGTCGCTTACGCACGTACCGCGAGAGATAAACGAACGCGCCGACGAACTTGCAAACGACGCACTTGACGATGCCTGAAGCCAACAGCGACCCCGCAGACGAACGTGCGGACGACCACCGAGCGGACGAGGAAACGGGTGACGAGGAGACCGGCGACCTGCCTCCGGATGTCGTCGAGGAGGCCGAGCGGCTGACCCGACTGGCGCGGGACGCCGTCGACGACAGCGAGGCCGACGCCTACCGCGACCGTCGGGCGTCGTTGCTCGACGACCACGACTACCGCGCTCGCGTCCGCGAAGACGATTCCCGCGACGTGCTCGTGTTACACCCCGACGAGTGGCTCGAAGACGGACTCGTTCGGATGGATCGCGTCGAGGACGTCGATCGGGGGATCGAACGGCCGCTCTCGGGCCCGGGCGAGGCGGACGACTGGCAGACCGTCGACGAACACAACCGCGCGGTCGTCGACCGGGTCGAAGCGACCCACGGTGACGTTCACGGCCAGAACGCGGCGGCCTTCGCCGAGTTCATGAGCAACCACTACGCTCGCGCGATCGAGTCGGCGACAGACGAAGAGAAAGAAGAGTTCCTGACGGAGTACTTTCCGCGGAACGCGTGGCCGTCCGAGGACCAGCGAGCGGTCGTCGAACAGTCAGTGCAACTCGCGATAGAAACTGGCGAGTCGATTACCGGCTCTGCTCGATGAGCGCTTCGAGCTCGTCGGCTCGCTCGTCTTCCGTGACGAACTTGTTGAACACCCACGCGAGCTGATCGAGGACGGCCTCTTTGCCCTTCTCGGTGAGGGCGTACTGGTTGGTCCGCTTGTCGAGTTCGCTCTTCTCGACGAGCCCCATCTCGACGAGGTCGTCGAGGTTGGGGTAGAGCCGGCCGTGGTTGACCTCCGAGTCGTAGTAGGATTCGAGCTCTCGCTTGATCGCGAGCCCGTACCGGGGCTCCTCGCTCAGGATGACGAGGATGTTCTGCTGGAACGCGGTAAGTTCACGTGCAACGTCCAGATTGGCTTCTACAGTTTGTGTCTCTGACATAGTTAGCTAAATGTCATCAGGATATTTAACCCTTGTTAACTCAGATCGAGTTTCCGACGATAGTGCCCGATAAATCAGGGAATACAATCTTTCCCGTGTTCTCGGAACTAATACAATTCGCTGCGTCGTTTCGCAACACCTGGGCTTAAGTATATGATATTTTATGTATGTTTCGGACGGCGGATCGGTGGGCGTCGAAGCGGACGTTCGGTGGGCAGACGACGGTGTTTTCACCCAGCGAACTGAGCGGTTTTCTGATCTTCTCCGTACTCAGGACGGATTACGAAAGTACTTTTTGGCATGCAATCGCAGACGCGGGTGATGGCGAACCTCTGGGAAGACCTCGAGACTGGCCCGAACCCGCCTGAAGAGATCTACGCAGTCGTCGAGTGTCTCAAAGGCGAGCGAAACAAGTACGAATACGACAAGGACATCCCCGGCGTGGTGCTGGACCGGGTGCTTCACTCGAACGTTCACTATCCGTCCGACTACGGGTTCATCCCGCAGTCGTACTACGACGACGAGGACCCCTTCGACGTGCTGGTGCTCGTCGAGGATCAGACGTTCCCGGGCTGTGTCATCGAGGCTCGTCCGGTCGCGCTGATGAAGATGGACGACGACGGCGAGCAGGACGACAAGGTCATCGCCGTTCCCGTCGAAGACCCGCGCTACGACCACATCCAGGACCTCGAAGACATTCCGCAGCAGCAACTCGACGAGATCGACGAGTTCTTCGCCACCTACAAGAACTTAGAAGAGGGCAAGGAAGTCGAGACGCTGGGCTGGGAGGACAAGGCCGCCGCGAAGGACGCCATCGAGCACGCGATGGACCTCTACGAAGAGAACTTCTGATCCCCCACGCCTGATTTTTTCGCGGGCGGTCGCTCCGACTGTCTTACGGCTCTGGTTCCATCACGGCTGCGAGAGCTTTCGGATCGCGCTGAGCGCCTCGGCTGGCATCTGCGACAGCGCCCAGGCGGTCGGCAGCGGGTCCGACAGTGAGACGAACGTGTGATCCACCCGCGGAAAGTCCACAAGGAACTGGCTCGCGGCTCGGAGGTTCCCCGCAGCGAGTTGTTGACGGAACCACTTGATGTCCTGGGCGGATCGTCGTTGGATTACGTCAGTTCGGTAGTTGCCGTCGTGACGTACCGTCTCACCGCGGAGTTGCCGGTAGTGGAGCCACGGGAAATCCACGCCGCAGTTGATCGCGAAGGGGAGCGACCCCCAGTAGCGGCCGTTTACTTCGATGAGGACGTACTCGCCGTCCGGCCGTTCCATGAACTCCACCTGGGCCGGCCCGGTCCAGTCGAACGTCTCGATCACCCGCTCTGCGTACCTCAACATCTCCGGATCGTCGACGACGCTGAGGAGTGCTGAACTCCCGCCCGACGGCGGAACCGTTCGCAACCGGCGCTCCTGGAAGTGGGCGCGAACCGTTCCGTCGTCCGCGAGGACGACCGTCGTCGTCGTCTGCCCGGGGACGTACTCCTGGACGAGCGGCGCCCACTCGTCGCCGTCCGGGGTCTCTTCGAGGACCGTCCGGTACGTGTCGATGAGTTCAGTCGGTGTGTCCGCGTAGTTCTGGTCCTCGACGAGCACTGTCTGGCACTGACCCTGGTCGCTCCAGCAGGTCTTGCTCCGTGGTTTCACGACGGCGGGATACGAAATTTCGGACGCCACCGCCTCGACCTCGTCCAGACTCGACGGTGCGTGGGTCTCTGGACAGGGGACGTCAGTGTCGGCGAGGCGCTCGAACAGGCGGGCCTTGTCGAACACCTCCCGGAACGTGTCCCAGTCTTCGACTGCGACCTGGGTCCCGGTCCGTTCGATCTCGTCGCCGTGTTTCGAGAGGAGATACGTCATCCAGTCGGTCGGACCGAACACGAAGTCGTGGTCCTCGTCGCGGAGATACGAGAGCAGGTGGTCGAGGAAGGCCTCGCGATCCGTTCGCGGGTCGGGATGAACGTACTGTCCGTCGCTGAAGCGCGAGAGCATTCCGAGGGTGGGGTGTGAGGGCCCACCTGCGACGACCGAGAGACCACGCTGTCCGAGCGATCGGACGACGGCGAGCCCGGATTGTTGCTGCGTTGTCAATACGAGGACACTACCGGTGGCCATACCCAGTCCCGCACGGCAACCCGGATTAGTATTAGTCGCCTGTGAGTGAGATGACAACCGCTCGTTCGAACGCTCGCCTGAGAGGACTGGTTTACGACACCTCTTCACGGGCCGAACCCTGTCCGCCCGCGGGGTGTGGGTCGTTGGATCGGATCTGCCAGTATCGGTCCCGAAACGGTAACTTAGTAGCTACCTTCCGTTCGAGTAACTGGTTGCATGGCCACCAAACTAACGATATTCCGCTCGAAGCCGGTACTTTCGCTCGAAGGCAGGAACTCTTCAGCGGGTACGCGTGCGCCGAGAACGACCCTCCTCAACAGCTCCTCTCCGTCGTATGTTCCCCAGTTATTACCGCCCGTCAGTCCCATGTATTATGATTATGGGTAATTATTTGGGTGCCAGGACCGTACGTAGAGACACGATGGCGACCGAACGATCCACCACCGGCCTGTACCACGTGACAGTGGTCCCCGAGAACTTCGAACCGGAGCGAGCACGCAGCGGGGACGACGAGGACGGTGGCTGCGGGTCCGATTAGGGGCGTTTGTTGCTGGTTTCTGGGACGAAGACGCGTTATCCACCGCGAAAAGAAGGTTCTTGTGCCCGGTCCCGGTAACGGGGGATATGGGTCTATTCGATCGGATACGTGGCGACGATGGTCCACGCGTCGCGTTCGTGGGTATCGACGGGGTACCGTACAGCATGCTCGCAGAGCACTTCGACGAGTTCGAGAACCTCGCGGCACTCGCCGAGGAGGGGAGTGCCGGGGCGATCGACAGCATCGTTCCGCCGGAATCGTCCGCCTGTTGGCCGGCCTTGACGACCGGCGTCAACCCCGGCGAAACCGGAGTCTACGGCTTCCAGGATCGAGAAGTCGGTTCCTACGAAACGTACGTGCCGATGGGCCGAGACGTTCAGGCGACGCGTATCTGGAACCGCGTCCACGACGCCGACCGTCGCGCGACCGTCATGAACGTACCCGTGACCTTCCCGCCGCAGCGCGACGTCCAGCGCATGGTGTCCGGGTTCCTCTCCCCGGGCATCGACAAGGCGGCCTATCCCGACGAGTTCGCGGAGTACCTCGACGGCATCGACTACAAGATCGACGTCAACGCGAAGCTCGGCCACGACGACGACAAGTCGGCGTTCATCGAGGACGCGCACGAGACGCTCGACCGCCGTCACGAGGCGTTCAAACAGTACATCGAACAGGACGACTGGGACCTGTTTTTCGGCGTCTTCATGACGACCGACCGAGTTAACCACTTCCTGTTCAAGGACTACGAGCAGGACGGCGAGTACAAAGAGGAGTTCCTCGACTTCTACCGCAAGGTCGACCGGTACCTGGGCGAGATCCGCGAGCTGCTCCCCGACGACGTAACCCTGGTTGTCGCGTCCGATCATGGCTTCACCTCCCTGGACTACGAGGTCCACTTCAACGAGTGGCTCGAACAGAACGGGTGGCTCTCCTACGAGGACGACGACCACGAGGAACTGGGCGACATCGCCGACGACACGAAGGCGTACTCGCTCATCCCCGGTCGCTTCTACGTCAACCTCGAAGGCCGCGAGCCCCGCGGCTCGGTCCCCGAGGACGAGTACGAGGCGGTCCGCGACGAACTCAAAGCCGAACTCGAAGCCCTCGAAGGGCCGAACGGCAACAAGGTCGCAGACCGCGTGGTCACCCACGAAGACGCCTTCCGCGGCGACCACGACGACATCGCGCCCGACCTCGTCGTGATCCCGAACCACGGTTTCGACCTGAAGGCCGGCTTCAAGGGCAGCGACGACGTGTTCGGCGTCGGCCCGCGCAACGGCATGCACAGTTTCGATAACGCCTGCCTGTTCGTCGACGACGCCGACGCCCGCATCGAGGACGCTGACCTGTTCGACATCGCGCCCACGATGCTCGACCTGCTGGAAGTCGACTACGACCGGACGGAGTTCGACGGCTCCAGCCTGCTGACGTCCTGACTCGGTTTCTGGCTCGCTCCAGCCGTCACCGCACGACCGTCACCGGGACGGGCGACCGCCGGAACACCTTCTCTGCGACGTTACCGATGACTAGGGTGTCGCTCAAATTGCCGCCGTGGCTGCCGATGACGACCGTATCGAAGTCTTCGGCCCGATTGATGATCGCTCGGATCGGATTCCCCAGCTGTACGTCCGTATCGATCTCGGTGTCGTAGTCGGCAGCGAGCTCTCGCGCACGCTCGAACACGGTCGCGGCGTGTTCCTCGGCGGCTTCTTCGACGTCGTCTGCCAGGGCGATCGACGTCGCTTGGCCGAACATCGGTGACGGCTCGCCGACGACTGTGAAGGCCGTAACCGACGCGTCCGGGAACGCTTCGAGGGCGTACCTGAGCGCCTGTTCTGCCATCTCGGAGTCGTCCATCGCCACCAGAACGCGGGAAATCATAGCGACCTCTACGGTTGACGGTCGGATAAAACCCGGAGTGACTCTACAGGACCAGCGAGAACAGGAGGTACGATCCGATGACGGCGAGGATGGGTGTGAAGACCCACAGGAAGACGATTCGCGCCGTGGCTGCGGGATCGAACAGGCTCTCGGCCGTGAGTTCCTCGAACTCCTCCTCGCCGATCTGCGGAACGGAGACGTCGCTCTCGGTGCGAGCCTCCTGTTGTTCGGTCTCACCGCTCGCCAACTCGCCGACGGTCGGACCCGGGGGAACCTCTTCTTCGGCTGCCGGCGTCGCGAGCGCGCCGGTCGTGGGGGTCGCCTCGGGTCGCGGTTCGACGCTCGGCGTGGCGAGTTCAGCGAGCGTCGCCGCTCGACTCGCCCGCCCCCAGCCGAGGCCGATGATACAGCAGGTCGTGCTCACTGCGAGACTCGCCGGGATTCCTAACTGCGAGAGAACGGTGATGATCGTCGCCCCGATGGACGAGACGATGAGCGCTGCCAGGATGGGCAGGTCCGTGATGTCGTCCCCGACCGTCGCGAGCGTTCGCCGTGCGATCGTGAATCCGCCGAGGCCGATCGAGACGACCGCGAGCAGGATCCCCTGCTCGATCGTGATCGACCCGTTCCCGACGAGCGGTGCCACCGCGTTCGCGGCGTTCGAAGCCCCGGCACTGAATCCCATGTAACAGGCGATCGCGAGCACCAGCACCGACCCGAAGAGGTCCCGCCTCGACGCGTTCTCGTTGAGCCGCGGGCGCGGGACGGCCCCCGACCGATCGACCTGGACGAGTTGCGTTTGCAGGCGCCCGAACGTGAGACGCGCGTCGAGATGGGGATACAGGTATCGCCCGATGATGGCTCCCGAGAAGAACCCGATCAGTGGTGCGACGATCCACGCCGAGACGATCGTGAACATCAGGGCCGCGTTGAGCGTCCCGGTCGCGAGTCCGAGGCCGACGATGGCACCGACGGCCGTCATGGACGTCGAGGCGGGAACGCCGTAGAGGTTCGACAGCAAGAGCCCGAACCCGGCGAAAAACAACACGCCGACGGCGGCCGTCGGCGTGTACTGGGCTGCCGGGACGATCCCGTCGCTCATCGTGTCGATGACGTTCCGACCGACGGTCCAGGCCCCCCAGAACGCGAACGCGGTGAAAAGCGCCGCTGCAGTCGCTTTCCGCACGATTCGACTACCGACTGCTGGCCCGAACGCGACACCGGTCGAGGACCCGCCGATGTTGTACCCGACGAACGCCGCAACCAGAATGCCGACGACGACTAATGCCGATACCATGTTCGAATGAAACCTGTAACGGGTTGGGACGTAGATTCATCCCCGTGGTCCTTCGGTCTGTCGCCGGTCACTACGTCGCGAGTGAATTCACTTCTCGGGAGTGCAGCCACCGCTGGCTGACCGGTGACGTTCCAGGCGCCCGGGATTCGCCGTCGGCGGCAACCGGGTCGCTACACCGCCACGCTGGTTTCTGCGCCAGCGACCGCCTGGCCGCATCACGACCTGCAGAACGCGAATAGTAAAACATTTTAGTATAACTACCCGTGGGTCAAACGTCCTCTCTTCGTTAACGGGAATGTCGCCTTTTGGGGGAACATGGCGCTTCTATCCTGGATATAAAAACATCTCAGAGTGTAGTTGGTGATATATACTCGGCAACTTATGTCAGACAACAGAGTTAATGCGTTCGGAGGCCTCTAGAGGTCTGTTATGCTCGAGGAGATACGACGCGTGAATCGAGAGACGCGCGTCCAATACGCCCTCATGTTCATCTTCGGGGCGCTGTGTATCGGCGTCGCGTTCGCCCCGCTCGAAGAAACCATCCGCATCACGACCGTCGGAACGCTGTTCGGGTTCACTGCGGGCCTTTGGGTTTCGCACCTCGTCCAGGTACTCCGGCGTGCCGCTGAGCTGAAGAACGCCGACGTCACGGGGGTGACTGGCCAATGAGCCAGCAAGAACCACCCGGAGACCAGGCTGATTCCACCCCAGAAACGAAGGCCGACTCGACGTTCTTCGACGGCATCGAGTTCCTCACGGGGAAGGACCCCAATTTCGGCTCGTTCCTCCTCGTCGTCGGGATCGTGACCTGCGTGTTCATCGCGCTGTTCCAGTTCACGCTCCCGACCCCGATCTCGCACCTGCTCACGGCCGGCGTGATCTTCGTCACCGTCCTCAGCGCCATCTTCGGGTCGCTTCTCGACAGCCTGGGCTACTTCGAGCGGATCAGCGCGACCGCCCCGGAGGAGTCAGTCGACCGTCGGCCGGCCGCCAGGCCGTGGGTTCCCGCCGAGGAACGATCTGCTCCCCTGCCGCCGTTGATAAACTTCGACGCCGAACTCCGGGCCTACGCCGACATGTACGAGGGCGACCTCCCGAGCGAGTTCGACCCGTTCGTCAGCGACTATCTCCGTCTGAAGACCAACACGGACAACCGCGCAACCATCGCCAGCGATCTGCGTGCCGACCTCAATCCGATCGGCACCCTCTTCGAAGACGGCTCGGAAGGTGACAGGATCTACGAGGACATCTCCGACCGACTCTTCCGATATATCAGCGCAAAGAGCGATCCGCTCACGCTGGACCGCGTCACGTTCTACGACGGGGACGGCAACGAGGCCGATGTCACGGCACTCAAAAACCAACTCGCACACGTCGAACTCGAGGTCTCCAACGAGGGTGAAGCAGCCGAAGTCGAGGCCACCGTCACGTTGCGCGACGCCGACGACGCTGCGATCATCAGCCGAACCTGTGACGTGGGCCTCGTCAGACCTGGCGCCACGAAAGCCGTCGACGCCGACGTCTTCGTCCCCTCGGACGCCGAACGCGCCAGCGCGACCGTCCGCATCTCGGGCCCTGGACGGACCGTTGCGGGGGCCTGAGCGTGCTGGGCTGCCGGATGCAGTCCGGTCAGTACTGCCCGCCTGGCGAGGGAGCAAACGTTCGTCTGCCAGGCGTCTGACGGGTTGTTTTGTGGACTGGTAACGTAGGTTCGTACATGACCAGTCTGACGGACGTGTACGAACACGGCGTCGGCGCGGTTGCCAGCCGTCGACGACGGTACTTCGGGCTGGCACTGTTCGGCGTCGGTGCGGTCATGGTCGTCGCGGGCATCGTCCTCGCGACGACGGGTGTGGGTGAACAGTTCGGCCTCGCCGTCTACGAGGCTCGTGAACTCGCTGGCGTGCTCGCCGGGCTCGGCGTCCCGGCTGCGTTCCTGGGGAGTTTCGCACTGCTGCCGTCCAGCCGGCGGACCCAGGCTGCGGCGGTGATCGGCGGAAGCCTCGCGGTCTTCGGCGTCGTCCTCTTCCGGGAAGCCTACCCGTACCAGTGGGTCGGTGCAGCCGGCAGCACGGACTTTACGCTCCCGGTGGTCGTGGTGTACTTCCTCGGCGCCATCACGACGGTCTGGTGTCTGTTCCTGGCCGCCGCCAACGTCAAACGCCGTAACGACCCCGGCGGCACGGTCAAGATGGAAGTCACCGAGGAAGGCACCACGCGCATCCTCGAAGTCTCCGGGTCCGTGCCCGGCTTTGGCGGCGTCGGCCTGTTCGGGACCAATCCCGAGGGCGAGGTCGAGACCCAGACCAACGTCGACGAGGAGAACGTGCTGTACGACCGCGGCGACCAGAACGGAACGGCGGCCAGTGACGGCGGTGCGGCGGCCCAGTCGGTCGACGGGGACGCGACGGTCGAAACCCTCCCCGACGAGGTGGTCGAGGCCGTCAACACGCGCGGGCAGCCGGATCAGTACTGCGGCAACTGTGAGCACTTCAAGTACGTCCGCGTCAACGGCAACATTCGGCCGGGCTGTACCCTCCACAAGGAGGTCATGGACGACATGGAACCGTGCGACGACTGGGCGGCCAACAACTGAGCGGTACGGTCTCTTCTCGCGCTCCGATTCAATCCTGCGGAACTGATCGCTCGGTCGCTGTCTCCGGCTCGGACAGCGTCTCTTCGATCTGCGTGGCGATCAGAACGAGTCCGATCACGGCCAGGATCGCGCCGAACGCGAACGGAACGACAAATCCGAAGCGAACGAGATAGCCCGACGCGAGCGGCCCGAGCGCGGTCCCGAGCCCGAACGCCATCGTCAACAGCGAGAGTTGCGTGCCGGACTGGCCCGTGCCGACGATGTCGCCCGCCAGCGCGAGGCCTGGTGCGAACACCATCGCGACGGCGATCCCCTGGACCGTCCGCGCCACCAGCATCGTGGCCGGGGTCGTCACGAGTCCCTGGGCGAGCACCGACGGACCGAGGATCAGAAAGCCGACGAGAAGGAACGGTCGCCGCCCGTACTGGTCGCTCGCGCGGCCGATGGGGATCTGGAAGACGACGTTCGCGAGGACGACCGCGGCGAACTCCGCGCCGAACAACGCCGGCTGCTGGTTCAGTCTGGCGTTGATGGTCTCCTGCAGCGTGGCGAACAGCGCGATGCCGATGGCCATACACAGCGTCGCGACCGCGAGCGTGAAGACAGGGTCGAGCAGGTGGTCGCCGTCCCGATCGCGAACCGCGATCGAGAGGTCCTCACCGGCGCTGTCCCGGGTTTCGTCGGGGTCACTGATGAGCAGCGCCACGAGCCCGAGGCTGAGCAACGCGCCGACGACGGCCACGAAGAAGGCAGCGTCGAACCCAGAGAGCTCGGTTCCGCCCGCGATCGGGAGCGCGTACGGGCCGGCCGCGACCACGGTGCCGGCGACGATGGGCCCCATTCCGAAGCCGAGCAGGCGGAACGCGTTGAACACCCCGAAGTTTCCACCACGGCTGCCCTTCGTCGCGAGTTCGTTCACCAGCGCGATCGTACAGGGGATGGTGAACGCCGCACCAAGCCCCTGAAGTCCTCTGAAGAAGACGACGGCGAGGTAGCTGTCCGCGACGACGTACGCCGCGCTCGCGACGGCGAGCAGTGCCAGGCCGAACACGATGTACACCTTGCGCCGATCGGTGCGGTCGGAGAGGCGGCCGGTGAACGGCTGGGAGAGGCTGTTCAGGAACCCGAACAGCGAGAGGACGACGCCGATGAGCAGTTCCTCGGTGACGGCGAGTCCGAGGAGTGGCACCCGGGTGCCGACCAGTGCGTCCAGCGAGATCGCGCCGCTCGCGATGTACAGCGGGAGGACGACGATGAGAAAGGAGTTCGCGACTGCGTCGGCCATCCGCGCGAGCGCCAACACGAGGACCCGTCGGTCTGTCCCGAGCATCTATCCAGTCCACCTGCGCGGCGACCATGTCAGTTTCCATCTCGAATCTGGGAGGCGCTGTCACATCCTGGCCGCATCCGACGGGATTTTATTGGGCCTTCCGTAAGGGTACCTAACACAATGCAGTTCTGTGACGAATGCGGCTCGATGATGAAAACCGAAGACGGGATGTGGGTCTGTGGCAGCTGTGGCTACGAGACGCCGCGGGACGAACAGAAGGAGGCTGCGATGACGTCCACACAGTCCCAGGAAGAAAGCGAGGTCATCGACACCTCCGACGTCGACGCCGAGGACATGGGCCCGACGACCGAGGCCCGCTGTCCGGAGTGTGGCAACGACCGCGCCTTCTGGGAGATGAAGCAGATCCGCGCTGCTGACGAGAGCGAGACGCGATTTTTCACCTGCACCGAGTGCGAGCACAAGTGGCGCGAAGACGACCACTGACCACGGATGCCCGACGAGCGCGGGCAGGGGATGCCGGACGTTCCGGCCTCTCTCCTCGAGGGCTGGACGCAGACGGAGGCGACGGCTGAAACAGTCTTCCGCCTCCCGACCGCGAAAGTCGTCGGTCACACGCTCGTCTACGAAGACAGCGATCTCCGAGAAGCCGTGCGAGCCGCGACCGACGGCGACCTCGACCGGATGTGGCGCTTTTTCTTCGCCACTCGCCTGTCCTTTACCCCGCCGCTGCCTCCGGCCATCGGCCCGGCGGCGGTCTTCTCGACGGTCCGTTCCAGGGCCGAGTCGGAGTTCGTCGACATCCTCCGCGAACGCGGGTTCCGTGACGTCTCTCCGGGGAACAGCCAGCGCGTCCGCGTCGACACCGGCGACCGGGCCAGGCTCCGGGCGTTCAGCGCGACGCTCGACGCACTGCTTCCGGGTGGCGGGACGCGAGCACTCCCGATCGACGGCTGGCTCGCGGTCTGGACGACCGACGGTGAGTTCCGACTCGCGGGCGGTGCGTATCCGGCCCGGCCGCTCGACGCGTTCCTCGGGATCGATCTCCCGACCGTGTCGACTGATCCGGGAACCTGCCGACGCGAGCTGATCGCGCTGCTCCGGGGCGTCGAGTGAGCTATCTCCGCAAGCGCGATTCGAGACCGGATTCGGACCAGCGAGCCTGAATCCGACGTTTACACCGCAGCGGTCTGAGCCGCGTAGCGCGTCGCCGCAGGCCTCGAAGGGCCGTTTTGACGACGCCCCAGCCGTCGACTTCGGTCCGCCCGTCGGCGATCCGGCGACTCAGCCAGCCGGGCTCGGCGTGGGCGCCGAGCAAGGCGATCCGCGTCCCCGCAACGTAGACCGGCGCAGTGATTCCGCTCGCGGAGAGTGCCTGGTCGAGTTTCAGAAGCGTTTGCTGCTCCGTCCGGACGATCCGGATCGCCGCGCGGAGCGACTCGACGACGATCCGGACTTTCCCGGTGATCGACGTGAGTTTGAGCTGTGCCCCGTCGAGAGCGACGACGAGATTTGCCACCGTCTCCATGGGACCGGATGCGACGCCCGTGAGCAGCGTGTCGATGGTCTTGAACATCGTCGTGGTCGTGCCCGAGCAGTGCGCGGGTTATTCCAATCGCGCGAACGTCAGATAGCCGGTGTGGCCGACGCCCGCCGTCGACGGGCGGGACCCGCGGTCGTCGAAGTCCATCTCGCGCTGGATGGTCTCCAGCGATTCGACGTCCGAGAGCCCGGCCTCCCGTGCTGCCGCGACGATCTCCCGCGTCTGTTCGACGAACGGAGAGTAGACCGCGACGAAGCCGCCCTTCGCGAGCAGGTCGGGCGCCCTCGCGACGACGGTCGCGGCGTCTTCGGTGTCGAGCGTGAGCACGTCGAACGCTTCCTCGGTGAGGTCGTCGATCTCGTCGGTGATGTCACCGACGCGGACGTCGACGCGGTCGTCGACCCCGGCCAGTGCCATGTTCTCGCGGGCGACCTCGGCGAAGTCGGCGTCGCGCTCGTAGGTCACGACGTTCGCGCCGGCCCGGCCGAGGTACGCCGAGAGGACGCCCGTGCCGGTTCCGGCGTCTAAGACCCGGTCACCGCCGGACGCCCCGGTGTGGCCCATCACCAGCCCGATGTCTCTGGGCATCATCGGCGCGCCGGTGCGTTCGAAGTGTGCGAAACAGTCGGGGCCGCGCAGCTCGCGGACGGTGAACGCCTCGTCGAGATGGGTCGTCACCACCTCGCCCGCCTGGGCGTCCTCGGGGACCTCCAGGATGCCCAGATCGGTCTCTAAGGTTTCACCCCGCTGTAGGAGGTACTCGCGGTCGTCGCGAACCAGGAGAACTGCCACGTTACTCCAGGTCGGCGATGGCCGCTGCGAGGTCGCCGTCGTTCGCTTCGAGTGCCTCGCGGGCGTCGTCCTCCGAGACGCCGGCGCGCTCGGCGACGATCTCGACGTCCGAGTCGGGGATGCCGCTCGAACCGCTGTCGCCGCTCTCGACTGCGCCGGCGGCGTCGCCCTCGCCGCGGTCGCGGCTCTCGGGCGAGCCGATGATCTGGTAGGTCGCCTGGCCCTGTGCGTCCATCTTCTGGACTTCAGCGTCTGTGAAGACGAGTTCCTCGTCGGGCGTCCGAATGACGACCTCTTCGGCGTCGAGTTCGGTCAGGTCGATACCGAACTGGTCCATCATCTGTTGCATCTTCCGTGGGTCGAAACCGCCGCCTCCTCCGAACATACCCGTTCGGTCGCGGTCCGGACAAAAAACCCCACCGGTTCCCCGCGTTTTGGCCGCTCGACGCTAGCCGTTGGCGTCGGCTTCGTCCTCGTCGGCCCGCCGGTCGGACAGGACCAGCCCGCTGCCACCGACGAGCATCCCGAGTCCCACGAGCACCGCGAGCAGATGGAGTTCGCTCACCCAGAAGGGAATCGGATAGCCGGCGCGGACGAGGGACAAAAGCGACGTGAGGACGGGAATGCCACCCGCGGAATCGAGTTGCACGTTCCCGGCTGCCGGGTTGTACACCTGTCCGCCGACTGTCTCGCCCTCCGGGAGCCGTTCGGCCTCGTACGGGATGTACTCGAAGGTCGTGCTCCAGACGACGCTGCCGTTTTCCGTGACCTCGACGACGCGTTTGTTCCGCGAATCGGTGATGAGCGTGTTCCCGTTGTCGAGGCGGTCGGCGTCGCGGGGCCACTCGAACTCGAGGCCGTTTGCTGCTTGGAGTCCCCAGGCGACGAACCACTCGCCGTCGGACCCGTTCCGGTGGAGTTCGACGATGCGGTCGTTCTCGCTGTCGGCGACCAGGATGGCGTTCTCGGCGAGCCACTGCGGGTTGTGCTGTTTGTCGAGGAGGTCGGGGTCGCGGTCCTCGTTGACCACGTCGACGACGCCCTCGCCGCGTTCCACGATGACGAGCTGGTTGGCGTTCCGGACGCTGACCAGGAAGCGATCCGACCCCAGGTAGTCGACGTCGTTGACGTGGAGCCAGTCAGTTTTGGTCGGGTCTTCGGGAGCGTCGTAGTAGGAACTGGCCTTCCACTGCCAGGTGATCGTACCGTTCCGTGTGACGGTGTAGATCCGCTCGTGATCCATGTCGGAGACGAGGAACTCCCCGGAGGACAGCTGCTCGACGTCGTGCGTTTCGCTGTTGGTCATGGTCCGAACCGGGTAGCTGTACTCGAAGACGACCGGATCGGTCGCGTTCGGGTCGAGGATGCGGAACCCGGTGTGCGTACACGGCGACTCGTAGGGGCCGCAGTCGGTGTAGCCGCTGTCCATGAACCCGGCCATGACGGTCCCGTTGTCCAGTCCGGTGACGTCGAAGTAGCTGTCCGCGTTCGCGATTCCCCAGACGCGCTGTCCGCTCTCGTCGACGAGCTGGACGCTGCCGTAGTCGTGATACCCCAGTCCTCCCCCCTGGATCCCCACCAGCGTCGCCGTGGTGTTTTCCTTGGCGACTTCCTGGGAGGGCGCCGTCGCTGCGCTCGCGGCCACGACGAGTGCGAGGCCCGCGATCGCGGCGACGATCAGGGCGTATCCGAGTCTGTCACGCTCCATCTGAGCGTTCCGAGCAGTCGCAGGCAGTAAAAATCTCCTATCCGACTTCTCAGACCGCGATCAGCTGTCAGCGGGTTCTGCGGTCGAGTCTCCTTCGGCGGGGCCGGCTCCGTCTCGCACGAACACTGCCATCCCGCTCTCGAAATCGCGCATGCCGGCGCCCGAGAGTTCGGCGCGACCGACGCCCAGCAGCGGACCGTCCGCGTGAACGACCAGCACCTCGTCGCCCGGTCGGATACCTTCGTCTGCCGCCTGGACGAACTTCGCGAAGGCGTTGCGCCCCTTTCGCACGAACGGTTCGCTCTCGTCGCCCAGCACGACTCGGTGGGTCGGGGCGTCGAGCCCCGCCTGGAGGCGTTTCCCGCCGGTCACGCCGAGTCTGAAGCGGCCGTCGACGCCGTACGTGATGAGCCGGCCGGCGTCGGCGACGACCTGGTTCGGTCGTCCCGACGTGGTTCGATACACCGTCAGCTCCTCGCCGTCGGGAAAGAGTGCTGTGCCAGCCCCTGCGCCGAACTGGTAGTCGGCCACCCGCCGGAGCATCCGGCGCTCGTCGGTCTGCATGGCTACACCGAGCGGAGCCACGGACAAAACACCTTCCAACCGTCGTGCGCTGCTGTGCAATGGTATCGCATCCCGATAGTCATGCATGGTGTGATTCGTCATGCCAAGGTCGGGTGGTTTGGGTGGATTTATACTGGGTTAGGGCAAAGATGGCCCCAATATGGGAACAAACTCAACCAAGATCGGCGTCGGTTTGGTGCTGCTGCTCGTCAGCAGCGCCCTGATTCTGGGGGCGGGCCTGCAGGAGATTCCGCTGCCGGCCGTGGCCGGGAGCATCGCTGCGCTCGGTCTCGCTGCGGGCTCGCTGCTCGTGGGGACGTCTGAAGAAGGTCGGCCGGTCTAAACCCACTTTTTACTCACTCGGGTTTCCTCGGGCCGCTTCGCGGCCCTGCGGGAACCCTCCTCGCAAAAACCTGGACTAAAAAGGCGCGAGCGGCAAAGCCGCTCGCGTGAACCGCCTCGCCCTGCTCGGCGGATGCTCCCTCCTACAATCTACAGCAAGAAGGTCTCTTGTTGCGCGCTCATGTCGACGAACTCGTCAGCTGCTTCGATGAGTTCCTCGGCGGTGGACTCCTTGAACGCCATCACTTCGACGCGGCATCCCTCGTGTTTCAGGTGCCGGCAGAGCCGCGAGAAGTCGCCGTCTCCCGTACAGAGGACGATGGTGTCTACGTGGTTGGCCAGCGAGACCGCGTCGAGGCTCATCCCGACGTCCCAGTCGGCCTTCTTCGAGCCGTCGCCGAAGGTTTTGATCTCCTTGGTTTTCGCCTCGAAGCCGATGTCGACGAGTGCCTCGAAGAAGCTCTCCTCGTCTTCGGCGTTGGCGCGAATCACGTAGGCGATGGCACGGGTCAGTGTGCGACCGCGGACCCCCTCTTCAAGGAGCGAGCTGTAGTCGATGTTGCGGGTGTAGAGACTCCGGGCCGTGTGATAGAGGTTCTGCGCGTCGGCGAGCATCGCCACGCGCTGCCCCGGATGGACGTTCGTCATGCTCGCTCTTTGCGGACGGTCCGCCATATGGTTTTGCGTCTCGCACTCCCGACTGGTTTCGGTGCCGACCTGTTGTCGCAAACCCTAAGTTATCTCGTGTTGGTGTGTTTCGTATGCACCGCACCACAGGTCGGCGTGCGCTACGGTTGGAGCGCCGCCACTGTGGTGCAGGTCGTTTTCTCGAGCGTGCGAAACCGAAACGCAAACGCGAGTAGGGGCTCCCGGCGGGCGTAGCACCCTCGTCGCGGGCCGGTTTCGGTTGGACCGCCAGACCACCACGCTCAAATCAGTGCCACACGCACACCACAGCAATGACACACGACACCTACACCGGCGTGTTCCCCGCGATGACCACGCCGTTCCACGACGACGAAAGCATCGACTTCGAAACCCTCCAGGACCACGCGCAGTATCTCGAAGCGGCCGGCGTCGACGGCGTCGTCCCGATGGGGACGACCGGCGAGAGCGCAACGCTCTCCCACGACGAACACATCGAGGTCATCGAGGCAGTCGTCGAGGCCGTCGACGACGTCCCGGTGATCGCCGGCTCGGGCAGCAACAACACGCGCGAAGCGCTCGAACTCTCCCGCCGCTCGGCCGACGCCGGCGCCGACGGTCTCCTCCTGATCTCCCCGTACTACAACAAGCCCGAACCGGAAGGGATGGAAGCGCACTTCCGGGCGATCGCAGACGAGATCGACCTCCCGCAGATCATCTACAACGTCCCGTCCCGGACGGGCCGCAACATCGCCATCGAAACCGCGGTCAACCTCGCCGACCACGAGAACATCGTCGGTTACAAGGCCGCCAGCGGCGACATGAACCGAATCACCGAGGTCATCGAGCGCACCCGCAACGAGAACTTCTCCGTCCTCTCGGGCGACGACGCGATGACCCTGCCCATCATCGCCACGGGCGGCACCGGGACCATCAGCGTCTCCGCAAACATCGAACCCGAGCGGACCTGTGCACTGGTCGGTGCCGCCGTGTCGGGCGACTTCGAGCGCGCACGCGAGTACCACCACGAACTCGGCCCGCTGTTCCGCGCGCTGTTCATGGTCTCGAACCCGATCCCGATCAAGGAAGCCATGGAGATCCGCGGCCACTACGACTCCGGTCGGATGCGCTCGCCGCTCAACCGGATGAACGAGAAGGACCTCGATCACCTCCGCGAAGTGCTGGCAGACCTCGAGGACGGTGAGATCCCACAGGTCGCGGAGGCCGAGGAATGACCAGAATCGCTGTCAACGGTGCCGCAGGGCGGATGGGCCAGACCGTCATCGAGACGGCGGACGACCGCGACGACGTCGAGGCCGTCGTCGGCTTCGACGTCGACGACGTCGACCAAGTGCAGGACGTCCCCGTCGTCCACGCGGACGACGTGACCGAGGGCCTCGCCGAGTACGAACCCGACGTCGTCGTCGATTTCACGATACCCGAGTCGACGGTCGCGCTGGCAGACGCCTGCGTGGAGACTGGGACCGGGATGGTCATCGGCACCACCGGCTTCGACGACGAGGGGTTCGAGGCGCTTGAGGCAGCCAGCGAGTCCGTTCCGGTCCTCAAGGCGACGAACTTCTCGCGCGGCATCCAGGCGCTCCTGCGAGCGATCGGTGAGGCACTGCAGGCCGTGCCCGACTACGACCTGGAACTGATGGAAACGCATCACAACCAGAAGATCGACGCGCCGTCGGGGACCGCCAAGACCATTCTGGAGACCGTCCAGGAACACCGCGACGTCGAACCGGTGTACGGGCGCGAGGGGCACGCTCCCCGCGACGACGACGAGATCGGCGTGTTCGCGCGCCGCGCCGGCGACGTCCGCGGCGAACACGAACTCATCGCGGCGGGCAACGACGAAGTGCTCTCGCTGTCGCACCACGCCGAGGACCGCAGCGTGTTCGCGGCCGGCGCCCTCGACGCGGCGGCCTGGCTCGCCGGACAGAACGCCGACTGGTACGAATTCGGAGACGTTATCGACGCGCAGTAAGGAGACGGGAACACCATGAGCCTTCAATACGAGATCGAGTCACTGTGGAATCGCTACGACGAGGGACTGACCGCCGACGAGGCCACCGCCGACGACCTGGGCGTCCTCGACGCCTTCCTCGAAGCCCTCGAACAGGGAATCGTCCGCGCCGCCGAACCGGACGGGGACGACTGGCAGGTCAACGCGTGGGTCAAGCAGGGCATCCTGCTCAACTTCGGCCTGCGCGACATCGAGGCCCGTACCCACGGCGGCGTCGACTACCACGACGTGCTGCCGCTCCGCGAGACCGCCGACATCGGCGAGCGCGGCTCCCGGAACACGCCGGACGGCACGGTCATCCGACGCGGTGCCTACGTAGGCAGCGACGCGATCATGATGAGCCCGTCGTTCGTGAACATCGGCGCGTACATCGGCGACGGGACGCTCGTCGACTCCTGTGACACGGTCGGGTCGTGCGCCCAGATCGGCGAGAACGTCAAGATCGGTGCGAACACGCTCATCGGCGGCGTCCTCGAACCCGTCGAGAACGACCCGGTCATCGTCGAGGACGGCGTCTCGCTCGGGGCCGGCACCCGCGTCACCTCCGGGTTCAAAGTCGGCGAGAACAGCGTCGTCGGCGAAAACACGCTGCTGACGCCGCGCATTCCGGTGTACGACCTCGTCGAGGATCAGGTGCTGTACGGCGAACTGCCGCCGGAACGCCGGGCCTTCGCGCGCTACGTCGAATCCTCGGTCAGTGACGACGACCTGATCCCGGGCGCGGCCTACAAGCCGGCGGTCGTCGCGACGGACATCGAGACCGAGACCCTCGAAGGCACCGAGCGCGAGGACGCGCTCCGAGAATGAGCACCGGACCCGCAGTCCGCAGGCTGTCCGACTGGGACGCCGAGCGACTGCGCGGCCTCGCCGCGGCGTACGAGACGCCGCTGTACGTGATCGACGTAGAGCGCGTCCGCGAGAACTCGCGCCGGCTGCAGGACGCCTTTTCGGAAGAGGAGATCAGCTACGCGGTCAAGGCCAACACGACGCGCCCGGTACTCGAAACCGTCCGTGACACGGGCGTCGGCGCCGAGTGTGCCTCCGCTGGCGAGCTGCAGCGCGCTCTCGACGCGGGCTTCGATCCGGAAGCCGTGCGGTACACGGCAGTCAACCCGCCGGACCGCGACCTCGATCACGTCGTGGAGGTCGCCGACGAGCACGACGTCGTGGTCACGATCGATTCAGCGGACACGCTGGAACGCGTCGCCGACCGCGGTTTCGACGGACGGCTTTGCATCCGCGTCCTGCCGGGCGTCGGTGCCGGGCACCACGAGAAGGTTTCGACCGGCGCAGCACCGAAGTTCGGCGTCCCGTACGACCGGGTCGCCGATCTCGCGGCCGACGCCGTCGAGCGCGAGATGGAACTGGTCGGCCTCCACGCCCACGCCGGGAGCGGCATCTCCGGCGACGACCTGGACGCCCATCGTGAACTCGTGTCGCGGATGGGCGACCTCGCGCGGGACGTCATCGCGGACGTGACCGCGTTGGAATTCGTCAACGTCGGGGGCGGTCTCGGCGTGCCGTACCGCGAGGAGGAACCGCCGCTCGATCTGGACGCAGTGGCCGAGGCGACCCGGACGGCGCTCGGTGAGCTCGACGCCACGCTGGGAATCGAACCGGGACGGTACTTCGTGGCCGACGCGGGCGTGTTGCTCGCGACGGTCAACACGGTCAAGGAGACGGCCGAGACGACGGTCGTCGGCGTCGACGCGGGGATGACGACACTTATCCGTCCTGCGATGTACGACTCGTATCACGAACTGCGCTCGCTCGCGCCCGACGCGGCCGACAGGGACGTGGTCTCGGTGATGGTCGCCGGGCCGATCTGTGAGACGGCGGACGTGCTCGGCAGGGATCGATCGCTGCCGGCTCCCGAACGGAACGACGTCCTGGCGGTCGGGAACGCGGGTGCGTACGGCTACGAGATGAGTAGCCAGTACAACTCCCGGCCGCGGCCGGCGGTCGTGGCCATCGACGGACAGGAGGCGACCCTCGCTGTCCGGCGCGAGCGGCTTGCTGACGTAACTACACTGGAGGAACAATGGTCGGAGTAGAGAAGTACCACGGGACAGGAAACGACTTCATCATCGTCGACGCGGACGAGGAGGTACCGGACCGGCGGGCGTTCGCCGCGGACCTCTGTGACCGCGAGACGGGATTGACACATCCGGACGCGCTCAAGACGGGCGCCGACGGCATTCTCTTCCTCGCGCTGGAAGACGAGTACTCGCCGCCGCGAGTCGTCATGACGCTGGTCCAGCCGGACGGCAGCGTCGCGGCCATGTGCGGCAACGGCGCGCGCTGTGCGGCCAAGTGGGTCGCAGAGCGAACCGGCGCAGACGTCGTCATGATCGACACGCAAGCAGGCACCCGTCGCGCCGAGATCGGCGACCAGGGCGTCACCATCGAGATGGGCGAACCGACGTTCGACCCCGACAGAGTGCCCGTCGACAGCGACGAACCGCTCGTCGAGGAGACGGTCGAAGGGCTGTCGGTCACGGTGGTCAACACCGGCGTGCCGCACGCGGTCGCCTTCGTCGACGACGTGACGACGGTCGACGTCGACGGCATCGCGCCGGCCGTTCGCAACGCCGACGTCTTCCCCGAGGGCGCGAACGTCAACTTCGCGGCTCGACGGCCGGACGGTGGATTCGATCAGCGGACCTTCGAGCGCGGCGTCGAGGCCGAAACAGACTCCTGTGGCACCGGCGCGGTCGCCATCACCGCGGCTGCCGAGCGCCTCGGGAAAGTCGAGAAGGGCGAGCGCATTCCCGTCCATCCGCCGGGCGGCCGCCTCGTCGTCCAGTTGACCGAGGACGACGCGCTGCTCCAGGGACCGGTCGAGCGCGAGTTCGCCGGGCAGGCCGCACTCCCGGACTCGCAGCCGATCGACACCGACCAGGACACCGACGCCGACGCGATCGGTGACGACTGATGGACTTCGATCCGCTCTCTTTCCACGAAACCGCCGTTCAGACCGCGTCTCACGAAGACGTGTCCGAGATGCGCGACCTGCTGGTCGAGACGCTCGACGCACAGGGCGCCGATCCCGAGGTCGACGACGCCGGCAACACGCTCGCGACCCGCGAGGGCGACGCCGACGGCCCGCATCTCGTCTTGAACACGCACATCGACACGGTACCGCCACACGTCCCGTTTGAACGTGACGGCGACGTCGTCCGCGGTCGGGGGTCCTGCGACGCGAAGGGGCCGCTGGCCGCGCTGCTGACCGCGTTCTTCGGTGCTGACGTCGAGACGGGGACACTGACGCTGGCGATCACGCCCGACGAGGAAGTCTACTCGACGGGGGCGGCGGCCCTCGATTTAGGGGCCGACGGGTACATCGTCGGCGAGCCGACGGGACTCGACGTCTGTAACGCGGCGAAGGGACGCTTCGAGGGGACCGTGACCGTCGAGGGAATCGCGGCGCACGCTGCGGAACCGGCCAGCGGGGCGAACGCCATTCGGGCCGCATCGCCGGTGTTGCAGGCCATCGAGTCCTACGACGAGACCGTCGGACCGCCGGAACACGACTCGCTCGGGCGCCCGACGCTCGAACCGACGATCATCGAGGGCGGTGAAGCGACCAACCAGATTCCGGCCGAGTGTCGGATCACCGTCGATCGCCGGAGCGTCCCGCCGGAAACGCAGCAGGGCTTCCGCGAGCAACTGGAGGCGCACCTCCAGTCCTGGCTGCCGGAGTCGCTGTCGATCTCGTTCGAGTACACGGACCGCGAGACGCCGTTCCTCGAAGCCTTCGCGACGCCGGCCGACAGCGACGTCGTCGCGGCGATGCAGGACGCCGGGGCCGGCGAGGTTCGCCCGTTCGGGGCGGCGACCGAGGCGTCCTACTTCGCGCAGGACGCGCCGACGGTCGTGTTCGGGCCGGGCGTCCTGGCCGACGACGAGGGTGCCGTCGCCCACGCAGAACGTGAATATGTTCGTCGCTCTGACGTCGAGCGGGCGGGCGAGATCGTCACTGCCGCCGTCGAGCAGTTGCTCGGTTAGCGGGTCGTTCCCCCGGACAGAGCGTCGCGTTTTGTCGTCGACTGCCCGTTTCGTCAGCCCAGCAGCGCGTTCAGGAGCCGCGATTCGACCTTCCGGAGGATTTCGCCGACGGTGCCGGGTGCGACGTTCACTTCGTCGGCGATGTCGTCGTACGTGACCTTCCGCGGCGTGTCGTAGTACCCCATCTCGACGGCGATCTGGGCGACCTCGCGCTGGCGGTCGGTGAGTCGCGTCAGCAGTCGCTCGTTCTCGGGCGCGTAGTCGCCGAGTTTCTCGAGTTCGACCGTGATCCCGTCCGGGACGGCAGCCATCGCCTCGCGAATCTGCGCTTCGTCGCCGACGGTCGTCAGGCGGATGCTCCCGTCGCCGACGAACTCGATTGGGAAGTCCGGGACGACCTCGAACTTCTGGGGAATCTCGAGCAGTCCCTGCAGCATCTCGTTTGCCTCGACGTGGGCGTAGGTGATGATGCGGTCCTGCATCGGCGAGATCTGGTACGTGATGAGCTCCGGCATGTGTTCGGCGGCGAACTCGATGACTTCGCGGTCGCCGCTGAGTTCGTACATCGTCGTCACCGTCCCGTCGTCGAGCAGTTGCATCTGGAGGATGCGCTCGTTCTCGATGCCCGGTGCCTGCTGGATCCGCCGTTCGATCGGATGGAACCACCCCCGGTCCGGCGTCAGTTGCCCCTCCACGTATCGCATGTACTCACAAATGAATTTCAAACTGCTTAGATGTTGGGGCCACCCAGTTTGCCGCGACAGGTTTCCTGACTCGCCAGCGCTGGATGCGGAACCTCCCCAGACAAAACGTGGCTGAAGTGTGCTTCTACGCACTCGCGACAGCCATGGCCGTGCCACGACACTGCTCAGCGCTCGTCTCGGTCGTGCCACGTTCGATAACTCGCGTCAGAAACCGGACAAACTGTTCTCACCCACGCACTTCGTCGGCGACGCGCGAGACGAACGGCAGAGGGTCGTCCAAATCCAGAAGATCGAAGCGGTGATCCCCGATAATTGACCTGGTTATTTCCCATCCCGAAGATGACACCGAGGGAGGGTCACACAACGGGTGGTCCTCCGTCAGCACACTCTGGATATACGACAGTTCGCCCGGTAAATAGTGCGACGCAATCCCGGGCTCTGGCGATGGAATCGACTGTCGTGAGTCGTTCTGTGTCATCCGCCAATAATAGAGGGGAAAATCAAAGCCTGCGTGAATCTCCATTTGGATGGTGGCCCAGAAACGGGGATTGATCTCCAGAAGTTTGTACTCTCCAGAATTGTCGTCCCGGATGATATCGATATCGGCAGGGCCGTGCCAATCGAGCTGTGTGAGTAATCGGCGTCCGAGCTCTTCGAGTTCGCGGATATCTACTGATTCGTGATAGACACTTGGGCCGCAGTAGTATTTCTTTCCGCGGATGATCCGTTTCTGGGTTTCGACGACCGGTTCGCCGTCGTCGTACAACACACCGAGCGAAAACTCGGTTCCATCCACGAACTGCTGAACGTGGGGGTTGTGTTTGAATTCAGATCGGAGCCGCTCCTTATCCGGTCGCTCGTCCGGTTTGAGAAACGTCGCACTTCTCGGTTCGATGATCCCTTCGGCCGCGCTATCCGAGAGGTAATCGCCCGTCAAGAGTGCGTATCGGGACTTGACAACGAGCCGTCGTCCCCAGTCGTCGACATCGTCGAGCGTGTTCGTTTCTGGGACGGGGACGCTGGCCTTTCGAGCTGCATCGAACAACTTCTCTCGGTCGTGGACAGTCCGTAACGTCTCGAACGACGGCCAAGGAGTCGCAATGTGCTCTGCAAACTCTTGCCGGTATTTCGAGAGCACGTAGATGTCCTCTTCCCGGAGTGGCACAATCGTCTCGACGTCGGGACGCATTGCGAGGGCTAACAGCGCCTCTTTGTAGCCGGTGATGTCTTCCTTGGGATCGCTCACCAATACGGTTTCATCACAGTAGCGAGATCGGAACGAGGGGGCAGTCTCGGTCTCCGAGACGGCGATCGTTCGTATGCCGCGGCGACCGAGCGAGCGATGAAACGCAACCGAACTCGCCGCCGACGCCGCCGGAACTACTATCGAAGCTTTCTCCATGTTTATTCGCCCTTCGATAGACTCGCTCTCTCTTTGGTAATTACAGCTTATCCAGGGTTCGTTGAAAAAATACGTCTCGTAGCGTGGTTTGCATACTTGTCCACGTGTTCGGCCGCAGCTGCTCCTGTAGTGCCAAAATCAGTTCTTACACCAGTCGTTTGACCCGACCCGAATCTCGGATAATGGGGAACGTATTCTTCGGTCCCTCTAGATCAGGAGTGGCCCCGCTTCGACGCGCTGATTCTGCGTGACGGCCCCACTATTGCCGTGATGGTATCTGCTGCCTATGTGCCCTCTATGTCGCAGATGAGATGAGAAGTGATTCGTGCACAGGGAAACGCCCTCTTCAGATTATACTTGCGGCACGACTGGTTGTCACTCCTCGGTCGACTCGTCGACGAGGTCGCTCGCCACGCCGACGTATCCGGCTGGCGTCAACGCGTGGAGTTCCTCGCGCACGTCCTCGCGCACGTCGAGGTCGTCGAACAGATCGCGGAAGTCCTCGATGGTGACGCGCTGGCCGCGCGTCAGCGCCTTCACCCGCTCGTAGGCGTCGTCGTGCCCCTCCCGTCGGAGGATGGTCTGGACCGCCTCGCCGATGATCTCGGGCGTGTCCTCCAGTTCGTCGCGCATGACGTGCTCGTTGGGGACGACCTTCCCGAGGCCCTTCTGGCACTTCTGGTAGCCGATGAGACAGTGCGAGAGGGCTGCGCCGATATTGCGCTTGACCGTCGAGTCCGAGAGGTCGCGCTGGAGACGGGACGTCGTCACGTAGTCGCCGAGGAAGACGAGATCGGAGTTGGCCTTCGAGAGGTTCCCTTCGCTGTTCTCGAAGTCGATGGGGTTGACCTTGTGGGGCATCGTCGAGGAGCCGGTCTCGCCCTCGACGGTCTCCTGGCCGAGGTAGCGGTCGGAGACGTACAGCCACATGTCCAGGTCCAGGTCGAGCAGGACGTTGTTCGCCCCGCGGAGCGCGTCGAACAGCTCCGCCAGGTCGTCACAGGGATTGACCTGCGTCGTGACTGAGGCGTGTTCGAGGCCGAGACGGTCGACGAACTCGGCGGCGAACGCTTGCCAGTCCACGTCGGGATAGGCGGCGTGGTGAGCGGCGTAGGTACCGCTCGCACCGGCGAGTTTGCCTTCGATGCCGTCGATGGCGTCCTGCACCCGACCGAGGGCCCGGCCCAGACGCGCAGCGTAGACGGCCAGTTCCTTCCCGAAGGTCGTGGGGGTCGCCGGCTGGCCGTGCGTGCGGGCGAGCATCGGGAGGTCCCGGTGTGCCTGTGCCATCTCGGTGAGCGTGTCGCGCAGGTCCCGGAGTTCGGGGACGACGACTTCCGCGGCCGCGGGCTTGACGAGCAGCCGGTAGGCGAGGTTGTTGACGTCCTCGCTGGTGAGGCCGAAGTGAATCCACTGGCTCGCGTCAAGTCCGTCGGGGAGGTGCTCGCGGACGAAGTACTCGATGGCCTTGACGTCGTGGTTGGTCGCCGAGTAGTCCTTCCAGCCCTGAGTTTCGAGCTGTTTGACGATCTCGGCGTCTTCGACGTCGAACGACTCGTAGAGCCCCCGGAGGTGGTCGCGCTGGGCGTCGTCGATCTGTAGCGGCGTGGCGTCGAGGTCGGCGAGCGCGATGAGGTACTCGACTTCGACCTGCGTGCGTGCGCGCATGAGCGCCCGCTCGCTGGCGTAGGGAACGAGTGGTTCCGTGTACCGGGCGTAGCGCCCGTCCAGTGGCGAGACTGCGTCGAGCGAACTCCGATCAGTCATACGTCTCGATGGGCACAGGAGGCGAAAAAGAGTATCGAAGGGCCGGACGCGTTGGTTCGCTCGCGCGACCCTCTCAGCCGTCGGGTGAGTGCGTCGCCGTCGGGTCGAGGAAGGTGTCGACCGCGGATCTGACGGTCTCGCGCTCGCTCGTCGCGATGACGAGATCGTTCTCCTGATCGTACGAGACGAGGTCTGCCTCCTCTAACTGCGGGATGTGTTGGTGATACAGCGAGAGGTAGGTCCGCGTCACGGTCTCGGGTTCGATGTTCTGAATGGACGTCTCGGTCTGCTGGGCAGTCACCTCCTCGGCGACGTCGGCCAGCGTGAGCTCGGTTCCGTGTTCCCACAGGCACTGGAGGACGCGCCGACGATGCACGTGCGAGAGCGCGAGAAACAACGCTCCGAGATCCGTCTCGTCTGACTGTGGGGGATCGTCGTCACGATGCATTGGTTTAGATCTATCCTCCACAAGGAAGAGACCACTCTTTCGTCGTCGAGACGGGCGACGCCTGCGCGTCGCCCCGAGCGACCCGTTTCATGTTCTGTGGCGGGCGTCCTATCGGAGGCGCCGGTACACGCGCAGCAGTGCCGAGACGGCGACGCCGAGGCCCGGAACGCGGCTCGAGAGTGCTGCAGCACCGAGCAGCATCGCCCCGCTTTTCGGTCGTCCGCGTGCGAACTCCATCGCCGCGTCGACGATTGTCGAGACGATTCCGACGTCCGTGAGCGTGTTCTGATTGAGATGAACCACGCTCGGTGTTGGACGCCACGGGTGAATAACAGACGGCCTGCACCTGCAGGGGACTCTCCCTGGCGAAACGCATCGGTTTCGCCCCACGTATGTCTGCGAGAGTGCATTACAGGGCTTGCGATCTGCCACTCTCGCACAACGCTGTTAAGACTGCCAGCATAAATGGAAACAATGATAAGGAAGCAACCACGAATTCCCGTCGGGGCGACCACACACCCCCAATCGAGCACTTTCCCTCTCACACCCGTCCCTCTCCCCACACCGCTTTTGACGCGACGTTGTTTCGAGAGCTGCTGCGCTGTCGTGGTCGTCGCGTGGGTACTGCATTCCTAGGCGATTCGCAACGCATTTGCGCCCGGCACGCTCCCCTCCGGGTATGAAGGTAGCGGGACTGGCCAGTAACCGCGGTCGCAATCTCATGAACGTTCACGACCTGGCACCCGGCGGGGCCGAACTCGCCGTCGTCCTCACGAACTCGGAGGACGCCCCGGTCGTCGAGAAAGCCGAGAAGCGGGGGATTCCCACCGAAACCGTCGTCCAGGGCGACGACGAGAGTCGCCGCGACCACGAACAGCGCGTCGTCGACGCGCTCGACGCGTACGACTTCGATCTCGTCTGTCTCGACGGGTACATGCGCGTCCTCTCGGAGACGTTCCTCGACCCGATGCCGACGACGCTGAACGTCCACCCGTCGCTGCTCCCGTCGTTCCCCGGGATGGACGCCTGGGGCGACGCCCTGGAGTACGGCGTCGACGTAGTGGGGTGTACCGTCCACGCAGTCACGAACGCCGTCGACGACGACGGCTCGCTCATCGAGGACGAGGTCGACGGCGGCCCCGTCGTCACGCAGGAGCCGATCCCGGTGTACGAGGGCGACACCACGGAGGACCTCCAGGACCGCGTGCTGTACCAGGGCGAAATGAAGGCCTACCCGCGAGCCGTTCGCTGGTTCGCGGAGGGCCGCGTCGACGTCGACTGGGAGAACAACGACGTTTCCGTCGAGGGCGACGAGGGCGGCGACCTCCCGCAGCGTCGCATCACGAGCGAGGACCGCCACGCCGACCTGCGCTACGGGGAGAACCCACACCAGGACGCCGCACTGTACGCGGACGTGACCTGTGACGAAGCCAGCGTCGTCCACGCCGACCAGCTGAACGAGGGCGCGAAGGCGCTGTCGTACAACAACTACAACGACGCGAACGGTGCGCTCAATCTCATCAAGGAGTTCGACGAGCCGGCCGCAGCCGTCATCAAACACACCAACCCGGCGGGCTGTGCGACGGCCGACTCCCTGGCCGAGGCCTACGAGCGCGCGCTCTCGACCGACGCCAAGAGCGCGTTCGGTGGCATCGTCGCGCTGAACCGCGAGTGCGACCAGGCCACCGCCGAGCAGATCGTCGACTCGTTCAAGGAGGTCGTCGTCGCGCCGGGCTACACCGACGACGCCCTCGACACGCTGTTCGAGAAGGAGAATCTCCGCGTGCTGGACGTGGACGGCTCCTTCGAGCCCACCGAACCGATGACCGAGAAGGACCTCGTCGGCGGAACGCTCGTCCAGGAACGCGACGACCAGGCCCCGACCACGGAGGACCTGGAAGTCGTCACCGAGCGCGAGCCGACGGACGAACAGCTCGAGGCGATGCAGTTCGCCTGGCAGACCATCAAGCACGTCAAGTCCAACGCGATCCTGTTCGCGAAAGGAACTGAAACGGTGGGCGTGGGCGCCGGGCAGGTCTCCCGCGTCGACGCCGTCGAGATCGCGAAGATGAAAGCGGAGAAAGACGCCGAGGGCAAGTCCGCCGAGGGCGCGGTCATGGCGTCCGACGCGTTCTTCCCGTTCCCGGACGGCATCGAGGCCGCTGCCGAGGCCGGCATCGAGGCGGTCATCCAGCCCGGCGGCTCGGTCAACGACGAGGACGTCATCGAGGCCGCGAACGAACACGACATGGCCATGATGTTCACGGGCAGTCGCTCGTTCCGCCACGACTGAGCGCCGCACCGCCGCTCCGGCGGCGTCATTACGTTTTTCAGACAGGACGTGCAATTAACTGGTAGCCATGGACGAAGCGCTCGAAGTGCTCGAAGTCGCCGAACAGTTCGGGCTCGACGGCGTCGTCTCCTGGGTGCTTCGCGCCGTCGGCTTCCTGCTCGTGCTGGCCGGTCTCGGTCTCTGGTTGTTCACCGACGCCGGCCTGCTCGTGGTGCCGGCAGCCCTGCTAGTCGTCGGCGTCCTGTTGCTGGTCGCCACGGAAGCGCTGTTCGTGCTGGTGGAACTCGTGTAGGTCGTCGGACGAGTTCGACCGTTGAACCGCAGTCTCAAGTATCGGACAGACGTATCAGTGACCGATGGGACTGCTCGGAGAGCTCAAGGGGCCGATTCTCGGCGTCGTTCTATCGACCCTCGCGTTCGCGATCGTCGCGCTGGTCGGCGTGTTCGACGTGCTCGGCGCCCTCGTGAGTCCGGACGCGACGCTCGTGGGGCTCTTGTCGACCGCGATCCCGTACGTGCTGGCCCTGGTCGTCGCCGGCGTCGCAGGACTGGCGGCGGTCGCCTGGGGGCTGTACCGGATCGCGACCGGCGCGGTCGACACCGACAGCCGTCTCGTGCGCAACGAGACGGTCGCGTCCGTCGCGCGACTGCTCGAACGCCAGAACGAGTGGGCGCGACGTCTGCACCTCGCGGAGAAGGTGACGCCGACCGACCGCGAGCGGGCCGAACGGGACGTGGAGCGCCTCAAAGACGACTACGCCGCCGGCCGAATCAGCGAGCCCGAGTTCGAGCGGGAACTCGAACGACGCATCGAGCAGGGACGACTCGACGAGACGCAGGCCTCCCGCGAACGCGACCGCGGTTCGTACGAGTACGACCGGTCGTGAGTCGGCCGCGGTGATCTGGGTGTGCGTGGCCAAGAGATATGAGTGCGACTGGCATATCGTTGCGCATGGGTCTCTCGACACTCACGAGCCGTTTCCCGGCCGCACTCCGCGATCGCCTGCCCGGCCGTCTCGGGGGGCGACAGGACGCACCACCGGAGACGACGCCCGACGTTCCGCCGGACGAGCAGGTCGGGACGCCGGACACCGGGTCCGAACCGACCGCTGATGGGGACGAGACGGAGTCCTCGACGGGTGAGAAACTCCGCAAGGCGACGACGCTGCTCACCTTCGCGGGGCTCGGAGTGGCCGCGCTGGGCGCTCTCGGACGGGTACTCGTCGACCGCCGGAGCAGTGACGATGCGGACGAAGCGCAGGAAACAGAGACTGAACCGGAGCAAGCGATCGACGTGGACGCGGCGACGATCGAAGCCGACGAGGTGACCGTCGAGACCGAGACGGAACTGGACGCCACCGTCGAACGCGATACCGACACTGACGCGTCCGGAGCCGGCGCGGCCTCGACGGAGGAACCGAGCCGGTTGTCCCGCGCGCGGGCGACGACGGCGGAGTATCCCCGGATCGCACCGCTCGTCGGAATGGTTGCGCTCGTCGGGATGAAGCTGTTCGTCGACCGGCTCGACGGTGACGTCGTCAGGTCGTAGCTACGGCGGGCCGCCGTACCCCTCCCAGAGGCTGGTCCCTTCCGACTCGTAGTGGTGGACGAGCTCTCTGAGGAACGTTTCGCGCGATTCGTCCTCCGAGAGGTGGCGATCGACCTCTTCGAGGAACTCCTCGCTCACCTCGATGGTGGGACTCATGCGCAGGGATTGGATTCCCACAGGCAAAAGCGACTGGGCGAAACAGATCGTGTCTCTTTCTGCTGGGTGCTGTGACGACGACGGTGACGAACGACGAGAGTGAGTTCGCTGTGGTGTTGGGAAGTCGGGGTCACTTGTACGCCGAGTGGCCGGTGAGTTCCTTGCCGACGATGAGCTTCTGGATCTCTGTGGTGCCGTCGGGGATGGGCATTACGCGCGCGTCTCGGAAGTACCGCTCCAGGCGGTTCTCGGTCTTGAGCCCTTCGCCGCCGTGGATCTGGATCGCGTCGGAGGTCGCTTCGACGGCTTTCTCGGCGGTGTACCCCTTCGCCATCGAGGACACGAGGCGAGCGTCTTCGGACCCGCGTTCGAGCGCTTCGAGCGCGCGGCGCGAGAGCTGTCGTGACGTTTCGAGATTCACGCGGATGTCGTACAGTTTCTCCTGGACGAGCTGGTGTTCGGCGATGGGTTTGCCGAACGTCGAGCGCTCGGTGACGTAGTCGACGGTCTCGTCGAAGGCGGCCTGCATGATGCCGACCGACATGTACGCCATCCCGGTGCGCATGAACGAGAACGTCGCGTTGAGCGCCTTCTGCTCGAAGAACAACTCGGCGACGGATTCGGGGAACGGCACCACGTCGGTCAGGTGATTGCCGTCGCGGAGCGCCGACCCGATGATCGCCGAGAGCTTGTTCTCTGCGGGCACGCGCACGCCGTCTAAGTACATCCGGCCGTTGTTGACCGCTTTCCAGCCGAGCTTGTCGAGGGTCTCGGCCTCGTAGTCGGAGTACGCGCGGTCGACCAGGAACATGTCCTGGGCGCCGCTCTCCTCGTCTTCGGCGACGACCAGCGAGACGTCGGCGATGGGTGCGTTGCCGACCCAGGTCTTCTGGCCTTCCAGCACGTACTCGTCGCCCTCTCTCCGGGCGGTCGTCCGCGGGCGGGCGGTGTCGGAGCCGCCCTCGGGTTCGGTGACCGCGAGCGAGCCGATGCACTCGCCGGTCTGGAGTTTCGAGAGCTGGTTCTCCTGAGTCACCTCGGCGGCGTACTCGACGAACACGGCCGGGAAGCTCATCAGGAGGCCGACGTTGAGACTGGGCCAGACGTAGCTGATCTCCTCGGAGACGATGGCGAAGCGGCGCAGGTCGCCGAAGAACTGCTGGGCGGTCTCGGGGTCGAAGCCGACGCCGAGTTCCCGGAGGTCCTTGACGTACGTCACCATCTCCTCGCGCGTGAACGGCTCCTGGTCAGCCTCGTCGACGACCGGCTCGACCTCGCGTTCGAGATAGCTGCGCAGCTCGTCCCGGAACGCCGTCTGGGACTCAGTCAGCTGCATGCTGGTTCGGGACCGAGTCAGTGATTTCTCCCATTACGGACGCCAGTTGCGTGCCCTTCTGGACGGACCCGTCGAGTTCGTACTCCTGGGTCATGAACCCCTGAATGGGGTCGGTGCCGCCGGTGATGAGCGCCGTCAGCGTGTCGGCGGGACCCGTCAGGACCAGGTCCGGGTCGTCTGCCAGCCCGGCGCCTCCGGTGACCGTCTCCTCGCTGGCGTCGACCTGCAGGTGGCCCGCCATCGGGCAGTCGTCGGCCTCGAAGTTCGCCACGATGTCGGTCGTGATCTGTTCCTGGATGCTGGGTTCGTTCTCGACGAGGAGGTTCACACCGGTCCACAGGAGGTCCTGGAACTGGTCGGCCGCCTCGGGTTCGTCGGCGTAGAAGCTCTCGATGTCGATCGCCTCCATCCGGCCGACGACGCGCGAGAACACCTCCGGGTTGTCGGCGATCAAGCTGCGTTCCTGGCCTGCGATCTCGTCGAGCAGTCCGGGAAGGTCCTCCTTCAACTGGGCTTCGTCCTTCTCGAGCGATGCGTCGATCCGGTTTACGAGTTCGTCCGTCATCGTTGTCCCATTCCCCACCGAGCCACCCCGCTGGTGGCCGATGGCTACCAGTTCGTTGTACGGGAACGGCCCTGAGCGTACTCCGTCGGATGTGAGGTGGTTTTATATACAACATCGAGACCCCGTAGAAAAGGAGGGCACCGGTTGATTTCGTGTCTGTCTGGCGGTTTCAGTAGCGACCGCTGACCGACCGGGAAGACTGGCCATGATTTCTGGGTGTGGGACAGACCCCCGTCCAGTCGGTTTCGAAGCGCCTATACGCGCTTCATCGAAGGAGGAAGCGAGCATCCTTCCGAGGACAACCATGGACGACGAGTTACCCGACGACACGACAGCGTTCTTCCAGATGGCCCGGGATTTCCCGGTCAGGACTGGCATCTTTACGTTCGGCCTTCCCGTGTTCGCGCTCTTGCAGTTGGTCAACGGGTACGTGCATCAGGGATCGCTCGCCCTTATCGGCGCGTTCGTCGTGCTGATGGTGCTCTTTTCTGCCCAGCTTACCAGGTACCAACTCGCCACGTACCGGCGACGGCAACTCGGCGAGCGGTGGTTCGGAAAATAAACGTCGGTGGACCGTGGCAGGCGGTGTCAGCCGGCGACTTCGCGGACTTCCTCACGCTGGTCGCGCACCTCGTAGGCGCTGTAGGCGCCGAGGACGAACGCGATCAGGCCGACGACGATGTCGTTCCAGAACCCGAGCGGGTTCGCCGTCTCGGTGAGTCCGAAATCGGCACCGAAGATGAACGGTGCTGCGATGAGCCACAGCCCGACTAACGCCGCGAGCACTGCTGCGGACATGCTGCCCACTCGCTCGCTCGCCCGCCGGGAGTAGTTGTATCCGCCGACGATCAACAGGAGCGCGCCGACGATGATGTCGTTCCAGAACTGTGACGCGACGAGGTCGAACAGGAACGCCTCGACGATCAGCCAGGCCCCGAGCAGGGCGATGACCGCCGACAGCCACTTGCCGCTCTCGGACGGATTCGGGTTGTACTCGGTGTCTACCTCGTGTTCTCTGGTTTCTCCTGCCATGTGCGGCAGTACGTTCGTGGGTCCGAAGTGGTCACTGCCTCCACTTGCAAGGCCGATCCGACTGGCGCGCTGCTCACCGTCACACCACCCTGCGTCTGCGTGCACTAACGCGGCGTCCGGCCGACCAAGCCGCGGAGTCAGTCCGCCATCATCCGACGCAGGCCGAGACACCAGCAGCCCTACCGTTCGACGACGGCGTCCCTGCCGCATTCGTCGCACTCCTCGCGTGCGGCGAAGTACAGGTGGTCACACGCCGTGCACTGGTGTGTGGCTTCGTCCGCCTTCGCGCTGTCCACGTCCCGTTTGAACTCCTCGACCTTCCGCCCGAGATTATTGAAAAACCCCATCGGTGGAAAGAACGTCGCGACCCTGGATAAAGATTGACCGTCTCCGGGCCGCCGCTGCGCGGACGCGACGGTTGGGTCAGACAGCGACCAGTCCGGGAAACGGCCGCTTCCCGGTTAGAAGAGGAATCGCTTGTCCGTCTCGGAGGCGATGTCGGTCATCAGCAGAGCGGCGTCGGAGTACTGTAGGATCTTCTGCATGTCGCCGTCGAGTTCGAGTTCGCCGGACATGATCCCCTCGACGACGTCCAGTTCGCCCGTGACCAGACGGACCCACTGCTCGTACTCGCCGGTGAGGACGAAGCCCTTGTCCCGCTCGTCGAGTTCCATCAGCGTGTCCGTCCCGGTGCAGTCACCGTCTTCGAGGCCGATCCAGGCGTAGACGTGGCCCTCGTCGGTGACGTTCTCTTCGAGTTCCTCGAGCAACCCATCGAGAATCTCGGGCATGACGCGGCGCAGACCCGGCCACACTTTGTCGGGCGCGTTCTCGATGCGCGTCTCGAGGAGTTCGTTGGCTGCACGTTCTGCCAGCGGTCCCTCGCGCTCTTCGATGCCGTTCTGGACCTCTTCAGGGGCGTCCTCGAGCACGGTATCGAGGACTGAATCGGGCAGTTGGCGGATTCCAGTGTCCAGTGCCGACCAGACTTCCTCGGGCAGGTCACCGACCGTGTTCTCTTCGATGGGCAGGTTGTTGATCTCGAAGACGAAGTCGCCGTTGAATCCCTGTCCCCACCCGGACATCTTCTCGGAGAGCTCCTCGCTCGCGGTCAGGTCCTCCTGGTAGACGTCGAGCCAGGCGGTCGTCGGCCAGTACTCTTCGAGTTCGTACGTTTCCTCTTCCTGTTGTGCACTCATGGTAAATCTCCCCCGTTGTGGCACGCGCGACGGTGTCGAGTCCCCCCAGCCACACGTTCGCGTCGCAACGGGTGTACGAACATAATTTCTCCCACTCGGTTAAGAAATTATCCCTGTGATCTGAGGGTGTTTATATGTGTATTTTATAAGTATCCGTGTTATTCCGGTCTCCTTCTTGAGGCGCCGGCGTATTCGGCCACGATCTCGGCGGCCGTTGTCGTTTCCTACGTGAGAAAGTGCTGGATGGCGCGCTGCTCAAGCGGTGGTTCGGTCAGAAGACGTCCAGATCACCGCCGAACATGTCGCCTTGCGCCTCGGTCTCGATTCGGCAGTCAGACGTCGGATAGGAGACACAGAGCAGCGCGTAGCCGTCGTCTTGCTGCATCGGATCGAGTGCGGTGCCTTCGCTCTGGTCGACCGCGCCCTCCAGGACCTTGCCGACGCAGGACGTACACTGCCCCTGGCGGCAGGAGTACGGGAGGTCGAACCCTGCGTCCTCTGCGGCGTCGAGGATGTACTCGTCGCCTGAGACGGACAGCGAGACCGTCTCGCCGTCGTGGACGAGTTCCACCTCGTGTTCGGCGTCTTCGCCGGTTCCGTCGTCGAACGTTGCACCGCTCATAGTTCCTGGCGGAGTTTGAACACGTCCAGTGCTTCGAGTCGCGGATCGTCGGCCGTGTCGGCGTTCGATCCGACGGCCGCGCCCGCGACGCCCTCGTTGTTCACCCTGCCGGACCCCGAATCGAGGATGTAGGCGACCTCCTCTGAGACGGTTTCCGGGTCCATCCCGAGTTCCTGGGCTGTCTCCTCGACGGCCGCTTCGATCTCCTCGTCCGATGCAGTGAAGTCCGCGCCGTCGATCTCTGTGAGTTTCGTCATGGTCAGTCACCTGCCGCCTGTTTTTTCTCGTAGATGTGGTCGTACTTCTCGATCACTGCGCCGTAGTCGCTGTCTCGCGCCTCCTCCATGGCGTCCGCGGCCGCCTGCATGTAATCGCGCGGCTCCGCGTTGTCCAGGTCGAGCGTGTCGAACAGCATGTCGCCGGCCAGTCGCGCACCGCGGTTGACGAGGTCGTCGAAGTCCACGTCGAGCGGATCGCCCACGTCGCCGGTGATGAAATACCCCGTGTCGGTGATGTAGCCGATGTCCTCGACGGACTGCTCCCAGATGGCGTTCTGGACGCCCTGGTACTCCGGAATCCCCTCGCGCTCTTTCTCGATCAGTTCCTGAAGCAACTCCAGTCCGAATGTGATGTGCCGCCCCTCGTCCGTGCTGATGAACTGAAAGCCCTTGTTCAACAGCGGCAGCGGAGTCTCCTGCATCATGCGGTTCTTCGCGAAGTAGCCGCCGCGGGCGAGGATGCCTTCGACGCCGATGTGATAGTTCGTCGCCGCGCGGGCGATGTCGACGGGATCGCCGCCGTGGGCGGCCTGGGCCTGGAGCGTTCCCTGTCGTTCGAACATCTTCCCGGCACCGCAGGCCTCCGTCCGCGGGATCTGGATGCCTCCGCGACGCGTGTCGAGCTCGTACTGCGGGAACTTGTCGACCATCACGTTCGAGAGGTACAGGTCGAAAAACTGCGTGTGCTTGGCTTCCTCCAGCGCGAGCGCCGAGGCGAACATCTCTTTCTCGATGGACCGGTCGAACCACGGCGAGGACACCGTCGCCATGATGCGGCGGGCGTCCTGTGCGACCGCGTGTTCCCCGTCGATGAAATAAGAGATGATCCGCGCCCACTGCTCTTTCTCGTCGTCTTCCAGCGACTCCCAGACTTCGCGGTCCTCCTCGAATCCGACCTTCTGGACGAGTTTCTCGGCGTCCCAGGTCCCCAACTCGACGGACTTCTGGTACAACTCGTAGTACGTACTCTCCCTGTCGATTCGCCCCGCCCCTAGTTCGGCAGTGCTCTCACTGGCGTCCATGCCTGAACATTGTTACAACGTGCTTCCCATTACAAATAGCTCCCTGCATGTGAGGGAATTTTAATACCCCGTGGCCGCGAGCGGGCAGCTGTTGTCCTTTGTTTCCCGATTCATAACGAATATTTAGGTCTGTTCGAATGGAGACAGTAGTATGCGCTATTTCCAGTTGCTCCTGACGCCGAAGGAGCAAGAGGGGTTCCACGAACTCGATACGCTGACGGCCCAGCACGCAGCGATCGAGCGGGAGGCGATCCTCCACCTGAACCTCCTCAACGACGGGACGGGCGTGGCGCTGTTTCTCATGCAGGGGGAGTCGGCAGCACTGGAGGGGATATACGAAGAACACGAGTCGGTGCTCTCGTACGACGTGTTCGACAGCGAGGAGTCGGGCTTTCACGCGCACGTTCATTTCGAACCCGACAACCCGGCGACGGAACTGCTCCAGATCGTCGACCGACACAAACTGTACATCGATCCGCCCCTGGAGTACACCGACGAGGGCGCGCTGCGATTGACGGCTGCCGGGCCACAGGAACTGGTCAGACGGGCCGCCATCGACATTCCGGACACCGTGGACGCGTATCTGGAACTCATCGGTGAGTACGAGCCCCAGCGGGACAGTCTCGTAACCATGCTCACCGACAGGCAACAGGAGGTGCTCCAGACGGCCGTCGAGATGGGGTACTACTCGATTCCGCGACAGGCCACCCACGAGGACCTCGCTGCCCACCTGGACTGCTCGGCGGGGACGGTCGGTGAACACCTCCGGAAGATCGAGGCACGAGTGCTGTCAGAACTGATTCCGTAGAACCGTACCGTGCTGCCCGGTGCTCTCGGGTGTCGTTGTCCCTCAGTATACTGGCGAACGGTTTTTGTTCTTTCATTGAGAATCGAAGGACATGCGGGAGTTCGACATCGTCGTCCGGACGGAGGACGGCACGTATAACCCCATCGACGAAGCCATTATCGAGAGTCCTGCGCTCACTCGGCATGGCGTTCAGTACTTTGATATGATGTCCGATGGGACGACTGTCCTGCTGTATCACATCACTGGAGACGCGGCCGAACTCGAAGCACTGTTGGACGCCGAAGAGAGCGCGCTCTCCTACGACGTCTTCGAGATCGAAGACGACGGGCTTCGGGCGCACGTTCACCTCACGCCGGACACGATGGTGACGGCGCTCATCATGCTCAAGAACAACTACGATCTCATTATCAATCCCCCGCTGAAGATCGACGAGGACGGCGGACTCCACATGAGCGTCGCCGGCGACCCGGACAAGATACGGAAGGCAGCGATGAACAGGCCGGGGAGCATCGACATTCAGCTCGAAGAGGCCGACAGCGAGGGCGTCGACATGGTCGACATCACGACGCTGTTGACGGACCGTCAGCAGGAGGTGCTCGAAGTCGCCACCGAGAAGGGCTACTACGAGATTCCCCGCCAGGCGACGAACGAAGACATCGCAGAGAACATGGACTGTTCGACCAGTACCGTCGGCGAACACCTCCGCAAGATCGAATCGCGCATCATCTCCGAAGTCGGGCCGTCGTGAGCCACTGGTTGCTGCTGCCCAGTTCGACACTCTAAAGCGCGCCGCCACGGATGACGGGGTATGGAGTTCCACGACGCGGCGAACTTCCTGTTCGACCTTCGTCGGTATCCGCCGCGACCTGGAACCGCGGCCACGCGGGACCTCCTCGCGCATCTCGGTGACCCACACGAGGACTACCGGTGTGTGCAGGTCGCCGGCTCGAACGGGAAGGGAAGCACCGCGCGGATGACAGAGCGTGTCCTCCGAGAAGCCGGCCTCGACGTCGGGCTCTACACCTCGCCGCACCTCGACGACGTTCGCGAGCGGGTTCGGATCAACGGTCGGAAACTCACCGAACGCGCGCTCGTCGAGTACGTCGACGCGGTCCGGGGCTACGTGACGGACTGTGCCGCAGACGGCGGCGCCCCGACGTTCTTCGAGACGATCACCGGCCTCGCCCTCTGGGCGTTCCGGCGTGCAGACGTCGACGTGGCGATCCTCGAGGTCGGCATCGGCGGCAAACACGACGCGACGAGCGTCGTCGATCCGGTGGCCAGCGCCGTCACCACCGTCACGCTCGAACACACGGCACTGCTCGGCGACACGATCGAAGAGATCGCCACCGACAAAGCACACGTCGCGCCGGCCGACGCACCGCTGGTCACCGGTGCGACCGACGAGGCGCTGACGGCGATTCGGTCGGTCGCTGGCGATCTCGTTACCGTCGCCGACACTGGGGACTGCGACGTGCAGGTCGAATACGGCGGCATCGACGGACTGGAATCTGATATTTCGCTCGAAGGTAACGGGTGGAGCGTGGACACGAAACTCCCGCTGCTCGGTGATCATCAGGCACGGAACGCCGGGATCGCGGCGGCACTCGCACGCCAGGTGACCGACGTGTCTCGGGCCGATCTGGAACGCGGACTGCGTAACGCTCACTGGCCCGGGCGGTTCGAGGTGATGGGCCAGGACCCGCTGGTCGTGCTCGACGGCGCACACAATCCGGGCGGCGCCGCCGAACTCGCGAAGACGCTCTCGTCGTTCGAGTACGACGATCTTCACGTCGTCGCCGGGGCGATGAGCGACAAGGATCACCGGGGGATCGCCGCGGCGCTGCCGGACCCGGCGCACGTGATCGCCTGCGAGCCCGACCTCGACCGAGCCGAGGAAGAGTCGGTGGTCGCCCGTGCGTTCGAGTCCACTTATCCGGACGCGACTGTCGAGACCCGGAGCGACGTCGCGGGCGCCTTCGAGATGGCGCTCGACGCCGCCTCACCGGACGACTGCGTCCTCGTGACTGGATCGCTGTACTGCGTCACCGAGGCGCGGACTCGCTGGACGCGCACCGAGATCCCGAAACGCGTCGACACCGTCCCCGAAGCGCGAGCGACGATCGAGGGCGCACACGTCACTGAAGCTGGCGCGTGGCGGATGCGCGGGAAGGCCGTTCACCGCGTGCTCAAGACGCGGGTGCAACCTCGACAGGCCCAGTACCTCAAAGAAGAGATGCTCTCGCTCGGTGGCGAGTGCGCCATCTCGGGCCTGAACGACCAGGACCAGGAGAACCTCGACGTGGTCCTGATGGGGACGCTCGCCCAGTACAAGCGACTGGCCGGCAAACTCGACGGCCAGCCGTACGGCCTCTCCCCGTTCGCCGACGAACTGCGCGCCGCGCTCGGCATCGAAGGCCACGGTCGCGACCAGCGGGGCTACCCCTGGGAGGACGGCACCGCCGTGATGGGCATCCTCAACGTCACGCCAGATAGCTTCCACGACGGCGGGGAGTTCGACGCCGTCGAGGACGCTGTCGCGCGTGCCGAAGAGATGGTCGATGCGGGCGTCGACATCATCGACGTCGGCGGCGAGTCGACGCGGCCCGGTGCCGACCCGGTCCCCGTCGACGAAGAACGCGACCGCGTCGTTCCGGTCGTCGAACGGATCAGCGAGCTCGACGCGATGATCTCGGTTGACACGCGACGGGCCGCGGTCGCCGCCGCCGCACTGGACGCTGGCGCGGACGTCCTGAACGACGTGTCGGGGCTGGAGGACCCCGAGATGCGACTCGTCGCTGCCGAGTACGACGTCCCCGTCGTCGTCATGCACAGCATCGAGACGCCGGTCGACCCGGACACCGACGTCGAGTACGACGACGTGGTCGAAGACGTCGTCGACGACCTCACCGAACGAGTGTTGCTCGCCGAGAAGGCCGGCCTCGACCGCGAGCAGATCATCGTCGATCCAGGGCTGGGATTCGGGAAGTCCAAAGCCGAAAACTTCGAGATGCTGGGACGGATCGGCGAGTTCCAGGCGTTCGGCTGCCCGGTTCTGGTCGGTCACTCGCACAAATCGATGTTCGATCTCATCGATCGCGCGCCCGACGAGCGACTGCACGCGACGGTCGCGGCCACGACGCTGGCGGCCGAGCGCGGTGCCGACATCGTCCGCGTTCACGACGTGGACGCGAACGTCGCCGCCGTCCGGACAGTAGCCGCCGCCGACGATCCGCCGACGCACGCCGAAGACTGAGGGATTATTTCTTCGAAGGAACGATTAGAAGACCCCGTGTTCCTCGCGGAGGTCCTGATAGATGTCGAGGTACCGTTCGAGTACCTCGTTGTGATCGTACGCGACGGCGACGTCAGAATCCATGTCCAGCCGCTCGTATTTCGTGGCGTCTTCGATGGCTTCGGTGATCCCTTCGTCGTCGCTGACGCGGAAACTCCGGGGGTACTGCTCGATCAGTTCGTGGGCGCTGGATTCGGCCTGGTACTCGACGATGCCGACGCAGCCACAGGCGAGCGCCCAGAGCAGTTCCGTCGCGAAGTTCTCGCGGTACGCGGTCTGGACGAACGTGTGTGCACCCTTGTAGGTGGCCACGCGCTCCTCCCGTGAGATATCGCCCACGAAGGAAACTCTATCGTCGACGCGCAAGTCGGCCGCCTGTTCTTCGAACTCCTCTCGCTTCGGGCCGTCACCGATGATCGTCGCAGACCAGTCTCGCTGTCTGAGTTCTGCGAGCCCGAGCAGTAACGTCTCGACGTTCGCGTCCGCGTCGAGTTCGCGCGCGTACACGATGTCGGCGTCCTGGTTCGGCTCGGTGGTTTCCACGAGCGAGGCGTCGATGCTCTCGGGGACGACCTGCGTGGTGTCCGTGGTCGCACCGAGTTCGCGGACGACGGTGCGGACGAGTTCCGACGGCGTGATGACCGTCGCCGGTTTGCGCGCCGCGTACCGCGTCCAGCGGGACTCATCGACGTCCTCGTCGCCGAACCACTCCACCACGAGCGGCGCACGCGCCAGCGTGCCGCCCAGGTTCGCCGCGGCGACCAGTTTCGGCGGTTCTGGCGTCGCGTGAACGACGTCCGGGCGATACTGCGCCAGCAGGACGGGGAGTCGCGTGAGAAACGACGGGGTCGCTTCCGACACCGTGACGGCGCGATACGTGACGCCATCGTATTCCCGGGACTCGTCGTAGCCGGCCCACCACTGCGTGCAAAACACCGTCACGTCGTGGCCGCGGGCGGCCAGTCCGCTCGCGATCCGCTGGAGTCGCTCGCGACCGTCGGTCGCGTCGTCGAAAACCGTCCGTTCTGTCACGAAAGCGACCCGCATACCCCTGCGGACGAGTGGGTCGCTCAAAAATCCCTGCCCTTCTGCCCCCGGCGGCCTCTCGGTTCCGCGGGCACGCCATGACCGGCCGCGTCGTGCCGGTTGCTACAGCGACTCGTTGTTCGCCCCCTCGGTGAGTTCCGGGCCTTCTTCGGGAATCGCGCCGCCGCGATCGGAGTATCGCTGTCGGCCGACTGACTCTCTGGGCATGAGGTTGAGCACGCTCTGTCTGATTTCCGTCGGCGACTCGAAGGTGTCCTCGCCGGTCCCGTCGAACAGTTCGTGGACCGAGATCGGATCGGCGTTCGTCCGCGCTATCGACTGGTCTCCGTACTCGCTGACGAACTCGTCTTTCGTCGTCGGATAGGCGAGCTCCGAGAGGATCGGATCGATGTCGGTGAAGTCCACGCCTTCCTCGCGGTCTGTCTCACGACCGGACATACCTCCACACGGCTCGGCAGGTGAAAAACGACTTTCCTTGCGAGTGAAAGCCGTCGGGGCCGAGCTTTCGTTCCGCCATCGCGGTGTGCGCACAACGCCTATGGTTCCGCCGGCCGTCCGCCCGCCATGCACGACTTAGAGCGCTACCTCAACATTCGGAGCGCCTACGGCGCATCCGTCGGCCCGGTGGGCACGCTCGCGTTCCTGATGGACACGACCGGCACGCCACAGATCTGGACGCTCGACGAACCGGGCGCCTGGCCCGAGCAACGGACCTTCGACGACGAACGCGTCACGTTCTGCTCGTGGTCGCCCGAGCGCCGAGAGCTCGCCTTTGGCATGGACGAGGGCGGCGACGAGTTCACACAACTGTTCCGACTCGACGCCGACGACGGAACCATCCACCCGCTGACCGACGTGCCCGACGCGATCCACTACTGGGGCGGCTGGTCCCACGACGGCGAGCAGTTTGCCTTCGCCGCCAACCGCCGCGACGAGTCCGTCTTCGACGTGTACGTGCAGGATCGCGACGAGTGCGGCGACGAGGCCGACCTGATCTACGAGGGTGACGGCTGGCTCGCGGTCGCCGGCTGGAGCCCTGACGACGATCGACTCATCGTTTCAGAACATCACTCCAGCTTCGACAAGGACCTCTACGTTCTCGACGTCAAGTCCGGCGAGCGCACGCACATTACGCCACACGACGGGGACGTCCGATACAACAGCCCCTCGTGGGGACCGGACGGCGATGCCGTCTACTGCTGTACCGATCGCGACACCGACACGCTCTATTTAGGTCGCATCGATCTGGACTCTCACGAGATCGAGACGGTCGAATCGGGGGACGAGTGGAACGTCGACGGCATCGCGCTGGACGACGAAACGGGTCGGTTCGCCTACTCCCGGAACGTCGACGGCTACACGGAACTGACGATCGGCGAACTCACTGGCCCGACCGAGTACGAGACCAGGCCGACACCGGACCTCCCCGACGGGACCGCCGGCGGCGTGAGCTTCGACCCCGACGCCGAGACGTTCGCGCTCTCGGCGTCCAGTCGGACCACGAACACCAACGTTCACGTGGTCGACTTCGAGACGGGCGAGACGACTCGGTGGACGCGCGCCTCGACCGCGGGGATTCCCCCGTCCTCGTTCCGCGGCCCGGAACTGGTCCACGTCGAGTCCTTCGACGGCCGCGAGATTCCCGCGTACTTCACCCTCCCGGCCGACGCACCCGCGGGAGAGACGCCGGTCATCGTCGACGTCCACGGCGGCCCGGAGAGTCAGCGGCGACCCTCCTTTTCGGGACTCACGCAGTACCTGCTCTCACGCGGCTACGCTGTCTTCGAGCCGAACGTCCGCGGGTCCACGGGCTACGGGAAGGCCTACACGCACCTCGACGACGTGCGACAGCGGATGGACTCCGTGAAAGACCTCAAAGCGGGCGTGGACTGGCTCCACGACCACCCCCGCGTCGACCCCGACCGCATCGTCGCCAAGGGTGGCTCCTACGGTGGCTTCATGGTGCTCGCCGCGCTCACGGAGTACCCCGATCTCTGGGCGGCCGGCGTCGACGTGGTCGGCATCGCCAACTTCGTCACCTTCCTGGAGAACACCGGTGCCTGGCGCCGCGAGCACCGCGAAGCGGAGTACGGCTCGCTCGAGGACGACCGTGAGTTCCTCGAATCGATCAGCCCGCTCACCCACGCCGACGAGATTGAGGCGCCGCTGTTCGTCCTTCACGGCGCCAACGACCCGCGCGTCCCGGTCGGCGAAGCGGAACAGATCGCCGAGGAGGTCGAGGCACAGGGCATTCCCGTCGAGAAACTGATCTTCGAGGACGAAGGCCACGGCATCTCCAAGCGCGAGAACCAGATCGACGCCTACACCGCCGTCGTGGACTTCCTCGACGAGCACGTCTGAATCGCGGCGCGGCTGTACTGTCGGCTTTTCCTCCCGAGTTTCGGTCGACTCACCGCTCGATACGACGTCCTCGCCGTCGTTCGTTCAACCAGGGGTTGTGTCCTCGGGCAGAGGACAAAAATGTCTCATCCCTTTTTATCTGGTCAGTTCCTGGGACGCAACATGGGTGTTGCTGGGCGGTCGCGAGACCACGTCGAGGCACTGCTAGGCGACCTCGAATCAGCGTACGAATCGTTTCCGGTGAATCAGACGACGGTCTCTGTCTCCGGAGAGTACTACGAGCAGGTCGTCGAGCAGGCTCAACAGGGGGTTGCCAGGGCAGACGTCCACGTCCACAACGACGACGGCGACGTGCTGCTGGTCGAAACCGGTGACGGGCTCGTCGCACCCGGTGAGATCATCAGTGCCGAGGACTCCCTCGAACAGCGGGCCAAACGCGCCGTTCGGCAGGCTGCGGGCGTCGAGTGCCGGATCGAGACCATCGAGGAGGCGACGATCGCTGGCGTCCACAGCAAGAGCGATCCGGACGCAGAGCCGGTGTATCGTCTCGTCGTGCTCCTGTCCGGCCGTCTCGTCTCCGGCACGCCAGGCCCCGAGGGCCAGTGGCAAGCAGACCCCCCGGAGAGCGAACTCGTTATATGACGCCGGTCGCCCGTGCGACCTCGCGCGCTGCCGGTTCGTTCACGCCGTCCCCCAGGATCGTGTAGCGGTCTCGGATCTCGTGCGCCGTCGTCAGCGCCTGGATGATCGTTTCGTCCTCGATACCCAGTTCTTCGGCCGTCGTCGGCGCACCGATACTGGCGAGCGCGTTCCGCACGGAGCGCCACTCACCCTTCGCACCGCTGTGGAGGTACTCGGTCATGATCGAGCCGACTCCGACCTGGTGACCGTGGAGCGCCGTCCCGGGGACGAGCCGGTCGAGCTGGTGTGAGAAGAGGTGCTCAGCGCCGCTGGCCGGCCGCGACGAGCCCGCGATCGACATCGCGACGCCCGACGACACCAGTGCCTTCACGACGATCCACGCCGATTCTTCCAGGTTCTTCTTGATCGAGTCGGAGTTCTCGACGAGCATCTCTGCGGTCATCCGCGACAGTGCGCCGGCGTACTCGGAGTACTCGACGTTTTTCAGTCGCTTCGCGAGTTCCCAGTCTTTGACCGCGGTGTAGTTGCTGATGATGTCGGCACAGCCGGCCGTCGTCAGTCGCCACGGTGCGTCGGCCAGAATCTCGGTGTCTGCGACGACTGCCAGCGGCGGCTCCGCGGCGACGCTGTGTCGAGTGTTGCCGTCAGGAACCGACCCGCGCCCGCTCACGATGCCGTCGTGACTCGCCGCCGTCGGGACCGACACGAACCCCAGACCCAGCTCGTCGGCCGCCATCTTCGTGATGTCGATGACCTTGCCGCCGCCGACGCCGACGAGAAAGCCGGCCTCTGCGGCGTCCGCTTCCCGGATGACGCGCTGGACGGCCTCGAAACTGGCCTCCTCGACCAGTACGGTTTCCGGATCGGTCCCTTCGGCGGCGAACCCCTCGACGACCCGAGTGCCGGCGACTTCCCGGGGCGTCGGACTCGTGACGACGAGCGGTCGCCCCGTGAGGTGCAACTCCGCGACCGCGTCGACGGTCTCGTCCAACACGCCGTGCCCCACCACCACGTTCCGGGGCAGGCGAATCCACGTCGACTTCTCGAACATAATCACCCCTCTCGTGCGATGGAGTAAGGGTTTATCCCTCCGCCGGTCGCCCGTGGTCGCCGCGGTCGCTTATCTGCTCGTCACCCGCTGGCGCAGCCTGTTGGCTGCCTGTCGGTCCGGCCCGTGATCGCTCCCGTCTCGCTCGCTCTCCCGGTACTCTGCGATCGTCGCTTCGAGCGCGTCGCGCAGTGGCGTCGACTCCCAGCCGAGGGCGGCGAGCTTCTCCGTCGCCAACAGATGCGGTTCGTCTCGATAGTAGGGGAACTCCCCGGGATCGACGTCCACTGCGTCGAGTTCGTATGGGCCGGCGTACACTCGTTCGATCTCAGTTCCGACCGCGGCGGCCACCTGTTCGACGAGTCGGCCGAGCGTCGTCGCTCGTCGATCAGCGACGTTGTACGCCTCGCCTGGGGCGCCACGTTCGGCGACGATCCGCAGCGCGCTGGCCACGTCCTCGACGTAGGCACGGTGCCAGATGTTCGTGCCGTCGCCGGGGACCAGCACGCGGTCGCAGTGCTCGACGCGGTCGATCCAGTAGTCCAGGTAGCCGCTGTAGTCGTGCGGGCCGTACACGTTCGACGGCCGGACGCTCATGGCCCTGACGCCCTCGTCGGCTGCGTCGAACACGGCCCGGTCCCCCGCCGCCTTCCGCGGCCCGTACGTCGCCGCCGAGGCGTTGCGCGCCTCCTCGGCTGCGCAGTCGTGGAGGGACGTCTCGCCTTCCCGCTTCGGTATCTCCTCCTCGGCGTAGGCCGCACCGCTGGAGACGTAGACGTAGGCGTCCGCGTCCGCGAACAGCCGCGTTGCCGTCCGCACCTCGCCCGGGTGGAACGCTGCGCAGTCGACGACCACGTCCGGGTCCGCGGCCTGTGCCGCGTCCGCCAACTCGCGCTCGTCAGTGCGGTCGCCGCGGAGGTGTGTAACGGCCTCGTCAGTGAACGGGACCTCGCTTTGCCCACGGCTGAACGCGGTGACCTCGTAGCCGTGCTCGCGGAGTTCTGCGACCGCGTGCCGGCCGACGAACCCGGTTCCCCCGATGACGAGCGCGTGCACCATGTGAGTGTCAACGACTCCCTGGGGGAAAAAGCTCGGCCGCCGCGTTTCGGGGGAAAACTGATAGGTCTCCTGGTACGACACACGGGTGTATGCCCCCTGAAACCCCTGCCGACAATGGCTGTCCCAAGTGCGGCCACACTGACGCGGAAGTCGACAAGATCGCCACCTCTGGTGGCGGGTTAAGTAAACTGTTCGACATTCAGAACCGCGGGTTCGAGACGGTCTCCTGTACCAACTGCGGCTACACCGAACTCTACAAGTCCGACGCCGGCACCAGCAACCTCCTCGACGTGTTCTTCGGGTGAGCCATGGCGGAGGGTGCCGTCTTGATCTTGGTACTACTGCTCGCGGTGGCCGGGCCGTTCGTGCTGTACGCGCTGATCCAGTCCGAAACCGACGACGTGCCGACGATGGACCGGACAGAAGCGGAGCGGACGGCACGACGTGATTCTGACGAGGGGCGGGACGGCGACGTTGGCTGGGACGACCGAAACGGCCGTCGTCGCTGAGCTAGCCACTCGCTGTCCCGCAGTTTGCCGGAGGGAGGAGGGACTTTATGCTTCAGCTACCTAGTGGCGAGCGTGGACTCCCCCTTCGACGTCCTCGGGCTCGATCCGGACGCAGACGAGTCGGAGATCGTGCGCGCCTATCGGGAACGGGTGAAGGAAGTCCATCCGGACCAGGGTGGCACCGTCAGTGAATTTCGGGCCGTTCAGACCGCCTACGAACGACTCCAGGACGGGTACGATCCGGACGACCCGAGCAGCGTGCACGAGGACTTCGACCAGCAGGCGGACGACCCTCCCCAGTACGACGAGCACTTCGTCGAGTATCTCAACTACGAGGTGCTCGACGACTTCGGGTGGGAGCTCACTGACGACGACCTGTTCGAGAAGGCAGCCCGCGCGGACCTCGACCGGGTCGACTACGGGGAGATCCTCGTCGAGCCCCACGAATCGATCCTGGAAGCCGCGGAGAAACACGGCTTCGCCTGGCCCTTTGCCTGCCGCGGCGGCGCCTGCTCGAACTGTGCGATCGCGCTCATCGACGGCGAGGTCCCGCCGCCGAACAGCCACGTCCTCCCACCGGAACTGATCGACAGCGGGATTCGGCTCTCCTGTATCACCACGCCGGTGACCAAGGACGCGCAGATCGTCTACAACGTCAAACACCTCCCGGGCGTCAACGAACTCCTCTTGCCGGCGAGTCGGTTCAAACAGGCGAAGTCCGACTGACTCCCATTCAAGAAACTAGCATCCGCCGAGCGCAGCGAGGCGGTTCACTCGACGCGAGCGTAGCGAGCGTCGAGCAGTTTTCCGCCCACGTTTTTACGAGCAGGGTTGTGGATCAACCCTGCGAAGCAGAAAGGTGGTTAGTCGTCGGCCTTCCAGGCCGAGACTGCGGTTTGGACACGCCGAGTGGCGTTCCTCACCCGTCAGTCATCGGCCTGGCCCTGCACCGCGTCGCTGGCCGTCGCGCTCGGGGTCGCCGAGGCCGGCGGGTTCTCTCGCACGTCGGCGTCTTCGCGCTCCTCGATGATCTCCGCGTAGGCGTCGGGCAGCACCTTCACGAAGTTGTCCAGTTCCTCGTCCCAGTTGTCGAGGACGTACTGGCCGCGGTCGCTGTCGGTGTAGGCGACGTGGTTCTCGACGAGACGACGCAGCATCTGGCGGTCCTTCTCGTCTAAGGTGTCGAACGTCGAGACCATGCCGCGATTGACCTTCTGCTCGAAGTCGCCCTCGCGGTCGAGGACGTAGGCGACGCCGCCGGACATCCCGGCCGCGAAGTTTTTGCCCGTGTCGCCCAGCACCGCGACGGCACCGCCGGTCATGTACTCACAGCCGTGGTCACCGACCGACTCGACGACGGCCTTCACGCCGGAGTTCCGGACGGCGAAGCGCTCGCCGGCCTGCCCGTTGACGTACAGTTCGCCCTGGGTCGCGCCGTAGAGGGCGACGTTTCCGATGAGCGTGTTCTCTTCGGGCTCGATGGGGGCTGCGTCGGGCGTGTTGACGACGAGCTTCCCGCCAGAGAGCCCCTTGCCGACGTAGTCGTTTGCCGTCCCGGTCAGCTCGAAGGTCGCGCCGTCCTGCAGGAAGGCGCCGAAGCTCTGGCCGGCCGTGCCGTCGAAGTCCACGCGGATCGTGTCGGCCGGGAGGCCGGGCGTGCCGTGTTCCTGGGAGATACGGTTCGAGAGCGTGGCTCCGACCGCGCGGTTGACGCTCTGGATGTCCATGTCCAGCGAGACCGGCTCGCCGCCGTCGATGGCGGCCTCGGCTTCCTCCAGAATCGCCCAGTCGAGCTGTTCGTCGACTTCGTGATCCTGTTCGCGGGTCTTGTAGCGGTCGTCGTCGCCCGCGGGGTCGACCAGGATCGAGGAGAGGTCGAGCTTCTTGGCCTTCGGGTGGGTGACGTCGTCGCGCTGTCTGAGCGCGTCGACCCGGCCGATCATCTCGTCGACGGTCCCGAAGCCGAGCTCGGCCATGATCTCCCGGAGTTCCTGAGCGATGAACGTCATGTAGTTGATGACGTGCTGCGGCTGGCCGGGGAAGCGACTGCGCAGATCCTCGTTCTGCGTAGCGACGCCGACCGGACAGGTGTTCTCGTGACACTGACGCGCCATCACGCAGCCGGACGTGACCATCGACGCCGTCCCGAACGCGAACGATTCCGCGCCGAGCAGTGCGCCGACCGCAACGTCGCGACCGGTTTTCATCCCGCCGTCGGTGGTCACGCGGATGCGGGAACGCAGGCCGGTCGCCCGGAGCATCTGGTTGGCCTCGGCGACGCCGAGTTCCCAGGGCAGGCCCGCGTTCTTGATCGAGGTCTTCGGCGACGCACCGGTTCCGCCGGAGTGGCCCGAGATGTGGACCACGTCGGCGTTGGCCTTCGCGACGCCCGCCGCGATGGTACCGATGCCGTCTTCGGCCACGAGCTTGACGTTGATGTCCGCGTCGGGATTCGCGGCTTTCAGGTCGTGGATCAACTGCTTCAAGTCCTCGATGGAGTAGATGTCGTGCAGCGGCGGCGGCGAGATCAGGCCCACGCCCGGCGTCGCGTACCGGACGTGTGCGATCATCTCGTTGACTTTCTTCCCGGGCAGGTGGCCACCTTCGCCGGGCTTCGAGCCCTGGGCCATCTTGATCTGGATCTCCTCGGCCGAGGTGAGGTAATCGGAGGTCACCCCGAAGCGACCGGAGGCGACTTGCTTGATCTTGCACTCTTTCTCGGTGCCGAACCGCTCTGGCGGTTCGCCGCCCTCTCCGGTGTTGGCCTTCGAGCCCAGACGGTTCATCGCGATGGCGTTGTTCTCGTGCATCTCCGGGGAGAGGCTCCCCAGACTCATCGCGGCCGTCTCGAACCGCTCGACGACGTCCTCGATGGGCTCGACGTCTTCGATCGGGATGGACTCGCGGTCCTCGTCGTCGAACTCGAGCAGCCCGCGGAGGGTGTGGAGTTCCTCGGACTGGTCGTTGAGCATCTCGGCGAACTCCTGGTACTTCTCGTAGTCGCCGGTCCGAACTGCCTGCTGGAGCGTCCCGACCGTCTCGGGGTTCCACTCGTGTTTGATGCCGTCGGAGCGGTGTTCGTACTCGCCCTGGCGCTCCATCTCCGGGTCCTCGTCGCTGAACGCCACCGAGTAGCGTTTGCGGAGGTCGGCCTCGATGTCCTCGATGCCGATCCCCTCGGTGCGGCAGGTCGTCCCCTCGAAGTACTCCGCGATGAAATCCGAAGAGAGGCCGACCGCCTCGAAGATCTGGGCGCCCTGGTAGCTCTCGACGGTGGAGATGCCCATCTTGGCCATCGTCTTCAGGAGGCCGTCCTCGACGGCGCCGATGTAGGCCTCGATGGCCGTATCGAGGTTCGCGCCGTCCGGACCGGCCACGAGGTCCTCGATGGTCTGGTAGGCCAGGTACGGGTTGACCGCGCCTGCACCGTACCCGATGAGCGTCGCGAAGTGGTGGACCGCACGCGGGTCGCCCGATTCGAGGACGAGCCCGACGTGGTTGCGAAGGCCGTTGCGGACGAGGTGGTGGTGAACGCCGCCGACGGCGAGCAGGCTCGGGATCGGGATCGCGTCTTCGCCAGCGCCGCGGTCCGAGAGGACGAGAATGTCGTGTTCGGTCGCGGCCTGGTCGGCTTTCTGACGTACTTCCTCGACGGCTTCCCGGAGGTCGTCGTCGGGGTCGTACGTGATGTCGATGACCTTCGTGGACATCCCGTTCTCGTCGATCCCTTTGATCGCCTCCGTCTCCTCGTCGGTGAGGATCGGCGATTCGAGAACGAGCTGTCGCGCGTGCGCCTGACTCTCGTCGAGGAGGTTGCGCTGGAAGCCAAGCCGCGACTCCAGGGAGGTGACCAGTTCCTCGCGGATGTAGTCCAGCGGCGGGTTCGTGACCTGTGCGAACAGCTGCTTGAAGTAGGAAAACAGCGGGCGGTTGAACTGCGAGAGCACCGACAGCGGCGTGTCGTCGCCCATCGAGCCGATCGGGTCTTTCCCTTTCTCGGCCATCGGCTGGATGAGGTGGTCGACCTCGTCGTAGGTGTATCCGTACAGCGCCTGCTGGGAGCGGAGCTCCTCGATCTCGCTCCGCGGTTCGGGGTCGTGCTCGGCGATGTCTTCGAGGCTGACCTGCTCGTGAGCGACCCACTCGGCGTACTTCTCGTCGGTCAGTTGCTGGAAGACCTCGTCGTCGGGGATGACGCGGCCCTCGTTGGGGTCCGCCAGGAACAGCTGGCCGGGCTGGAGCCGACCGCGCTCTTCGAGGTCCGCGGGATCGTGGTCCAGCGCGCCGGCCTCGCTCGACATCACGAGCCGACCGTTCTGGAGGATGTCGTAGCGGCAGGGACGCAGGCCGTTGCGGTCCAGCACTGCACCGACGCGTTCGCCGTCGGTCGCGGCGACGAGCGCGGGGCCGTCCCACGGTTCGACGAGCGAGGCGTGGTAGTCGTACCAGTCCCGTCGTTCCTCGGAGATCATGTTCGCCTCGCCGCGCCAGGCCTCGGGAATGAGCATCCGGAGCGCGTGCGGGAGGTCACGGCCCGTCTCCAGCAGGAGTTCCAGTCCGTTGTCGACGCTGGCAGTGTCGGACTGCTCGGGATCGTCGATGATCGGTTTGACCTTCTCGATGTCGTCGCCGTACTGCTCGGACGCGAGGTCGGTCTCGCGTGCGCGCATCCAGTTGATATTGCCCTGGATCGTGTTGAACTCCCCGTTGTGGATGATGTTCCGGTAGGGGTGTGCGAGATGCCACGCGCCGAGCGTGTTCGTCGAGAACCGCGCGTGAACCATCGCGAACGTGGAAGCCATCCGCTCGTCGGTGAGCTCCGGGTAGTACTCCGGCAGTTGCTCGGCCAGCAGGAGCCCCTTGTAGACGACCGTGTCCTGATCGAGCGAGACGACGTAGAACCGCTCCGACCCGGCGGGCTGTTCGTCCTCCACCGTGTTCTCGACGACGCGCCGGCCGACGTAGAGGCGCTTGTCGAACTCCTCGTCGTCGACTTCGTCGGTCGGCCGCACGAACGCCTGTTCGACGCGTGGTTCGGATTCGACCGCAGTCGCACCCAGGCTCTCGTTGTTCGTCGGGACGGTCCGCCAGTGGAACACGTCGAGCCCTTCGGCTTCGAGTTCCGTCTCGACGAGATCTTTGAGGCCTTCGGCGGCTTCGTCGTCGTCCTTCGGGAGGAAGAATGAGCCGACAGCGTAGTCGCCCTGAGATGGGAGATCGACGGCGAGTTCCGACGAGAAGAATTCGTGGGGCATCTGGAAGAGAATCCCGGCACCGTCACCGGTGTTCGATTCGGCTCCAGTCGTCCCGCGATGTTCGAGGTTTTCTAGCAGTTCGAGTCCGTCTGCGACGATATCGTGGTTCGAACCCCCGTCGAGGTCCATTACGACGCCGACGCCGCAGTTCGACCGTTCGTCAGTCGGATCTGCGAGCCCGGCGACGCTCGCAGACTCATCAGTAGTCCGTTGCCCAACCATGTCTTGCTCCAACAACCGGATCAATAAGAGGTTGACCCTGAAGGGCTAAGGGTCTGTTAAACTCAAATAAGGGGATATAATCGTCTGCTGTAGTATACTGATATACAATCACAAACAACTGGGTAGAATGCGGAGTCGCGACGTCTGGTATTTGGCCGAGAGCTGGTTCGGTCAGCGAGAGAAAGGGGATACGCTCATTATCCACGGCTGAACAGGTACTGCACACGCTGGACAATGGTTGATCTCATCGACGAGAACGGACGGCTGTTCGGGCTCGTGAATATTATCGACTTGCTCGTGGTGTTGCTCGTCGTCGCGATGGTAGCCGCCGGCTTTGCGCTCGTTTCTGGCTCCAGTCCTGATTCGGATGCTGAAGACGCCCAACCCACGACCACTGTCGTCTTCGAATCACAGTCAGTCGAACCCTACGTCGCCGCGGCAATTCAGAACGGGTCGGTCGGTGGGCCGGAAGTTATGGCCGTCCGGTCGAAGACAGTCGAACCTGCAACGGTCGTTGTTCCGGATCAGAACGGTCAGCTACACGTTCGGCAGCATCCGCGACTGAAAGACGTCACTCTCACGCTCGAACTCAACACGACGCGAAAGTCGACTGACATGCTTTTCAGTGACGTTATTCACTCCGGGAGTGGCCCTACCGTTCGGAAACGCCCACTCCGAATCGGACAACAGCTCCGACTCGACGTCGGGAACGTCACGCTCACGGGTAACGTGACGAGTATCGGCGGCTAACGGGACTCGAAAACGCAGCGGCAGTCAGTACGACTTCGCGAAGTACGCCGTTTCCTCGGCGTCCGCACCGCAGATGGCGCACTCGTCACCGATCGGTTCGGCGTCACGGTCGAGTGGGACCATGACGATCTCGGCGGCCATCGCGTCCTTGATCGGCTCCTCGCACGCTTCGTCGCCGCACCACGGCGCTTTCACGTAGCCTTTGTGCTGGCCCAGCGTGCCCAGGATCTCTTCGCGACTCTCCGCCTCGCGGACGTTCTCCTCTAGATTCTCCTCGGCGCGTGCCTTGAGCTTCGCGAAGATCGCGTCGAGGTGGTCGTCGACCGTCTCGACCAGTCCCTCTCGGTCGACGGTCTCGGACTCGCCGTCGGGCCGGTGGTTGAGCGTGACCTCCTCGTCTTCGACCTCGTTGGGGCCGACTTCGACGCGGAGCGGGACGCCCTTGAGTTCCCACTCGTTGAACTTGAAGCCGGGGTTGCGCTCGTCGCGATCGTCCAGTTTGACCCGGTAGCGGTCGCCGAGTTCGGCTTCCAGGTCCTGGGCGTATTCGAGCACGTCGTCTTTGGTGTCTTCCTGCCAGATGGGGACGATCACGACCTGCGTGGGGGCCATCGCAGGCGGGACCACGAGTCCCTGGTCGTCCGAGTGAGTCATGATGAGCGCACCGAGTGCGCGCCAGGAGAGTCCCCAGGAGGTCGTGTGTGCGGTCTGTTCTTCTTCGTCTTCGTCGACGTAGGTGACGTCGTACGCCTCGGCGAAGGACGTACCGAGGTAGTGAGAGGTGCCGCCCTGGACGGATTTGCCGTCGGGCATCAGCGCCTCGACGGTCGTCGTGGTGTGAGCACCGGGGAACTTGTCGTGTGCGGGTTTGCGACCTTTCAGGACCGGAATCGCGAGCACGTCCTCGTAAAGCCGTTCGTACTGACTGAGGCGGGTCATCGTCTCGTCCCAGGCGCCGTCCTCGTCCTCGTGGGCTGTGTGGCCTTCCTGCCAGAGGAACTCCTTGGTGCGGAAGAACGGCTTGGTCTCGGTGGCCTCCCAGCGGACGACCGAGCACCACTGGTTCACGCGGTGGGGCAGGTCACGATGGCTGCGCGTCCACTGCGCGAGGAAGGGCGTGATGATGCTCTCGCTCGTGGGCCGAACGGCCAGGGGCTCTTCGAGTTCGTCGTAGCCGCCTTTGGTGACCCACGCGACCTCGGGGTCGAACCCCTCGACGATGTCTTTCTCCTTTTCGAGGTAGCTCTCGGGGATGAAAACCGGGAAATACGCGTTCGTGACGCCGGTGTCTTTGAACCAGGAGTCGAGGTGCGACTGCAGGTTCTCCCAGAGCGCGTACCCTCTGGGTCTCGTGACGATGAATCCCCCCATCGGCGCGTAATCGGCCAACTCTGCCTTCTGGATCACTTCGGCGTACCACTCGCCCGTCGCGTACTCCTTGCTCTCGGTGATCCCGAGTTCCTGCTGTTCGCTCATATCGAGGTTGTCCGGGACGGGAGTATTAAAGCCGCCGTGTCGTCGGTCGCGACCCCGCGACCGCCTCCGTCTCGCTCGCCAGTACCGGGCGCCTGGGCGACGTACCTGTAAGAAAACGGCAACAATACCTAAATCGGCTCCTGTGGGAATGCCAGTATGGAGCAGGCCGGGCCACAGGGAGTCGCACAACTGGACGCGCTCTTCGAGACCATCGCTACTCGGGAGCGCCGACGGCTGCTCTACTATCTCCGGGAACACGGCTCGGCCACGAAAGACGAACTCGTCGACGTCCTGACGGGATGGGCTGCGACCGACCGGGCGGAACAGGTCACGACCCGTGCTGACTGGACCAGGACGAAAACTCGCCTTCACCACGTCCATCTCCCCAAGCTTCAGGACAACGCCCTGGTCGAATACGACCCCCAGACTGACGTCGTTCGGCTGACCGACCTGCAGCCGTGGGCCGAACGCTGCCTCGACGCGGCGCTCGAGAGCGAGCAGGCTCTGGCCTCTCCTCGTGGACAGCCCGCGAAATTTATCGCCGATGACACCGAGTGATCGTGTCCCTTCGAGAACACATCGCCGAGATGGGGGCGGCACGCCGGACTGTAACCGTCTATAGCGACGATCCTCATCCGGAACTGGCCGACCGACTCGCGGACTGGAACGTGGAACTCCGCTTCGACCGGCTTCCGGAGGGGACCCAGGAGGGGTTCGTCACTATCCGCCAGGGCGGCGAGTTCATGGGAGGTATCGACGTGGGCGTACTCGCCGGTTTCTTCGAGCCGTCACTCACGCTTCCGGGCGAGGCCCGTGACGACCCTGCGTTGGCGACGTTCCTCGACTCCCTCGACGAGACGCTGTTCCACGGGACCGATCGCCGGCAACTCCTCGCGGCCAGCAGGGAGTTCGAAGATCGCGCCTGGCGCGTCGGGACGGGCCGGCTGACGGCCGGATTCCAGCGTCCGGCAGCACTCGAAGCCCAGCGGTCGGTGTACGAGCGACTCGCCGACCGCGGCCTCGACGTCCACGTGTACTTCGACGGCGACTGGAACACACCAACGATCCCCGGCGTCAGGATGCACGCGGTCCGCAACGACGAAATCGGTCAGTTCTGGTTCGTCGCCTTCGACGGCGGCAACGGGGCCGGGCGGTCGTCACAGGCGTGTGCGCTTCTCGCCGAAGAGACCGTATCAAGTAGCTACAGCGGGTTCTGGACGTACGATCCGTCCCGCGTCGAATCGCTGCTTGCGTATCTCGAAACGACGTATCAATAGGGGTCGCCGCCGGTGTCGAGATACCGTCGTACACGCTTTGTAATAAACGACCCTCTATATCCGGCAGAGGGTTCTCCCCAGAAGCCCCGCTCATTACAGATAGCCCGGTGGCTATGGGGGCCATCGGGGGTTAGACGATGCGTGGATGGCGAATCCACGCTGTTCCGTGGTGAGTCTGGGGGGACTCACCGTACCGGACTCCGGGGGTGGGGTCCAGTGGGGTGGCACTGCACGCGCCACCTTCGTTTTGCTGACGGTTTTCGAGTCTGGCAGCCACTGTCTCACCAGTACAACTGACTAGCGGCTGCTTCGGAACGGACTGTCGCGTTCAGTCCACTCCCACCCCGGGAGCCGCGTCTGGAAGCCGGCCGCCAGGGCTGCGTCGAGGTCGTCAGCACCGGCGGCATCGCCCGGGCCGCCGTGAGTCAGGACGTCGGCGTAGTGGAAGGTCGCCTCCCCGAGCAGGCGGAGCGGTTGCGTGCCGGCGATCATCCCCGCCAGTTCTCTGCCGAGCAGTTCGTCCACGACGAACCCGGGGTAGTCCCCCGACACGTCGAGATCGCGGAGCAGCGCGACGAGTGCGGCGACGTTGACCGCGAGGTCACCGTCCGCGAAGACGGCGTCGACGGCGTCGTGGTACTGCTCTGTGGTTATCTCGTCGACGTCAGTGCCGAAGTGCGCCCCGAGTTCGGCACGCGTCCTGTTGACGAGGGCGACGATCGTCGGAGCCCGCTCGCGGACCCACTGGTGCTCATCGGCGACGGTCGCGGCTGAGACGTTCATACTGACCGCTCGTGGCGAAATACCTACTGTTTTGCGAAGGCTTTTATAATGGTGAGGCAATAGGAGCCACTACAGGCCGGTTTTCCGGATTCATCAGTTAGTGTCCGGACCGTGACTTCACGGTGTAGCAATCGGCACCATCGGAATCATCGGAACCATCATGACGCTTACAGGAGACAGCCTGCGTTCCGCCGCCCGAACGCAGGTGCGTTTTTTCACCATTGTTGAGCTATGAGCAAGGTAGAAACTCAATTAGAGGATTTGAAGGCAGAGATCGTTAACGAAGTCCCGAACGACATTTCCATTTCGGACGTCCAGTACGAGGGACCAGAACTCGTCGTGTACACGCGCGACCCCAAGAAGTTCGCCAAGAACGGCGACCTCATTCGGAAGTTGGCGAGCCAACTTCGCAAGCGGATCACGGTCCGCCCCGACCCGGACGTGCTCTCGGTGCCGGACCGCGCCCGCGAGACGATCATGGACGTGATCCCGGAGGAAGCCGGCGTGACTGATCTGGATTTCCACGCCGACACCGGCGAGGTCGTCATCGAGGCCCAGAAACCGGGGATGGTCATCGGCCGACACGGGTCGACGCTGCGTGAGATCACCCAGCAGGTGGGGTGGACGCCCGAGGTCGTCAGGACGCCGCCGATCGAGTCGTCGACGGTCTCGAACGTTCGGAACTTCCTGAAGCAAGAGCGCGACGACCGTCGGGACATTCTCGAACGCATCGGTCGGCAGATCCACCGCGAGGAGATGTCCGACGACGAGTGGGTGCGCATCACCACGCTGGGCTGTTGTCGCGAGGTCGGCCGCGCCTCGTTTATCATCTCGACGCCGGAGACGCGCGTACTCATCGACTGTGGGGACAAACCGGGGGCTGAAGGTGAAGTGCCGTATCTCCAGGTTCCCGAAGCGCTTGGGTCGGGTGCGCAATCGCTCGACGCCGTCGTACTCACGCACGCCCACCTCGACCACTCGGCGCTGATCCCGCTGCTGTTCAAGTACGGCTACGACGGCCCGATTTACTGCACGGAGCCGACGCGCGACCTGATGGGGCTGCTCACGCTGGACTACCTCGACGTCGCGGCGAAGGAAGGCCGCGCGCCACCGTACGAGTCCGAGATGGTTCGCGAGGCCATCAAACACTGCATCCCGCTGGAGTACGGCGACGTGACGGACATCTCGCCGGACATCAAACTCACGCTGCACAACGCGGGCCACATTCTCGGCTCGTCCATCGCGCACTTCCACGTCGGCGACGGACTGTACAACGTCGCGTTCTCGGGCGACATTCACTACACGGACACGCGCCTGTTCAACGGCGCGGTCAACGAGTTCCCGCGCGTGGAGACGCTGGTCCTCGAATCGACCTACGGCGGTCGTAACGACTACCAGACCGACCAGGAAGACTCCGAACGGAACCTCATCGAGGTCATCAACGAGACCCACGACAAGGGCGGGAAGGTGCTCATCCCCGCGTTCGCGGTCGGTCGCTCCCAGGAGATCATGCTCGTCCTGGAGGAGGCCATGCGGGAAGGCAAGATCCCCTCCATGCCCGTCCACCTCGACGGCATGATCTGGGAGGCCACGGCCATCCACACCACCTACCCCGAGTACCTGCGCGACGACCTCCGGGACCGCATCTTCCACGACGACGAGAACCCGTTCCTCGCCGACGAGTTCAACCACATCGACGGCGGCGAAGAGGAACGCCAGCAGGTCGCCGACGAAGGCCCGGCGATCATCCTCTCGACCTCGGGGATGGTCACCGGCGGTCCCATCATGTCCTGGCTCGAACACGTCGGGCCGGACCCCGAGACCACGATGGTGTTCGTCGGCTACCAGGCGCAGGGAACGCTCGGCCGCCGCATTCAGAACGGCTGGGACGAGATCCCGATGGGCAACGGCAACGGCCGCGGCCGCGGCGACACGCTGACGCTGAAGTGTGACGTCGAGACCGTCGACGGGTTCTCCGGCCACGCCGACCGGCAGGGACTGGAGAACTTCGTGAAGACGATGAACCCGCGCCCGGAGAAAGTGCTCTGTGTCCACGGCGACGAGAAGTCCACGCAGGACCTGTCTTCGGCGCTGTACCACGAGTTCAACATGCGGACGTTCGCGCCGAAGAACCTGGAGACCTTCAGGTTCCTCTAAGCCCTCGGCGGGCCTGGCGACCCGCCTCGCCCTTAGTATTCCGCCAGGTACCGCATTGCGCGCACGCCAGCGGTAACTGGCGAGCGCGCTTGCGTCTGCACCGCGGCGGTCGCCATGACGCGCGACCGCGACGGTGCAGCACTGCTGCTTGCTGGTTTGCCTGCCTTTCCCCGAGTCGTGCGGCCCGCGCTGTCGCGCGGGCACGCACTCCTGGCCACCGCTCTAGGTGACTGCGCAGCACTCAGGTCATGGGCTTGAGGACGAACGTGCTCTCTCGATAGGCGTTCCCGCCGATGGTCGTCTCGCTCTCGCCGGTTTTCTCGAAGCCCAGCGACTGGTAGAACGCTTCCCCGAGGTCGTTGTCCGCGAGCACCATTGCGTAGAGCTGGTCGACGCCGTGGTCGGTCAGGTCCGTGTGAACTCGCTCGAAGAGCTGTCGTCCGAGGCCCTGCTTTCGATGGTCTGGGTGGACGTACAGGCGCAGGATGTGTCCCTCGTCCTCGTTGCTCAGGATACCGTGGACGAACCCCACGACTCCCTCGTCCTCGTCGGCGACGAACAGCCGCGTTCGAGAGTCCCTGACTGCCTCGCGGAGGTTGTCTGTGTCGTACCACTCCTTGACCCCCTCTTCGACGGTCTCCCGGCTCAGGATGTCCGGGTAGTCTGTCTCCCAGGACGCCTGCGCCACGTCGTGAATCCCGTCCACGTCGCTCTCGGACGCCTCCCGTATCGTCATACGTGTCCATTCCACAGTCGGTGAGTTAGCCACTTTGTCGGAGATGCTGACGTGTCTGTCGTGATACGATGCTGCGATCCTGACGGGCCAGCGAGAATCTTATCCCGGTTCGCCCGGAGAGCCAGATATGGAGTACGTCAGGCTCGGCTCGACCGGGACGAAGGTGTCGCAACTCTGTTTCGGGACGTGGCGATTCGGCCGCGAGACCGGTGGCGTCGTCGAGACCGGGAAGGACGAAGCCCACGACCTGCTTGACGCGGCGTGGGACCGGGGCATCAACTTCATCGACACGGCGAACGTCTACGGGACGCCCAACGGCCTGAGCGAGGAGTACATCGGCGACTGGCTGGCCCACCACGACCGCTCGGATTTCGTCCTCGCCTCGAAGGTGTACTTCCCCTTCGACGGCCGGGGCGAGCCGGGCCCGAACGACAGCGGGCTCGGCCGCAAGCACATCCGCCGCCAGATCGAGGGAACGCTCGACCGACTCGGAACGGACTACCTCGACCTCTACTACATCCACCGCTGGGACGAGGACGCGCCCATCGAAGAGACACTGCGCACGCTCACCGACCTCGTCCGCGAGGGCAAGATCCACTACCTCGGCGCCTCGACGATGGCGGCCTGGCAACTGACGAAAGCGCTCTGGAAAGCCGACGTGAACGGGTTGGAGCGGTTCGAGGTGACCCAGCCGCTGTTCCACGCCGCCTATCGCGACGACGTGAAAGACTACCTCGACGTGTGTGCCGACCAGGACCTGGCAGTGTGTCCGTACTCCCCGCTGGCCGGCGGCTTCCTCACCGGGAAGTACGAGCGCGTCGCGGACGATCCGTACACGGTGAAAGCCCCCGACGACTCCCGCGCGTCGCTGTCGGACCGGTTCGACGACTTCTACGTCTCCGCGCGGGGCTGGCACGTCCTCGACGCGATCCGAGCGGTCGCCGACGAACGCGACGCGACGCCGGCACAGGTCGCGCTCCGCTGGCTCATCGAACACGACGAGTTCACTTGCGTGCCCATCGTCGGTGCCCGGACCGTCGATCAACTCGACGAGAACGTCGGCGCGGTCGACGTCGAACTCAGCGACGACCAGTTCGATCGGATTCTGGACGCCCGATACGACGACGAAGGGCGTCGGTGGGGCCACCGCGACTGACGTCAGGTCTCTGCGGGGTCGACGACTTCACCCGATTCGGGGTCGACGCCCACCCGGTCACACTGGGCTGCCAGCGGACAGGCCTCGGGGTCGTCCAGACAGGCCGGCTTTCGCGCAGTGCAGTACTCGCGACCGAACTGGATCATCGCGGTGTGACCGAAGCCACACTTCTCGGCTGGTACGTCCCGTTCGATGTGCTCTCTGACCTCCTCGTGGTCGGCGTCGGCGGGCGCCAGTCCCATCCGGCGAGCGATCCGGTGGACGTGGGTGTCGACGGGGAAGACGCCGCCGCGGCCGCCGGCGAACAGCAGCACGCAGTCGGCCGTCTTCGGCCCGACGCCCTTCATGTCGAGCAGCGCGTCGCGGACGTCGGCGGGGTCGGCGGTCCTGACGAACTCGTCGAAGCCGTCCTCTCCGCCGTACTCCTCGCAGATACGGCCGGCGAGGCGGATGATCGTCTCTGACTTCTGATTATAGAGTCCGGCGCTGCTGATGGTTTCGGCCAGTCGCTGCTGGTCCGCGTTCGCCAGGGTTTCGGCCAGGTCCCCACGGTCTGCGTATCGGTCCATCAGCGCGTCGTGGGCGGGCTGGCTGGCCCTGTCGCTCGTGTTCTGACTGAGTATCGTCCGGACGAGACACTCGAACCCGTCGCGTCCGCCGTAGGTCTTCTGCCAGTACAGCTCTCCCAGCCGGTCGACGACGGCTTCAGCTCTGGTGGCCGCGTCGCCGGGCTCGAAGGCGGCGGTGAAGCCGCCGCCGTCTCGGCCGCCGCTGATGTTCATCTCCGGTTCGGGGTCCTCGGGCATGCTGGCAGTCGGTACGAACCGAACGACAAAACACTCCGCGACTTCGTTTCAGACGTCCAGGATCTTGTCGTCGCTGCGGTCCCGGTAGGTCTCCTCGGCCGGGACGCTGACGAACTCGTCTGACCGGTAGTCGTAGGCCGTGAGGTCGCCGCCGTAGACGCAGCCGGTGTCGAGGCCGATGGCCCACTCGCGGACGACCGGGTCTTCGAGGACGGTGTGGCCGAAAAACACGCGCGGCGGTCCCTGGTAGGAATCGAACCAGTAGGGGCCGTCGTAGCTGTTCCCGACGGGGACGCCACGCATCTCCTGGAAGTCGACGATGTCGTGGTCGGCGAGCGCCCACTCCGGGTGGACGCCGCCGTGGACGATCATCGCGTCGTCCCAGGAGATGACGACCGGCAGCTCTTCGAGGCCGTCCTCGAACGCGGCGAACGGACCAGTGTCGATCCGGTCGTTGATGACCTTCGCCTCGTTGTTGCCACGGACGCTCAGCGCGTTCGGCCGCGACTGGACGAACTCGACGACCGCCTCGCTGTCCGGCCCCTTCCGGATGAGGTCACCGACGAACAGGACAACGTCGTCGCCCGAGGGGTCGACCCGGTCCCACAGCGTCCGCAGTTCGTCGATACAGCCGTGGACGTCCCCCACGACGTAGATGTCGTCGTACTGTGCTGCGTCGAATCGCAGGTGTCGGTCCGCCACCTCGTCTGCGAAGTCCGTGTCGGTAAGCATCAGATCTCGGTCGGTGTTTCCCGTCAGTCGCTCGCCATCGGTCGTCGCCTGGCTGTGCGCCGTCAGTCCGTCGGTCCCCTCGCTCGTCATGCTGGTACTGACGGCGACGGACTGTAAGAAATTGCTAATTGCTCTCTATGCTGGTGCTAGATGGTACGTACTCTATATATTCGCGTCTGGGATGGCGTCTTCGGCCTGGTCCATGAACGTCTCCTGTGCGGTTCTCACGGGCTCGTCTTCGTCCGGGGTCCGCTGGACGTAGCTCCCGTCGGCCTGCATCTCCCAGCAGTTTCGGTTGTCCGCGAGACAGACGTCGAGGACGTACTGGAGTCGCTGCTGGAGGGCCGGGTCGTGGATCGGTGCCACGGCCTCGACGCGGTTGTCGAGATTCCGCTCCATCCAGTCGGCCGACCCGATGTAATAGTGTTCGTTCCCGTCGTCGCGGAAGTAGAGGATTCGCGAGTGTTCGAGGAACCGGCCGACGATGCTGACGACGTCGACGTTCTCGCTGACGCCTTCCAGCCCGGGGCGGAGCCGACAGATGTCCCGGACGATGAGGTCGATGTCCACGCCTGCGCGAGACGCCCGATACAGTTCCTCGACGATCTCGGGGTCTTCCAGACGGTTGAGCTTCGCGACGATCTTCGCGTCGGTTCCGTCGCGTGCGTGGCCTGCCTCCTGTCGAATCAGATCGATCAGTCGCTGGCGCATGTTGCCGGGCGCGATGAGCAACTCGCGGTACTCCTTGTGGAGCGAGTGGCCGGTGAAGTAGTTGAACAGTTTCACGAGGTCCTGGCCGATGTCCCTGCTGGCGGTCAACAGCCCGAGGTCCTCGTACCGCTTGGCCGTCTCGGAGTGGTAGTTGCCGGTGCCCACGTGTGAATACAGCTGGACGCCGTCGGACTCCTCGCGGACGACGAGCGACGTCTTCGTGTGTGTCTTGTAGCCGATGGTCCCGTAAGCGACGTGGATGCCCTCTTCTTCGAGCTTCTTGGCCCACTCTAAGTTGTCTTTCTCGTCGAAACGCGCTTTCAGCTCGACCATCACCGCGACCTGCTTGCCGTTCTGGGCGGCGTCGATGAGGCTCTGAATGATCTTCGAGTCGCTTGCCGTCCGGTAGATAGCAGCCTTGATCGCCAGCACGTCGGGGTCGTGGGCGGCCTCGTCGATGAACCGCTGGACGGTGTCAGTAAACGCGTGGTAGGGGTGGTGGACGAGGATGTCGCCGCGCTTGATTTCGGCGAAGATGTCCCTGGGCTCGTCGCCGCGACGCGTCGTCAGCCGCGGATGGGATTGTGGCGTCCACTCGGGCAGTTTCAGATCCGGGCGGTCGAGGCCCGTCAGCCGCATGAACTCCCTGTAATCGAGCGGCGCCGGCAGCCTGAACACTTCGCGGTCCTCCACGTCGAGGTGCTCCAACAGCAGATCGAGCACCCGGTCGGACATGTCCGACTCGACTTCCAGGCGGACCATCGTCGCGAACCGCCGCTCTTCGAGGACCTCTTCGATCATCTCGATGAGGTCTTCGGCGACCTCCTCGTTGCGTCGGACCTCGGCGTTGCGCGTCACGCGGAACGTCGCGTGTTCGACGATTTCGACGTTAGGGAACAGGTGTTCGAGGTTCGCGGCGATGATCTCCTCGAGCAGGACGTATCTGGTGTCGTCATCGATCTGGACCAGTCGCGGGCGATTCTGGGGAATCTTCACCCGAGAGAACGTCGGGTCGCTCTCGCCGTCCTGTCTGGTCAACACGGCCAGCGAGAGCGAGAGGTTCGAGATGTGCGGGAACGGGTGAGCGGGGTCGAACGTCAGCGGCGTCAGCGTCGGGAGCACGGAGTTCTCGAAGTAGGCGTCCAGTTCGGTCTGCTCCCCGTAGTCGAGGTCGTCGTAGTCGACGATCTCGACGCCGGCCGTCGAGAGCGCTGGCCTGATCATCTCGTGATAGCACTCGGCCTGCCGCTCGAACAGCGGGGCTGCCTTCTCGAGCACTGCCTCCCACTGCTCGCGCGGCGTGCGCCCGTCGGGCGTCGTGTCCGTGACGTTCGCGACGATCTGTTGTTTCAGCCCCCCGACCCGCTTCATGAAGAACTCGTCCATGTTCTGGGTGAAAATCGAGAGGAACTTCACCCGCTCGAGCAGCGGATTCCGCTCGTCGAGGGCTTCGTGGAGCACGCGCTCGTTGAACTCGAGCTTGCTCAACTCGCGGTTCAGATAGTACTCTGGATCTGACAGGTCGACTGTCCGTTCGGTGGATGCTGCGTTGTCCGACATTGGTTGTTCTGGGTGGGTTTGACGACTGGTCCGAAGGTAGACTGCCGTCACGTGACTGACAGCTGATGGGTCGGCCAGCGTTTACGTCACAAAGGGACCCCCTCAGGTAACCGGTTGCTATGTGGGGTATATACCCTACTATCAGCAATTACGAGTATATAGCAGACAATTCCCCCGTTCGAGACCGGCGACTATCCGAACGAGCAGCGACCGCTTCGAACGGTCTGTCCGATCGATCAGTCCGCGCTGGCGGCAGACGACGTGCCGGTGCCGAGCATCGCTTCGAGGTCCGAACGAGCGTCACCGATGGGCTGCAGGCCGAACTCGGCCTGTAAGGTTTCGGCGACCTCGGGTGTGACGAACTCGGGGAGGCTCGGACCGAGGCGCACGTCCTCGATGCCGAGGGAGAACAGACCGAGGAGGATGGCGACGGCTTTCTGCTCGAACCAGGAGAGCGCGATGCTCACCGGGAGGTCGCCGACCGCGCAGTCGAACTCCTCGGCGAGCGCGCTGGCGATCTTGACCGTCGAGATGGAGTCGTTGCACTGACCGAGGTCGATGTACCGCGGGATGTCGGTCCCGGGAACGGTCCCGAAGTCGAGGTCGTTGAACCGGAACTTCCCGCAGGAGGTCGTCATGATGACGCAGTCCTCGGGGACTTCCTGGGCGAGTTCTCGGTAGTACGACCGGCCGGGCGTCGGCGCGTCACACCCGCCGATGACGAAGAAGTGAGACAGGTCGCCGTCCTCGACGGCGTCGACGATCTGGGGCGCCATGTCGACGACGTTCTGGTGGTGGTAGCCGGTCGTGATCCGTTCGTCCGAGTTCCAGTCCGCTGCGGGCGTTTCCAGCGCGTGCTCGATGGCCGGCGTGAAATCGCCCTCGGGCAGGTCGTCGGTGCCGTCGAGGCCCGCGACGCCGTGCGTGTACATCCGGTCGGCGTACTCGTCTTTTGGCGGCTGGACGCAGTTCGAGGTCCCGACGACGACGCCCGGGAACTCGTCGAAGAGGGTGCGCTGGTCGTACCACGCACCGCCGATGTTACCGCGCAACTGATCGTCGTTCGCGAAACGGGGATAGCCGTGCGCCGGCAGCATCTCGGAGTGCGTGTAGACGGTCACGTCCTCGCCATCGGCCTGGTCGAGGAGTTGGTCGAGCGCGTGGAGGTCGTGCCCCGTCACGAGGATCGCGTGGCCGTCGACGTCGTTCTGGGGCACTTCCGCCGGTTCCGGAAGCCCGAATGCCTCTGTGTGTGCTCGGTCGAGTTGCTCCATCACTTCGATGGCGGCTTCCCCGACGTCCATCGCGAGGTCGAGGTGCTGTTCCGGGTCGAAGTTGACGTTCGTCAGCGTGGTGTAGAGGGCCTCTGAGATCGTTTCGTTCACCAGTTCCGAGCTGTAGCCGAAGTTCCGCGCTTCGGTGTCGTAGGCGGCGACGCCTTTGAGCGCGTACAGAATCAACTCCTGCATCGAGTTGATGTCGTCTTCTTTGCCACACACGCCACGAACCGTACAGCCGCCGTCAGGGGTCTGCTCACATTGATTGCACAGCATACTCCGGCCTTCACCGATCGCCTGCATAAAGTGACGACGGCGTTTTCACAGTCCGGTACCCCTCCCGAACACGTTCGGCGGGACGTTTAGGGTGATACCAGGCCCAGCGTCCTAGTTGCCCAGAACCGTTGGTGCCCCAGCGTCCGTGAAGGCTCGGTCTCCTGTGTTCGCGTTCGACCCGCGGTCAGGCGCGCTGGTTACTCGACGCGGAGCGTCAGCGTCGCTTCGGCCCCCTCGGACAGCGCGGTCACGAGGTCACGGTCCAGGTCGCCGGCTGCGCCGTCAGCGCCGACCATGACGGTGCGATCGTCGACGTAGTCGCTGGTGCGGCCGACGATGCTCCGTTCGTTCTCGAAGGAGAGATCCGGGTGGCCGCTCCCCGTGACGGTTTCGGCGTAGCCCCCTGCCTCGATCGTCGCCGTGATCGTCGCCTCGGCGTCCTGGCAGGCGGCGACGAACTCGGGATCGAAGTCGGCGGGGACCCGATCCGCCTCGATGGCGAGGATGCAGTCGCCCGCCGGCGTCAGGTAGTCGTCGCTCGTGAACTCGAACGTGCTCGCGTGCTCGGCCGACACGTGCTCGTGTCCGTGTGCGCGGACCACTTCTTCCATGACCGTCCGTTCCCGACGACTGCACTTCAGGCAGTCGTTTCACGGGCGATCACGCGGTGACAGTGACCGTCACGGCACCACAGGCACACTCGTAGGCGCGGCGCGCTCCCGCGTCGGTCCGGTAGACGAGTTGCAGCGCAGCGTCGCCCAGTTCACGCTCGCAACTGTCACAGGTACAGGCCAACTCCTCGAACATGTTTGCAGAGACGGACGTCAGTGGTATCAAGGCGAGCCGTCCGCGGAGTGAAAGTGAAAGTAAACGGGGGCGACGCAGTCGCCGTTCCGCCGCCGTTCGTGCCCGCAATCTGGCGGCCTCTGTGCCTGCTGTCTCCCACGGTGCTCTCGCTCGCGAGACGAACTGGCAGGCGCGTTCCGGATCGGCTGGGGTCGATCGGGTCCTGCAACTTGTATTACTCACGTGACCAGTCAGGAATTTAGGAACAGTCGCGTAAAGGATATGACCCAGGCGGACGCGCGGGCATACATATGCTGGGTCAGTGGACTGGTGCGTCGGTCGAGTCGGACGACGGGAAACCGGATCCGGAGATGTGGACGCCGGTGGACGTTCCCGGGCGACCGTCGGCGTTCAAAGGCGCCGACGCCGTCGCCTACCGAACCGAATTCGAAGATCCCCGACCGGAAGATCACACACGCGCCGTCCTCGAACTCTACGGACTGTTCGCTCACGCGCGCATCTGGTTGAACGACGATCTCGTCGGGACGCACGACGCCTACTTTCGTCCGTTCCGTCACTCGTTCGAACCGGCCGAGACAAACGAACTCGTCGTCGAGTGTCGGGCGCCACAGGATCGGTTCGGCGGCGTGTACGCGACCGACGCCATGCCGGAGATCCACCGCGTCCCGGGGATCTGGTGGGACGCGTCCATCGAGACCTACCCAGAGCCGTTCATCTCGGAGCTGGACGTGCGGCCCCGCGCCGTCGACGACGAACAGGCGGCGATCGACGTCCGCGCCGTCGTCGAGACTGCCGAGCCCATCGACGATCGAATGACGTTCTCGCTCCGGCCGGAAGGCGAGTTCCAGAGTCGCGGGATGATGGACCGCGCCCAGGTGCAGGCCGGTGCCGGTGAGCGCACGGTCGTGACGCACACCATCGACGTCCACGACCCGTCACTGTGGTACCCGCGCGGGCACGGTCCCCAGCACCGCTACTCGGTGCGAGCGAAACTGGACGGCTTCACGACGAGCGTGACGACCGGACTCTGCTCGATCGAACGCGGCGACGATAGCCTGCTCGTCAACGGGGAACGCGTCCCCGGGCGCGGGTTCAACCTTCAGACGGCGACGCCGGCCGACGTCAAACGCGCCGTCGACGCCAACGCGACCGTCGTCAGACTGCACGCCCACGCGCCGCGCCAGGCCGTCTACGAGGCGGCCGACGAGGCGGGACTGCTGGTCTGGCAGGACCTTCCGCTGACCGGTCCCGGCGGGTTCAGCGTCAGTCGCGGGCAGGAGGTCGCAAAGCATCTCCTCTGGACGTTCGACAAGCATCCGTCCCTGGCGGCGTTCAGCGTCCACGACGACCCCGTCGATCTCTTCCCGTCCGCGCTCGGATCGGGCTTTCTCGACCGGCTACGCATGCGGTGGCGGACCCACCGGGCGAGCTACGACCGCGGTCCTGCCGAGACGCTGGCCGAGTCACTCCCCGACGACCGGCCGGTGTTCCCCGTCGTCGGATCCGTCGGCATCGATCCCGACGCGGCCGCAATCTATCCCGGCTGGGATTACGGGACCGTCGACAGCACGGACTGGGTCCTGGATCACTACGATGTCGGCGACGTCGTCGCCGAGTTCGGGGCCGGCGCACTGGGGCTCGGCGAACTGACGAACACGTCGGGATTTGACCAGGGGAAACACGCGAGCCACGTCGCTGACGCCGACGACACGCAGGCCTCCCAGCGATACCAGGCCAGAGTCGTCTCGGAGATCGCGGAAACGCTCCGCTTGCGCGACACGGCTCTGTTCACCGCGTTCGCACTCCGGGATACCGGTGACGCGGGGATGGGCGTCATGGAACGCAACGGAACAGAGAAAGACGCCTACCAGGCACTTACGGACGCGTTCGAACCGGTGCAGGCGTTCCTCGCGGAGCCGACGCCCGGTGCGACGAGCGAACTCACCGTCGTCAACGACACTCCCGAACCGGTCGAGGGGATCGTCAAGTGGGTCGCCGGCGACCTGGAGGGAGACACGGAGATGGCGCTCGACGCCCACAGCCGGGAGACGCTCGGAACGCTGACGATTCCCGACGACGCCAACGGCATCTCGCTGATGGTCGCCCTCTACGAGGAAAACGAGGAAGGCGACATGGTCGAGCAACGGGCCGTTGGTAACGATTACTATATATAAGTACATCGACCACTATTCGACGACTGTGCGAAACCGTCCCGTGGCGCCTTCAGGCGTTTGCTAGCGGGTTACATGCTCCTCAGCGACCGGAATATTTAAACCATCAAAGACGGTACTATGAATCACCAGAACGCCTCCGGCGTTCCGGCAGTATCGTGCGACGCCCATAGATGACAGGGAATCTTCCTTATCAGGCGCCAGCCACCAACAAAGAGCGTACGCTGTCGACCGTCGGAGCGGTAATGGCATAGAGGTACCAACAATGGCAGAGTCAATCGACGATTCCAAAAACATCGAAGTAACAGACGACGACATCGAAAACAAATCCAAAGGCGAACTCATCAAGCTCGCCGGCCAACTGCGCGACCGACGAAACGAGCTGAACCAGCTCGCGTCGGAGCGCGCTTCCAATCGGGACGACCTGAACGCGAAGACTCGCGAGAAGGTCGACGAAGCACAGGAACACCGCGAGAAGCGCGACGAGCTCAACTCTCAGGTTCAAGAGCACAAGGAAAAGCGCAACGAGCTCAACGCCGAGGCCAACGAGCTGTTCGACGAGGTCGAGGAGAAGAAATCGGACCTCGAACTGGATGAAGGGGCGTCCATCGAGAAGCTCAAAGAGGAGATCGAAGATCTCGAGTTCAAACAGCAGACCGAGGTCCTCAACCCGGAAGAAGAGCGCGAGCTCATCGAGAAGATCGAGAACAAGCGCGAGGAGCTCCAGGAGAAAAAGGAGAAACTCGATCAGACTGACGACGTCGAGGGGATCAAAGAGGAAGCAGAGGAGATCCGCTCCGAGGCGTCCCAGCACCACCAGAAGGTGACGGAGCTCGCCGACGAGGCCCAGAAGCACCACAACGAGATGATCGAGGCCTATCGCGAGGCCGACGAGATCCGCGACGAGGCCGACGAGATGCACGAGCAGTTCGTCGAGGCCCAGGAAGCCGCGGACCAGCACCACGAGGACTTCGTCCGCGTCCAGAAGCGCCTGCGCGAACTCGACAAGAAGGAAGAAGAAGAGGAGCGCTCCCAGCGCGAGGAAAAGCAGGAGGCCGCCCGCGAAGAGGCCGAAGAGATCTACCAGAAGTTCAAGGAAGGCGAAACCCTCGACACCGAGGACCTGATGAAGCTCCAGAAGACGGGGCTGCTCTAATTCCGATCTAACTGAATTCGTTCGCGACGCGAGCAGTGATTTCTCGTTTTCTCGCCATCCCTAGCGACGCGGTTCTCGATATACGGATTTTTCAGCGCTCAGACCCGAGACGGAAGCATGGCTCTTCGTGGACAGGGACGGATGCAGTCCGCCGTTCGCGGCGCCGTCGCACTCGGGACTGCACTCGTCGTCGCACTCCTCGCCTGGGAACTGTTCGTCGATCTCCCGGACGATCTGACGCACTTGCTCGGGATCGTGCTGTTCGTCCTGGTGATCCCGCTGGCACTGCGCGTCGGAGGGAACGTCGCATCGTCGGTCGTGCCGGGCTACAACGTCGCCGAGGTCGCAGTCGAGGGACCGATCACCAGGTCGGCGGGCGGCGGCGTCACGTCGCCGACCGGTGCACACGCCGACGACGTCGTCGACCAGATCGAACGAGCCGACGATGACGACAACGCCGAGGCGCTCATCGTGAAACTGAACACGCCGGGCGGGGAGATCGTCCCCAGCGAGGACATCCGGCTGGCGGCCGAGCGATTCGACGGGCCGACGATCGCCTACGCGACGGACGTGTGTGCCAGCGGCGGCTACGACATCGCCAGCGGCTGTGACGAACTCTGGGCACGAAACGGGAGTATCGTCGGTTCCATCGGCGTCATCGGGTCGCGCGTGAACGTCAGCGACCTCGCCGACGACCTGGGCGTCAGTTACGAGCAGTTCACGGCGGGGGAGTACAAGGACGCCGGCGTCCCGTTGAAGGACCTCGACGAGGACGAACGGGCCTACCTCCAGGGAATCGTCGACGACTACTACGACTCGTTCGTCGAGACCGTCGCCGAGGGCCGCGGCCTGGACCCCGAGACCGTCAGGGACACGGAGGCGCGGATCTACCTCGGCGAGGACGCCGCCGAACTCGGGCTGGTCGACGAACTCGGGACGCGACGCGACGTCGAGGAGCGACTCGAAGACGAACTCGGGACGGCAGTGACCGTCGAGGAGTTCGAACCGGCGGGCACCATCCGCGAGCGGTTGCGAGGCGGCGTACAGTCGGTGGCGTACGCCTTCGGCGCCGGGGTCGCCAGCACGTTCGACGCGACTGACGGCTTCGACTTCCGCCTGAAGTAGGGGTATCGAGGGCCGATCGGATGCAGTCTGGCGATGAACGGCTGCAACCTTTTTTAATGGTTGGCGCTCCAACCACCGACAGTGACAACGTTGGTGGTGTGTATCGACCGGAGCGGGCACCTCGGCATCGACCCGCCGGTCGTCGGCTGGGAGGCAGTCCAATCGCTGGTGACTGACGCGGGCGTCGCGGACCCCGAAGACAGTCGCGTCAACTGTATGCTCGAAGCGCTGCGTATCACCCGCGACCTCCACGACGAAGACGAAGGTGCCGTCGTCGCGGTCGTCTCCGCGAGCGGCGACTCCGTCTCCAGCGACCGGGCCGTCGCGCGCCAGACCGACGACCTGGTGGCCGAGTACGACCCCGATTCTGCCATCGTCGTCGTCGACAGCGCCGAGGACGAACGGCTGGTCCCCATCGTCGAGAGCCGCATCCGCGTCGACGCCGTCGACCGCGTCGTCGTCCGCCAGGCCCGCGACATCGAGTCGACCTACTACCTCCTCAAACAGTTCCTCGCAGACGAGGAACTGCGAAAGACCGTCCTGGTGCCGGTCGGCGTCGCGCTGCTTGCCTTCCCCGCGTTGCTCTTGCTGGCTGAGAGCCCCGCCGTGGCGACTGCCGCCATCGCCGCCGTCATCGGGGCCTTCTTCCTCTACAAGGGGCTCGGCATCGACACGTTCCTGGCGCGGTTGCCCGGGGAGATCCGCGACGCGTTCTACTCCGGGCAGGTGTCGCTGGTCACGTACGTGGTCGCCAGCGGGCTGGGACTCATCGGCGTGTTCGCGGGCGCGATCGGCGTCTCCTCGACGGGCGGCCAGCCGCCCTTCATCCTCGCGATGCGGTTCGCGTTCGACAGCATTCCCTGGCTGACGGCCGCAGCGCTGGCGGCCAGTACCGGCCGGCTGCTCGACGAGATCATCCGCGAGGAGCGCGTCCGGGGCGCCTACGTCAACCTCCCCTTCGGCGCGGTCGCGGTCGGACTGGTCATCCGCGGCTTCTCGGCGTACTTCCTCGAACGAGCCCGCGTGTTCGACCCCTTCACCGTCCAGCCGGTCGACGTGGGACCGATCGCCGTCGAGGGACTCACGCTGGAGCCGCGCGTCCGGCTGGCGGTGTTCATCTTCACCGGCATCCTCGTCAGTCTCGTCGGCGTCAGGTTCTCCTCGTATTTCAACGGTGCCGAGGTCGAGGAGGACGTCGACGACGAGGTGGCCGAACAGCAGTAACACTGCTCACTCGATGCGGGGCTCGTTGCGACCTCTGAGGACTCGATCCGGCGTAATCCGCAGGTCCTCGCCCCTCTGGCCGGTCGCATGGAGGAAGATCGCCGTCCGCGACACGCCTTCGAGGAGACAGCAGAGAGTGATCGTGAGGAACGGAACGAGCAGGAAGCCGAGAAACGGCGTGAAGAACCCGAGCGGGTCGATTCGAACCCCGAAGAGAGTCGAGCCGATGCCGAACCCTGCACCCGCGTACAGGCTGATCGTTGCGAGGCCCTGAATGACCTCTGTGGTGACGATCGACTCGACCGCCGTCTCGGAGACGGCATCGACGACTGGGTCGGCGATCTCAGAGAGTGACCTGTTCTCAACCATTACGATCACGATTGCGAACATGCTGCCGCTGCCCTGCAGTGCCGTCAGCACATCTACGGGGAGGTCGCCGAGAACTCGTTCGAGGAGCGTTCGGCCATACCAAGACAGCATACCGCCCGTACCGAGGACGAGCCCCAACGCTGTGAGCGTTCGTCGGTTTCGCCAGACGGCGGTGACTCCCGAGAACGGAACGGCCGGCTGTCCGCGGAAGAGCTGGTTCGTTTCGTAGACCATCGCCCCGAACAAGACGGTACACAGGACGCCACCGCCGAGGAAGTAGGCCGCCACGCTCGACAGCCAGACCGCGAGGCGAACGATACCGCCCTCAGTGAGTACGATCGGGACGGCGACCGCCGGAATCAACAGGAAGAGTGAGAGCGTCAGTACCACTGGATACACGAGGACCGTCGGCCGCCGAACGACGACGCGTCCCGTCTTTGCGAGCGCACGAACGGCGATCCTGATTCGGGCGACGGAATTCATTCTCGTGGCACGGGCTGGACCCGTTTCCGGATAAAAACGTTCGTCTCCCCCGGTCGGCAACCGGAGTGGATTTAGGCACTCGTCCGCTACCCGACGGGTATGACAACCGGTGCGTGGGTTTCGCTCTTCTCAGGCGGCAAGGACTCGTCGTGGGCGCTCTACCAGGCGCTCGAACGCGGCCTCCCGGTCGAACGGCTCGTCACCGTCCACCCGGAAGAGGATTCGTACATGTACCACGTGCCGGCGACCGACCTCGCGGGCCTCGCCGCCGAGAGCATCGGCATCGATCTCGTGGACGTCGAACCCGACGACCTCGCGGCCGCCGAGGCGACGCATTCGGGCGACCAGGGCGACGCCGAACTCGCAGTGTTGGAGACGGCCCTTCAGGACCTGGCCGCCGACCTCGACGGCGGCATCGCGGGCGTGACCGCCGGCGCAGTCGAGAGCGAGTACCAGACCTCCCGCATCGAGGCGATGTGCGACCGCCTGGACGCCGACCTGTTCGCACCGCTCTGGCAGGAAGACCCGCGCGACCTGGCCGACGCGATGCTCGACGCCGACTTCGAGATCAAAATCATTCAGGTGGCCGCCCACGGCTTGGACGAGTCGTGGCTCGGTCGTACCCTCGACGCCGACGCCATCGCCGACCTCGAAGCGCTCCACGAGGAGTACGGCGTGCACATCCTCGGGGAGGGCGGCGAGTTCGAGACGCTCGTGACCGACGGCCCCCACATGGAGCGAGCGATCCGACTGGAGTACGATTCCGTCTGGGAAGGGATGCGAGGCCACGTCGAGATTACCGACGCCTGGCTGGAGTGAGCATCCGGTGAGTGACCATCGGGAACGAGCCGGTTCACCGTGACCGAACGAAGTGAGGTCACGGCTCTTTTTGGTCCAGCTTTTTCGAGGAGTGGTCGCGGGTTCGCTGCGACCCGACGATGAAAAAGGTGGCTGGGAGTGACTACTGCCCGTTCGTGATCTGCGTGTGGGCGCCGATGAGAGCGCCAGCCAGGTCGAGGTTGGCGACGTGCGTGTCCTTGTCGATGATCGACTCGCGGATCTCGCAGTCCTCGACGGTCGTGTCGGAGAAGATGACTGCCTCCTCGATGGTCGAATCGACGACCTCGGCGTCGGGCAGGACGTGGACGTTCTCGCCGATCTCGGACCCTTCGACGGTCGCGCTCTCGGCGATGAGACTGCCGCCGTCCAGTTCCCAGGCGACGGCTTCGAGATAGCTCTCGGGCGTGCCGATGTCGTACCAGGCGTCGTCGAACGTGAAGGCGTGAACGGCTTCCTGTGACTGAAGCCACTGGATGAACCAGCCCGGTTCGTCCGGATTGTTGTCGCCGTCCAGGTACTCCTGGAAGCGGATGCTCTCTTCCGGGAACGCGTAGCAGGCGATCGACACCAGCGTGCTGTTGGGTTCCTCGGGCTTTTCCTGGAAATCGACGACGCGTTCGTCCTCCAACTCGACGAGACCGTAGGATTTCGCCTTCTCGCGGGTCCCGACGTCGTAGGCTGCCAGCGTCGGCGTGCCCTTCTCCGCGAAGTAGTCGATGAAGTCGCTCACGTCGAAGCCGATGAGGTTGTCACCGGCGATCACGAGCAGGTCGTCGTCGATCCCTTCGCGGGCGACGAGCTGGCCGAGCGCCCCCACGACGCCGAACTTCTCGTCTTCCGCGCTGGTCTCCTCGATCGAGAGTTGGGGCTTCTCGTAGCCTTCCTCTTCCACGTGCGCTTCGAACTCGGCGGCGAAGCGCTCGTTGGTACTGACGTAGACGTTCTCGATACGGTCGTCCGTCTCTAACTCGGTCAGAATGCGATCGATTACCGTCGTTTCCCCCACCGGCAGCAGCATCTTCGGTCTGTGTTTCGTGACTGGCCACAGTCGCGTCGCGTATCCCCCGGCGAGAACCACAGCGTCCATATTCCGACCCTCAATCCACGGGGGTAAGTTCTTTTTGGACCGCCGTCATCCGAACGCACTCCGGATAGCCGTCGAGGCCGATCGCGAACGCCACTACCGTTATCATCGTCGCTGCCGTACGGAACAGACAGCATCGTCCCTCGAAACCCCCATCGCGCTTATAGCTGTGTCATGATAACACGGAGCTGGTACTATGGCGTTGTATCCGAGTGAAGAGTGGCTGGACGAGTACTGCCGAGCGCTCAACGAGAGCAGCGAGCTGCAGGACTTCGGGTTCAGCGAAAACATTCTCCTGGTCATCACCGATCTCGGCCTGGACGACCTGACGATCGGGGACCTCAGCGACGACGTTCTCAGTGAGATGCCTGCGAACGTCCGTGACGGCCTCGCCGACACGTCGCTGACGGAGGCCCTCTCGCTGATCGACGAGCGCGTCCGCTCTTCACTCCCGGAATCGGTCGAACACCTGCTCAACCAGACCGAGCGAGACGTCGTCAACGACACTATCTTCGTGCACATCGAGTTAGAGGGCGGCAACTGTCACGGGCTCTCGCTCGTGACTGACCTGTCCGATCTGGAGGTCGACTCGATCTTCCAGGCCGCTGCGCGCACCTGGCAGTCGATCGTCGCCGGGCGGCCGGCGATGGCCGCGGCGCTGTGTGGCGATCTCGAAGTGATCGGCAACCAGTGGCTGCGACTCAAGTACCTCGCCGAACTGCAGTTGCTCTGTGACATCGCGGCCGACGACGTCGAAACGGAGTTCCTCTTCGAGTACACCGACCGCTCGTTCGCCGAGTTCGTGGTCGACGAGTCCCTCCGCGGGCCGATCACCGTCCAGAAGTGGCTCACCCGGGAGACCGCCCTCGCCGTTCGCCCGTTCGTCCCGTTCTGAGCGGCAGGTCGCGAGTTCGAGGCGGGCCGACCCGCTCCACTGGGCTGTGGCTCTCGGGTGCCCGGTCCAGAAAGCGTATGGTACTCCACCGCAAATCACCGACATGCGCGAGGCGAAGGCGACACAGACGACCCGCCAGCGCGTCGCGGACCGACTCCGTGAGGAGGCGCTGTCCGCGGGGGCGATTGCTCGTGACTTCGAGATCCAGGCCAGTACAGCCGTGAGTCACGTCGAGCACATCGCCCAGTCGCTGGATCACACCGACGAACAACTCCTGGTCGCGCCGCCGACGTGTCGGGACTGCGGGTTCGACGACTTCGACGACCTGCTCAACCGTCCCGGTCGCTGCCCGGAGTGCAAGAGCGAATCCGTCGAGGAACCGGCCTTCCGAATCGAGTAACCGACAGCCGTCGCGCCGTGTGGACCGTCGAGGTTTTAACGTGGCGCCCATCGCTTGATTTTTCGACTGGATTCGATGTAGCAAACTATAGGGTGGAGCACGTTAACAACTGGACTGTGCGTGGAACGCTCGGAGCCGTCGTTCGGACGGTGCTGGTGATCGGGGGGTTCGCCATGCTGCTCGGTGGGATCGTCACGCTGGCGTACCCACCGGCGTTGAGTGGCCTCGCTGGCGGCGACGACGCCGGGACGGCTTCGGCGCGCGGTGCGGGTCCGCAGGCGACTGGACTCGGACCGTCACTGCTGGTCTCGCTCGGCGGGATCGTCTGGGGCATGACGATCGTCGCTGCGGGTCTCGCGATGCCGGGCCGCAGTCCGTACCGGTTGATCGCGGAACAGCAGTTCACCGGCCGCCAACGCGCGTTCACCCTGTTGGGTGCGTTTCTCGTCGTCGGACTGCCACTCGTCGTCTGGAGTGCCGCGCAGACGGGACTGCGCTCGTCGACGGCGATTCTCGGCTCCGGCCTCCTCTCGATCGTCGGCGCGCTCCTCGTTCTCTTCGGAACTGCTGGCGGCCTCAAGTACCAACCGCGCAAGCGTCAGAACTCGTAGTTCGACTTCGAGGACAGATCGAGGTCGTCGGTTTCCATCGGGCCGGTGTCCACGAATTCGTAGTCGTCGTCGGTCAGATACACAGTCCCGTCTTCGACCACCACGTCGAGTTCAGTGAGGTACGCGCCTTCACAGGGTCCGTAGGTACAGCGACCCGAGTCGGACTCGAAGTACGCGCCGTGGTTGGCACAGACCAGTTCGCCGTCGCGCATCGGGGCGCCCGATCCCTTGTCGAGTTTGATGTGGGTGAAGTGCTGGCAGTAGTTCAGCCAGCCGGTGATCGCGGCCGACTCGCTCCCGCCGTCGGTGACGGCTTCCTCATCCAGTTTGACCAGTATCGCTTCTTTCTGTTCGTCCTCGTCGAGGTCACGAACGGTGAACAGGAACGTCGACTCGTCGGGGACGTCCGCGACGGACGTAATCGACCCGTCCTCGGCCATATTTCCGCTTGTTGGGCCGCTGGTTTCAAGCATGCGGTTGTCTACGAGCCGGCCTCGCGTCGACGCGCACTCGGCAGCACAAAATTGTCCCTTCTCGTCAGGTTGACGGCTGTTCGGTCCCGTGTCACACACATGGCCGACTTGCTCATCTACGGCTCCTACGGGTACACGGGGGAACTCATCGCCGAGGCCGCCGTCGAGCGAGGGATCACGCCGATCCTCGCAGGCCGCTCCGAACGGAAACTGGCTCGCCAGGCCGACGAGTTGGACTGTCCGACGCGACCGCTCGATCTCGCCGCCGACGACGTCCCAGCCGCACTCGCGGACGTGGACGTCGTCCTGAACTGCGCCGGGCCGTTCGTCGACACGTACGAACCGCTCGTCGAAGCGTGTATCGAGTCTTCCACTCACTACCTCGACATCACCGGCGAGATCGACGTGTTCCAGGGCGTGGCCGCCCACGACGAGGCCGCCCGGGACGCCGGCGTCATGCTCATGTCCGGCGTCGGGTTCGACGTCGTCCCGACGGACTGTCTGGCCGCGCATCTCGCGGACCGACTGCCCGACGCGACGCATCTCGCGCTCGGGTTCGAGGCGCTCTCCAGCGTCTCGGCGGGCACGGCCAAGACTGCCATCGAGTTCGTGGGCGACGGCGGCGTCGTCCGCCGCGACGGCCTGCTCGAACCGGTGGCGCCGGCACACAAGACCCGTCGGATCGACTTCGGCCGGGGCGAACGCACCGCCGCGACCATCCCGTGGGGTGATCTCGTGACGGCGGCCCACACGACGGGGATTCCGAACGTCGAGGTGTACGCCGCGATGCCCGAACCGATCATCTGGAGCATGCGCGGAACGCGGCTGTTCGCGCCGCTCCTCGGCTGCGGGCCGGTCAAATCCACGCTGCAGGAACTCGTCGATGCGACCGTCGACGGCCCGAGCGAGCGCCAGCGCGAGGGTGGGCGGAGCTACCTCTGGGGCGAGGCGACGAACGACGACGGCGACCGCGTCGTCTCGCGGTTGGAGACGCCGGAGACGTACGCCCTGACCGTCGAGACGGCGCTGGCGACGGCGACGCGCGCACTCGACGGCGACGCGCCCGCCGGTTACCAGACGCCCGCGGGCGCTTACGGCGCCGATCTGATCCTCGACGTTGAAGCGACTGCGCGTGAAGACGTCGAATAATGACAGCAAACGTCGACCTCGACCGGCGCCAGCAGGCCGTCCTCGTCGGCGTCGTCGGGGTCGTCGCCGCCGGCATCGGCCTGCTGTTGCCGACTCTTCCGCTCAGACTGGGGTGGCGCGAGAGCGTCGTGTTCGCCGGTGTGTTGTTCGTCCTGGCCGTCGTCGAGTTCGTCCTCGACGACACCTCGTTCTGACCTACTCGTCGACGTAATGGCGTTGCTCGACGCGCTCGTCGAACAGCCGGGAGAGGAGTTTCGTCATCGGGCCGGTCCCGACCTCGATCCCGTCGACCGAGGCGATGGGGCGGATCTCCCAGGTCGTGTTCGTCAGGAAGGCCTCGTCGGCGTCCCGGAGGTCGCCGACCTCGTAGCGGCCGGCTTCGACCTGGAAGTCCTCGTTCTGAGCTAACTCGACGACCGCGTCGCGGGTGACGCCCGGCAGGATGTCGCAGTCGTCGCTGGGGGTCTTGAGGACGCCGCCGTCGACGAAGAAGACGTTGCTCGTCGCGCCTTCGGCGATCGCGCCGTCGGTCGTGCGGATGAGCGCCTCGTCGGCGGCGAACTCGTCGGTCGCCGCCCGTCGGAGTTCCAGCCGCGCGCGAATCCCGTTCAGGTAGTTGTGCGTCTTCGCGTCGGCCGGCACTGCCTCGCTTGGCGTCCGTCGCGTCTTGACGGTCTGGACGACGGCGTGGTCGTCCCACGGCGTCGTCCCCTGTACGCCGCCCCGCGGGAGTTCTTTCACGATGACGACGACCGTCGGGTCGACGTCGGGGTCCGGGGTCAGTTTGCCTGGCTGGACGCCCCTGGAGACAGACAGGCGGACGTACGCGTCTTCGAGATCGTTCGCCCGCAACGTTTCCTGTACGCGGTCGCGGAGGTCGCCGGGGACGGCCTCGGCGAACCCCAGCGTCTCGCACGTCCGTCGGAGCCGTGCTTCGTGGGCCGGCCACCGGAAGACAGTGCCGCCGTAGGCCCGAAGCGTCTCGAAGGCTGCGTCGCCGTACATGAACCCGCGGTCGCGGACGCTGACGGTCGCGTCGGCCGCCGGGACGAGGTCGCCGTCTACGTGGTACTGGTACTCTCGGTCTGACATGTGTGGCAGAAAGCCGCGATCAGTCGTTTGCCGACGTCGGTCAGGATGCTCTCGGGGTGGAACTGCACGCCGTAGTGTGGTCGCTCCCGGTGCCGGACGCCCATGACGACGCTCGGTTCGTCTTTCCCGTCGCCGTCGTCGACGGTCCAGGCGGTTTCGTCGAGCACGTCCGGCAAGTCGTCGCGCTCGACGGCCAGCGAGTGGTACCGACCCACCTCGACCCGCTCGGGCAGGTCCGCGAACAGGCCCCGGCCGTCGTGTTCGACGGGCGAGGGCTTGCCGTGGACGACCGCCTCGGCGTGGCTGACGGGCGCGCCGTTGGCCGCACACAGCGCCTGATGGCCCAGACAGACGCCGAGCGTCGGATAGTTCAACTCGGCGAAGACGGCCATCGAGACGCCGGCGTCCGCGGGCGTCCCCGGACCTGGCGAGACGACGACGCCGTCCGGATCGAGGTCGCGGATCTCTTCGACGGTGACCTCGTCGTTCCGGCGGACGAGCACCTCGCTGGTCGTCCCGTCGTCGACGACTCCCCACGCGGGATCGGTCATCACCTCCCCCACGTACTGGACGAGATTGTAGGCGAACGAGTCGTAGTTGTCGACGACGAGGATGCGGGGCGTCATCGTGAGTTCTCCTCCACCGCGAGGTCGCCGCGGCGACCGAGCGCCTCGTCGACGGCGGTCACCAGCGCGCGGGCTTTGTCGAGCGTCTCGTCGTACTCCCCCTCCGGGTCCGAATCGTGGACGATCCCCGCGCCGACCCGGAGGTGGTACTCCTCGGCGTATCGAACGAGCGTCCGGATGACGATGTTCAGCGTCGCCCGGCCGTCGAAGCCGAAGATGCCGATGGACCCCGTGTAGGGTCCGCGACGGGTCGCTTCGACCTCGTCGATGATCGCCATCGTCCGCGGTTTCGGGGCGCCGGTGATCGTTCCGCCCGGGAACACCGCCGCGATCGCGTCGGCCAGGTCCGCGCCGGCTCGCAGTCGCCCCTCGACTTTCGAGACGAGGTGCATCACCTCGCTGTAGCGGTCGACGCGCCGGTACTCGGTGACGTCGACGCTGCCGAACTCGCTGACCTTCCCCAGGTCGTTGCGTTCCAGGTCGACCAACATCGCGTGTTCGGCGCGCTCTTTCTCGTCGGTCCGGAGGTCGGCTTCGAGTGCATCGTCCTCGTCGGACGTTTCCCCGCGCGGCCGCGTGCCCGCGATGGGTTCCGTCACGAGGTGGTCGCCGTCGCGGTGGAGAAGGAGTTCCGGACTGGCGCTCACCAGATCCACGTCCGGGAACTCCACGAGTGCGGAGTAGGGAGCCGGGTTGACCGCCCGGAGCGCATCGAACGCCTCGACTGGGTGAACCGCCGCTGGGGCAGTGAGTCGTTGTGAGACGTTCGCCTGGAACGTGTCGCCGTCACGGACGTACTCCTTGACGCGAGCGACCCGGTCGGCGAACTCCGCCCGGGTGTACTCGCTCTCGAAGCGCGCGGTCGAGCGGTCGGGAACTGGCGGCGGGCCGACGGTCGGATCGCCGTCCGTGGCTCGGTCGATCAGCCAGTGTGCCCGGTCGAGTCCCGCCTCGTAGGCAGCGTCTACTGGCACGCCCTGCTCGCCGTCGGGATCGACGCGCGGACAGGCAGTGACGCGGAGCGTCGTCGGCCCGTCGCGCGGTTCCTCCCAGGCCGCCAGACAGTCGTACACTGCCAGTTGCAGGCGCGGGAGGTCCCGATCGCGGACGGCATCTGTCGGCAGGACTTCGAGGTCGCGGACCACGTCGTACGAGAGCCACCCGACCGCACCGCACGGATACGGAACGGAACAGTCACCTCGCGCGAGGTCACTGGCAGCGAGCCTGTCGACGAGCGCCTGTAACGCCGGTCCGTCGTCGGGGCCGACCGAGAACTGCTCGATCGGGTCGACGCCGAAGTAGCACCAGCCTGACTGGCCCCCGGTCGTCTCCAGATAGACGCCGCCCCGGCCGTCTCCTTCGCGGGCGCGCCGATAGGCGACGAACGGGTCCGTGACCGTCACCTGCACCTCGACGGGGACGCGGGTGCCGGGAGCGACGCCCTCAGCGCCCGCTCGAAAGGCGTCCCTGTCAGTCACGACCGTCGGCTGGGTCATCACGGGAAGAGAGGAGAAGGGAAAGTAACCGTTTTGCGGTTCTATTCGTCGCCGCGTGCGGTGTCGATCCAGCGCTGGACGCGCTTCTCGGAGAGGTCGGTTTCGGCGGCGACGTCCGTGGCCTCGACTGCGACGAGGTCCCCTACCGTCTCGATGCCGGCGTCACTGAGTCGGTCGGCGTAGGCCGGTCCGATCCCGCTGATCGTATCGACCGGCTCGTCGGCGCCGTCGACTGCCGGTTCGCTCTCGTCGTCGGCAGCCGCGTCCGTTTCTGCGTCGCCCTCGTCGTCGGATTCCGCAGCCGGTTCCGGCTCGGCGTCCGGTTCGCTCTCGGGTTCCGGCTCCGGTTCGGAGTCGGTGGCGGTCTCAGTGACGGCGTCGTCCACGACGTCCGGTTCCGCGTCGGTCTCGACGGTGGGGTCCGAGGATGGCTCGGCCGCTCCCGTCTCGTCGCTGATCTCGACGTCGGTGGTTCCCTTTACTGCACCTTCACTTTCCGTCGCAGGTTCGGGTTCGTGTTCGACGGTGACGTCGACGTCCTTTCCGCCGGAGTCACCAGCGCTCGAATGCGCGCTGGACCCGGTGCCATTGAGTCCCATAACCGCTTTTATAAGCTTGAGTAGCCCCATGATCGAATATAGTCAATGCGCCTACTTAAAGCCGCTCCTGTAGCGCCGCGTTCATGCGATCGACTGGAGCGTCTTGCCCCGTCCAGCGCTCGAACGCCTCGACGCCCTGGAAGAGCAACATCCACGTCCCTTCGACTGTCGTCGCACCGACAGCGGCCGCGTCCCGGAGGAGTCGCGTTTCGATGGGATCGTAGACGGCGTCTAACACGGCGAGGTCAGCGTGCAGCGCGTCGGCCGGGACCGGCGAGCGGTCCTCTTTCATGCCGACGCTGGTGGCGTTGATCAGGACGTCCGCGTCCGCGAGCAGTTCCGGCACGGCGTCGAGTCCGTGACCGGTCGCGCCGTCGACGTCGGCGGCCAGTTCGTGTGCGGTCTCGACTGTCCGGTTGGCGACGTCGACGGTCATTCCCTCGTCTGCGAGCCCGAAAGCGGCCGCCCGCCCGGCACCGCCGGCACCGACGACCAGTGCACGACCGTCGAGTGCCACGTCGTGCTCTCGGAGTGCGCGCGTCACGCCGACGGCGTCCGTGTTGTACCCGGTGGGTGGCGACGTCGAGAAGTCGATCGTGTTCACTGCGCCGATGCGCCGCGCCAGGTCGTCGGGCTCGACCGCGTCCATGACGTCCTGCTTGAACGGGATCGTGACGTTGAGGCCGGACACGCCGAGGGTGGCGGCCGATTCGACGGCGTCGGCCCCTGCGTCTGTCGGCGGTTCGAAAGTGACGTAGCGGGCGTCTATGTCGAGCGCCTCGTAGCCCGCCTCGTGCATGGGCGGCGACAACGAGTGCCCGACGGGATTCCCGATGAGTCCGTACACGTCCATACTCGGGGCCACTGAGGGAACGGACATAACCACACCGCTCTCTCCCATTTTTGCGGCGTGTGCGGCGGTCGCTATCGGGACCGTTCGAGTTCCGCAAGACATTCATTCCGATGTTGTCTGGGTCTCGGTAGTGACCTCTCTCCGCCATCCACTCGCTGCAGTCGCCGTCGCCGTCGTGCTGACGGTTCCATGGGTCGGCGTCGAACTCTCTGGCAGCCACTTCGGTCCGGGAGCTACTGTCCTGGTCAGCGGGCTGGCGGTTCTCGGTGCGTCGTTCCTGCTGGCGTGGGGCGCTGAAACTGCTGAAGAGGACGTCCCGCGTGCGTTCGCGCTGGCCGTGCTGGCCGTGCTCGCGGTCGCTCCCGAGTACGCCGTCGACGCGCTCTACGCCTGGACTGCGGGCGCACAGGCCGGCACGGCGCGGGGCGTCGAAGCCGGCAACCTCGCCGTCGCGAACATGACCGGTGCGAACCGCATCTTGATCGGTCTGGGGTGGTCGGGCATCGCGCTCTTTACGATCTTCCGAGCACGGGGTGCCGGCGACACGCCCGTGACGCATACCGACGGCTTCCTCACTGATTTCGTCACCCTCGACCGGGGGATCGCCACCGAGATCACGTTCCTCGCGGCTGCGACGGTGTGGGCGTTTTTCGTGCCGCTGGGTGGCGGAATCGACGCTCTGGACACGGCGATCCTCGTCGGCCTGTACGTCGCCTACATCGGCATCATCATCCGCGCCGGGGCCGAAGCCGAAGAGGAACACATCGGCGTCCCCGCGTACTTCCAGTCGTTCTCGCAGCTTCCCCGAATCTCGGTCGTCCTCTCGCTGTTCGCGTACTCGGGCCTGCTGATTCTCACTGCCGTCGAGCCGTTCGCACACGGCCTCGAGGAGTTGGGTATCCAGTTCGGTATTCCCGAGTTCTTCATGATCCAGTGGATCGCGCCGCTGGCCAGCGAGTCGCCGGAGCTCATCGTCGTGACCGTCCTCGTGATGAAAGCCCGTGCGACGGCCGGGTTCAACGCGCTCATCTCCTCGAAGCTGAACCAGTGGACGCTGCTCATCGGGACGCTCGCAGTCGTCTACTCCGTCGCGCTCGGTCAGTACGGCGCGCTCCCCTTCGACTTCAAACAGCAACTGGAGATCTGGCTGACCGCCGCGCAGTCCTTCTTCGCGATGGCCATCCTGGTCGATTTCACCATCTCGCTGCGCGAGGCGGTGACGCTCCTCGTCTTATTCCTCTCGCAGGTCCTCATCGAGTTCTACATCCTCAAGGGGATGGCCCTCTCGCCGGCAGCAGCGGCAGAGCTCAGTCACACCGTCCTGCTGGCGTTCACGGCGATCTACGTCGTCCTCGGCGTTGGGCTGTTCGTCCGCCGCCGCCGGGCGGTCGTCGAACTGCTCGGGCTGGCCGGTGACACCGCGCGGGAAGCGATGGGCCGGACGGCCAAACCGGAACGGGCCGACTGATGCTCGGTATCGTCGTCTCCCGGGCTGACAGCGCTTCCGAACACGTCGGCGAACACCTCCTCGACCTCGCAGACTGGTCGCTCGAAGCTGACGAAACCCGCACCGACGCCGACGGTGGCGGGACCGTCTACCGCACGGACGGCATCGAACTCCGCGAGTTCGACGACCTGCATCTCCACCTCGACGACGTGGGATCGGTCTTCGACGCGGACCTCGATCTGCTCGTGTTCGCCTCGCGCCACAGCGGCGACACCGGTCCGCTGTTGACTGCTCACCACACCGGGAACTTCGGGCCGGCCGACCACGGCGGCGCCGACGACGACCTGGCGCGAGCCTGCCCACACGCACACAGCGAGGTGCTGGCTGCGCTCGCCGCGCACGCGCCCGACGGGTACGAAGTCGGCATGGAGTGCACCCACCACGGGCCGAGCGAAGTCGGCGTTCCGTCGATGTTCGTCGAGGTCGGCAGCGACGAACCACAGTGGGAGGATCCCGCGGCGGCCCGTGCCGTCGCTCGCGCGATACTCGAACTCCGTGGCGTTGCACCAGACGCCGAATCGGAGAACGGAACGTCGACACGTCGACACGTAGTCGGCTTCGGCGGCGGGCACTACGCCCCGCGGTTCACGCGCATCGTCCGAGAGACGGACTGGGCCGTCGGCCACCTGGCGGCGGACTGGGGACTCGACGCGCTGGGCGACCCGAGCGACCACCGCGACCTTCTCACCCAGGCGTTCGCCGAAAGCGCGGCCGAGATCGCGGTGATAGACGGTGACCATCCCGACCTCCGTGCGGAGCTCGAGGCGTTGGGGTATCGGACCGTCAGCGAGACCTGGCTCCGAGAAGTCGACGGCGTCCCCCTCGCACTCGTAGAGCGGCTCGAAGACGACCTGGTTCCGGTCGACGGCGGACTTCGATTCGGGGAGCCAGCGAGTACTGCCGAGCCGGGATGTTCGTTCGAGAGACGGGACCTTCCCGAGAAACTGCTAGGGGAAGCGCAGGGAATCGACCAGGCCGCGACTAGGGAGACGGTCGGGGCACACGCGCTCGCTTACGAGACGACGGAGAACGGGAATCGCGTCGCGGGCCGCGCCGCGCTCGCGTCGCCGGCCGATTACGACGACCTTATCGACGGTATACTCGACCTACTCCACAATACGTACGAGTCAGTCGAGCGAGAAGGCGACACAGTCGTCGCGAAAAAATCGGCGTTCGATCCCGAGACGGCACGCGAACTGGGCGTCCCGGAGGGTCCCCAGTTCGGTCGACTCGCCGACGGTGATTCCGTCGCCGTCGAGGGTGAAACCATCCGCCCTGAACAGGTACGTACCGAACGGGTCGATCGCTTTCCCGTGTAGTTTAATTGCTTCCTAACGAGACATAATTAACGTCTGACGAGAGTCTGACACTAGGGGAAAGATAATTAATGCTTGTACCCAATCCCACATTTAAATATGGACTCGATTATTAACGACGCGATGGAAGACGCCGAAGCGGAGCAGGAGCAACCACAGAACGACGAGCCGTCGAATACCGGTTCGTCGCCGTCCCCTGACGACGTTTCCACGTCGGGGACGATGACCGACGAGGAACTGGCCAGCGTCGTCACGGACCTGGAGACGAAGATCACGGTGGTCGGCTGCGGCGGTGCGGGCGGGAACACCGTCACGCGGATGATGGAAGAGGGCATTCACGGTGCAAAACTCGTCGCCGCCAACACGGACGCCCAACACCTCGCGGACGAGGTACAGGCCGACACCAAGATTCTCATCGGGAAGAAACGGACGGGGGGACGCGGTGCCGGGTCGGTCCCGAAGATCGGCGAGGAGGCCGCCCAGGAGAACATCGAGGACATCCAGCAATCTATCGACGGTTCTGATATGGTCTTCGTCACCGCCGGTCTCGGCGGTGGCACCGGGACGGGCGCGGCCCCAGTCGTCGCACAGGCCGCACAGGAAGCGGGCGCGCTCACGATCGCCATCGTCACGATCCCGTTCACCGCGGAGGGTGAGCGCCGTCGAGCCAACGCCGACGCCGGGCTCGAACGCCTGCGCGCGGTCTCGGACACGGTCATCGTGGTCCCGAACGACCGGCTGCTCGACTACGCGCCCTCGATGCCGCTGCAGGACGCGTTCAAGATCTGTGACCGCGTGCTGATGCGCTCGGTCAAGGGCATGACCGAACTGATCACCAAGCCCGGACTGGTCAACGTGGACTTCGCCGACGTTCGCACCATCATGGAGAACGGTGGCGTCGCGATGATCGGGCTGGGCGAGTCCGACTCCGAGAACAAGGCCCAGGATTCGATCCGTTCTGCGCTCCGGTCGCCACTGCTCGACGTCGAGTTCGACGGCGCGAACAGCGCGCTCGTCAACGTCGTGGGTGGGCCGGACATGAGCATCGAAGAAGCGGAGGGCGTCGTCGAAGAGATCTACGACCGGATCGATCCCGACGCGCGTATCATCTGGGGCGCCTCGGTCAACAACGAGTTCGAGGGCAAGATGGAGACGATGATCGTCGTCACGGGCGTCGAGAGCCCGCAGATCTACGGGAAAAACGAGGGCGAGGCCGCGGAAGCCGCAAAGAACCTCGGTGGCGGCGACGACATCGACTACGTCGAATAACTCTGCCTCCGCGAGAGTCTCGTTTTTTGGTGTGTTGATCCGGTGTGAGCGATTGTATCTCGTCAGTTCTGTCTGTTGCTTTGGGCCTCATCAATAGATAGAAAAAGGGGGAGCGGCTAAGCCCCGGTATGCAAGTTCCGTTCGACCTCACCTCCTACGTCCGCGTGCTGAAGTTAGCCAGCACGCCGTCGTGGAACGAGTTCTCCCAGATCGCGAAGATCGCGGGAGCCGGCATCGTCCTCGTTGGACTGCTCGGATTCATCATCTTCATCTTCATGAGCTTCATTCCCTCGTAATCATGGGCATCTACGCAGTCAAAACCACGGCCAGCCAGGAACGTACCGTCGCGGACATGATCATGAACCGCGAGGAAGAGAGCATCCACGCCGCGCTGGCGCCGGACTCGCTGACCAGCTACGTGATGGTCGAAGCCGACGATCACAGCGTGTTCGAGCGCATCTTGGACGAGGTTCCCCACGCCCGGGGCGTCGTCGAGGGCGAGAGTTCCATCGCCGAAGTCGAGCACTTCCTCTCGCCGAAACCCGACGTCGAGGGGATCGCCGAAGGGGACATCGTCGAACTCATCGCCGGGCCGTTCAAAGGCGAGAAGGCGCAGGTCCAGCGGATCGACGAGGCCAAAGATCAGGTGACGGTCGAACTGTACGAAGCGACGGTTCCGATCCCGGTCACCGTGCGTGGTGACCAGATTCGGGTGCTCGATTCGGAAGAGCGGTAAGGTAGCGCCCGCGACGAACGACGTGAGTCGCGGCTTTTTGGCCCACCTTTTTCTTCGTCGGGTTGCCGCCGGCAACCACCCCTCGAAAAAGCTGGCCGCGTGACCGTGCGGGGTGGCTAGATTCGGGCGTCACGTCGTCCTGACAGCCGAGGCCGCGTCTGCTACCCAATCCGCCACTCCTCAGACGGCGGGACCCAGTGGTGTGGTTCTGCTGCCCCCATTGCACCACTGTCACCGCATTCAGCATATTCTTTAATGACGTTCTCGCTGTAGTATCTGACCGTGTCTCCAACGGCCGGATCGGTTCGGAGTCGAATTCGTGCAGCCCTCCTGCCGGTCTCGCTGTTCGTGCTGATCGTACTGGGGGCTGTGACCGGGTTCACACTCCTGACCGGGATCGGCCTCGTGGATGCGGCCTTCTGGCTGCTCGACCCGACCAGCATCGAACTGTACTTCGAGAGCCACGGCGGTCCGGAAACGGCGACGAAAGCGTTCGCACTGGTCGTGTTCTCGGGTCTGATTCTCACGGGACTGTGGATCGGGGAAACGGTACTGAACGCGGTATTCGGCGGCCAGTTCGGGGAGGAACTACGACGCATGCAAACTCAGAAAGCGATCGACAGCCTGTCAGACCACACGATCATCTGCGGGCACGGGATGTTCGGACGCACGGTCGCACAACAACTGCAAAGCCGGGGTGACGACGTGGTGGTCATCGAAACAGACGAGTCGAAAATCGCCCGCATCGGGGACGAAATCCTGGCGGTGGAAGGCGACGCTCGACGAGAGGAGGCCCTTCGCAGAGCGGGAGTGACTCGTGCCCGGGCGGTGATCGCTGGCATCGACGATTCGAACGTCAACATCCAGATCGGGGTCGTCACGAGTCAGCTCGCTCCGGAGGCGCGGCTCGTGGTCCGCGTCGGTGACGAGATGTACGAGTCGGTGGCTCGCCGAGCCGGTGCTGATACGGTGATCATCCCAGAGGTCGTCAGCGGTTCCGACGTGGTCGCAGGTCTGTGAGCGCAGTCACAGTGACGGGACGAGTCCGGCGGTGAGCGTCTGGTCCGCCGAGACGAACAGATAGAACAGTCCGATCTGGACGGCGTTGTAGACGCCGTGGACGACGCTCGGGACGACGACGTTGTCCGTTTTGGCGTAGACGGCGCCGAAGACGAGCGACGCGACGGTGACCAAACCGAGCGAGACGGCCGTCGCGCGCAGGTCCGGGTTGTAGTACGACGGGAGGTGGACGACGCCGAAGATGACGCTGGCCAGGACGACCGCGCTCGGCGTGCTGAAACTCTCGGCGAGTCGCTTCTGGACGACGTTCCGGAAGACCAACTCTTCGACCGGCGCGTTCACGAACAGGACGAGCGGGATGAGGACGAGGAGAATCTGGGGGTTCATCCCCGGTTCGAAGAGGTTGTGGGGCGTACTGGGGGTGTCGAGCAGCGAGATGAGAACGCCGAGCGCGATGACTGCGGCGAAGACGCCGACGATCCCGACGACCACGTACAGGAGGTCGCGCACGTCGGGAATCTCGACGTCGAGGTATCCGAAGCCGCGGTCGCTCCAGGCGAGGTAGGCGACGCCGGCGAGCGCGTAGCCGACGTAGGAGGCGACGAACAGGGCGGCGAACCCGGCGGGCGACGCCGAGAGGTCCGAGCCGGGTTGGAGCACCAGGACGACGGGGACCGCCGTGAGAATCGAGAGAATACTGCCGGCGACGGCGACGCCGCTAGTGACGAGCGTGGCACCGAGTTTACTTCGACTGGCCGTCTCGGCCATCAGACCGAGCCGTTGTTCTCCAGTCGTTTGACGACTGCTTTGAGGTCGGCGGTCTCTTCGACTGCCTCCTTGATCTTCTCGCGACGGCGGACCTCGTCACTCGTGGCGTCGTACGCGCGGACGTACTCGGCGCGCGAGTGCTCGTCGAAGGCGTGTCGAATCGCGAAGTAGCCGTCCGGGAGCACGGCGCCACACACTTTGCACTCGATACGTTCGTGCTCCGTCGCCTGGTGGATGATGAGGTGCTCGACGCTGTCGTAGACGTTCGAGTCTCCCTCGATCGCACACTCCCATTGGGGCATTGTGCTGAACGTTACCCCCGACGAGTATAAACGTTCGGCAGTAACGGCGCCGAACTGGCCTCCCCGTCCGTGATCGGGCAGCGTGGCGTCGAGGGCTGCTGGTGAGTCACTGAATCAAAATCTCTATGTCTCGACCGTCGAAACCCTCGGCCGAATTATGTCCGGGGCCGGTGACGAGGCGACGTTTCGCGTCGACATGCACGTGAAGGTACTCAACGAGGCGGTGGTGCGCCGGGCGAAAGCACGCGGGATCGACGCGCTCGTGTACGCGCCACACTTCGAGCGGCTCCCGGACATTCGCGAGCGAGCGGCTCAGTTCTCGGACGACGACCTGCTCGTGATCCCGGCACGGGAACTGTTTACCGGCGACTGGAAGAGCCGCAAACACGTCCTGGCGCTGGGTCTCTCCGAGCCGGTGCCAGACTTCCTCACGCTCTCCGGGGCGATGGCGGAACTGGAGCGGCAGGACGCCGTCGTGTTGATCCCGCATCCCGAGTTCCTCTCGGTCAGTCTCGACATCGGCGACATCCGGCAGTACCGCAAACTCATCGACGGCGTGGAGGTGTACAACCCGAAACACTGGTGGATGCACAACGAGCGCGCCCGCGAGATCGCCAGCGAAACGGAGCTCCCGGCCTTCGGTTCCTCGTACGCGCACCTCCCGCGGACGGTGGGCGAGGCCTGGACGACATTCGAGGGGTCGTGTGCCGAGGAAGCAGACGTGCTCGACGTCCTTCGGTCGGGCGCCTCGCGGCGCGTCTTCCACCGGGACGGCGTCGGGCACGAACTGGGGTGTAAACTCGAATTCTCACACCTGTTCTGGGAGAACACCTGGAAGAAGTTCGACCGGCTCTACCTGCAGGGGACCGAGCCGACCCACCCGTCACACATCGCCTACGACAACCGGTTCGACGACGTTCGCGTGTACTAACCCAGCACGGTCGCCGCGCCCTCGACGACGGGTTGCGGGAGGTACAGTGGCGCGTAGTACACCACCACTGCTGCGATCACGAGTTCGAAGAGGGTGATCGCCAGCGTCGCGGCGTTGGCGTAGTTACTGCTCGTGGACACGCCGAACGGGACGCTGTACTCCTTTTCGTAGGGATACAACAGCGCCAGGCCGCGCTTGCTCCCGAGCAGGTCCAACACGTAGTGGGTGAGCACGCCGATCCAGACGAACCTGAGATTGCCGAAGACGATGGGGTAGGCGAGAAAGATGCCGAGGACGCCGAGATTGTGCAGCGTCTTGCGGTGACGGCCGAAGGCGGTGTCCACGTCCGGGAACAGCGCGCCGAGCGTCACCGGAATGGTGACCTCCGCGATGGTCTGGAACGTGGTGAAGTCACCGGCAGGTTCGAGCACGTACCCCAGCCCGATGCTCAGTAACACCGCGTTCAACACGTGACCGTCCTTGTTCATTCCACCGGAGACTCGACCGGGTGACGCATATGCCTTCCGTCAGAAACGTTCACGCGACGAGGTGGAATCGTCCGAGGTCCACGCCTCGATCGTCGGTCAAGGTGTCAGGTCTGCCACATCCACCCGGAGCCGGGTGTCACCGTCAGTGGCTTCGATCAGGAGTTTGGTCCCGTCGTGCCAGAGCTGTTTGACGTCGATGATGCGATCGGTCGACCAGCCCTGCACCCGCATGACGCCCTCCTCGTCGATCTCGACGAACGTTCGCGGCGTCTTCTCGGCCGCGATCGACCACTCTTCGCCGTTTATCTCGATGGATTCGGTGCGGTCTTTCTGATAGCTGAACACGCACTGGTACTGCGTCCGCGACTCGTCGGCCCGCTTGTGATCGACCCTGCTGTACTGTTCGAAATCGAACCCGAAGTGCCGACACCACTTCCGTAGATACTGCTCGTCGAATCGTTTTACGTCCGTTTTCGGATCTGGTGTCCACACGATGTGCTTGCTCGATGGTTTGCTTCCTATCGAGGGACGCTCCATTGCTCGGTACCAGGTACGTACCAGTAATAAATCACACTCTCAGTTTCTCCAACTAATCGCCCGACTCCTGTCGGTCGAGTGGGAAAGACACACGGTCCGGGCTGTCGGAGTGGTCGTATGGACTACGAGACGCCGCAGTTCTTTCGGGTGATGCAGTACGCGAACGCGGCGACGGGCGACGTCATCGACATGGTCAGCGGGAACCCCGACTGGCAGCCGCCCGCCTCGCTCCGCGATGGATTGCACGACTACGCCGACGCCGACCCGCCGGAGTTCCAGTATCCGGCCAGCGAAGGGTTAGCCCCGCTCCGAGAGGAGATCGCCGCCCGTCGCGGCGTGCCCGTCGACCAGGTCGTCGTCACGTGCGGCGCCGGGGAGGCGAACCACCTCGCGATGACTGAAGGCCTCGCCCAACACTCCGGGAACGAGGTGATCCTCGCCGATCCAGTGTACCCCTACTACGCCGGCCGAACGAATCTCCTCGGTGGCGAGGCACAGTACGTGCCTGTAGACGACGCCGGGCGACTCGACCCGGAGGCCGTTCGAGCGGTCGCCAGCGAGGACACCGCGCTCATCGTCGTCAACAGTCCGAACAACCCGACGGGCGCGGTCTATCCCGGCGACACGATCCGGGAACTCGTCGCGATCGCCGAGGAACACGACGCGCTACTGGTCAGCGACGAGGTGTACGACCACTTCGACTACACCGGCGAGTTCGAGAGCGCGCTCTCGGTCGAGTCCGAGCACCGCGTCGTCACCAACTCCTTCTCGAAGTCGATGGCGATCACCGGGTTCCGGGTCGGGTACGGCATCTATCCGGACCGCCTCGTCGACCGCGTTCGCACTCGACACATGCTGACGAATCTGACCGTCAGCCGCCCCGCTCAGCAGGCCGTCTACCGGGCGCTCCGCGAGACGCCGCCGGACTACTACGCCGAGAACCGCCGCCACCTCGAGGCGCGGATCGACGCGTTCACGACCGCACTGGACGCGGCCGGTGCGGAGTACTCCATGCCCGAGGGCGGGTTCTACGTCATGGCGCGCTTCGAGGGCTTCCCCGGGACGATGGCGAACGTCGAACGCCTCATTGACGAGGCCGGCGTCGCCGGGATGCCCGGCGAGGCCTTCGGCGAGCGCCGCGCGGACTGGTTCCGGTTCGCGCTCGTGACGCCCCGCGCCGAAGAAGCGGCCGAACGACTCGCCGACTACTTCGCGTAGCGATCACTCGGCGGTTGCCTCCTGGTCCCGTAGTTCGAGATCGAAAGTGTCCGGAGAACGCAGTGGGCGCTTTCAGCTCCTGACGCGAACGACGACGCCAGCACCGATCAGGAGCAGTGAGACGACGCTGATCCCGAGCTGGAGTTCACCGAACCAGATCGGCAGTCGGGGGAACAGCGCCTGGAGCCCGACGAGCGCCAGCGAGAGGACGGGGACGTCACCGCCGGCGTCGACGCTCCCGTTCTCGCCGTATGCGAGGTCGCCTTTGTTCTGTGATGCCGTCGAGTCGTTTGCGGACCCGTTCAGCGGGTCGTACGTCGTGACTTCGCCGCCGGGGAGCGGGTCGGCCTCGTACGGGATCAGCGGCGTCGAGTAGCTCCAGACGACCTCGCCCGTGGTGTTCACCTCGAACACGCGGCGGTTGAGCGAGTCGGTCACGAGCGTGTTGCCGTTGTCGAGGCGGTCGGCGTCGCGGGGCCACGACAGTCGCATTCCCTGTGCGCTGTCGAGTGCCCACACGGGTTCCCAGCGGCCCTGCTCGGTGCGGTGAAGTTCGACGACGCGGTCGTTGTCGCTGTCGGCGACCAGCACCGCATCCTCACCGAGCCACTGGGGATTGTGCTGGTGGTTGAGGACGTCTGGGTTCCCACACCTGACGTCGCCGTCGCCGTCGAAGTCCGAGAGCTGTCTATGTTTCGTGCAGCTGTCGTCGTTGTCGTCCGAGCGGTCCTGGTTGATGACGTCGACGACGCCTTCGCCCCGTTCGACGATCACGAGCTGGTTCGCGTTCCGAACCGACACGAGGTATCGCCCCTCGCCGATGGCGTCGACGTCGTTGATGTGGAGCCAGTCTCGCTTCGTCGGGTCTGCGGGGGCGTCGTAGAAGCCGGTCTCCGCGGGGCGCCACTCCCAGGCGACCGAGCCGTTCGCGACGATCGCGATGCGCTCGTGTTCCATGTCGGCGACGAGGAAACGGCCGTTCCCGAGCGGTTCGACGTCGTGAACCTCGCTGTGGGTCGCCGTCCGGACGGGAAACGACCACTCGTTGACCACGGACGGCTCGGGGCCCGACGGGTCGATGATCCGGAAGCCGGTCTTCGTACACGGCGGCTCGTACGGCTCACAGCCCTTCTCGTAGCCGTTGTGCAGGAACCCGGCGACGACGCTCCCGTTGGGGAGCCGCGTCACGTCGAAGTAACTGTCGCGGTCGTTGATCTTCCACTGGACGTCGTGCCCGTCGAGTCGGTACACGCTGCCTTTCTTCTGCCAGTTCTGTCCGCCGCCCTGCGAGCCGACCAGGACTCCCGCTGTCCCATCGGCGCTCGAGCCGTTGGCGGCGGGGGCTGCTCGCTGCACGTCGCGGGAGGGGGCAGTGGCGGCACTGACGAACAAGGTCGCCGACACCAACACGATACCAGCGACGACGAGTGCGGTGCTCCGGGCGGTGTCCATCTCTCTGCGAGATGTTCCTGCTCGATTGCAAATCTCTTCCGGTTCGGGACGAATCCGGAGGTTCAAACCCGAGGAGGTCACCAGTACGAGTAGACACCGCATGAGTGATCGAGTGGGCTCCGACGAACAGGCCGAGACGGCCGACAGCGGTGCGACCGGCGAGGACGGCGAGCCGGCCTGGCGGCAGTACTTCGGTTTCGCGGAGCCCTACGAGAACCAACCCGACGCCATCGAGGCAGCACTCGACGCCGGGCGTCGGCAGGGCTACCTGGCGATGGAGGGACCCTGCGGGACTGGCAAGACGATGGCGGCGCTCACCGCCGCGACGACGCTCGCCCGGGACGGCGACTACGAGAACGTGGTCGTCGTCACGCCGGTCAAACAGCAACTCCAGCAGTTCGTCGACGACCTCCGGACGATCAACGGCGGCCTCGACGATCCGCTGTCGGGGATTGCCCTCGTGGGCAAGCGCGATCTCTGTCCGTACGAACGCGAGGACGTGTTCCCGCGGGACGCGAGCGTTCACGACCGCTGTGAGGACCTCCGCGATGCGACGGCAAGCCTCGTCGAAGCCGACGGGGCCGGGGCCGAGACCCACATGACGCCCGCTGCGACTGCAGCCGTCGGGGGCGACGACGAGGACGAGCAGTGGTGGGACCCCAAACGCGCGAGCGATCTCGCGAAGGCGGCCCGCCGCGATCCAGAACAGTTCAACACGGTCACCGACGACCACCTTGCGACCGCCGGCGCGGAATCGCCGTACCGACGCGAGCAGCCGAGCGCTCCCGACGAACTCCACGACGGCAACAACCCGCCGCTGTACTGCCCGTTCGAGGCCGACTGGTACGCCCGGAACAAGGGTTCGCCGGTCGACTTCACGGCCGGCGAGGACAACGTGCTCACCGTCGAGGAGTTCCTTCCCGAGGCGGTCGAGCGCGGGACCTGCCCGCACCGTGCGATGGGCGTCCTGCTCGGCGAGGCTGACGTCGTCGTCGGCAACTACAACCACCTGTTCGACCCCAAATCTCGACCGCTGCTCTCGGACGTGCTCGGCGAGGACACGTTCGTCATCGTCGACGAGGCTCACCGCCTCGAAGACCGGGTCCGGGACCTCCTCTCCGATCGCGTGGGGCAGCACACGCTCGTCCGCGCTCGCAACGACTGCAACTACCTGCTCCAGCAGACCAGACAGAGCCGGGAACACGAACAGGAAATCTCGAACCTCCTGGCGACCCACGAGGTGCCGCTGGACGCCGTCGAACGAGCCGCGGAGTTCTACGACGACCTCGACCGGTGGCTCACCGACCGCGTCGAGTCGTACCTGACCGAGGAGTTCGGACGGGGCTGGGAGGCCGACCTCAGGTCGCTCCCGGAAGAGGACCTGGAGATTCCGCTTCGGAACCCCGAGCGCGAGGAACGGGACGACCTGACCGAGTGGGCCGAACGGGAAGGCTACACCGGCGAGTTCTGGCGGTCGCTGTCGGCCGTCGGCGCCGCCGTCGAGACTGTCCTCTCGGAGATCGGCGAAGACCGCCAGACTGTGGCCGCCGCCGTCGGCGCGATCATGGGCAACTGGTGGGAGCGCGACCACGTCACCTACTTCCGGGAGATCGAACTCGACCACGCGCCAGCCGAGGAGAGCGCGACCAGCAACCCCTGGCAGGAGATGTACACCGCGGGACTGCTGCTGTACGACTGCATGCCCGCCGAGGCCCTGCGAACGATCTTCGACGAACTCGGCGGCGGCGTCCTGATGAGCGCCACGCTCGAACCGATCGACGTGTTCACGCGCGTGTCCGGCCTGGACGCCCTCGCAGCGACGGGGACTGGTGGACTGGTCGCCGACGAGGACGACCCCGGTCGGCCCGTCACGACGCGGAGCTACGGCCTCTCGTTCCCCGCGGAGAACCGAGCGAGCTGGCTGGTCGACGCGACGGCCTACACGGCGCGCAATCGGGGCGACCCGGTCCGCGACCACGGCAACTCCGTCCGCGACGAGTACGAGCAGGTCCTCCGGACGGTGGCACGCAGCCCCGGCAACGTGATGATAACCATGCCGAACTACCGGGAGGCGGCATGGGCCGGCAGCTACCTCCGCGACGTGGTGGACAAGCCGGTGCTCGTCGACGAGAGTTCCAGTAACGAGGCGACCGAGGAGTTGAAACGCGACTTCGTCGCCGGTGGCGGGAAGGTCCTCGTCACGAGCACCCGCGGGACGCTCACGGAGGGCGTCGACTACGACGGCGACAAACTCCACACCTGCGCCGTCGTTGGCATCCCGTTGGTCAACATCGGGTCGCCGCGCGTCCGGGCGGTCCGGGAGGCGTACGGCCGGGCCTTCGGTGAGGACGTCGCGTTCGAGTACGCGCTGACGGTGCCGGCGGTGCGGCGCGCTCGCCAGGCGATCGGCCGGGTCATCCGCGGCACGGACGAGGTCGGCGTCCGGTTGCTGGTCGGCAACCGGTTCACGCCGGACGCCGTCCACTCGGTTCACGAGTACCTCTCGCCGGCTGAACGGCGCGAGTTCAAGCGCATGACGCCGGAGTTCCTGTCGTCGCAGTTCGACGCGTTCTGGCGCGACCGGGACCCACCAGTCTGAGGAACAATTCAGAAAGCATATGTCCGGTGATTCCAGCGTTTCAACTGGATGCCAGAGTGCCAGAACTGCGGATCCTTTGTGACTGAGGCGTATGTGCGGGTATTCACACCCGAGATACACGACGGTCCGCGTGTATGTCCCAACTGTGAGGACAAGATACGGGACGGGAACGACGTCCGTGAGGCGCGTTCCTCGCGGTCCTAATTGCGGATTCTCCTTTCTGCTCGAGACCGACGAGTACACAAGCCTGCCGCCGAACCACCAGACATGGATATCGAGGTCGAGGCCGTCGAGGACATCGAGGACGAGGCCGTCCCCGAAGGTGTCGACGCGGCCGACTACGTGCTCTACGGTGGGAAAGGCGGCGTCGGCAAGACGACCATGGCAGCAGCGACCGCGCTCGCCAGCGCTCGCGACGGCACGTCGACGCTGGTCGTCTCCACTGACCCCGCCCACTCGCTCTCCGACACGTTGGAAACGGACATCCCCGCCGAACCCGCGCGCATCGACGAGGAGATCCCGCTCTACGCCGCAGAGATCGACCCGGACGCCGCCGTCGGCGACGGGCCGTTCGACGCCGAAGGCGGCATGGGCGGACTCGGCGGCCTGGGCCAACTCCTCGGTGGCGGCCAGGGACCGATGGCGGGCGAAGAGGGACCGCTCGGCGGCGAGGAGGCCGATCCCCTGTCGGGACCGATGCCGGGGATGGACGAGGCCGCTGCGATGCGCATGTTGCTGCAGTACATGGACGACGAGCGCTTCGAGCGCGTCGTCATCGACACCGCACCGACCGGGCACACGCTCCGACTGCTCGAACTCCCGGAACTGATGGACTCGATGCTCGGGCGCATCCTGACGCTGCGCCAGCGCCTCAGCGGGATGTTCGAGAACCTGGGCGGCATGTTCGGCGGTGACGACGAGATGGACCAGGCCGCCGAACCCGACCTGGAAGACCTGGACGTGCTCCGCGAGCGCATCGAGCGGCTGCGGGCAGTCCTCCGTGACCCCGCCAAGACCGACTTCCGGATCGTGATGGTGCCCGAGGAACTGAGCGTCTGGGAGTCCCAGCGGTTGCTGAGTCGGTTAGAGGGGTTCGGCATTCCCGTCGGGACCGTCGTGGTCAACCGCGTCATGCAGGACCTCGCCGACGTGGCCGACGTGGACGCCGACTGGTTCGTCATGCCCGACCTCGACCACTGCGAGTTCTGTCAGCGTCGCTGGCAGGTTCAGCAGAACGCGCTCGGGGAAGCACAGGACCTCTTCCGCGGCCACGACGTCAAGCGCGTGCCGCTGTTCGCCGACGAGGTCCGTGGCGAAAAACTCCTGCGCGTCGTCGCAGCCTGTCTGGAGTAGCCGTCAGTTCGTCTCGGGGCTGCCGACCAGTCGCGAGGCACCGACGCCCAGTCCGATGATCAGCACTCCCATGAATCCTTGCAGCACGAGGCCGAGCGGCCGGCCTGCGAGCAGGTTCTGGACGCCGAGTCCGATGAACAGTGCACCGACGAACACGTGGAGCGCCAGGAGGCCGGTCGAGAGATCGAAGTCCATGCGTCTGGTCGTGGCTCGCACTGTAAAACTGTCCGTGGCAGGCGCGTGACAGTCACAGGGTCCCTGAACTCGGCTCGCCGTCCGCGTCAGACTGGACAGCGTTCCCGTACGCGTTCTATGGCCTGCCCGACGCTCGCTGCTGCGTTCCGGAGGCAACGGCGACCGTCTCGTGCGCGCCGTCGTGCGGCGAACCTGGCCGCGTCGTAGGTGTTCCCGACGAGATTGCCGAAGTAAATCGCGCGGACGAAGGCCTGGACGTCGCTGGCTTTCGCGGGCCCGTACGCCTCGCGCAGTTCCCCGACGGCCTCCGGGCTGGGGTCCTCGTCGGCCTCGGCGTACGCCTGCGCGAACAGCAGTGCGGGTCGCTCTCCGTCCTCCACCGCCGCGTCGATGTCGCTTTCGAGGAGTCGGTCGATCGTCGCCTGGTCCATCCCGGTCTCGCGCGCTAACTCCGAGTGATACCGGGTGCAGTACTGACACTCGTTGACTGCCGTGACTGCCAGCATGATCTTCTCCGCGAACTGATCGCTCACTCTGTCGGCCCGCTTCGCCCGTACTAGTCGTGGGATGTTTTGTACGAACTGAGCAGTCCCGAGAAGGAACGAGCGAGGGGTGTATCGCTTCTTTCGGAACCCGCTTTCGGACGCTCCCGTGTCCTCTGTCATGTGGTGCGTCTTTTGCACCCGCATTACATTGCGGTTACGATGCCTTTCGACGCCCGGGCCGCCCCTCTCTCGGGTCGACCCCGACCGTCCGGTAATCCGGCGTCACGACGAACCCATCGCTAGATATTGTGGAAAATCAGCAATAGTGTGGCGTGGTTCACTGGTTCCGTCCGTTGAATCGCCGCCGCGGGCGATGACGCCACCGGACCGCTCAGGGGCCGTCGCTAGTCGCCACGAACGACTAGCACCCGCAGATCGTTGACGTTCGTCCCCGTCTGTCCCGTCCGAACGAGTGCGTCGCGCTCGGCGAGATAACTCCCAGCGTCGTTGTCGGCCAGCGCCGCCGTCGCCCGCGACGTGTCAGTAGCCGTGTCACCGTCGACCAGGCCGCCGGCAGCGCCGCTTTTCCCGTCTTCACCGTCGGTGTCGACGCTTGCCAGCACCGCCTCGTCGGGAAGCGTCCGGGCTGCGCTCAGTGCGAACTCGCAGTTCGGGCCGCCGCGCCCGTCACCGCTGACCGTCACCGTCGTTTCGCCGCCAGAGAGCACGACTGCGGGCGGGTCGACGGGGTTCCCCGTCTCGACGATTTCGATCGCGACGGCGGCGTGGGTCCGTGCGACTTCGCGAGCTTCACCTTCGACCCGCGAGGAGAGTACCAGCGGCTCGTAGCCAGCCGCGCTGGCGGTTTCCCGAGCCGCTTCGAGGGCGGTCCAGCCGCTGGCGAGGACGTGCGTGCTGGCCCGGTCGAAAAGCGGGTCGTCGGCCGTGGGAGTGTCTCGTCGGGCGCCGTCGGCCCCGGCTTCGAGGTGGTTCCGAACCGAATCTGGTGCGTCGACGCCGTGCTCTTCCAGGACCGTCAGCGCGTCCGCGAAGGTCGTCGGGTCCGGTGCCGTCGGGCCGCTGGCGATGACCGCCGGGTCGTCGCCGACCACGTCGGAAAAGAGGAGCGTGACGACGCGAGCGGGAGCGGCCGCCCGAGCGAGTTGCCCGCCTTTCAGCGCCGAGCAGTGCTTGCGGACGGCGTTGATCGCGTCGATCGGTGCCCCGCTTTGGAGCAGTCGATCGGTGACGCCTCGGAGGTCGGCCAGCGTGAGCCCGTCCGCGGGGCTGGGCAGGAGCGCGCTACCGCCGCCCGTGAAGACGGCGAGCAAGAGGGTGTCTTCGTCGGCCTGATCGGCCGTCTCGTGGACTGCGTTGGCTCCCTCGACGCCCTGCTCGTCCGGTACGGGGTGACTCGCCTCGACGACGTCGACCGCGTCGGTCGAGACCGGGTCGTTCGTCACGACGACGCCCCCCGTGAGCCGGTCACCGAGGGCGGTTTCCAGCGCCGCAGCGACGTGTGCCGCGGCTTTCCCACCGCCGACGAGCACGACGTCGCCGTATTCGTCGAGTGGGTACGCCGACTCACCGATCCGTAGCCGTCCGTCGGCGACGGTGACCCGCTCGCGGACGACTTGCTCGGGATGGGCGGCTGCGATGCCCGTCTCGACGCAGTCGAGTGCGACCTCGTGAGCGGCCGTGCGAGCGAGCGCGTCGCGGTCGCGAATCATTTACACGAGTTTGTTCATCAGGCGGAACACCCCGTCGCGGATGCGGTCCGGGGCGTACCGAGCCAGCAGGGTGAGCTTCGCGACCCGACCGACCGGATACCGCGGGTCGGGGTCGGGCGAGCAGGCCGCTTCGAGAACGACGTTCGCGACCTTCTCGGGGTCGATCGCGAGTGCCGACGCCCCGCCGAAGGTCTCCTGTTCCTCGTAGAACTCGTAGAGGGAGTCGTACGCACCCGTGCGTTCCGGGCCGTCGTCGAGTTCGTCGCTGGCGCGGTCGTCGAAGTTCGTCGAGACCGGGCCAGGTTCGACCAGTACCACGTCGACGTCGTGCGTGTCGACCTCGGCGCGCAGCGCGTCGCTCATCCCCTCCAGGGCGAACTTCGAGCCGCAGTAGGCGCCCATACCCGGCGTCGCGACGCGGCCGGCGACGCTCGACAGGTTGACGATCGTCCCCTCGCCCTGCTCGCGCATGTGCGGGAGTGCGGCGCGAGCCAGCCGATGTGGCCCGTAGACGTTCACGTCGAACTGTGCGTGGAGGTCCTCGACGGGCACCTCCTCCAGCGGGCCGAACTGGCCGTAGCCCGCGTTGTTGACGAGACAGTCGATGCGACTCTCTTCCTCGACGACGCGGTCGACGGCGGCTTCGACGTCGTCGGCGTCGGTGACGTCGAGTTCCTGGGTCTCACAGCCCGCGTCAGCCAGGGCTTCGATGTCCTCGGTGTCGCGAGCCGTCGCGTACACCGTCCAGTCCTCGTCGAGAAACGCTTCCGCCGTCGCGCGTCCGATCCCCGATGACGACCCCGTAATCAACACCGTCTTGTCTCTCATAACAAATCAGTCGGTCGCCGGAACGTAAGTTCCGACGGTTTGACTCGATACCGGGACCGACACCGACTCCGCTGTCGTGGCGGTCACAACGGTCGTGCGCTTGGACGGGCGGTCTCATCGGTGGAACACTGCCTCGGTCCCGCCGAGGACGTCCGGGCCGCGACGAATCGAAGCGCGACTGCGAAAATCGCAACGAGTCGGTTACTGGACACGCAACACTAATTGTTTCACGTGGGAAATCGTTGATTGTAGGTGGCACACCGCCAGCGCCTAGTCACAACCATGCCAGACGAGTATTTCAGGATCTTGGCGGATTCGCAGCGGCGACGCGTACTGCTGGAACTTCTCGAGCAGAACGCACAAAACGAGCAGTTACAGCTCCCGGTCGACGACGAGAACGCGCCGGTCGCCATCGATCGCCAGCAGATCGAACTCTACCACACGCACCTGCCGAAGTTAGAGGACGAGGGTCTGATCCGCTGGGACAGGGACGATCACGAGGTCACGACGGGCCCACAGTACGAGGAGATCCGACCGCTGGTCGAACTGCTGGACGACAACGCCGACGAGCTGCCGTTCGGATGGCCCTGAGCGGATCGGAACCGAGCGGCTGCATCCGTTGTGAGATTTAAGTAGCTCCGTGGTGGACTACTCTGTGACACACAACAATGGTGAGAGACGTGGACTCGGGGGAGGCACTCAGTTCGAGGGTCGTTCGCTCGGTTGCGGCGCGCGAAGGGATCGGTCCGGCGTCCCTCTCTCCCCGACTCTTCGACGTCATCGACCCGGACGCGCTCGACTCGCTGTTCACGACGACTGACGGCCACGTCACGTTTCCTTACTGTGGGTACACCGTAACTGTGTACGCCGACGGGCAGGTCACCGTCGACGAGACCGCCTGACTTCCGACCTGGCCCATCACGGCGGACGGTTTCCACGAAGTTCGGTGTGCCCTGCCCCGTGTAGCACGGGCGGCGAACTCTCAGGCGATGTCCGTGATGAGTTCCGTGAACTGTCCGCCCGGTGACTCGATCGCTTTGATCTCCTGATCGACGGATTCGCCGTCGACGCCGGCGACGTTCGAGAGCGGGATGACCGTCTCCTGATCGCCGCTCTCGGGAGTCGCCCAGACGATCTCCCCGATGATCTTGACCTCCTCGCAGTCGATCTGGGTTCTGTCGTCGCCGAGCGGATCTTTGAGGAACACTGTTGCGCTCATCGCGCCTTGCCTTTCCACGCGACGAGGTATAACCGATTGGCTCCAGCAGACTGGTCGCCGCTCGAATCCCAACGTGGCCTGACACTCTGCCGAGTCCTGCTTACGTCACAGTCGCTTTCGCCTCGTCGGCGTATTTGTCGGCCAGCCGCGTCGGCTCCGGGAGCTTGTAGCCTGCTGAACAGGCCAGCACAAGGTCGGCCGCCGTCTCGGCGCTCACGCGATGGCCGGCGCTCACGATGAGGGGGTTGACGTGCCGGTTCGGCGAGTCGTACTGGCGCGTCTGGACGGCGTAGCCGATGACAGTCCCGTCCGGTGCCGTCACCTTTTGATTCGATTCGATCGGAACGCGGTCGCCTTCGACCAGGCCGTCCGTGGGTGCGCGCGGCGTCCCACAGAGCAGGTTCTTCGCCACGCCGACGCTCGGGAGGTCGAGCGTGACGCCGACGTGCGTCGCGAGGCCGGCCTCGCGGAAGTGGATGCGCCCGCTCCCGTCGAAGAAGGCGAGGTCCGGCTCGACGGTGAGTTCGCGAAAACCCGCGAGGATCGCGCCGCCCTCCCGAAAGGAGAGCAGCCCGGGAATGTAAGGGATCTCCGTCGGTGCCACGGCGTGGACGCGTTCGACGACCTCGCCGCCTCGCATCGCGACGAGGGCGCTGACGGCGCGATCGTCGTCGAGAAACGCCTGGTCGACGCCGACGACGGTGGGCGGCTCGTCGCTCCCGGTCGACTCGGTCTCGTCGAGTCGCTGCTGGCCGGCGTCGCGGGTGTGACACACAGACTCCGGATCGACGGGGAGATCGTCTGTAAAGACCGCCTGCTCGGCGATGTCGCGCTGGAGCGCCTCCATCTCCTCGCGGGAGAGCGAGGCGTCGGGGACGAACTCGGGGTGGACGGGCTCCATCAGAAGGGACCGCGACCGCCCGGTCCACCGGGGCCGCCGGGACCGCCGGGGCCGCGACCGGCGCCGAGTTGGATCTGCGACGGCCGGCGGAGCTTGTCTTTGACGCGCTGGCCGTACACCAGGCCGATGACGAGCCCCGAGAGGTGGGCTGCGTGAGCCACGTTGCCGCCCATGATCGAGGTGGGCGTGAGGAAGCCGAACAGGTCGAGCGCCGCGAACCCGAAGGTGAGCACCCACAGCGGCACCGGCAGGAGGAACCAGAGGTACACCTTGAGGTTCGGGGCCAGGATGGTAAGCACGCCGAGGATGCCCATGATGGCACCGCTGGCGCCGAGGACGCCCGCCCCGCCGGTTCCGAGCGCCATCCCTGTCGCCACCTGTGCGACGCCGGCGGCGGCACCGGTGACGAGGAACAGCGCCGCGAACTTCTTCGAGCCGATCTGGCGCTCCAGCACGGGGCCGAAGAAGTACAGCACGATGCTGTTCCCGGCGATGTGGAACAGGCCGGTCGGCGAGTGCGAGAACACTGAGGTAAACCACGGATAGACGTACAGGATGTTCTCCTGACTGAGAACGAACAGCGACCCGAACAGGCCCGGCGCCTGCAGGACGTAGAGGACGACCATCTCCAGCAGGAAGAAGATCCACATCACGCCGAGGAAGACGTAGCTCATGTTCCCCCGGAAGTAGCCGAAGAAACTCCCTGGGCCGGTGTCGATGCCGAGTTTCCGGGCGACACGTTCGCTCGTCGACCCGCTCGTCCGACCGCCGCTGTTCACCGAATCGTCGAAGCCGCTGTCGAAGACAGCTTTGGGGTCGTTCCAGTTATCGAGGCCCGGACAGCTGTGATTCTCCGGGAGCCGGTGGTCCCCACAGAACGTCCCACCGCAGTGTCGACACTGGTACGGCATGTTTTCCGTTTTGCCGCACTCGTCACACTTCGCCATTAGAAGGCGGTAAGGGACCGGCCCAGAAATGTCTTCCCCACCACCTTTTTACTCGTCGGGTGCGCTTCGCGCACCGCTCCTCGCAAAAACGTGGGCGAAAAAGGCCGAGCGCGGCCGGCGGCCGCGCTCGGTGTCTACACGAGTGACCGCAGGGAACGAGTGTAGGCTCGTCAGAGCTCCGCTCTGACGGCGAACCGCGCTCACTGCGTCGTCGGACTACGTTCGACTGCCTGCGGGACCTTCGGTCCCGCTCCGTTCGCGCGGATGCTGGTGGTCAGTACAGTTTGTCAAGAGAGCAATCTCGTATAGTAAGTTCGGAGGCCCAGGCCTCGTGGTCATGATTGGTCTTAGCCTACGGGGTCCGCGAGCGTCCGATCACACCCGGCGTGGTTCATCAACCGCGAGATGGCTATCACCTGGCTGCGGGCGAATCGGTCGGCTCGTCACACCCGGAACGGACGCCGATTTCTCCCTTGACGTCCGTCCCGTGTCCTTTTGGCCGGCGTAACTGAAAGTGAGTCCCCTCACCTGTAATGTCGACAGAAATAATTTATATCTCGGTTATACTTTAGGGAGTATGTCCCCTCCACTTTCACGACGAAGATTTTTCATTGGAATTCCTCTGGTAGGACTGGGTCTTTCGGGCTGTCAACGACCGGATCAATCTAATAATAACACAAACCGTACTGTGTCTGAGACGCATAATACACCGACAATGACCCCGGTTCCACGTTCCAAGTTTTCATTCGACTGGAGTGCGGCCCTTCTTCACCGAGCGGACGAATCACACCCTGCTCGAATCAGACTCAAATTGGGCAATTCAGCCGATTTCCCAGTGGAGCTTGAGTTTGGGCCGACACCTCCGTTCTCGTCGGCATTGTCTGATAGCTCAGGGTCTTCCGATCAACTGTTCCTCTATCATCCAGAGATGGGGTCAAATACTCCGCCATCAACCCCGGTTGATGGCTGTTGGCAACTGGAATCTACCCGGGAAAGAATAAAGATTGACTCTATTGCCACACCGTCGAACCTTGGGCCAGGCGATGCTGTCAGTAACAAATACGATATCTACAATATGCCCGAGAACGGGGCGTGTTTCCCAGATGGGAAATACGTCTTCGAGAGTTGGGCGTTACTCCCCCAATCAGACTATCCGTATCTGAAGCTCCGGCTCGTAGTAACTATAGAACGAAACAAGCTAGAGTCAATATCGACAAAGGAACCGGTAATCGAGGGAAGGTAATTCAACAGCTGAATATCATAACTTCGGCTACCTAAACCCGGTCGACGTCGGGAGCGCTGGACAGCCGGCCGGGGGAACTGCTCGGTATGCACGCACAATGAGCACCGGGTCTGCTGCCCGCTCGGTCAGTGCAGGTGAGCTATTAAGCGGCAAGCATTCGCGCGAACAGCGAGGGACCGAAGGTCCCTCTGGAAGCCGGCCTATGGCCGGCGACGCAGTGAACGCGATTCCCTGAACGCGTGGCGAAGCCGAGCGTTCAGCCTTTTTAGCGTAGCTTTTTGCGGCGAGTGGTGCCCGCAGGCCGGAGGCCGAGGACACCCGAGCCGGAAAAAGGTACAGCGAGGGAATTTTGCTCCTGGGACGCTCACGGTGATGTGTGAAGGAGTACGAGCGCAAACAGCTCATCGAGCGCATCGATAAGGAGGGTGCGACGGTGGGCGCGGACATCCCGGAGTCCATCGACGTGCAGGGCGAGGAGATCGACCTCCGGGAGTTCGTCTTCGAGATCAAGCGACGCGACACCGTGCCGTCCGGCGAACGCGACCGCGTCGAACAGGCCAAGAAGAACCTCCGACGCGAGCGCCTGCAGCGCCGCCAGCGGATCGAGGACGGCGACATCACCTTTGCGGAAGGTGAGGAGGTCGCGACGGCGATCATCGGCATCGATCGCGCGCTGAACGCGCTGAACAATCTCGGTCCGACCGACCTGGAGCGCGAACAGCAGGCCCAGCAGGCCGCCGACCGCAAGCGCTGGATGAAGTTCCTCAAGAAGGCGCTCGGGAACGAGGACAGCGAGAAAGGCATCGGAACCGGCCGGGGTCGCTGACAGCGAGAGCCAGACAGATGACTGCACGCTATGTCCACCGCCGAACGGCGAGCACAGGTGTACCATGAGTCGTAACGAGGAGATCGCCGGCCTGCTCGAAGAGTTCGCCGACCTCCTCGAGGCCCAGGACGTCGAGTACAAACCCCGTGCCTACCGGCGGGCAGCGGAGAACATTCGTGGCTCCCCTGCGGACGTCGAAGGCCTCGCTATGGACGGCGAAGCCGCCGTCAAGGACGTCGAGGGCGTCGGCGACGCCATCGCCTCGAAGGTCGTCGAGTACGTCGAGACCGGCGAGATCGAGGAACTGGAAGAACTCCGAGCGGAGCTCCCCGTCGACATGGGCGCCCTGACCAGCGTCGAGGGCGTCGGTCCCAAGACCGTCGGAACGCTCTACTACGAGCTCGGCGTCGAGACGCTCGAAGACCTCGAGACGGCCGCACGAGCGGGCGAGATTCAGGAGGTCAAGGGATTCGGCCCCAAGACCGAACAGAACATCCTCGACAACATCGCGTTCGCCCGCCAGGCGCACGACCGGGAACTGCTCGGTGAAGCCCGTCCGTACGGCGACCGTGTCCGCGACTACCTGGCGGACGTGCCGGCGGCCGAGGAGGTCGAACTCGCCGGCTCGATCCGGCGCTGGCGGCCGACCATCGGCGACGTGGACGTGCTGGTCGGGACGAACGACGCCGAGGCCGTGATCGACGCGTTCACGGACTGGCCACAGGCCGATACGATCATCGAGGCCGGGACGAGCAAAGCCAGCCTCCGTGCCGACGGCTTTCAGGTCGACCTCCGCGTGGTCGTCCCCGAGGAGTTCGGGGCCGCCCTCCAGTATTTCACCGGGAGCAAGGATCACAACGTCACGTTGCGCAACCGCGCTATCGACCGCGATCTGAAGGTCAACGAGTACGGGGTGTTTGACGTGAGCGAGGTCGACGCGGACGACGACCAGCGAGCGGGTGAGCGCATCGCCGGCGAAACCGAGGAAGGAATGTACGACGCCGTCGGCCTCCCGTGGATTCCGCCCGAAATGCGCGAGGATCGCGGGGAGATCGACGCCGCTGCCGCCGGCGACCTGCCGGCCCTCGTCGAGGAGGACGACGTTCGCGGCGACCTCCACACCCACACGGAGTGGTCGGACGGCCAGAACACGATCCGGGAGATGGCCGCGGGCGCCGTCGAGAGAGGGTACGACTACCTCGCCGTGACGGACCACGCCACCGGTCCCGGGATGGTCGGCGGCGTGGGCCTCTCGGACGCGGAACTGTCCGACCAGATCGACGAGGTCCGCGCCGTGGACGAGGACGTCGAGATCGACCTGCTGGCGGGCGTCGAGGCAAACATCGGCGCGGACGGCTCGGTGTCGGTCGGCGACGACGTGCTCGAAGCGCTCGACGTGGTCGTCGCGTCGCCCCACGTCAGTCTGGACGGCGACGGCACGGACCGACTGGTGACCGCGATCGAACACCCCGAGGTGGACGTCATCGGGCATCCGACGGGACGGCTGCTGAACCAGCGGAGCGGGATCGACGTCGACGTCCAGCGGGTCGCCGAGGCTGCAGCAGACCACGGCGTCGCACTGGAAATCAACAGCGATCCGCGGCGACTGGACCTCGACGGCGGCGCCGTCAAAGTCGCCCTCGAAGCGGGTGCGACGATCGCCGTCGACACCGACGCCCACCAGCCGGGCACGCTCTCGTACGTCAGGTATGGGGTCCACACTGCTCGACGTGGCTGGGCAGCAGCTGACGACGTACTCAACGCGAGCGAAACGGCCGAACTCCGCGACTTCCTCGATTCGTGATGGGCCACGAGCAGACGGACGAGGCCGACACGCCGGTCCGAGCGACCGACCGACTCTTACTCGACGTGATGCTCGGGAAACTGGCGCGGTATCTGCGGATGTGCGGGTACGACGCCGCGTACGCGCTGGATCGGGACGAAGAGGCAGACGACCGCTTGCTGGCGATGGCCCGAAGTGAGGGGCGCACGCTGGTGACTCGCGACCGGGGACTGGCGAACAGGACCAGCGACTCAGTGCTGCTGACGGCGCGCGACGTCGACGATCAGTTGCGCGAACTCAGCGACGCCGGGTACCGTCTGGCACTCGCTGACCGGCCGGCGCGCTGTGGTCAGTGTAACGGGATCGTCGAACGCGTCGACGATTCGGAGGCGACGCCGGGGTACGCGCCAGACACCTCGGAGACCGCCGTCTGGCGCTGCGTCGACTGCGGGCAGTACTTCTGGAAAGGCAGTCACTGGGACGACGTCGGAGAGACCCTCAGGACGTTGTAAATTCCCCGGTCGTCACCACCGACGCTCCCGACGCGTTCTGTGACTCACGGGCCGTCCAGCGTGTGTTACTCGAACTCCGGTTCGCGGTCCTCGACGAACGCTGCCATCCCCTCTCGCTGGTCGTGAGTGCCGAAGAGACCGCTCCACAGGCGCTGTTCGTACTGGAGCCCGTCATCGAGGTTCATCCGCTGGGTCTGGTTGAGCGCTTCCTTCGCGGCCTGGAGGGCGAAGGCGGGTTTCTCGGCGAGGTCTTCGGCCATCTCCTGGACGAACGCGTCCAGTTGGTCGTGGGCGACCACGTCGCCGACGAGCCCGTACTGGTCGGCGTCCTGCGCGTCGATTCGCTCGGCGAAGAAGATGAGCCGGCGCGCGAGTTCGTCGCCGACCAGGCGGGCGAGTCGCTGGGTGCCGCCCCAGCCGGGGACGATGCCCAGGTCGACCTCCGTCTGGCCGATGACCGCCCGTTCGCTCGCGACCCGGAGGTCGGCCGCCAGCGCGAGTTCACAGCCGCCGCCGAACGCGTAGCCGTTGACCGCCGCGATGACCGGCGCGGGGAACGTCTCGACGCGGTCCATCACCTCGTGCCCGAGCCGGGCGTACTCCTGGGCCTCGGGTACGGTGAGGTCCTGCATGTGTTCGATGTCTGCCCCGGCGACGAACGCGTCGTCACCGGCTCCCGTTACGACGAGCACACGCGTGTCCCGCTCGGCGGCTTCGTCGAGTGCCTCGTCGAGTGCCACGAGTGTCTCCCGATTCAGGGCGTTCAGCCGGTCCGGACGGTCGACGGTGATCGTGGTGATACCCGCGTCGTGATCGAAGGAGACTGTGTCCCAGTCCATGTCGGTGACTGCGACGAGCGAGGGGATAAACGCTGGCCTGGGTGTCGGTACCCTCATGGGAGGTCCCGGTCGTCTCTGTCGGTGTTCCCCTGACGTGACCGCGGGGCCGACTGTCACCCCTGGTGAGATTCAGAACACCGAAATACGTGCTTGTTGTACCCCGGACCGATGACCCTCTCGGATGAGGCCCGTGAGCGGCTCGAGGACATCGTCGCTCTCCAGCCGACGAAAAACGCGGAGCTACAGGACCGGTGGGAACTCGACAGCGGGAGCGAGGTCCACCAGTACCTTGAATCGGAACTCAAGGAGTACTACTACCGCAACGAGAACAGCCTCATCTGCGCCACGGAGGAGGCTGCCGCGCTCGTCGGCGCGGAGACAGAAACCGAGGAGGGCAAGCGCATCGTCCGCCTGCCGGAACTCCAGGCGGCGATCCTCGACGCGATCGCCGGGCCGGACGACGACCCAGAAAGCGTCGTTTCCGTCCTCCACTCGCTGCAGGAGGCCGGTCTCGATCCCGACGTGGACGACGTTCGATCCGGTCTCCGGAGCCTCTCCGACAAGGGTCTCTGCGAGCGCGTCCAGCGCACCGTCCCGACGTTCCGTCTCGCCGTGTCGCGCGACGAGCTCGCCGTCGAGGAACTCGACTGAGTTACGCTACTTCTCCAGGCCAGGTCGCTCGCGGTGGCGCTGTCGGTCGAGCAATCGTTTGATCGCTTTTCCCGGCCCGCCCTCGATCGGCCAGCCGCGCTGTCGCCAGGTCGGCGGCTCGGGTTCCCACGCGGAACAGGACCCGGAACACTCGGCCGCAGTCGGATGACAGCCTTTCGCACCGCACCACGGGAGCACGTCACCGTCCGCCGTCGCGAGCTCGAAGTGACGGCAGTCCGGTCGCATGGTGTCGGCGTAGGCGCGCCACCCGCGCTCGTAGGCTCGCTCGGCGATTTCGAGTCGCTTGTCGGTTTTCCACTCCGGGTCTGCGTACTCGAAGCGGGCCGCGGAGGCGTCGTGGTCGCCGCCGGACGGCCGCTCGGTGATGCGCGTCCCGGGGTCCTCGACGGTGAGCGTCCGTGGATTCCACGCGACCTCGGCCGTCGACCGCTCTGCGTCGACGGTCAGGATGCCAGCCTCGACGGGGATGTCCTCCAGCAGTGCCGGTTCGACGGTCGAGCCAGTGGCAGTGGTGGCGACCCACACTTCGTCGGCGAGCGCGAGCGCCACGTCGCGTTCGAGTTGCGGCGCGAGGTTCCGTGCCGCGCTGGCGTCCAGGTCCGGTTTGTTCTCGATAGCGACGATCCGTTCGACCCAGTCCGGGTAGCGCCAGTTCCGGCGGAGTTCGATCCGGCCGTTAGCGCCGCGCCGCGTCTCGACGATGCCGCGGTCGCTCGCCCGGTGGACCGCTTCTCGAACGTATCGCCACGGGTACCCGGGATACGGGAGCGCGTCGCGGTACCACTCCCAGTCGGCGGGCGCGTACCGGACGACGTCGAGAAGGTCCGAATCCAGTGCGTCGGCGCCGAAGTTGGCGCGCTGCCGAAGCGCGTCACGGTCGGCTTCGATGACGATGGTGTCCCAGCGACGGCGCTTGACGCCGAGTTGGCGGGCCACGATCGCGGTGGTGTCCGCGTCGAGCGAGTCCGCCGGTGGCCACTCGCGCTCTGCCCACTGGCAGACCTGCAACTCGAAGGTGAACTCGCTTTCCGCCGGGGACGATCGAGTCACGTGTGGATCTGGAGTGCCCGGGTTGTAACGTTTTCCGGCGCGGTCGCTAGCGACCGCGGGCGGTCACGCCACGAGTCGACGGTCCGAGCGGCTAGAACTCGGTCTCCTCGTCGATGAACTCGTGGGCTCGCTCCAGGATGGCGCGCGGGCCGTCCTGCGTGACCGTGTTGATGGCTTGTTCGTAGTCGCGCCACTGCATGTCGCGGTGTTCGTTCGAGAGTTCCGCGCTCGCTTCGAACGACTTGGCGATGAACAGGTGGACTGTCTTGTGGATCGTGTTCCCGTTGGCTTCGAACACGTAGTCGTAGTCTTCACGGAAGCCGTCAATGAGCCGGAAATCGCTGATTCCGGCCTCCTCTTTCACTTCGCGGATGGCGGTCTGCTGCAGTTCCTCGTCGCCCTCGACGCCGCCCTTGGGAAACTCCCAATCGCCGGGTCGGCTCTTGAGCAGGAGGTACTCGCGTCGGCCACGCGTATCGCGAAAGAGGATGGCTCCCGCGCTCGTGGCCTCTATCATTATCCCAATCTATTCGCGGGTTACTTAAGAGAATGTCGGAGGCCACCGTGGGCCTGTAGTCGGCAAAAGAATCCTTTTTGCCGACGGGCGTTCTCGGTCGTGGTAGATGCCGTTCGTCACCAAGCTCACGCTCAAAAGCGGCGATCGCCACAGCCTCGACGACGTGGTCGACACGATCAAGGAGTCCGCCGCGCGCAAGGGCGTCGAACTGAAAGGGCCACACCCGCACCCGCCCGACGAGAAGAACGTTCCGCAGCTCAAGGGACTGGTCGACGAACACGCGCAGTTCGACTCCTGGAACTACACCGTCTACACTCGGACCATCGAGATCGTCGGCCACGACGAGTTCGCCCGCTCGGTCGCCGGCCGGGAGTTCCCCGACGGCGTCCACGTCTCCGCCGAGATCGAACAGCAGCGCCAGATGAACTGAGCTTCCGGGGCGAACCGTTACCTTCCTGCGCTCGCTTCCCTCTCCTATGACTCCCGAGACCGAGCGCCTCGTCTCTCTGCGCCGCGAGTTTCATCGCCGACCGGAGCCCGCCTGGCGCGAGTTCTGGACCACCGCGCGCATCGTCGAAGAACTCGACGCCATCGGCGTCGACGACCTGTTCGTCGGGCCCGACGTGCTGGACGCCGAGGCCCGTATGGGCACGCCCGACGCGGACGACCTCGAGGCCTGGATCGACCACGCCCGTGAGGCCGGCGCATCCGACGACCTCCTCGACCGTCTGGCCGGGGGGACAACTGGCGCCATCGCCGTCCTCGACGGTGAGGACCCGGAGGGCGGGCCGACGATCGCCCTTCGCGTCGACATCGACGGCCTGCCCAGAGCCGAGTCCGACGCCGGCGACCACGTGCCAGCAGCCGAAGGATTTCGCTCTGAAAACGACGGCGCGATGCACGCGTGCGGGCACGACGCCCACGCGACCATCGGGATCGGCGTCATCGAAGCCCTCAAAGAAAGGGGATTCACCGGTCAACTCAAAGTCCTGTTCCAGCCCGCCGAGGAGGTCGTCGGCGGTGCCGCGCCGATGGCCGAAAGTGGCCACATAGACGACGTGGACTACCTGCTCGCGGTGCACATCGGACTCGACCACCCCACTGGGGAGGTCGTCGCGGGAATCGAGGGGTTCCTCGCCGTGAGTCACTTCCGTGCGGAGTTCGCCGGCGAGCCGTCCCACGCCGGCGGCCACCCGGCACAGGGCCGCAACGCCGTCCAGGCCATGGCCGCTGCCGTCCAGAACCTCTACGCGATCCCCCGCCACGAGGCGGGTGCGACCCGCGTGAACGCCGGCGACGTCGGCGGCGGGACGGCCGCGAACATCGTTCCCGAAGACGCCTACATCGAAGGCGAGGTCCGCGGCGAGACGACGGCACTGATGGAGTACATGCGCGAGAAAGCCGACCGCGTGCTCCGAAACGCCGCCGAGATGCACGACTGTTCGGTCGAGATCGAGACGAAAGGCGAAGCGCCGAGCGCGACGAACGACGCAGCGCTGGTCGATCTCGTCGAGGCCGTGGCTGGCACCACCGACGGCGTCGAGTCCGTGCTTCGCCACGACGACCTCGGCGGGAGCGAGGACGCGACCTACCTCATGCGCCACGTCCAGGAACAGGGCGGGAAAGCCGCCTACGTCTGCGTCGGGACCGATCACCCCGGCGGCCACCACACGGCGACGTTCGACGTGGACGAGGCGTCGCTCCCGATCGGTGTCTCGGTGCTCGCTGACGCGATTCGGCAGGTCGGTGAGCACCGTCCCTGACGACGCATCACTGGCTGAATGCGGCGACCAAGCTTCTTCTCGCCGACCCGATCGACGGCGAACTGCGAGCCAGTCTCAGGCCGTCGGTGACGTCCAGTCCGCCAACGTGAAGGATTTGCTGTCGTCCGGGTCTTCCCAGACGACCTGTGCCGAGGCGTGCTTCAGCGAGAAGGCCTCGTCGTCGAGGCTCTTACTGTACTCGCTGTCGAGGCTCTTTGCGGACACGTTCACCGCCATCCCAGCGGAAACGTCGGAAACGGAGCCCTGCTGGAGATCGTTCCATCCCACCCTCGGGTCGACAACTCCGACGCCCCCGTCAGCTGGCTTCGGAGTCGAGACGTCACTCACGGCGATCGCGATGGTGTCCGCGTTCACCGTGTCGCCGCCGTTGTGCTCTATTTTCAACGTGTGATACGGTACCTCGTTGCCGCCGATCACGTCCGTGTCCGCAGTGTACTCGAACGTGATCGCTGCCTTCGGTGTACTCGTGTTGTCGCCCGCCAGCCCCAGGAAAAACGACCCTGCCGTCGCCGCGAGCAACACCGTAATCGCAACCATGAGGATGACGCCAACGACTGGCGACACCGCTGTATCGTCTGTGATGAGTTTCGTGATGTCCATCTTCCTTCCCCCAACGTACGACCGGGTCGGCGACCCCCGTCGCCCTCCCGACCTGCGTTGCTGCGATTGCAGCACTGGAGCCGCGTTCCCCGCCGTATGTCTACTACGATAACGCCTCTCTACGTCGGTAAGTTTTGAGCAGTGTCATCCCGGCCCTTTATCCACGTTACACGTCTCGACACGGGCGCAACTTTTAATACTGAAAACAGGAACCCGAGCGTTCTCTGGTGGATTTTCAGTACTTCGGCTCTGCACCAGTGGTTTCGTAGATCTGATCCATCAGGTCATCCCGCTGCGACTGCCAGGTCTCGAATCCAGCGGGGCTGTCCGGGTAGTCGCCGTAGTGGTCGAGCAACTCGTCGGCGAGTTGCTTCGTCTGATAGAGGTCGTAGATGGTCTTCCAGTGACCGAAGCTCTTGATCGCCGTTTTCAGTTTCAGGAACGGTCCGATCTCGGCCGACCCCGAGTAGAGCGCCTCGGAGATCTGCTCGGCCGGCATCGCGGACATCAGCGCCATCAGATCGTCGAGCTCGTAGGCCGTCGTGAAGATGTTGTAGACGTCGAGCGCGGCGTAGCGGCCGCCGAAGTGATCCATGATGCGGGTGTTGTAGTCCCAGACGGCTTCCTCGGTCACGGCGCCGTCGCTGAGCGCGTCGATCGCTTCTTCGGCGGCGTACTGCCCGGCGTAGGCCGCGCCAGCGATGCCCCCGCCAGTGGTCGGGTTGACGTGTGCGGCGGCGTCCCCGACGGCGATGTAGCCCGGTGCGACCGCCGAGTCGTAGGGCCGTCGGGTCGGCAGCGCCGCGCCGAGTTTGTCCTTGACCGTGGCGTTCTTGAACTCGGGTCGGTTCCGGATGTCCCGTTTGAGGTCCTCGACCAGTTCCATCGGCTCTTCGTTCATCTGGAAGCCCAGGCCGACGTTGATCTCCGTGGGCGTCCGCGGGAAGTACCAGAGATACCCCGCCGACCGCTGGGTCGGCTTGAACACGAGCGCGTCGGACCACTCGACCGGTTCGTCGACCTCGACGACTTCGCGGTACGCCGAGGAGAACTGGGAGTAGCTCACGTTCGTGTCGAAGGTCGCGTCTTCGAAGTCGACCTTGTCCTGGAGCAGCGACAGCGACCCGGCCCCGTCGATGACGACGTCTGCTTCGTAGGTCACCGGCTCGCCCTGTCTGACGGCCTCGATCCCGGTGACGCGACCGGTTTCGTCCTGGGTGACGTCCTTGACGACGGTGTCGTAGTGGAACTCGGTGCCGGCCTTCTCTGCGCCCTCGATGATGAGGCGACCGTACTTCCAGCGGTCGATGACGGCGAGTTCGCCCGGCACTGGGATGTCAAGGACGGCGTTCTCTGCCGGGATCTCGAAGCGACCGTGGTCCACGTCCGTGTTCGTGAACGCCGGCTCGATCTGCGATTTCGGGATGCTTTTCGGGAAGTTGGATGCACCTTTCAGCGCGTCGCCGCATGCGATGTGCCCTGCCTCCGCTTCCGGTTTCCGTTCGACGATGACGACGTCGAGGCCCTCGTTGGCGATGGTGGCCGCGGCGTAACACCCCGAGGTCCCAGCGCCCACGACGACGACGTCGTACGTGCGGGTCCCGCCGCCGGCAGTCGGCGTGCCAGCGTCGGTCTCCTGTGTAGCCATGTCGAGTTCTGGTAACCCCATGGAGAAAACTCTTTATTTGCCTGGTCGCCCCCGAACGCGTGCCCGTTACGGCCGGCTGTTCACGGAAGAACGGCGACGGACCCGGTGATCGCAGTCGATATTCTGTCGCAGTTTATAGGTCAAATCGGGAATAAAGAGTTTTGTTTGGGCCTGTCATATCGCTCGCCATGACCGACTACTCCGTCGAGTTTGTGGGGACGGGCGAGACGATCACCGTCTCCGACACAGAGACGATCCTGCGCCGATGCATCGAAGAGGGGATCGCGCAGGAGTACTCCTGTCGCGTGGGGATGTGTCTCGCGTGCTCAGCGAAGATCGTCGAAGGTGACGTCACGCAGCCGGCCGCACACGGGCTGACCGACCAAGAGAAGGAAGAGTACGCGCTCACCTGCATGGCCCGACCCCAGTCCGACCTGAAACTCGACCGCGGGAAGTACCCGCCGAGCATCGAGGACGACGTCCCCGAAGCGAGCGCCGACGAGGCCGCCGCGGCCGACGACTGAAGCGATCTTTAGTTCTTTGTTCCGTCTGTCGCACCCTCTTGAGTGGTGTTTGTTACGTCGTTGGGCCCGTCTGCGTCGTTTTCTGCTTCATCGGTCCTTTTTTCCCATGCTTCACGGGAATCGTCAGTTCGAAGCTCATATCCTCGACGTTCGTACGATGACCACGACGCCGACCCCGGTTCGGGTGGTGCGCTGTAGCGGTACACCAGGTCTTCGACGGTGACCACGTACTCGCCGTCACCGTCTTCGATGACGCGACGGTTGCTGTCGATGGCGATGTCGACGAGTCCTTCGAGCGACTCCACGGGGACCACGGTTCCGTCGAGCGCATCCGCCGGTAACTGCGCACGCGTGATCCAGTCCTCGAACTCGGCACGGGCGCTCTCGTAATCAAGGTACGCCCGTTCGTGCTCGTCCAACTCTAACATCCCCCGGAACCGGCCAATTCCGAGAACGAGCAGGCCACTGAGGCCGACGACTGCCAGAGCCGGGCCACCGAGACGACGGAGCGGTCCTGGTGTTTTCGTCACCGTGACCGTCCGTTTCTGTTGCGTGGTGTTCGTGACAGTTCCCGGGTCCGCGATACGATAGATCCCTCCGTCCGGTGAAATACCGAGCGTATACTGCTGTTCGCGGGCAATCTGTTTTCCATTGACTGTGCCGTCGGTTTCAATATCGGCGACGACTTTCGTCTCAATGGTACCAGGCGTATCGCCGACCATCTTATCAAACTGTTCAGACCTGTTCGCCACCTCTGTCACGTTCTCGGAGAAGGTGAGGTTGAGAGACTCTCCCGGTGCGAGTGATGCGGTCCCCTGATCTAGTTGTTGAGTGTCCCGCCAATACTCAACAGTCGTATCCTCGGACTCGGAGTCAACGGATGCAATGATGAGTGTGAGTGTGCCGTCGACAGTCACGTTCCCGTCTCTCGATGCGGTGTAGCGGTAGCTGAACGTCCCGTTGAGTGTCGGCGTGAGTCTGCTGAAGTAGACACTTCGATTAGACAGCGTCGCCCCCTGCGGGAACACTGGATTCGACCGATTAACTGTTGCCTGGTGCGTAAATTCTCCAGTGTAAGTGGCTTCCGACCCTGGTTTCTGGTTAATTTCCGTCCCCTGTTCACCGTATGCCGTGTAGGTTATCTCTGCCCCGACGGTCGCGACCATAAACAAGATGATCGCGATGGTCGCGAACTGCGAGTCAAGGACTGCCCGTATTCGTCTCCCCCACCTGCCCATTGTTCATGCTGTATATGAATGTTCATATTGTTAACTTATTTTGTTCCCTCATCGTTCCTGATGCTTAGTCAAGAAGGTCTCTCGTTGGTGAGTCAGTGCGTGCCCGAGATCGAAGACGACCGGTTCCGAGAACGGCGATTCCGCCAAGGTAGAAGCCTCCCCCAAGAATTCCATCGATAACGAGGATCGGAAGCCACGGATGAATCCCGTACAATGTCCGGATGGTTGGCGCTGGAAGGATAGCGAGATAACGGTGCTGGACGAGGAACTCCCGGTAGTAGCCCGTCTCCGGTGGTGTCGAAAGGGTCACTGAAGCATTGACAGTCGTCTGCGGCGAAAGTTTGAGCTCTGTTGGTTCCACGGTGACTCCGTCGGTTGCTGATTCGAAGAATACCATTACTGGAATCAGTCCCGAGTTCGATACTTGGTAACCGACAGTTTCGTTCGTCCCCTGTTTGATGACACTCGGTCCTGGCGAGTCTGATTCGGCACTTACGATGCCGAATTTCTCTTGTCCAGCGGGAATGACCATCGCAGCCGTCGCTGAAATCACGATCAAAGCTGCGAACACTGCAATAAGGAGCTGCACACTTGTTCCCGAATTTCTGGACCGTTGTCTTTCTCGCGGCCGCTCCTCACTTCCACCGAGCCACAGATCTAGTAAGTAAGCGACGACCGATATTCCGAGCAAGATATATGCGAGTCCCTGGGTTCCGAGCAGTGATCTGGTTCCTAAAGCTGCGGCCAGTTCTCTCTGAACTGTTTCCAGTACTGTTTGTGAACTGGTGATGAGTGTTCCAAGATGTGGGATTGAAACCACTCTTCCACCCGACTGCCAGACAACTGCCACAACTTGTGCATTTTTAACGGGTGGCTCTTCGTTGTCTTGATCCGTGAACGGGTTGCCATCACCCTTAGTAATATATCCCTCTTTAGTCTCCCTGACAACTCGATGGGTTGTGAGCCCGCCATCGTGGAGTTCTTCGGCCTGAAAGACGACAACATCACCTTTCTCAATGTCGCCTACAATCGCTGAGGGTATCGCAATGAAGCCATCTCCCGGATTTAGTGTTGGCTCCATGCTTTCGGTCTTCACAAAGCTAAGCAGTACCGGCTGGCCAAGTATCTGGCCGACGAGTAATGCAGCTACGAATACAACTATGCACAGCTTCAGTGTGGCCCCCACCACCTCCCGTACCATGATCACATAATTCAATCAGCGCTCAAAAACCACTTACGGTTGATAAGATAACTCGTCAAGAAATTTTTCGCTCATCTCTATTACAGGCGACGAGATGCTTTCGATGCTAAGGAGTCTTCTCGCTACCTTGCGCAGGCTGACTTCAAAAGAAAAAGCTTAACAAAACGTTACCACCGAGTGAGTCTCAATTGATTAATAGACTAGCTCTCGCTCCCAAGAGGGTTGTCCTCATCTGTGACGGCGAATGTGATTTCTCCACCGGGCAAGTGAGCCTTGTCGCGAGTATCAATCATAACACCCACAAGTGTTGATTTACCCGACTCAAGACCCCCTCCACTTGCGTTGGTACTATCGTATCCCCCGAAGTCATCCCAACTGGGGTAGAAACTGTCTTCGGGATAATTACCACTGTATTCTTCGTACACCTCTTTTGGAACAAATTCCCATCTGTTGGGATTGTTCAGTCCGGTCTTATCGATGGTAATGTCAATGTCGTTCGGACCGTTATTTGTCATTCTGAACACTCCGTTAAAAGTGGTCACAGCATCTGCGTTCACGCCCTCACCACCGTTATCATTGTTAGCGAATTTCAGTTGAAGCTGTTTACCGTTGACTTGGGCGTACGGAGAGGTACCCTCGAGGCCGAGGTACGCTGACTTGTCGCCAGCAACATTAACTTGAACAGATCGGGTTGCTTCAACGCTCCCCCACGCACCTGTCCCTACTGCAGCTGCCGAACCGGCAGCGAGCGATCCTGCGCCAATTAGGAATTTGCGTCGTTCCATAGTCGTACTCTCACGCACCCACCCCCAAGGCGGGCTGCGCTCACCATGCTATCCGACCGGGATGGTGATTGTATTAACACGATTGAACACCGTTCAAAACGTGGCGGAAGCTCTTCTATGGTGGCCTATCTGTGTTCTGGCACAGCTATCGCCTCTGCAAAACCGGCCAGAGGACACCATAACATCCAATTACACTGCTATAGGTGGGGAATAACTCGACTTCCAGGAGAAACTAAGCAGTAGTATCGTATCACCGGCCGAAAAACGACCGCCTCTATATCTGAAATCAATTAGGGACTTGATTATTTTCCTGAATTCGCGCATCTAAGCCGTATGAATCCCCTCAAACCTCTTTTTCAGGTCAAACTATCGAAGGGTATATCAATGCTGTTGGATTACTAACTAGTCGCGAACGATAGTAGGTGGCATCCAAGGGTAGTGATGGGGCTCCGATAACAGCTGGCTATGTAGCCACTGCTGGCCCCATCGTCTCAGAGGGGAGGTTCCGACCGACTCATCGGTCGTGCAGGAGCTAGAAATGGGGGTAACCGTGAGTGACGCAGTACTGGAAAAAACAGGGACAGAGGGTGAACCGACGTTACAAGCCGAGGGCGCTCGTACGGCGGGCGAAGTCGTTTCGACGGACGAGGCGTTCGAGCTGTTGAGTAACAGGCGCCGTCGGTACACGCTCCACCATCTAAAACAGAGTGGTCCGCGCGTGCAGCTAGGCGACCTGTCAGAACACATCGCTGCCTGGGAGAACGGAACGACCGTCGAGGAAATAAGCGCAAACGAACGCAAGCGCGTGTACACGTCGCTCCAGTCACATCACCTGCCGAAGATGGCTGAGCGCGGGATCATAGAATACGACTCTCGCGCGGGCGTCATCGAACTGACCGACCAGGGCGACGAACTGGACGTTTATCTTGAGGTGGTCGCCGGACGTGACATCCCGTGGAGTCAGTACTACCTCGGACTGTCAGCGGTCAATGCGACGATAGTCGCCGCCGTCGCCGTCGGAGTCTGGCCGCTGAGTCTGTTGTCAGATATCGCCTGGGCAGCGTTCATCGTGACGACCGTGTTGGTGTCCGCGATCGCACACGTGTATCGTGATTCGTCGATGCAACTCGGGACGAACGAGAAACCGCCAGAACTCCGAGACACATGATCCGACTCAAACGCCTCAGTTTCGTGCTGATCCTCTCCGCCGCTCTGCTCACAGTGGGGACAGGCGGGTTCAGCGCCACGAGCATCGACCGCAGCACCGATATCTCGGTCGTCGAAGACGAACGCGCGTTTCTCGGACTCGAAGCCCACGGACGGGAACTCCCTTATGGCACCACGAGCGAGGAAACGACCCACTCGGACGTCCGACTTCTCACCATCGAAAACCAGTTCGAGAGCGACATCACCTCCCTTACGGTAACAGACGCGTCCCACGGGACGCCTCACGTTATAGGCTCGATAGAGACTCCAAACCGTCTTGAAGTTGGGTCCTCAACGACGATTTCCGCTGCTGTGGTCTGTAGCGCCAGCGGTGACGGGACCGTCGATCTTTACATCAAAGCGAGCACTGGTTCGACGACAGTCGAAAAGACGAAATCCGTCTCGGTCACCTGTTCGCTGCAACAGACGCCTGCGAACGCGAGCGAAAACTGATATTATCCAACAGACATGCACGTGAAGACGCAAGATAACTGCTTGTAGGTCGACTAGTCGCTGCTGTCCACGTGGTACTACTAACGACAACTAGTTGTATCCATACTCGGCCGGTGGGTGCGTCTGGAACCCTGGTGAAAATTCAAATCGGCATTTATCCGCGGCTTTTCGAGTAATATGCGTGGTAAATGGTGACGGAACCAACCAGGTTTAAGCAGTAGGATTCACGACATTATAGACAGATGTCAGACGCATCCGAGATACCGGAGCAGCCGTGGTTCAAGGAATACGAGCAGTTCGGGGTACCGAAGACGCTCGAGCCGTATCCCGACGAGCCGGTTCATCAGTTCCTCTACGAGACAGCCGAGGAACATCCCGACCAGGGCGTGGTGCAACTTGGGGAAAAGCACCCGTACACCGAGGTCGTCGATCACGTCGACCGACTCGCCACGGCGCTCCGCGAACGTGGGGTAGAGAAGGGGAGCCGTGTGGCAACGGTACTTCCGACATCAGCGCAGTTCATCATCGCCGAGAACGCCATCTCGCGAGCGGGCGGGGTGCACATTCCGAACGACTTCCTCGACGCCGAGGAGGACCTGATCTATCGGCTCGAACAGGGTGACCCCGAGGTGCTCATCGGGCAGGACAAGCACCGCGACCTCATCCTCTCGCTCAAAGACGAACTCGGCCTCACTGACGTCATCCTGACCGAGGTCGAGGACTACGGTCCGAACCCGCCGGCAGAGTACGACGAGGTCGAGGGCGTCGAGTGGCTCACCGAGGTCATCGTGGACACCGAGCCGAACCCGCCGGACGTCGAGTTCGACGTCGAGGAGGACGTCCACACGCTGCTGTTCACCGGTGGGACGACCGGACTCCCGAAGGGCTGCCAGCTCACGCACAGGAACCTCGTCGCCAACACGCTGCAGGGCGTCGCCGTTCAGTCTCGGATGGCGGACATGATGCGCGGCAGCGAGGCAGCGGTCATGTCGCTCCCGATGTACCACGCCTACGGCTACTCCGTGGCGCACTCGCTGGTCGAACTCGGGCTGGACCTCCTGCTCGTGCCCGACGCGCGGGACACCGAGATGATGACCGACCTCATCGAGGAGTACGAGCCGCTGGTGATGCTCGGGGTCCCGACGCAGTTCATGAACATCGTCAACGAGGACTTGGAACAGGACGTCATCGGCCTGTCCGGGTCCGCGCCGCTCGCCGACGAGACCAAAGAGGAGTTCGAAGAGAAGTCCAAGGGCATCTCGCAGGGGTACGGGCTCTCGGAGATGTCGCCGATCACGCACTTCAACGTCCGCGGGCTGCAGGACATGCTGCTCGGGCAGGACACGGCCGAGGAAGGCTTCGACAAGCCGACGATCGGCGTCCCGGCGCCCGACACGGAGATCAAACTCCGCGACGTCGACACGGACGAGGAGATCCCGATCGAGGACGCCATCGAGGAGGAACGCGAAGGCGAACTCCTCATGAAGGGGCCACAGCGCATGAAGAGCTACCTCGATCAGGACAAGGACCCCTTCGACGAGGAGGGCTACGTCTCGACCGGTGACGTCGCCAAGGTCGATCCGATGGGTCGGTTCTACATCGTCGACCGCGTGAAGAACATGATCAACGTGTCCGGCCTCAAGGTCTACTCCGAGGAGGTCGACGAGGTGCTGTTCTCCCATCCGGGCGTCCACCGGCCGGCGACCATCGGCGCGCCCGACCCGGACCGTCCCGGCAGCGAGATCGTCGTCATCTACGTCGAACCCGATCCGGACTACGACGGCGACCTCACCAAGGCGGACATCGAGGCGCACCTGGAAGGAAAGGTTCCGCGTCAGGCTATGCCCGAAGAGGTGCACATCGTCGACGAGATCCCGCTGACGGACATCGGCAAGACGGACAAGCAGCAGCTCAAGGAACGACACGAGGACTGAGCGCGACGCTCGCGCGTCGCGGGTTTCGCCCGTTATATTTCGGCAGTAACATCTTTATTCGTCCACATGCAGCTATCAGGTATGCAGCACATCCGTTTCTCAGATACGTTTGCCGTCCCGTCCGCTCCCCACCCGCAGTGGTGTGACGCTCGCTTCCGAACGGAGGTGGCGTGATGGCGATCACCGAGACGCTCCTCGCGAATAAACTGCAGGTCGTGATCGCTGGCATGGTCGTCATCGGCGGTGCCGGGGCGACGTACGTGGTACTCGACGGTGACCTTCCGTTCCTGGGTGAAGACCAGATGGCCGACAAAGTCCCCGAGGACGTCGACGTGGTGATGTACATGGATCCCGACGTCGCCGAAGACCAGACCACGAAGGAACTCGTCAACAGTCTCATCAACATGTCGAAGGAACAACAGGGTGAGCTGTACACGGGGCCGGACAGTTACGAGGAGATGATGGCGAACACCTCCTCGAACACGTCGCTGGAGATGGACAAGCTCAACAGCGTCATGATGTACGGGAAGTACCCTGACGCGAGCGAGTCCGCGAGTACAGGTCTCCCCGACGACAGCTACGCCGGGTTCGTCATCGACTCGGAGTGGAGCGAAGAGAAATTCATCGACGAGACCGATTCGAACGGCACCGAGTACGCGGAAGACGACTACGAGGGCTACACGATCTACAAGCAAGAGAACGTCTCGGAGGACGAGGACCGGGGCTGGATCGGCGTGCTCGCAGACGGCCAGTACGTCGTCGGATCGGAGGACGCGGTCAAGGACGCCATCGACGTGGACCGCGGTGAGATGGACGCGTTCGACGGCGACCTGCGGACCGCCTACGACGACACGCAGAGCGGTGAGAACACGTACATGAAGTTCGCTGCGACGTTCCCGGACGAGGAGAAACTGAACCAGACTGGAACGGGCGTGACGAGCGACCAACGGTTCGAGTCAGTCAAGAGCATCTCGGTCGTGTCCGGGTCGTACTACACGGCAGAGGACGATATCGGGATGCAGATGCGCATGGAGACCGGCGACGAGAGCGACGCTGACGACGTCGCCGCTCTGGTCAAGGCCGGCGTCGTCGGAGCCGAACAGTTCACACAGTCAAACGAGACAAAAGCCCTCCTCAACGACGTGAACGTCGAACAGGACGGGACGGCAGTGAAGATGACCTTCGAGAGCGACGTCGACACGATCGTCGACGCGTGGAAAGCCGCGATGGAGGAGTGGGGCGGGATGTACGGGAGTAGCTACGGAACCGACTTCGACACCGACACTGACTCCGGCTACGACTACGAAACCGGCTCGGAGTACGACCTCGACTACGGCTCTGACTCCGAGACCGATTCCAGCTACGAGAGCGAATCCGACTACGGATCTGAGTCCGGGTTCGGCGACGACGTCCCGACGGAAACTGCCACGCCTGTCGGGAGCGGGACCTAAGTGACACGGGTTCGGGTCTGCCGCGATGGAGGCGCCCGGTCCTGATTCCGAGCGCAACACCAGGCTGAAGTCCCCTGGCTTCGTCCCCAAGCGTAGTCTCGATGAATATTCTGTCGCTCTTACGGAAGGAGGTGCTCTGGAGCCGGCACCGAATGGTGACGCTCCTCTTTTTGCTCCTCTTGCTGCCGGGCTTTTTCGCTCTCACGACCGTCGTCTTCGAGACGGTCGTCCCCGAGGACGCCCCGATCGCCGTCGTCCCGGAGAACGAGACCGTCTCCGAGGACGGCCTGACGATCATCGAGGGTGGCGCAGCCACGTTCTCCGACCCGCAGCGCTACGAGAACAAGTCCGCGGCGATGACCGCACTCCGACGGGAGTCGGTGTACGCGGTCCTGGAGGTGCCGCCCGGCATTCTGGACGAGAACACGGAGAACGCCACGTTTTTCCTGTACATCGACGGGAGCATGGTGCCGTTCAAGGAGCCGTCGAAGGCCATCCGGAGTATCATGGCGTTCTATCTCGACCGGAACCTGCCGGCCGACATTTCCGTCGAGCGGGAGGTAGTCGGCCAGCAGCACACGCTCTCGGAGTATCTCGTGCCCGTGTTCTTGATGGGGATCGTCATGCTGTTCGCGTTCACGTACCTCCCCTACAACCTGGCCAGGGAAGCCGACGTGCTCGAACGGTTACTGGTCGAAACCTCGATGGACGCGGTGGTCGCGACCAAGATCCTCTACATGACGCTGCTCATGCTGGTCCCGATCTCGGCGTTCTACGGGGCGGCGTGGCATCTGGGCTACACCGTGACGTTCCTGTCGCTGGCGGTCGTCGGCGTCTTCCTGTTGACGTTCGTCTACCTCTCGGCGATCAGCGCGAGCATCATGATCCTGAGCGACTTCAGCACGCTCGGTCGGTTCGTCAACGTCGCGGTCATGTTCGCGTTACTGACCTTCTCCAGCATCGTCTACCCGGTCGGGTTCTTCTCGCCGCTCCGCAAAGAGATCGCTCGCCAGATCCCCCTGCACTACTCGATGATCGTCGCGCGAAGTCTGACGCTGAAGGACCTGCACGTCGGACTGTTCGCGGACTGGCTGCTCGCGCTGCTGGGGTTCACTGCGGTGACTGTGCTGCTGTTGAAACTCTCCATCGAACGCTACAAACGGACGATCTGAACATGGGAGACGAGCTACCACCCCCGAGAACGGAGGTCGTGCAATGGCAGTAGTCGAACTCCGGAACGTGACCAAGCGCTACGACGACGTGACGGCCCTGACGGGGGTGGACCTCACCGTGCAGCAGGGCACCTTCCACTGCCTCGTCGGCCCGAACGGGTCCGGGAAGACCACCCTGTTTCGGACGGTGTTGGGACTGACGACGCCAACGAGCGGCGAGGTGTCGCTCCCGGACGGACGGATCGGCTGCGGGTTCCAGCGGGCGAACTTCTACCGGGGACTGACGGTCGCGGAGAACCTCTCGGTGTTCAGTGCGCTGGTCGGCGCGACCGACGACGCGTGGCGGGCGGAACTGGTGACGACGCTCCGGCTGGATCGCGTCATGGATCGGAGCGCGGCCGAGCTATCCGGGGGGTTCGCGAAGAAACTCGACCTGGCGCTGGCGCTGCTCGACAAGCCGGACGTGCTCTTCCTGGACGAACCGCTCGGCGACCTGGACGACGTGTCGAAGAACCGCTTGCTCGACTTCCTCGGCGAGTACCGCGACGCCGGCAACGCCGTCGTCGTCTCGACGCACCATCTCACCGAGTTCGACCCGCTGGTCGACCACCTCACGGTGCTCTACGACGGCGACGTCGTCGTCGACGCCGACCGCGACGCTCTCTCGCTCGGCGAGCGCGACACGCTCCACGAACTGTACGTCGATCGCATCATGGCACTGGAACGCGGCGAGTCCAGCGCAGACAGCGAGTGACGGCCGCAGTCACGTCTCCTCACTGATGCCTTTCTTCGACGGAATAAATGGCCGTAATTTTTAGGGGGTAACAACTACCCTGTGGCCGTGGTGTTTGTGGACGACCCACAATGACACAGGTGGAGGACACCAGTCGATCGATGCGACTGGACAGGGAGTCGTTCGCACAGGGGTACTTCGAGAACGCGGTGTATCGGCACTGGGGCCCGTACGAGGACGTCCCGGAAGCGGATCTCGAAGCGGACCTGGAGAAGTTCGTCGAGGACGAACCGACCGAAGCGGAGTTCGACGAGTTCAGGACGACCATCGCGCTGTTCGGGGCGGGCGAGGAGGCGGTGACGGAGGACCTGATGCCGCTGGGGCTGGCGCTCGACGACATCGACAAGCAGATGTTCGTCTCCAGCCAGATCTACGAGGAAGCCAAACACACGCAGTTTTTCGATCGGTACTGGCGCAACGTCATCGACCCGGTGGCCGAAGAGCTGGGGTACGAAGTGACGTCGCCGACCGACCAGCGCTACTTCGGCGAAGCCTACGTCAAACTCTTCGACAAGAACGAGGCGGCGATGAACAGACTGCTGGAGGCGGACACGCCCGAGAACCGCGCGAAGGCGTACTGCCACTACCATCTCGTCATCGAGTCGGTGCTGGCTCAGACGGCCTACTTCGGACTTCAGTCGTCGTTCAGCGACTCGGGATCGGACGAGGTGGCGCTCCGGGAGTTCCCGAACTTGAACGGTCTCGTCGGCGGCATCACGAAAATTCGCAGCGACGAGGGCCGCCACGTCGGCTTCGGGATGAACGAGGTTCGGCGGCTGATCCACGACGAGGGCGTCGATCCAGAGATCGTCCAGGACACGCTCCAGAGCCTGATGCCCCACGTCGCCGGCATCGTCCAGAGCGCAGCGAACGTCGCGACCGACCCCGTGCCGCTCGTCGAGTACTCGCGAGACAAACTCACCCGGCGCGTCGAAATCCTGACCGAGTCGGACGCGGCGGTCCCGCCGGTCGACGAACTCGTCAAGATCGAGGGCGCCGACGACGCCGGGGCCGCCAGCGACGACTAATTCCCTCGGGCGCCCGGGTAGTCGTCGGCCCAGGGATTCGCTTCCTCGAACGCGGCCGCGATGGCGAGGAGGTCGTCCTCGGCGTACCGCGAACCGACGAGCTGGAGGCCGATGGGCAGTCCGTCGTCGGTCAGTCCAGCGGGCACTGACATCACCGGGTGACCGGTCATGTTGAACGGCCAGGTGAGTCCCCAGTCCATCGGGAGCCCGCCGGCGGACTCGCCCTCGATCTCGGTTGGGTAGGGTTCGTCGTGCGTCAGGGGCGGCGTCGCGAGTGCCGGCATCACCAGCGCGTCGTGGTCGGCCAGCACTGCCTCGACGGCGTCGTAGAGTTCCGTCCGAATCGTGTTCGTGTCCAGGTACTCGTCGGTGTCGTAGCCCTGCCCCATCGTGACCGTGCTGACGAACGAGGGAGAGAGGTCGTCGGCGGCCGCGCCAGTCACGTCGATCCCGTGTTCTCTTTTGAGGATGCGGGCGCCGCGGGCGAACTGCGGAGCGGCGGTCGTTCCGTACGCATAGGTCAGGTCGCCCTTGTCCGGCCCTCCGAACGTGATGTCTGCGACCGAGACGCCGGCGTCGGCAACCGCATCGACGGCGTCGCGGCAGACCGCCCGGACTGACTCGGCCACGGGAAAGGTGTCGAGGTCGGGCGTGAACGCCAGGCTGTACTCGTCGGCTGGCCGGTCGGTCGCGGCCTGGTAGTCCACGTCGGGGGCCGGGACGCTGAAGGGGTCGACGTCGTCCTTGCCGACCATCACCGAGAGCATGAGCGCCACGTCGTCGACCGTCCGGGCCATCGGGCCGAGCACGCCGAACGGGGTGTGGGAACTGAATGCGTCCGGACGGTCGTCGTGCGGAACCAGCCCGTAGGTCGGTTTCACCGAGACCACGTGACAGCAGGCCGCCGGATTGCGGAGCGACCCGCCCATGTCCGATCCCGTCGCCAGTGCACAGAGTCCGTCTGCGAGGGCGGCCGCGCTCCCGCCCGAGGACCCGCCAGCGTTGCGTTCTCCCTCGGGATCGAACGGCGTCGGCGTCGGGCCGAGGAGTTCGTTGTCCGTGCGCATCGTATGGCCCAGTTCAGGGGTGTTCGTCGTTCCGAGGACGATCGCCCCCGCGGCTTCCAGCCGCTCGACGACGAGCGCGGTTTCGGTCGCGACGTTGTCGGCCAGTGGTTTCAGTCCCTTCGTGTTCGGGACGCCCGCTTTTGGCTGGTGAAGGTCTTTGATCGCGATCGGGACGCCGTGGAGCGGTCCGAGGTCGGCCCCTTCTTCGATCGCCTGTTCGGCTTCACGCGCCCGTTCGCGCGCTTCGTCCTCTAACACGGTAACGTAGGCGTTCAATTCCTCGTTTCGGTCGGCGATACGGTCGAGGTACGCGTCGACGAGATCGACGGGCGAGCGCTCCCCCCTTCGGACGGCCCCGGCGAGGGCCGTCGCGGACTGGAACTGGATGTCCGTCATGCTGCTAGCCCGGGCGTGGGTCATTGTAATCGTTACCCAACAACAGACTCGTTTGCGCCAGTTCCGAACGCGAGGTTGCCGATCTGTTTCTCGCTGGTGTCCGGTCGTTGTAATAAACGTCCTTCGATAGGAGGGGTTGGTTCAAACGTCGTTCTCCTGGAAGAAACTGACACGACGGGGAACGATAATGTACGATACGGGGATCTTCGCGAAAAGCACTGGTGCATCGCTCGGTGTCGTTGCTGTCGTAGGAACGCTCTTTCTGAGCACGGGCGTGGCGTTTGCAGTCCCGATCTCGGGCATCGGCGGGTTCCGAATCCAGGCAGACAGGATCGCCGGCGACGACTTCATCCTCTACCCGGGAAGCGGCGACGCCGAGAACCACTCGAACTATCCACAGGGTGTCGCGGAACTCCGCGAGGTCGAGATCGAAGAGTTGCGACTCGGCAAGCGATTCAACCTCGATCAGTACGGCATGCGGGGGAACGCGCGCCTGGTGATAACCGCCGGGTCGGACGGCGCCAACGTGACGACTGGCCAGTTGCTCCTCAAGACGCCGGCGCTGAGCGCGGAGACCGTCGTGTTCAACGGTATGACCGTGTCCGAGCGGAACGTGCCGGACAGCAGGCACGGATTCAGCCGGATAATCACGCTCCGAACGCACGACGAACCGACTCGCAACGGGACGAACGCCGACCTTCCTGGTGGCACGCGACAGATCGAACTGACTGGCGGGTCGAATCCCGGTCTCCAGATGCGATACGCGGACATCCGCGCGACCTACCTGGCGACCAATCGGATTACGCTCCCGAACCTCGGACTCGAAGTCCAGTACGACCCCGACGAGGACCGCATCTACGAGTACGGGTGACGTGCGGACAACTTCGAGTTTCTCGTGGTCTCTTCACACTGACCATCGGTCTGAGACGGAAGGAGAGAACGGGTGTTTAGTCGTCCGCTGACGCCTCGCTATCGCGGCGGTGGGCGCGCGCTCGGCCGCGGAGTCGATCGGACATCCCCGGTGCGTCGGCGTCGTCGATCCCGCCCTGTGCTTCGATTTCGTCGAGCGACATCGGGAACGTTCGGAGGCCGTAGTGGATGTCGATGCCGGCCTTCGCACCCTGGCCCATGGCGACCGGAATCTGGTTGTGGCCGGGGACGACGTCACCGACTGCCCAGACGCCGTCGACGCTCGTCGCGCCGTGGTCGTCGACTGCGATCGTTCCGTCGTCGTTCAAGTCGACGCCGAGTTGCTCGGCGAGGTCGGTGTTGTACTCGGAACCGTACATCGCGAAGCCACCGCGATACTCCTCGAAGGTCCCGTCCTCGAAGACGAACCCTTCGAGCCAGCCGTCGTCGCCGTTCTCGACGGCCTCGATGTCGGCGTCGAACACCTCGACGGGATGGGCTTCGACCTGCCGTGCGGTCTCCTCGCTCCAGGTCGGCTCGTGCCCGCGCGTGAGGATGTCGACCTCGTCGGTGAAGTTGAGCATGATCATCGCGACCTTCGCGGCGGCCTCGCCGTGACCCATCACGTAGACGGGCTCGTCGACGAACATGTAGGCGTCGCAGTGGAGACAGTAGTGGAGGCCGCGGCCCGTGCGCGGGAGCGGCGGCTCGGGGCGCTTGTCGCTGAATCCCGTCGCGAGGACGACCCGGTCGGCGACGGCGGTGACGTTCCCGGCTTCGAGCCGGAACCGACCGTTTTCGGTCCGTTCGGCGCTGGTCACGAAGTCCTGGTGGTAGTCCGCGCCGTAGCCCTCGATCTGGTCGATCGCTGCCTGGAGCAACTCGTTGCCCGAGACGTCCTCGGTCGTGCCGATGACGTTGTGCGTCTCCTGCATCATCGCCGCGCGTCCGCCACCGCGGTTGATGACTGCCGTGTCGTGTCCCAGCCGCGTCGTGTAGAGTGCCGCAGTCAACCCGGCGGGGCCTCCACCAACGACGACGACCTCGTACTCCTTGGTATCGGTCATACGTATCCTAGAACGGTGGCCGTACTAAACTTCTCCCGTAACCTGCACGTTACCGCTTTCGCTACCCCTGGTCGACTCCCCTCGAGGCCACCGAAAACAGGGCCTCTCTGTGTGGCTGGAGTTAACACGATACACAGTTTACAGGCTTCACAGGAAGGACAGGCCATATATGGTAGGGGTGCGTATATCCCAGTGAACAGCCCGGTGTCAGCCGACCGCCACTCATTCCAAATCATGACCAGCCGCGTATACAGACTTCATTCGACACTTGAATTGCCGCTGGAAGACGTCTACGAGTATTTCGAGGATCCTGAACTCCCCGTGGAGATGCAGGACATCGACATCACTCGTCGCAACAACACGCTCATCATCAGTGCTGTCGCAGCCGACGAGAGCATGAGCAAGTACACGCCGACGGCACAGCTCAAAGCCAGCATCACAGAAAATCGGGTTTACGAAGAGGAACCCGAAGACGGTCCGGGCGGTCCGGGTGGTCGGAGTGGTGGTGGCACAGGCCCGCAGTGGGGCACGCTCGAAGAGGAAGAAGAGGAAATCGAGTCAGAGCTCGTCGAGTACGCTTGCTTCAAGGGCGATCGCGAGACCGTCCTCCAGAACACAGCACTTCAGTACCCGATGTTCGAGGTCCTCTGTGGTATCGCAACGATCGCAGAGAAAGGGACGCTCACGGCCGTTTCCGCCGTCGATGGCGAACTCCGAGCCACTCGCATCGTCGACGGCGAGAGACGACCCGCCTCCATCAACGTCGTCGAGGAACCGAAAGACGACGAACAGGGCGGCGGCGTCAACTGGCGCGACAACAAGTTCATCAGCTAACTGCAACGGACTGATCTCGTCCATCTTCTGTGCATCAAGAGCCCCAGCGGTGGCGCTCGCTCAGGAAGGCCGATGCCGGAAGGAGACCACTGTTCCCATCCTGTCCTGCCCGTCGACGGATTCGGTGGTGACGTTCAGCGCGAGCATGTCCTCGTCGTCGACGACGGCCGTCGCGATCGAGCGCAGGGCCGACGCCTCGGCGTCCTCGTCGAGCACGACCACCCGGATCGTCTCGCGATTCGCACTGATCTCGGCGACGTCGTACCCTTCGTCTTCGTAGGCCGTTCGCAGCTCGTCGTGCAACTGGCTCATACCCAGAGTGACTATGGCTAGTGCCTAAAACCCACAGGCCGACGTGGGGTCCGGGACTGCCGAGACACTCGTGTCGTGCGATAACACGGCACTCGACTGGCAGGCCGAAAAACACTTACCGCACCTAATTATATCTCATTACACCATGTCAGAGTTCCCGGAGTACCTGGACGTGGATTACGAGGACGGCGACGGCGAAGACCCGGCCGACTATCCGACCATCCAGGACAAAGTCGAGAAGGCGATCGAAGTCACCCGCCAGGGACTCGAACAGTACGAGAACCCGGCTGTCATGTGGACCGGTGGGAAGGACTCGACGCTCACGCTGTACTTCATCAAAGAGGTCGCCGAGAAGTTCGACCTCGACGTCCCGCCCGTCGTGTTCATCGACCACTTCCAGCACTTCGACGACCTCCACGACTTCGTCGAGAAGTGGGCCGACGAGTGGGACCTCGACCTCATCTACGCGCGCAACGAGGACGTCGGCGAGTACGTCGACGAGCACGACCTGACGCCCGGCGACGACATCGAGATCAGCGACCTCTCCGAACACAACCAGCACCACATCCGCGACCTGCTCGAGTACGAGGAGGACACGTTCCCGTTCCTGCTGGACACCTACGTCGGCAACCACCTGCTCAAGACGGTTGCGCTGAACGACGCCCTCGAAGAGTACGACGTCGACGGCGTGATTTCGGGCGTCCGCTGGGACGAGCAGGAAGCCCGCGCCGACGAGACGTTCTTCTCGCCGCGCCACGACCCGGACATCTACCCCCCGCACGACCGCATCCAACCGATCCTGCAGTTCGCCGAACCGGACGTCTGGGACGCCTTCTGGCACTTCGTCGTCCCCGACACCGTCCCCGAGTTCCCGGACGACGGCTACGTCCCGCAGGCCGACGACGACCTGCCGAACGACCTGACCAAAGACGACATCCCGGTCAGCCCCAAGTACTTCGCCGGCTTCCGCTCGCTCGGCAGTGAAGTGAGCACCGACAAGTCCGCCGAAGAGCCTGCCTGGCTGCAGGACATGGAGAACACGACCGAGCGCGCGGGCCGCGCCCAGGACAAAGAGGACCTGATGGAGCGCCTGCGCGACCTCGGTTACATGTAGTACCTTTTTACTTCAGGGGGTTTCCTCGCTCGGCCTTAGGCGCTCGCTGCGGGAACCCCCTTCGTAAAAATCTACGCTAAAAACTGCTGCCGGTTCGTGCCTCCGGCACTCACCGGCAGTGAACCGGCGCGCTTCGCGCGCCGGATGCTTGCTGACGACAGCACCTATCGGCCGTGAGCTACAGCACCATTCGCCTGTCCGCTGTCGAACCAGAAATACGCAGCCGTGGCTGCGACGAGGCCGACGATGACACCGGCGACCAGAGCGATGACTGTCCCGGTGCCGAAGCCGCCCGCTGCACCAAAGAGGACGACGAGGAAGGCGACGCCGAAGGTCCCCAGCGAGAGGGCGACTCGACGGCGTCCGGGTCCGGCCGCGGGACCGAGCCCGAGGGTGACGACGGCTGCCGTCGTCACGCCGGCGACGAGCCCAACCGGAATCCCGACGAACAGCGAGAACTCGACGTACGGGGCGGCGAGTTCGGTCGCGAGGACGCCGACGACGAGGAACGCGGCGATGCCGCTCGCCACGACGAGCGCAACGTTACGGAGGCGCATACAACGGATAGACAACGCGCAACAATGACGTTTTGCCTGCGGTTCTACGTTTCCAGTATCTCCACGAGGTTCTCGTCCGGGTCGCGGACGAACAGGATGCGCGTCCCGCTCTCCGTCGTTTGCGGCTCGCTGATCGTCTCGACTTCGTCGGGCAGGGTCTCGTAGAACGCGTCGAGGTCGTCCACCGCGAGTCCGACGTGTTTCGCGCCGGGTTGGTTGACGTCGCCGCCCGTCGCGTCTTCACCTTCGGGCTCGTACTCGACGAGTTCGATGCGGGCACCGTCGCCGTCGAGGTGGGCGAAGTCCGCGCTGGCGTTCGCGACGCCGACGCCCGTCGCGAACTCCTCGCCACCGACGCTGAAGCGGGCGAGTACGTCGAGTCCGAGCACGTCACGGTAGAACGACACGGCGCGGTCGAGGTCGCTGACGGTGATGCCGACGTGGTGTGCGCTGAGGTCCTGCATATCTGTCCCTCCCGGGGAAAGCCGGAAAACCACTTCGTCTCCACTCGCCGCGGCGATACCTACTTCTCCCGGACGGTCCCACCGCTGAGACCCTCCCACTCGACGCGGTACCCGAGCTGAGCGAGCACCGCGCTGGCGTCGTCGATACCGTATTCGTCGAGCGTCGCCTCGACTGTTCCGAGATCCATTCCCGCCTCGATACTGTCGTCCAGTGCGTCCAGCACGGCCGGCTGAATCAGGGTTCTGCCGACCACCTCGTGCTCGGGAAAGTTCTTGCCTTCGAGGGCACTTTCACTGACGCCGAGGCGGTCGGCCAGCGTCTCGATGGCGATCGCGTCCGCGTCGGGCGTCACGTCGGCCGGCAAATCGGCAGCAGCGTGTGCAGCCAGTTCCTCTTCGTACTGTCGGAGCGCGTCACGGACGTCTTTGAGACGGACGCGTCCCGAGTACGGAATCGCACGGTGATCGCGGGCTTCGATGTCCTCCCCGACTCCGAGGGTCTCGTCGACGGCGACCAACATCTCGACGTCCTCCAGGTCGGCCAGCCGCGCGAGTTTCTTCTCGACGTACTCGGGCGTCCAGAAGCCCATGATCTCGAAGTAGATGCGAAAGTCGGCGTGTCGGTAGTCGAACGCGAAGTCCGGGATGACGACGTGCGCGCCGGCTTCCAGCGGTTCGGGCTCTCGCACGAGATCCCAGTCGAGGTCGAGCGACTGGAACCGCGCAGCGAAGTCGGCCTCGACGTCGCTGTCGTAGGTCACCTCGGTCACCGGTTCGACGCCCGGCACCGACACGTCCGCGTCGGTAAGCGTCATCTCCCGTTCGGTTCCGCGGTCGTCGATGGTCGCCGTCAGTCGCCAGTCGGCAGTCTTGGCGACGGTCCGGAGCAATCTGGCGAATCGGGTCCCGTACCGGCGGGTTCGACGAAACAGTGCGTCGGGTCCTGTCACCACGACCTCGCGGTCGCCGTCCGTCCGTCGGATCTCGTACAGCAACCGGAGTCGCTTGACCGCCGAGACGACTCCCTTTGGATCGGACGAGCGTACCCGAACTTCGGTCGCGTCAAAGAGGGCGGTCTGGGCCAGCGAGAGGTTGTACTGGGCGAGCAGTTCGTCGGGGCTCCAGCGCACGTCGAGACTCGTGAGGACCTGCCGCTGTTCGCGATCGGCGTAGAGGGCCGCTGCCACGTCACTCGCCGCGGTGCCGAGCCGGTCGGCCGCCCGTGAGAGTGCCTGCTCGCGGTCCGTCTCGGACGCGACACCGACCGACTCGGCGGCTGTGAACGCTGCTTCGCGAGCACGTCGCGGGTCGACGGGGGCCCGCGTCTCGAACGTCGCCTCGCGGTCGAGCAGTTTTGCGAATCCGCGGACGAGTTTGAAGTCGTCGGCGTCTCGTTCGAGGTCCGTGAGCGCGTCGTCGAGGTCGCTTCGCGGGTGGTCGACGTGGCCCTGGTACGTACCGATGACGCGGGCGGCGAGCGGGCGGTCGCTGTCGCCGGCGAACTGCGGCTGAAAGCCACCCCCCGCGCGGGACACTCTGAGCAGGTCCTTCGTCAGCACGGGCGCTACTCGGGTCTCGACGGGCAAAAGCGGACGGAAGGCACACGCGAGAGAGAAGATTCATACCGTCGCCGCGACACCCCTGGCGTATGCAGCGTCGACAGGTCGTCCGCTCGCTCGGCCTTCTGGCAGCGGGGGTAGCGGGCTGTTCGGAGGCGCCCGCACCGGCGCCGTCACCGCCGACTGGGACGCCGGCTGAGCCCGACGACGACGGCGGTGGTGGCGGGCTGACGACGCGCCGTCCCCTCCAGGTCCGCAACGATTACGCGATCAGTGAGAGCGCCGACGGTAACGTCCGCATCGACCTCACCGTCACGAACCCGGCGTCCGTCGACCGCATTGCGACCATCCGGGTCACGGCCAGCCTGGACGGCGACGAGATCGAACAGGAACAGCCCCTCGACCTCGGGAGCGGCGAGAGCACTGATCTCTCCTTCGTGTTCTCGTTCGACTACGACGCGTGGCGAGACAGCGCCACGTCGCTCGATTTTGCCTTCGACTACTGACTTCCCTCACCGACGCCGCTCGGCCACTCTGCTCCCGGCCGACCACGTACTGTGAGCGTCTTCACCGACGCCGCTCGGCCACTCGCTCCTCCGCCGTCTCACGACTCACAACCTCGTACAGGAGCGCCCGCTTCCCGTCCGCCTTCGGCCGAAGAATCCGTCCGAGCCGCTGGGTGAACTCCCGCTCGCTGCCGCTCCCCGAGAGCACCACCGCCACGTTCGCGTCCGGTACGTCGACCCCCTCGTCGAGCACGTTCGCCGTCACGACTCGCGAGTACTCACCGGCCCGGAACCGCTCGATGATCTCTCGCCGCTCAGCGGTCGGCGTCTCGTGCGTGATCGCCGGCAGCAGGAACCGCTCCGAAAGTCGATACACCAGGTCCGTCGACGCAGTGAACACGATGATCCGATCCTCGCGGTGCCGGGCGAGGATCGACTCGAGTTCCTCGACTTTCCGGTCGGCGCTCAGCATCACGTCCCGCGCCCGCTGCTTGGCGAGCAGCGCCTCTCTCGCCCGCGGATCGGTGCCCGACCGCTTGACGAGTTCCTGGTAGTCGCTGCCGCTCCGGAGCTGGATGTTCGACTGCGCCAGGTAGTCGGTGAACACCTCCTGATTGCGCTCGTACTCCGCGCGCTCCTCGGTGGTGAGCGACACCTCGATCCGCTTGATGTCGTAGTCCGCCAGGTGCTCGCCGGCCAACTCGTCGACGCCCACGCGGTGGACCAGTGGCCCGACGAGGTCTGCGACGGCTTCGTGGGCGTCGTCCGGGCGCTCGAAGGTGGCGGTCAACCCCATCCGCGCGGGTGCGGCGAGCAGCCGTGCGATCTCCCGATAGCCCTCGCCACCGAGGTGGTGGACCTCGTCGAAGAGCACGAACCCGAACGTATCACCCACCTCGTCGGCTCGCAGGTACGCCGAATCGTACGTCGAGACCGTGACGTCCTCGCGGCGCTGCTCGCCGCCGCCGAACTGCCCGATCGGGACGTCGAACTCCGCTTCGAGTTCTCGTCGCCACTGCTCCAGGAGGTCGATCGTGGGGACGACGACCAGCGTCGGCGTGGCCAGAGACTCGATGGCTTTGATCCCGATGACTGTCTTCCCGCTGCCGGTCGGAAGTTCGAGCACTCCCCGCTCGTCGTTGTCCCGCCAGGTCGACAGCGCGGTCTGCTGGTACCCCCGGAGTTCGTACGTCGAGGCGAGGTCGAGCGGTGGGAGATCGAGGACGCGGTCCTCGTAGGGGACGCCGCGTTCGTCGAGAGCGTCGCGGATGTCGCGATAGCGGAACCCGGGCGCACGGGCAGTTTTCGATCGCGGGTCGCGTTCGACGCCCGGTAGTCCGGTCGGCACGTCGCCGGCGAGACGGATGGTCCCTTCCTCGTAGGCGAGCCTCAGCACGCCCGTTCGTTCGGGAGTCGGTCAGATGAGTGTGTCGAGGTCCGCCGCGTACCTGCCAGTGGGAAGAGCCGCTTTCTGAACCCTTTTACCCGTCCCGGGCCTTCCCGGGAACATGAGCGAGCCGGACGCCTCCGAGACGGCGGACGATCAGACGGAGCCCGACGACGACGGTACAGCGAACGACGAGCAGTCAGCTGCCGAGGCGTCTTCCGGAGATGCGGACGCGCTCGACGACATTCTCGACGACGCGGACGTTCCCGAGGACGCATCACTCGACGAGATCGCTGACGCGGACGCCGCTGCCGACGCGGACCTGATCGAACGCATCCAGGACACCGACGCCGAGCAGTTGGCGACTGAGATCACCGCACTCCGGACGAAAGTCGCCTCGCTGGAGCAACAACTCGACACGACCGAGCAGGAAAAGGACGACCTCGAATCCCGGCTCAAGCGCACGCAAGCGGACTTCCAGAACTACAAGAAGCGGATGAAGAAACGCCGGGAAGAGGAGAAACAGCGCGCCACCGAAGACCTCGTCGAGCGGTTGGTCGAAGTTCGCGACAACCTCGTGCGCGCGTTGGACCAGGACGAGAACGCCGACATCCGCGACGGGATCGAAACGACGCTCCGGCAGTTCGACGAGGAACTCGAACGCGAGAACGTCGCCGAGATCAAGCCCGAACCCGGCGAGGAGGTCGACCCCCAGCGCCACGAGGTGCTCCTCCGCGTCGAGAGCGACCACCCGGAGGGAACGATCGACGAGGTTCACCGCCCCGGCTACGAGATGGCCGAAAAGGTAATCCGGACCGCACAGGTCACAGTTAGCGACGGGCCTGGATCGGACGGTTAGTCGGCCTGGAAACCGACGCCTAGCGGTCCGAAGAACGATTGATTTGCGGTACCTAATATAAGTCCCGGTCAGATCGCTGGACGGCGGTCGAAAACGCCGGACACGGCCGAACTGGGCCGTGGTCGGTCGTCACGAATCTAGCAACTTTTAACCGATTCAGACCGGTAGGGGATGATAACAATGGCGAGCAACAAGATTCTCGGTATCGACCTCGGTACCACCAACAGCGCCTTCGCGGTGATGGAGGGTGGCGACCCGGAAATCATCGTGAACAGTGAGGGAGACCGGACGACGCCCTCGATGGTGTCGTTCACCGAGGACGGCGAGCGGCTGGTCGGCAAGCCCGCGAAGAACCAGGCCGTCCAGAACCCGGAACAGACTATTCAGTCCATCAAGCGCCACATGGGCGAGGACGGCTACTACGTCGAACTCGACGGCGAGGAGTATACGCCCGAGCAGATCTCGGCGATGATCCTCCAGAAGATCAAACACGACGCCGAAGAGTACCTCGGTGACGAGGTGGAGAAGGCCGTCATCACCGTTCCGGCGTACTTCTCGGACCGCCAGCGCCAGGCGACCAAGGACGCCGGCGAGATCGCTGGCTTCGAGGTCGAGCGGATCGTCAACGAGCCGACCGCCGCGTCGATGGCCTACGGACTCGACGACGAGTCCGACCAGACGGTGCTCGTCTACGACCTCGGTGGCGGGACGTTCGACGTTTCGCTGCTCGACCTCGGCGGCGGCGTCTACGAGGTCGTCGCGACCAACGGTGACAACGAACTCGGTGGGGACGACTGGGACCACGCCATCATCGACTATCTGGCCGACGAGTTCGAGGAAGAACACGGGATCGACCTCCGCGAGGACCGCCAGGCGCTCCAGCGCCTGACCGAGGCCGCAGAGGAAGCCAAGATCGAACTCTCCTCCCGGAAAGAGACGACGGTCACCCTGCCGTTCATCGCGGCCGACGACGACGGCCCGAAGGATCTCGAACAGAAGATCACGCGCGCGACGTTCGAGTCGCTGACCGAGGACCTCGTCGAGCGGACGGTCGGCCCGACCGAGCAGGCGCTCGAAGACGCCGGCTACTCCAAGGACGACATCGACGAAGTGCTCCTGGTCGGTGGCTCCACCCGGATGCCCCAGGTTCAGGAGAAAGTCGAGGAACTCGCGGGCCAGGAACCCCAGAAGAACGTCAACCCCGACGAAGCGGTCGCCCTCGGCGCGGCGATCCAGGGCGGCGTGCTGGGCGGCGAGGTCGACGACATCGTCCTGCTCGACGTGACGCCGCTCTCGCTCGGGATCGAGGTCAAGGGCGGCCTGTTCGAGCGGCTCATCGAGAAGAACACGACCATCCCGACCGAGGAGTCGAAGATCTTCACCACGGCCGCGGACAACCAGACCTCCGTGCAGGTCCGCGTGTTCCAGGGTGAACGCGAGATGGCCGAGGAGAACGAACTCCTCGGGGAGTTCCAGCTGACGGGCATCCCGCCGGCGCCGGCCGGAACGCCCCAGATCGAGGTCGGCTTCTCCATCGACGAGGACGGCATCGTCAACGTCGAGGCAGAGGACAAGGGCTCGGGTAACTCCCAGTCCATCACCATCGAGGGCGGTGCCGGTCTCTCGGACGACCAGATCGAGCAGATGCAGGAAGAAGCCGAGCAACACGCCGAGGAAGACCAGGAGCGTCGCGAGCGCATCGAGGCGCGCAACGACGCCGAGGCTGCGGTCCGCCGCGCCGAGAAGCTCCTCGACGAGAACGAGGACGCCGTCGACGACGACCTCCGCGAGTCCATCGAGGACGCCATGGACGAGGTCGAGGAGACGCTCGAAGACGAGGACGCCGGCAAGGAGGAACTCCAGGAGGTCACCGAGAACCTCTCCGAAGAACTCCAGGAGATCGGCAAGCAGATGTACCAGCAGCAGGCCCAGCAGGCCGCTGGCGGCGCAGGCCCCGGCGGTGCCGCGGGCGCTGGTCCGGGCGGCGCTGGCCCCGGTGCCGGAGCAGGTCCGGGCGCGGGCGCAGCGGGCGCCGGTGCGGGTGACGAGGAGTACGTCGACGCCGACTTCGAGGACGTGGACGACGAGGACGAGTAACGCAAGTCCGAGTCGTCGACTCGGAAGACGAACGCAGTGACGTCTTCCGGCGTCTCGAAAAGCGACCGAAGGGAGGTTTTCGAGGGAAACGAAGACGAGGACTGAACGGACGAGTCTTCGTCGGCTCGGAAGACGAACGCAGTGACGTCTTCCGGTGTTTCAGAAAGCGAGCGTGAGCGAGCTTTCTGAACGGACGAGAACGAGTAACGCGAGTCGTCGCTCTCGTCGGCTCGATAGACGAGCGAAGCGAAGTCTATCGGCGTCTCGAAAACCGACCGAAGGGAGGTTTTTCGAGGGAATTGAAGACGAAGAGTAACAGACGAGTCCTCGCCAACACGTCAGAGATTCGCTCTGACGGCGTCTCGGAAAGTAACGCGACCGGAATCGCGCGCCCTATCTCTCTGCGCCTAACGGGCCGTGATGCGCCGTAAGTAACTGACTGCTTTTGGTAGCGTCGTCGAGCCAACCTGCCGCGCTCGTTACGGCTGACTGGCTGGCAAAACTATCAATTTAAAAACAATGTCTTTTGCTTGGCGGGTGGTATCGTCGCCCATGGACATCAACTGGCGTGCGGTGTTCGTCGGGTTCCTCGTGGCCGTAACGCTCGGACTGATCGTTTCGTGGCTGGTGCCGCCCACACAATCGACCGCGTTCGTGCACGTACTGCCGGGGTTGATCGGCGGCGCGGTCGCCGGATACATGGTCGCCGGGGTGGGTGACGGAGCCCTTCACGGCGGATTGGCGACGGTCTTCGGTGGGCTGCTCACCCTCGTCGTCTTGACCGTGTTTGCGGCCCTGTTCACTGGCCTGGTCTTCACCCTGGGGGCGTTCATCGTCGGTCTGGTCGTTCTGTTCGGCCAGGCGATTCCCGGTGCGATCGCCGGTGCCTTCGGTGGCTGGGTCAGCGGTCGGGCCGAGGCCCGCGAGACCCCGGCGACCGAGGCACGCTGAAGGAACTGAAGTCGCCCTTCGCGATCTCGACGAGACCGGCCGGAGCAATGGCACTCAACTCTCGCGCCGGGGTGGACGGCGTCGACTGCGTCGAGCAATTCTCACACTTTGAAAATCGGCCTCATTCACTATGGTCTGTATCTCCGACTGACCTGTCGAGGGATCTATCAGTGGCGCTCATCGAGTGGAACGAGACGAAGTACAGCACGGACATCGATCGCTTCGACGACCAGCACAAGCGACTGTTTTCGCTGCTCAACGACCTCCACGAGGCCATGGAGGAGGGGCGTGCCCAGGAAGAACTCGGGGACATCCTCAAGGAACTCGAAGAGTACACCGAGTATCACTTCGGGGACGAAGAGGAGTTCATGCAGGACTGTGGGTACGCGCGGGACTGCTCGGAGTGTTTCCACAACCACGAGGAGATGCACCAGAACTTCGCGTCGAAGGTGACCGAACTGCGAAAGAAGCACGAAGACGGCGAGTTCATCACGATGGAGGTACTGGAGTTCGCCCGCGACTGGCTCGACAGCCACATTGCGGGCGACGAGCAGGATCAAAGCTACGGCGAGTACTTCCAGCAGGAAGTCGACGAGTACGAGTTCGAGTGACGGATATCGAGTGGCTTCGAAGCCGCGTACGACCCCAGAAATACAACGACAGCAGGAATTTCTGTTCAATCTATGGAACAATCCTCAGACGAGATGCACGTTTTCGGGCAGGGCGGGCTCAACGACGAGGTAGACGTCGACGACCTCGTCGACAGCATCGGACTCGACCCGGAAGAGATCGCGTGGCGAAAGGACTTCATCGACTTCGACGAGGGCGACGTGCGCCGTCTCCGTTCGCTCGAAGAGACGTTCCGTGAACACGACGACGAAATCGCGGACCGGTTTTACGACAACCTCTCCCAGTACGACCGGGCGACTGACGTGATCGGCCGCTCGCCGAAGGGGATCGAGGAGCTAAAGCAGACCCAGCGCGCTTACTGGACGACGCTCACGACCGGCGGCTACGACACCGAGTACTTCCAGAACCGCGCTCGCGTCGGCAAACTGCACGAGTTGCTCGATATGCCCGCGAACCTCTACATCGGGCAGTACGGCGTCTACTTCGATCTGTTGCTCTCCGTGTTGACCGAGCAGGTCCAGGAGAACGTCGCATCCCAACTCCGCGAGGCCGGCGTCTCCGAGGATACCATCGATGACGTCGCCGCGGAGATCGACGACGGATCCGACCGGGTCCTCTCGGCGCTCAAGATCATGAACCTGGATCTGCAGGTCGCGATGGACACGTACATCGACAGCCATTTACAACAGATCGAGGCGGAAGTCGAGCGTCGTCGCCAGATCGCCGAGGAAACCCAATCGGCGGCGCAGGACCTGCAGGAGTTCGCGACCGAGGTGTCCGAGAGTTCCCAGCGGATCAGCGATCTCACGAACACCGAAGTGGGGAACATGGACGAGATACGATCCGAGATGGCGAATCTGAGCGCGACCATCGAGGAGATCGCCGCCACGTCGAACGACGTCCACGAGACGAGCGAGCGAGCCCTCGACGCCGCCGCCGACGGACAGGAGTCGGCGTCAGCGGCGGTCGACGTGATGGAAGACATCGAGGACTCCGCCGCCAAAATCGATGCGAAAGTCAGTGATCTGGAGGCCCAGACTGAAGAGATCGGCGAGATCGTCACCATCATCAACGACATCGCCGACCAGACGAACATTCTCGCGCTCAACGCCTCCATCGAGGCCGCTCGCGCGGGCGAGGCCGGCGAGGGGTTCGCCGTCGTCGCCGACGAGGTGAAGAACTTGGCCGAGGAGTCCCAGTCGCAGGCCGATCAGATCGAGTCGATGATCTCCGAGATCAAAACCGACATCCAACAGACTGCGGGCACCATCGAAACGACGGCGACGGATCTCGAGACGGGCATCGAGCAGGTCGAGAACGCCATGGCCCAACTCGACGAGATCGTCACGGTCGTCGAGGAAGCGGCCAACGGCGTCCGCGAGGTCGCCGACGCGACCGACAGTCAGGCGGTCACGGCCGAAGACGTCGCGACGATGGTCGACGACGCGACCGACCGCATCAACGAGATCAACGACGAGATCGAGGAGATCGCGCGAGCGAACGAACAACAGACCGCCAAGGTGTTCAAGGTCACCTCGGATCTCAAACAGCTCAGTGAAGACATCTGACGCCCGTGATGAGCGTCAGTCGGCCGTCCGATGATCGACCCGTTCTTTTCAAGTACCTCAATCGAATATGGATCGGTAACGAATGAGCGAGGACTTCTACGAGGTACTCGGTGTCTCCCGAGACGCCAGTGAAGACGAGATCAAGCAGGCGTACCGGGAGAAAGCTCAGGAGTATCATCCTGACGTTAGCGACCACGACGACGCAGAGGAGAAGTTCAAGAAGATTCAGCAGGCCAAGAAAGTACTGACCGACGAGGAGAAACGGCAGGCATACGACCGGCTGGGCCACGACCGCTTCGAGCAGGCACAGAAGCAGGGCGGCTTCGACGGCGGTGGCGGCCGCCGCGGTGCAGGCGGCGGCAATCCCTTCGGCGGCGGTGGCGGGGGCGGCCCCTTCGGCGACATGGGCGACATCTTCGAGCAGTTCTTCGGCGGCGGCGGGTCCCGAAACGGGCCACGCCAGGGCGCAGACCTGCGAACGTCGCTGGAGATCGACCTCGAAGACGCCTTCAACGGCGCCGAGAAGGAGCTGACGCTCACGCGACCCGAGAGCTGTCCGGACTGTGACGGCAGCGGCCATCCCCCGGGCGCCGATTCGGAAACCTGTCCGGAGTGTAACGGACGCGGACAGGTCACGCAGGTGCAGCAGACGCCCATGGGACGGGTCCAGCAGACGACGACCTGTCGACGCTGCAGCGGGGACGGGACGCTGTACGACGAGACCTGTGACACCTGTCGCGGCGACGGGACGGTCCGCAACGAGGCGACGCTGTCGGTGGAGGTTCCCGCAGGAATCGAAGACGGCCAGACGCTTCGAATGGGCGGCGAGGGCGCACCCGGCGAGAACGGCGGTCCCAACGGCGATCTGCTCATCGAGGTGTCGGTGGCGGACCATCCGGAGTTCGATCGAGAGGGCTCCGATCTCTACTACCAGCACGCCATCTCGTTCCCCCAGGCGGTCTTCGGTGACACCGTCGAGGTGCCGACCATCGACGGGACCGTCGAACTCGAAATCCCGGCGGGGACACAGAGCGGCGAAGTGTTCAGACTGCAGGGCAAAGGGATGCCGCAACTGCGACGGCGCGGCCAGGGCGATCTGTACGTGCGCGCCCAGGTCGTCACGCCCGAAAGTCTCAACGAGGAACAGCGCGAGGCGCTGGAGGCCTTCGCCGAGGCCGGCGGCGAAGAGATCGACGTCGATCAGGGCTTCTTCGAGAAAATCAAAAACAGCTTCTGACCGCCGGTCCTCCGACCGCCAGAATTGAAAGGTTCCTGACTGGATTCGTTCCCCCGTCATACCGCCGAGAACACGTCTCGTCGCCAGAATGTATTATTTACCTTCAATTACGCTTAATATTATCGCGGCCGTATCTAAATTCGGCGCGGGGTCGGTATCGGTCGATCGACCGCTACTTGTAACCCCACCCCCTTCCCCTCGGCGGCCTCGCGCCGTTTTTCCGGGAGTATATGACCCTCGAACGGGTAGCCGTCGGTATGGACGTCATCGGGGACCTCGTCGCACGGGAGCGCCGTCGGAAGGAGCCGCTCGTGTACTCGGACGCCTCGCAACCGTACACTGCGCACAAGTTCTGCACGGACGCCTGGAAAGCAGCGAGCCTCTTCCGGTACCACGGCGTCGGCCCGGGCCGGCAGGTCGCGATCGTCGACGACGCGACGCCACAGACCCTGCTCGCGTTCTTCGGCGCCGCGTTGCTCGGGGCACCTGTCCGCTTCGGCGACCCGCTGGAGGCCGACGCCAGGCTGGTGATCGGTCCGGCAGCTACCGTCACCGACTGGGAGCCGACGCCGGGTACCAAACGGGTCGCGTACGGTGGCCAATCCGACGATCCGGAAGTGATCCACTTCGAGCGCGACGTCTGGAGCGAGAACCCGACGATGCCACCGGACCGGGTCGACGCTGACGCGGACCTGCTGGTGACTGACGGCGAGACCTACAGTCACGATCACCTCCTCGCCGCGACCGAGCAGGTCGTCGCCGAGACTGACCTCTCGGCAGACGACGAGGTAGCCGTCAGGTCCTCGCTCACACAGCCGGGAACGCTCGTCGCCGGGGTTCTCGCACCGCTGTCCGTCGACGCGACGATTCTCGTTCCGGGGGCGGACCGAACGGGGACGGTTGCCGTCACAGCGGACGACGCAGCAGAAGCACGGACGCTCTCCCCCGGAACTGTTCTCTGAATCCGGTCGCCTGTCAGTACCGAGTCACGTTCTCCTCCCCGGCCAGTGACGACGGTCGCGGGTTTTAGCCACTGTCTCGGCGGCGACCAGCGGTCCGATCCCAGTGCACGGGAAGATACCTAACTAGTCGGGGTAACCGCTTAGGTAGGGGTATCGAAACATCAATATCATGACGAGCGATATCACGGATCGGGCAACCGACGCCGGTGACGGGTACAAGATCTCGGCCGCGGATCGGCGAGGGGTCGACGGCGACGCGCTGGCGACGGAGATCGGCATCGACAGTACCGAAATCCAGTGGCGCAAGGCGTTCACCGGGTTCGACGAGGAAGACGAAGCGCAACTGGCGGCAGTCTCTCACGTGTTCGAGGACGTGGCCCAGGACCTGGTCGAGGAGTTCTACGCGCATCTCCAGTCGTTCGACGAGAGCGTCGCGATCCTCCAGTCCTCCTCGAAGGGCGTCGAGATGCTCAAGCGCGATCAAACGCAGTATCTCCTCGACCTCGGCGCGGGAACCTACGAGTCGGACTACTTCGCCCGCCGGGCTCGGATCGGGAAGATTCACGACATGCTCGACCTCGGGCCGAAGGTCTATCTCGGCGCGTACAGCGTCTACTACGAGGGACTGTTGGACGGACTGGCGGACGATGCGGTGTCGGAGTTCGTGCCACCGGGGGCCGCCGACGAGACGCGAGAGACGGCTCAGCAGGTCGCCGACGCTCTCTCCGAACGGATGGGATCGCTGCTGAAGCTGTTCCTGCTCGACCAGGGCGTCGCGATGGACACGTACATCGATTCGTACAGCAACGAACTCGAGAACGAACTCGACCGCCAGCGGGAGGTGGCCGAGACCGTCGATCAGGAGGTCACCGACCTGCAGGCGAAGGCCGGCGAGGTATCGGACCGCTCGAAGGAGATCGGCGACCTCTCGAACGAGCAGGCCGCGAACATAGAGGAGGTGGCGGCCGAAGTTTCGAACCTCTCGGCGACGATCGAGGAGGTGGCCTCGACGGCCGACGAGGTCGACGCACGAAGCACGGAGGCCACGGACCTCGCCGTCGACGGTCAGGAATCGGCGGAGGAAGCGATCTCGATGATGGAGACTGCTGCTGACTCGGCCGACTCCGTCCGAGCCGACGTCGACCAGCTGAACGACCGCGTCGGCGAGATCGACGAGATCGTCGACGTCATCAACGACATCGCCGACCAGACGAACATTCTCGCGCTCAACGCCTCTATCGAGGCCGCTCGCGCGGGCGAGGCCGGAGAGGGGTTCGCCGTCGTCGCCGACGAGGTCAAGAGCCTCGCCGAGCAGTCGCAGGAGTACGCCGGCCAGATAGAACAGCGGATCGAGAACATCCAGCGCGACACCGAGCAGACGGTCGAGAGCCTGGAGACGACGACCACCCAGGTCGACGACGGAATCGAGCAGGTCGAAGCCGCCATGGCGAAACTGACCGACATCGTCGAGAGCATCCAGGACGTTTCGGACGGCATCCAGGAGGTCGCAGCCGCGACGGACGACCAGGCGGCTTCGACCGAGGAAGTCGCGAGCATGATCGACGAGGCCGTCGAGCAGGTACACGACATCTCCGACGAGATCGGCGCCGTCGCGACCGCGAACGAGGAACAGACCCGCCGGATCGAGGAAATCAACGACTCGGTCCAGCGGCTCAACTGAAAGACTTCTGAGTCAGGGCGGTCAGCGAGCGTCTTCGAGCTCGTCGAGCGCGTCGGGATTCTCGATGCTGCTCATGTCGCCGAGGTCCTCGCCGGTGTAGGTCGCCTCGACGGCCCGGCGGATGATCTTCCCGGACTGGGTCTTGGGGAACTCGTCGACGAAGAGAATCTCGCGCGGCCGGAACGGCTTGCCGTGTTCGTCGCCGATCATCGCCCGGATTGCTTCGCGCAGTTCGTCGGTCTCCGCGACGCCTTCCTCGACGATGACGTACAGCACGACGGCGGTCCCGGTCGTGTCGTCGGGGACGCCGACGGCCGCGGCCTGGTTGACGGCGTCGTGTTCCATGGCGGCGCCTTCGACTTCGGCGGGGCCGACTTTGCGGCCGGCGACATTGAGCGCGTCGTCGGCGCGCCCGTGGAGGAACCAGAAGCCGTCCTCGTCTTTCTGTGCCCAGTCGCCGTGGTCCCACAGCGGCGGGTTCTCGAAGGACGACCAGTACTCCTGGAGGTAGCGGTCGTCGCCGCTCCAGAGAGATTTGGTCATCGACGGACAGGAGTCGCGCGCGACGAGATAGCCGCGCTCGTGATCCTCCTTGATGCTGTTGCCTTCCCGGTCGACGACGTCGATGTTCATCCCCAGTCCGGGCCCGCCGAGCGTGCAGGGTTTGAGCGGCTGGGTCGGCATCGGCATGAGGAAACAGCCCATGATCTCGGTCCCACCGGAGATGTTGATGATTGGCGTATCTCCCCCACCGACGTGTTCGTAGAACCACTGCCAGGATTCGGGGTCCCACGGTTCGCCCGTGGAGCCGAGCAGGCGCAGCGACGACAGGTCGTAGCCCTCGACCCACTCGTCGCCCTGCTTTCGGAGTGCGCGAATCGCCGTCGGAGAGATGCCGAACTGGGTGAGTTTGTGGCGGTCGATCATCTCCCAGAACCGATCGGGCTCAGGGTAGTCGGGCGCACCTTCGTACATGAAGATGGTGCCGCCGAAGGCGTGGTTGCCGATAAGCGTCCACGGACCCATCATCCAGCCGATGTCCGACACCCAGAAGAACCGATCCGAGGGCTTCAGATCGAAGCCGAAGTGGAGTTCCTTGGCGGCCTGCATCAGCGCGCCGGAGTGGGTGTGGACGATGCCTTTTGGCTTGCCCGTCGTCCCGGAAGAATAGAGGAGCATCGACTCCTGATCGGACGAGAGTGCTTTCGTGTCGTAGTCGTCGTCCTGGGATTCGACGGCGTCGGTCCACAGTTCGTCGCGGTCGTCGTCCCAGGGAATCTCTCCCGAACTCGCGAGCCCCAACCGATCGAAGACGATGGTGTGTTCGACGTGGCCGGCCTGCTCGATGGCTTCGTCGGCTGTCTCCTTGAGCGTGACTTCGCTGCCGCGGCGCTGGAAGCCGTCGCCGGTGAACAAGACGGAGCACTCGGGGTCTTCGATGCGCGTGGCGGTGGCGTCGACGCCGAAGCCGGAGAAGATGGGGACGGCGATGGCGCCGACTTTGAAACAGCCGTAGAGGATCGAGACGACCTCCGGCACCATCGGCATGTACAGCCCGACGGTGTCGCCAGTCTCGATGCCGCGCGCTTCCAGGGCGTTGGCGACTTTGTTGGCCTGGCGATTGAGTTCGTGGAAGGTGACTTCTCGAATCTCGCCGTCTTCGCCCTCCCAGATGCAGGCGACTTTGTTCCGGGTCTCGCTGTCGACGGCGGCGTGGCGATCCAGCACGTTGTGGGCGATGTTGAGCTCGCCGCCCGGGTACCAGTCGGAAAACTGTGGGCCGTCGCTGTCGTCGCGAACTTGATCGTACTCGTTGTAGAACTCGATGTCGAGGTAGTCGACGAGTTCGTCCCAGAACCACTCGACGCCCGACTCGGGTTCCCCGTCGACCTCGGTGGTCGTGCGCTCGATGAGTTCGTCGTAGTCGTCGACGTCGTACGCCTGCATGAACTCCCAGACGTTCGTCGAGTCGACGAACTCCTGGCTCGGTTCGTGGATCACCTCGTCTATCTCGGTCTGTGATTCTGACGCCATTGGTATCCCGTACGGACATTTGGACCGGACGGACAGTAGTGTTAAGGGTGTACTTGTAAACCACACCAGCCGTCAGCCGCCAGCCGTCACGTGCGTCCACGAAGGTGATCGAAGCAGTTGTCCACTGAGCTGTCCGTCTCGAACTGCCGATCTGCCCTTCTGCTGCGTGAAACGCTGGCCCCGCCACGCTGTCCGGGCGGTCTCGGTCGGGTGATCGCTGTCCGGGGAGTCACCCCGTCGCCTGCACCCAGGCCAGTCCGGTGGACGGTCCGTTCTCGCTCGCCGACACCTCGAATCGCCAGGAGCCGCCGTCGAGCTGCCTGACGTCACTGAGCGCGAGTCGCGCTCGTGGGAGGCGTCGCAGCAGGTCGATGACGATGGGGAGCGTCGGCATCGCGTCTGGTGCCGTCGGAAGCGCGTAGTCGTCGATGGTCACGGTCCAGGACTGCTGTCCCACCACCCACTCCGGGGAGCTCTCGACCGCGTAGTCCCCGATGATGGTGACGGTCTGTAGCCGTTCGAACGTCTGGGTCAGCGGCGTCCCGCCAGTGTTCGGTCCCGGGAACTCGCCGGCGGCGGTCCGCAGGACTCGGGCCTGTTCGGCGCTGGTCAACTGGGAATCGAACTCCGCCGCGAGCGTCGTCAACAGGTGGAGGCAGAGGTCGTCGGGGTCGTCGATGGCGTCGGCGGATTCACAGTACGCGTCCATGATTGCGGATTCGGCGTCGGCGAACCCTTCGGCGGAGAGCGCCTCGAAGACGGCGGCGGCGACGTCGTGACAGAACCCCGTCAGCGAGGCGTTCCGTCGTCCCGTAGCCGTTGCTCGCCGACCCGGCCCGACGCCCAGGCCCTCGGGGACCTCGCAGGCGATGAAGTCGTAGCAGGGCGCGCGCGGGTCCCACCGCCTGAGCACGGCGCGATATGTCGTCGCTGCTTCGGCCGCTTGCTCGGCCGTCGCCCGATCCTCGAACCGCGCGTCCGTGACCGGCACGGGGCGCACCCCTGTTCGCCCGCACAGGACGCAGAAGTCGCCGTCGTCTCTCGCCAGGGACTCGATTCGCGCGCGGAGCTTTCCGAGGGTCTCTCCGACCATTTTAGGCTACCCTAAAACAACGCCGTGAAAATAGGTTTCGGTCGGGGACGTTCCCTGCGGACGTTCGCGTCGTCTGAGTGCGATAAACCCTTTTCACTGGGGGCAGCCAAGAGACGAGTATGTACGTCCGGGACGCGAAAAACCGTGAGGAGGTCTGGCTGCTGGATCACATCGAGGAGATGGGCCTGGACGAGACCGCTTTCCGCTCGCGCGATTACGTCATCGCCATCGACGAGGAGACGAACGAGAAGGCGGGCTTCGGGCGCATCCGCATCCACAAGACCGACGACGGCGACGTGTGTGAACTCACGTCCATCGGCGTCCTCGACGACTGGCGCGAGCAGGGCGTGGGCGCACACGTCGTCGAGCGACTGATTCAGAAAGCCAGTGACGAGGGCTTCGAGACCGTGTACTCCCTGACCGACGCACCGGAGTATCTCAAGCAGTTCGGCTTCGACGGCATCCAGACCGGCAACCTCCCAGCGAAACTCCAGAGCCGACTCGACGAGAAACGCGAGATGAGTGCACCCGACGCCGTTCCGATGCAGTTGACCGTCGACGAGTTCACGATGCCTCGCAAGTTCCGCGAGGCGTTCAAGCGCGCCGACCCGAACGAGGGCGACGGGGAACCCGAGGAAGGACCGGAAGATTTCGGCATCGATCCGGACGAGGCCACCTACAAGTACGACACCGGCCGCTAAGGGTCGGGCGGCCTCGTCAGTTCGACGACTCGGTGACCGAGGAGCGTGGACCGTGCTCGTTGTTTCGTTCCTGCGGCTGCCGGTCTGTCAGTGACGCGATGCCGGTCACCTCGAACCGTGCGCCCCCCGACTCGCTTTCCGTGACTGCGATCTCCCAGCCGTGGGCCTCGACGATGCTCTCGACGATGGAAAGCCCGAACCCGGTTCCGTCCTCGTTGGTGGTGTAGCCGTCCTCGAACACGTCGTCGCGTTCGTCCGCGGGAATGCCGGGGCCGTCGTCGGCGACGTAGAACCCGTCTTCGGTCTGGCCGACGGTAACGGTGGTCGTCTCGCGGCCGTGTTCGATCGCGTTCCGGAACAGGTTCTCGAACGCTCGCAGGAGTCGAGACTCGTCGGCCGCGAACGGACAGTCGGCCACGACCTGCAGTTGTGCGTCGGCGGTTTCTACGTTCCGCCAGGCGCGAGTGGCCAGGGACTGAAGCGAGACCTGCATCCGGTCGTCGACCTGCTGGCCCTGGCGGGCCAGCGTGAGCACGTCGTCGATGATGCGGTTCATGCGCTCGTGGGCTTCCTTGACGTCCTCGAAGTGTTCGGGCTCGTCGTTGACCATGCCGAGTTCCAGTTTCCCGGACGCGACGTTGAGCGGATTGCGCAGGTCGTGCGAGACGACGTTCGCGAACTGTTCGAGCTGTTCGTTCCGGCGTTCGAGTTCCTGCTGGCGGCGCTTTTGCTCGGTGACGTCGTTGACCAGGAACAGCCGCCCGATGACGTTGTCGTGTTCGTCGGACAGCGGTGTGTTCTGAACCTGGTACGTGTTCGTGCCGAAGTCGACCTCGGCTTCGACTTCGTCTGTGGTGTCTGCGGCGTTCTGGAAGGTGTCACGGACCGCCGGGTAGCCGGCCAATGCCGCCGTCGCGTGGCGTCCGATGACGTCCTCGTTCTGCAGGTCCAGCAACTCTCGCCCTTTCGGGTTGACGTCCACGACGCGGTCGTCCACGTCGAGCACGAACACGCCAGCACCGATGTTGTCGACGACCGTGCTGCGGGCGATCGGGACGATGTTGAGGAAGTCCTGACTGAACATCGCCCACCACAGTGCTAACCCGGTGATGGCGAACGCCAGCGAGGTGATGTCCACGGAGACCGGTCCGAACAGGTACAGGACGTTGCCGATCCAGGGTGCGAACACGCCCACGAGGAATATGCCGACCTGACGCTGATAGATGTACTCCGAGCGGAACGCGAACGTGACGAACATGACTGCGGCGGCGCCCATCAACACGTACGAGTAGGTCGTGTGGACGAGGAACAGCGGCCCTTTGATGAACGCGTAGCCGAAAAACGAACTCGCGTCTCTCGCCCCGTACTGGACGAAGTGCTGTTTCAACGGCGGAACCCACACCGCGACGTTGGTGAGGACAGGATGGACGAGCAACAGCGCGACCGTCTTTCGCGTGATGTATCGCTCGCGACCGGTGTATCGGAGGGCGAGCAGGAACAACAGCAGCGTCAGCACCGGGATCGCGAGGAACTGCGACCGTGCGATCGGTCGCACGATCGGCGTTCCGGCGAAGTGGACGATCAACGACGTGGTCGCCATCCAGTAGACGAGCGTGGCGAAGATCCCGACCAGTAGCGTGGCGCCGCGTCGCTCGCGGCGTCGCCAGGCGTACACGCCGACTCCCACGCACAGCAGTATCCCGACCGCCAGAATACTGTGATACAGCATGGCGTGGGTACTCATGTCCCAGGTTTATTCACTGCCGATTTATATACTCATTGGCAAAATCGGCGGTTTCGGTCGCGGCGAGTTGGCTGGCTAATATATAAACTTCGATGCGCTCGAACAATGTTTATACGCTGCCGCCTCGGAATCGGAGATATGTTCGACGAGGAGGACCTCCGGGAGATTCGGTCCGCCAAAGCCGACTGGGAAGAGGAGTCGGTCGAGCCGACGGTCGAACGGTTCGGCGAGCGCAAAGACGAGTTCACGACCGATACCGGGGGCCACACCGTGGACCGGCTGTACACGCCGGCCGACGTCGAGGACCTCGACTACGGGGAGGACCTCGGGTTCCCCGGGCAGGCACCGTACACGCGCGGCGTCTACTCGACCGGGTACAGGGGTCGCCTGTGGACGATGCGCCAGTACGCCGGCATGGGGACGGCCGCCGAGACCAACGAGCGATTCAATTACCTGCTCGATCAAGGCCAGACCGGCCTCTCGATGGCGTTCGACCTGCCCACGCAGATGGGCTACGACTCCGACAACGCCATGGCCGCCGGCGAAGTCGGGAAGACGGGCGTCGCCATCGACTCGCTGGACGACATGGAGACGGTGTTCGAGGGCATCCCGCTGGACGAGGTCTCGACCAGCATGACCATCAACGCGCCGGCCAGCGTGCTGCTGGCGATGTACATCGCCGTCGGCGACAAGCAGGGCGTCGACCGCGAGGAACTGCGGGGCACCATCCAGAACGACGTGCTCAAGGAGTACATCGCGCGCAACACCTACATCTACCCGCCCGAGCCGTCGATGCGCATCATCACGGACATCTTCGAGTTCTGTGCCGACGAGGTACCGAGCTTCAACACCATCTCCATCTCGGGCTACCACGTCCGCGAGGCCGGCTCGACGGCCGCCCAGGAGATCGCCTTCACGCTCGGGGACGGCATCGAGTACGTCGAGGCCGCCCTCGACGCCGGCCTGGACGTCGACGAGTTCGCCCCGCAGCTCTCTTTCTTCTTTGCCTCCTACAACAACATCCTGGAGGAAGTCGCGAAGTTCCGGGCCGCTCGCCGCATGTGGTACAAGATCATGGAGGAGCGCTTCGACGCGGACAACCCCAAGTCCAAGCAGTTGAAATTCCACACGCAGACGGCCGGCTCGACGCTGACGGCCCAGCAGGTCGAGAACAACGTCGTCCGCGTCGCCTACCAGGCGCTCGCCGCCGTGCTCGGTGGCACCCAGAGCCTCCACACCAACGGGAAAGACGAAGCGGTCAGTCTCCCGACCGAGAAGTCCGTGCGGACGGCGCTGCGCACCCAGCAGATCCTGGCCCACGAGTCCGGCGCGGCCGACACCATCGACCCGCTGGCCGGCAGCTACTACGTCGAGAGCCTCACCGACGAACTCGAAGCGGAGGCGTTCGAGATCCTCGACCAGATCGACGACCGCGGCGGGATGCTCCCCGCGATTCAGGACCAGTGGGTCCAGCGGGAGATTCAGGACACCGCCTTCGAGCGCCAGCAGGAACAGGAAGCGGGCGACCGGATCATCGTCGGCGTCAACGAGTACCAGGTCGAGGAGGAGGAAGACGTGGACATCGAGGAAGTCGACGAGGAACTGGAACAACAGCAGATCGACAGCCTCGATTCGCTCCGCGCCGAGCGCGACGACGAGGCCGTCGAGGCCAAACTGGAAGCCGTTCGCGAGGCCGCGCGCGGCGACGAGAACCTGATGCCCTATCTCATCGACGCGGTCAAGGTGTATGCCACGACCGGCGAGATCTGTAACGCGATGCGCGACGTCTTCGGCGAGTACCGCGGCGGCGGCGTCTGAGCCGGCCGACGCTGGTCCTGGTCGGCGTTCTCGGCGCGGGTGCGCCACAATCGTTTAGTTTCCGAGGTCCTTCTCACCGGGAGTGACAACACGATCCGTCGCGCTCGGCCACCTCGTCGACGAAGATCGCCGATGTACGGCCGACTCAGTGTCCCTCTCGACGGACGCGGACGCCTGCGAACGCGTCCGGACGTACCTCGTCACGGCGGGGTCGGTCCGCGGGAGCGAAGCGACGACGTGGGTGTTCGGCCGTCGCGCCGTCGACGAACAGTTCGTCCTCGTCGAGTTCGGAGCCCGCGACGACCCGGCTGCGACCGCCTGCCTGCTGACGGACACCGGCCACCTGCTGTTCGACCGCGGCGGGCCGCTGGTGGCAAACGAGTACGTCGCAGCGTTGCTCGGCGGATACATTCAGTTCCACGACGGCGAGTTCGAACTCCACGCCGAACCGATCGGCGGGATCGACGCACTCCGGGCTGCACGGGACGAACTCACGGGGACGGGCCTTGTCGACGACGCCGGCGAAGGCAAAGGTCCGTTCGCCGACGGGCTCTCACGGTTGGCGACGGGTCTCGACGACGCGATCGCAGAAACGGAGGCCTGAGAGCGGCGACTCTCAGAGGGGAAGTTCCATCATCACTTCGTCGACCGGATCGCCGTCGATCCGGTAGTGCCCCTCTCTGACTGCTTCGACGGCGGCGCCGCAGGCCTCGAAGAACTCGATGGCGGCCGTGTTGGTCGCCGGGAAATTGTTGTAGAGCTTCGTCAGGCCCTCCTCGCGCGCCCATGCGAGGGCGCGCTCGATGAGGAGGCGGCCGATGCCGTTGCCGCGGTACTCCTCGACGAGGCCGATCGTGACTTCGGCGGTGTGGTCGAGTTTGTCCAGTTCGGGCACGTCGAGGTGCACCCAGCCGACGACATCGTCTTCGACCTCTGCGACGAAGAACACGCGCGACTCGAACTCGTTGTGCCGAAGCAGCGATCCCTCGTAGTCGAGCTGTTGAGCCACGCTCTCGGCCTCGATGTAGGTGCCCGCCTCGACGACCTGTCGGATGGTACCGACGATGCCACCGATGTCGTCCTGGCGGGCCGGGCGAATCGTCGCCGTGAACTCGCCCAGCTCGTACTCCTCCTCGTCGCCGGTGTCGAGGGCGATCTCGAAGGCGCCGTCGTGCCGTTCGAGATAGCCGTCGCGCGTGAGCATCGAGAGGTGGTGTCCGAGCCGTCTGGATTCGTACTCCATCGCAGTCTGCAGTTCGTCGCGGCTGACCCGACCGTGGCGCTCGACGTACTCGTAGACGCGTTGTCGTTCTGCTTCCAGGTCGACGGGCCCCAGCGAATCCATGTGGTCCCTGTCGGCGCCCCTGGAACTTAGTTTTTGACTCGTGGTAACATCGGTCGTGTCAGGGGAATACTCACAGTTGGGACACTGCCTCGATCTCTCGGCGCCGTCTTCATACTGAATCACATCCGGTGCCCCTGCCGTACACACCCCTCATAACAACTGTTATCTCCGTCTCATAGCAGGTTGAGAACAGTTAGCGCAGGTCAGTACACATATGAGTATTGTCGAACGAATCAAGGCAATCGGTCCCGGTGCGATGGTCGCCGCGGCGTTCATCGGTCCGGGAACTGTCACGACGGCGAGTGTAACGGGCGCGCGGTTCGGCTACGCGCTCATCTGGACGATCGCGTTCTCGGTGATCGCGACGATCGTTCTCCAGGAGATGAGCGCGCGACTGGGGCTGGTGACGCGCGAAGGACTGGGCGAAGCGCTCCGGGAGCGGTTCGACAACCCGCTGCCGCAGTTCGTGAGCATCGCCCTCGTCGTGAGCGCGATCGGCATCGGGACGGCGGCCTACGAGGCCGGGAACATCCTCGGCGGTGCGGCCGGCCTCGCGACGATCACCGGCGTCAGCCAGACGGTCTGGGGTCCCCTGATGGGTCTCATCGCCGGCGTCCTGCTGTGGACCGGGAACTACAAACTCATCGAACGCGCGCTCATCGGCCTCGTCGCCATCATGGGCGTCTCCTTTCTCATCGACGCGATCCTCATCGGGCCGGACGTCGGCGCCATCATGGGCGGGTTCGTCCCGCGAGTTCCGGACGGCTCGGCGTTCGTCATCACGGGCCTCATCGGGACGACCGTCGTCGGCTACAACCTCTTCTTGCACGCGAGCAGCGTCCAGGAACGCTGGAGCAGCGTCGAGGACCTCGGGGAGTGCCGGACCGACACGGTCCTCTCGATCGTCGTCGGCGGGTTCATCACGCTCGCGATCTTGACGACGGCGGCCGCCGCGTTCCCCGTCGGCACCAACATCGAGGACGTCGGGACGATGGCCCAGCAGCTCGAACCGCTCGTGGGCACGCACGCGAAGATCTTCTTCAGCATCGGGCTGTTCGCCGCCGGCTTCACTAGCGCGACCACGGCGCCGCTGGCCGGCGCGTACGCGACCGCCGGCGCGCTCGGCTGGGAACGCGATCTCACTTCGACGCGCTTCCGCGCCGTCTGGGGGACTATCCTGCTCGTCGGCGTGGTCTTCTCCGCGCTCGGAACCAGCCCGGTTCAGGCCATCCTGTTCGCACAGGTCGCCAACGGCATCCTGCTGCCGATCATCGCGCTGTTCCTCATCTACGTGATGAACGACCGGACGACGCTCGGCGACTACGTCAACACGACGCCACAGAACGTCCTCGGCGGCGTCGTGACAGTCGTCGTCGTCTGGCTCGGCCTCCGGACGCTCCTGTCCATCGCTGGCGTTATCTGAGTCTTCCACACACTCACTTCTCATGCACATCCGATTCGACGTCGACGGCGACCGTACAGACGCGCGACCGACAGACCCAGCCACTGTGACAGGCTGCCAGGAGGGACGGTTGTGACGACCAGACTCGGCGTCATCGTCCCCTCCTCGAACACGACCGCTGAACCGGAGTTCGCAGCCGCCTTCCCGGGGGTCGCGACCGTTCACACCGCGCGGATGCCGCTAGCTGACGTGACGGCTGACGCACTCGACGAGATGGCCGACGGCGCCGCCGACGCTGCCGAGCGCCTCGCCGACGCCGACGTCGACGGCGTTGCCTACGCGTGTACGTCCGGCAGCTTCCTCCACGGCGCGTCGTTCGCGCGCGAGCTGGAGTCGCAACTCGCGACTGCGGTGGACGCGCCCGCAGTCGTGACGGCGCTGTCCGTCCGGCGAGCCCTCGACGCCCTGGACGCGAATGCGGTGGCCGTCGTCACGCCATACGTCGACGACATCAACGAGCGCGAACGCGACTACCTGGACGACGCTGGGTTCGCGGTCGAGACGCTTGACGGACGCGGCATCGTCGACAACACGGTCATCGGCGAACTGACGCCGGACGACGCCGTCTCACAGGTGCAGGCCGCGGTCGATCCCACCACCGTCGACGCCGTGTTCGTCTCGTGTACGAACTACAATACCCTGCCGGCAGTCGAACGGCTGGAAGCCGATCTCGGGGTCACCGTCGTGACGAGCAACCAGACGACTGCCTGGGACCTCTGTCGGGAACTGGAACTTCCGACGACGGCAATTCCCGGCAAGCTGGGCGACACCTAACGGTCGCGCCGACTCGTTTTCGAAAAAGAACTGCGATCGTCAGTCGTCGCTGACCTTCTCGTCCGCGCGATCGCTGTCACGTGCCGCCTCGTCGCGGTCAGCCGGGTCGCCGTAGCCGCCACCGCCCGGTGTGCGGATGGTGACGGTGGTTCCGGCCGGCGCGTCCTGCGTGGTCTTCGCCGGTACTGCGTCGTCGTCGATCAGGTTCTGGCCCGTGGCTCCGTCCTCGCCGCCGTCGACGCCGGCCGGTGCGTGTCGTCGGCGTTCGGTCAGCAGTGAGACCACGGAGTCGGTCTCGACGGTGATCGCGCGTTCGAGGCCGAGACCGCCGCGATGCTCGCCGTCGCCGCCGCTGTCGGAACGGAGCGCGTAGCGATCGACGCGGAGCGGGTACTCCGTCTCGATGGACTCGACGGGCGTGTTGAGCGTGTTGGTCATCCCGACCTGGACGCCGTCCATCCCGTCGCTGTCGGCGCGGGCACCGAACCCGCCCGCGATGGTCTCGTAGTAGGTGTAGCCGTCGGCGTCCCGGCTGCCGATGATGAGGTTGTTCATCGTGCCCTGGCCCTGGGCGGGGACCGTCTCGGGGACGGCGTCGGCGAACGCGTCGAGGACAACGTCGGTCACCCGCTGGCTCGTCTCGACGTTGCCGCCGACGACGGCCGCCGGCGGCGTCGGGTTCAGCAGTGAGCCTTCGGGTGCCTCGACGCTGATGGGGGCGTAACAGCCGTGGTTCGGGGGGATCTCGGGGTCAGTGACGGCTCGGACGACGAAGTAGACCGCGCTCTTGGCGACTGCCAGCGGCGCGTTCATGTTCCCGTTGACCTGGTCAGCCGTGCCGTCGAAGTCTACCGTGACGCTTTCCCCGTCGATCGTGACCGTCGCCGCGATAGGGACGTCGTCGTCGGTGACGCCGTCCCCTTCCATCACGTCCCTGGCGTGGTATGTTCCGTCTGGAACGTCGGCGAGTTCTGCGGCCACGCGGTCGTGGGAGTACTCGATGACGGCCTCGAAGGCCGAGGCGAGTCGGTCGCGGCCGTGCTCGTCGACGAGTTCGCCGACGCGCTCGGCGGCCCGATCGTTGGCCGCGAGCTGTGCCCGGATGTCCGCACGGCGCTCGTCGGGGTTGCGGACGTTCGCGAGCACCACGTCCAGCACGTCGTCGACGACGTCGCCGTCGGCTCGGAGCCGCACGCCCGGCAGTCGAAGCCCCTCCTGGTAGATCTCGGTCGCTCCGGCGGGCATGCTCCCCGGCGTCATGCCACCGATGTCGGCGTGGTGTGCCCGCGTCACCGCGTATCCCACAATTGTGCCTTCGTGGGCAATCGGGGAGACGATGGTGACGTCGGGGAGGTGCGTTCCGCCGGCGAAGGGATCGTTCAGGAGGTAGGCGTCGCCGGGTTCGGGATCGCGGTCCCGGATGGCGTCGACGGCTTCGGGCATCGCGCCGAGGTGGACCGGGATGTGCTCGGCCTGGGCGACCAGTCGCCCGGTGGCGTCGAACAGCGCCGCCGAACAGTCCTGGCGCTCCTTGATGTTCGGGGAGTAGGACCCGCGGATGAGCACGTGGCCCATCTCCTCGGCGATGCCTTCGAGTTGGTTGCGCAGGATTTCGAGCGTGATCGCGTCGATGTCGGATTCGGTCATTGGTCGCCCTCCGTCGTGAGCACCATCGTGCCGTCCGCTTGCACTTCTCCGGTCCAGGCCGGGGGCACGACGGTGGTGCTCTCTTTCTGTTCGAGAACCGCCGGGCCGGACACGGTCGCACCCGGCGGGAGCGACCGCCGGTCGTAGATGGCGGTCTCGTAGGCGTCGCCGCCGAAGTACGACTCGCGCGTGCCGAGGCGTGCCTCGCCTGCGGCGTCGTAGGCGGTTTCGGCGATGCCTCGCTCGACGCGTGCGGTCGCCCGCAGGTTGACGAGTTCGATCGCCTCGTCGATGCTGTAGCCGTACGCGCGCTCGTGGGCGGCGTGGAACCGCTCGCGGAGCGCGGCCGCGTCGAAGTCGTCGTCGATGGGCACCGGCAACTCGAAGCTCTGTCCCTCGTAGCGGAGGTCCGCGACGGTTTCGACGGTCGCGTCGGCCGAGTCGGCGACGTCGGCGAGGACTTCGGCAGTCAGTTCCTCGAGCGCATCGTCGACCGTCGCCGGCTCGGCGTCGGCCAGCAGCGTGAGGTGCGTCCGGACCGCGTCGTACTGCTCGTCGGCGTCGAGCAGGCCGTACGCCGAGAGGACGCCGCCGGCCATCGGGACGATGACCGACTCGATGTCGAGGTCGGCGGCCAGTTCCGCGGCGTGCATCGGGCCGGCACCCCCGAACGCGACGAGGCCGTACTGACGCGGGTCGAACCCCCGCTCGACGGTCACCTCCCGGATGGCGCGGGTCATCTTCGCGTTCGCGACGCGGTAGACGCCGTGTGCAGCGTCGAGCGCCGAGTCGAGGCCCGCCTCGTCGGCCAGCGCCGCGAGTGCGTCGTGTGCGGCTTCGACGTCGAGGTCGAGTTCGCCGCCGAGCGCGGTGCTGTCGCCGATGTAGCCGAGGACGACGTTGGCGTCGGTGATCGTCGCTCGCTCGCCGCCGCGACCGTAGCAGGCCGGTCCCGGTTCGGAGCCGGCGGACTCGGGACCGACGCGCAGCGCGCCGCCCGCGTCGACCCACGCGATGGACCCGCCGCCGGAGCCGATGGTGTGGATGTCGACCATCGGCGTCCGGACGGGGATGCCGTCGATCTGGGTGTCCGTCGTTCGCTCGGCGTCACCGTCCCGGACGAGGCTCACGTCGCTGGAGGTCCCGCCCATGTCGAACGTGACGAGGCCGTCGAGGTCGTTCTCGTTTTGTACTGTGGACGCCGCTCGGTTGGCGCCGACGACGCCCGCCGCCGGCCCCGAGAGGACCGTCGTGACGGCGTGCTCTCGGACGGTGGTCGCGTCGGCGATGCCGCCGTTAGACTGCATGATGCGCGGTGCTGGGACGCCCTCGTCGGCCGCTCGCTCTTCGAGGCGGCCGACGTACGCGTCGATCTTCGGGGTAACGTAGGCGTCGACGGCCGTCGTTGCCGTCCGCTCGAACTCGCGGAACTCGGCCAGCACCTCGTGGGAGGCCGACACCGGCACGTCGAGTTCCTCGCGGAGGATCTCCGCGGCTCGTCGCTCGTTTTCGGGATGTGCGTAGGCGTGCAGGAACGCGACGGCGACGCTCTCGGCGTCCGCGGCGCGGATGTCTGCGGCGACCGCTCTGACGGCCGACTCGTCGACCGGCTGTTCGATGCCCTGGGGCGTCGCTCGTTCGGCCACCTCGAAGCGACGGCGGCGGGGGACGAGCGCGGCCGGTTTCTCGGCGTCGAGGTCGTACAGCGCGGGCCGGTCCTGGCGGCCGATTTCGAGCACGTCGCGGAACCCCTCGGTCGTGACGAGGGCCGTCTTCGCGCCGTCGCGTTCGAGCAAGGCGTTCACGGAGACGGTCATCGCGTGGGTGAACTCGCGGATCTCGCTCGGGTCGATGCCCGCGTCAGCGCAGGCTTTCCGGATGCCCTCGATGACGCCGTTGCTCTGGTCCGCCGTCGAGGGAACTTTCGCGGTCACGAGATCGCCCGCTTCGGTGATGAGCGTGACGTCGGTGAACGTGCCGCCCACGTCGACGCCGACGCGCGGTCGCTTCACGCGGTGGTCACCTCCCGTTGGCTTCGATATCGTGGTGCTGTGACTATCGTTGGCATCGTATCTGTGACTATCTCTCACAGGTCCCGAAATCCGCAAAAGGGTTGTTATGACCGTGACATCCGAGATGTGAATCCGTGTGAACGCCGGCAGTGAGCGGAGCGTATTTCCGGTCCTGGCTCCCGGTGTTCTACATGGTCGCCGACCGGATCACCGTCTCACTCGACGACGACGCTCGCGACGCGCTGGACGAGCTGGTCTCCCAGACCGGTGAGGGAAACAGCGTCCTCGTCCGGCGTGCGCTCTCGTTCTACGCGGCGAACTACCAGGCTGCGACGGCCGAGGCGAGCGTGGACCTCGAAGAGTACTACGAACTCCTCGCGGGGGGAGAACACGCGCTGCTCGACATCGACTTCCTGCACGTCCTGCTGGCGAACGTCAAAGACGACGACGGCGAGTGGCCCGAGACGTTCGTCGCCGACGTCGACCGGGTCGCCAACTTCCACGCCGCCGAGTACGCGGACCGCTTCGACACGCTCGGCGAACTGCTCGACTGGCTCTCCGTCTGTGGCTTTCTCACCGTCCGCGAGAGCAGCGCCGACACGTTCCACGTTGTCTTCCCGACGGAGGACGTCAAGTGGTTCATCCTCCGATTCCTGCGCAAGAGCACGCGCGACCTCCCCTTCGATCTGGAAATCGAAGAAGGCGTCTCGAAAGTCCTCCTGACGAAGATCGAACCCTGATCGGAATCGACCCGGGCGGTCGTTCCGGTACGCTGAAGAGCGCGTTCGCGGAAGTCCCGATATGCACTTCGACCACGCTGGCATCGCCACGGACGACGCCGCGGCGCTCGCCGACCAGTACGCCACGTTGTTCGACGCACCGGTCGCACACGAGGAAGAGTTCGACGGCATGCAGGTCGTCTTCCTGGACTTCGGCGACAGCTACTTCGAGCTGCTGGAGCCGCTGTCCGACGAGGGCGCGATCGCCTCCTATCTCGACAGCAACGGTCCGGGCATCCACCATCTCGCGCTCGCAACCGACGACATCGAGTCGGCGCTCGCACACGCACGCGAACTGGATATTACGCTCATCGACGAGGAACCGCGCGAGGGAGCCTGGGGACACGAGGTCGCGTTCTTACATCCGAAAGACACCGGGGGCGTCCTCCTGGAGTACGTCCAGCACTAGGGGTTCCACTCGGCAGCGCGGAACTCGTTTTCCGGATGCATCCGCTCGGGCGGATCGGCGAACCAGGCGGCGCCGTTGAGTTCGCCCGGTTGGACGCGGATCGTCCCGCCCTCGTAGCGGCCGTCGAAGAACACCCAGAGCGTGTGGAGTCGCTCGTCGTGGTCGCCCTTCGAGACGCTGACGCGCTGGCGGATGAGAAACGGCTTCTCGATCGAACACTCGATGCCCGTCTCCTCGTTGACCTCGCGGGCGGCGGCCTCTTCGTAGGTCTCGCCGCACTCGCGGCCGCCACCGGGGAGGCCCCAGCGACTCGTTCCGCGGCTGAGGATCATGAGCACGCGCTCGCGCTCTTCGATGTCGTCGGGCAGCGGCTCGGCCAGGGGGGCCGTCTCCTGTGGGTCCCGGACGACCCAGACGTAACCGCCGCCCGTGTATCCCTCCACTGCCAGGTCACGGAGGTCGGGGAAGATGTCGGCGGGCACTTCCTCGTGTTCCTCCCGAACGGACACCCCGTCGTGCTCGCTGAGGAGTCTCGACTTCCGGCGTTCGACCTCCTCGCGGTTGACGTCTGTGGGTGCCATGTTCCTGACCGCCCTTTTTGATTCGCACTGAAATGTCCTCCGACTCCGGCGTTCACGCGGCGAGCCACGCCGCGATGTCCGCTTCGTGTTCCGTGACGATCGAGAGGTGATCCAGGTCGGGATAGATGTGTGCCTCTGCCGTCGGAATCTTCTCGGTCAGGTACAGCCCCATCTCCGGCGGAACGAGCACGTCGGCTTTCCCGTACCAGAGACCGACCGGCACGTCGATGGTCGACAGATCGAACCCCCAGGGGCTCCCGAAAACCCTCGTTTCGGTGACGAGGGGGTCCAGGCCGTGATTGCGACGGGCTTCGATCATGCTCGCGTGGACGACTTTCCCCACTTCGCCGGTCCACAACGCCTCGTCAGCGGGCGCTGCAGACTCGGCCATCGATTCCAGGAACGCTTCCCGGTCGTCCATCGCTCGCCGACCCAGCAGCCAGAGCGCGAGTTTGTTCCCCGACGGGAGAAAGCGCGCGCTGTAGTACCAGAGCCGCTCTCGAACGTCGACTGCATCCATCGGTGCCAGGCCGCACGCGATCGCAGCGCGCTCGACGCGCTCGCCGAGCAACGCGGCGGTCGCCGCCGCGTACGGCCCGCCCCCGGAGATGCCGAAGACGGCGAACTCGTCGACGCCGAGCGCGTCGGCGACGTCCGCGACGTCGGCGGGCCAGTCGGTCAGCGTCCGGTCCGGCTGGGGGTCCGAGACGCCGAGACCCGGTCGTTCCGGGGCGACGATGCGAAGCCCGTGTGCGCGCCCCGCCTCGTCGAACAGCGCGCCGAACACCCGGGAGTTCGGAAACCCGTGGAACACGAAGACCGGGTCGCCGTCCGGATCGCCCACGTCGGCGTAGCCGATGGTGCGACCGTCACGCGTGTCGGCCGTCTGTGGGTCGTCCATGATTTCGGCCGCGAGTTCGAGTACCGGCGGGTCGTCGCCGGTCGTGATCGCCGTCGACGCGGCTTCGCCGTCTCCCAATCGGTTCGCGAGGAAGCTCCTGAGACTGGCCATGGTGACTTGTTTGTCCGAGACGAGGAATATCCTGTCGGTCGCACGGATTCGAGTGGCCTCGACAGCCGCTCCTTCACTCCTCGTACTGCTCGATGTAGATCGCGATGAGCTTCAGCCCGATCAGGACGCCCAGGGTGAGCCCGATGATGGCCTGCCCGATGATGTGGTCGACGAAAAACGAGAAGATCGCGCCGAGGACGCCACCGACGAACCCCGCGATGCCACCGAGGAATCCAGTTATGGTCCCGACGATGCCGCTACTGCTCGCACTCGTCTCGTTCCCGGTAGCGGTTGTCGTTGCGGTTGCGGCCCCGCTGCCGGTCTCGTTGCCCGCGCCCTGTTGCAGGTACGAACCCGCCAGCTCAGCAGTCGGGGCGGTCTGCCCGTCGACGGCTGGTGCCGCTGCAGCGACCGGCTGTACCACGCTCGTCAGGAGACAGAGCGTGAGTACGAGAGGACGAAGCAGAGACAGTGCGACGTGACAGGTGCGACGACCCGAACTCATTACCCAACGAACGGATGGGTATCACATAATATCTATGAATTTTGGGGTGAACGGGTGCAAATCCGGCTGCTAGGGGCGCTACCGGAAAATTAAACGTATTGATTAGTTAACCAAAGTTCTCGACCTTCGCTTTGTCGGGGTTGATGCCGGTCGCTTCGACGGCTGCGGTCGCGGCGTCGAGGAAGTCGGCGAAGCCGTAGATGAACACCTGTTCGCCGTCGGTCCCGGTGACGACGTCGGCGACGGTGTCGGTCATGTCGGCGTCAGCGTCGAGAACGTGGACGGTGACGCCGTCGGACTCCAGGGCGGCCAGGGCGTCCTCGTGGATCGGCTCGTCGTCGCGGTAGACGATGGCGGCGTCGCCACCGTCGTCGACGGCGCGCCGGGCGATGCCGACGGCGGGCCCGACGCCGGGACCGCCTGCGAGCACGACTACGCGCGGTTCGTCCTCGTAGTAATCGCTGCCGTACGGGCCAGACATGGTGAGCGAGTCACCGGCAGCGAGGTCGTCGAGGTACGGACCGAACTCGCCCTCGGGGTCGATCTCGACGGTGACGTCGAACGTCTCGTCGACGTCGGCCGAGGAGATCGTGTAGAAGCGGTTCATCTCTTCGCCGTCGACGACGGTCCCGAGTTTGACGAACTGCCCGGGCTGGGCCTCGAAGCCGTCGGGTGACTCGAACTCGATAACCTTGGCGTCGTCACCGACCGTCGTGACGGCGGCGACGGTGACGGGTACGTCTTCCATGTTCGGACTGTCCACGTCGTCTCGAAAGGTGCTTTCGGTCCGATAAGAAAACCTCACATTCGTTCATATTCGTTTCAGGCTATTTTTCTTGCAAGGGACCCGTTGCAGAAGGCTTTTGCTTTATGGGTGGGTAGTCGGTCGCTAGTATGCCCGAGGACCTGAACTGGGCCATCGGCGGTGAAGCGGGCGACGGGATCGACTCTACGGGCAAGATTTTCGCACAGGCTCTGTCCCGTGCCGGTCGCCACGTCTTCACGTCGAAGGACTTCGCGTCGCGTATCCGCGGCGGGTACACGGCTTACAAGGTACGAACCTCGGTCGATCGCGTCGAGAGCGTCGTCGACAGGCTGGACGTTCTCATCGCGCTGACCGAGCGGACTATCGACGAGAACATGGACGAACTGCACGACGGGAGCGTCATCATCTACGACGGCGAACGCACGACCATGCGTGACGTCGAGATCCCCGAGGAAATGATCGGGCTCGACGTGCCGCTGAAGTCGCTGGCCGAGGACGCCGGCGGGGCTATCATGCGGAACGTGGTCGCCCTCGGTGCCGCCTGCGAGGTGGCAGACTTCCCCATCGAGAACCTCGACGAAGCCCTGGAAAAACGCTTCAAGGACAAAGGCCAGGCGATCGTCGAGAACAACAAGAAGGCCGCACGCGTCGGTCAGGAGTACGTCCAGGAGGAGTACGACTACGAGTTCGACTACGACCTCGAATGCACTGACAACGACTACATCCTCCTGAACGGGAACGAGGCCCTCGGCATGGGGGCGCTCGCTGCTGGCTGTCGGTTCTACGCTGGCTATCCGATCACGCCCGCGACCTCCATTATGGAGTATCTGACCGGCCGCCTCGACAAGTACGGCGGGAAGGTCGTCCAGGCCGAGGACGAACTCGCGGCCATCAACATGGCACTCGGGGCTGCCCGCGCGGGCGCCCGTGCGATGACGGCGACGTCCGGTGCCGGGATCGACCTGATGACCGAGACGTTCGGCCTGGTCGCACAGAGCGAGACGCCGCTGGTCATCACCGACGTCCAGCGCTCCGGTCCGTCGACCGGGATGCCGACGAAACAGGAACAGGGCGACCTCAACATGGCCCTGTACGGCGGTCACGGCGAGATTCCGCGCTTCGTCGTCGCGCCGACCAGCATCTCGGAGTGTTTCTGGAAGACCATCGAGGCGTTCAACCTCGCCGAGAAGTACCAGACGCCGGTGTTCCTGGTCTCCGACCTCGCGATGTCGGTGACCGAACAGACGTTCCCGCCGGAGACCTTCGACATGGACGAGGTCGAAATCGACCGCGGGAAGGTCGTCGACGAGGACGAGATCAGCGAGTGGCAGAACGACAAGGGGCAGTTCCAGCCCCACCTCGCAAACGACGACGGGATCAGTCCGCGGACGTTCCCGGGCACCGAGGGCGGCGCGCACATGACGACCGGCCTCGAACACGACGCGCTCGGTCGCCGGACCGAGGACAAGCAGGTACGCATCGAGCAAGTCGACAAGCGCCAGCAGAAAGTCGACACTGCCCGCGAGCGAGAGGACTGGGACTACCGCGAGTACGGCAACCCCGACTCGGACAACCTGATCATCTCCTGGGGCTCGAACGAGGGTGCGATGCGCGAAGCGCTCGGCTTCCTCGACGAGAAGGGGATCGACGTCCGCTTCATCTCGGTGCCGTACATCTTCCCGCGCCCCGACCTCTCAGAGGAGATCGAGGCCGCAGACGACGTGATCGTCGTCGAGTGTAACGCCACCGGGCAGTTCGCCGACCTCCTCGAACACGATTCGCTGACCCGACTCAAGCGACTCAACAAGTACAACGGCGTGCGATTCAAGGCCGACGAACTCGCAGCAGAGATCGAGAACAAACTCGCCGAACCCACCGAAGTGGAGGCCGAATAATGAGCTCAGACGTCAGATTCACCGACTTCAAGTCCGACGAGCAACCGACCTGGTGTCCCGGATGCGGTGACTTCGGGACGATGAACGGTATGATGAAAGCCCTCGCGAACACCGGCAACGACCCGGACAACACGTTCGTCGTCGCCGGAATCGGGTGTTCCGGGAAGATCGGAACCTACATGCACAGCTACGCGCTCCACGGCGTCCACGGCCGCGCACTCCCCGTGGGCATCGGCGTGAAGCTGGCCAACCCGAACCTCGAAGTGATGGTCGCCGGCGGTGACGGTGACGGCTACTCCATCGGTGCCGGCCACTTCATCCACGCCGTCCGTCGGAACGTCGACATGACCTACGTCGTCATGAACAACCGCATCTACGGTCTCACCAAGGGCCAGGCCTCGCCGACCAGCCGCGAGGACTTCGAGACCTCGACGACGCCCGACGGTCCCAAGCAGCCTCCGGTCAACCCGCTCGCGCTCGCACTGGCCGGCGGCGGCTCCTTCATCGCGCAGTCGTTCAGTTCTGACTCCCAGCGCCACACCGAGATCGTCAAGGAAGCCATCGAGCACGACGGCTTCGGCTTCGTCAACGTCTACTCGCCGTGTGTCACGTTCAACGACGTCGACACGTACGACTACTTCCGCGACGCCATCGTCGACCTCGAAGACACCGACCACGACCCGACCGACTACGACGACGCCAAGTCGAAGATCCTCGACGCCGACAAGGAGTACCAGGGCGTGCTCTACAAGAGCGAAAACTCCGTCCCCTTCGACGAACGCGAAGGCCTGACCGACTCCATGGCCGACATCCCGGACGGCGCGCCGGACGACGCGATGGACCTCGTGAGAGAGTTCTACTAAAACCCACTTTTTTACTGCGGGGGTGTCCTCGCTCGCTTCGCTCGCTGTGGGCACCCCCGTTGCAAAAACCTGGACTAAAAACTGCTCCAGGCTCACTTCGTTCGCCTGGAGTGAACCGCCTCGCGGCCACGCCGCTCGGCGGATGCTACTGGTCGTCAACTAATCGAGATGGCTGTATTGCAGTCACGCATCCGCGCCGCTTCGCGGCGCGGTTCCCGGAACTCGCGCGGTGCGCGAGTTCCGCTTTTTTAGCGTAGATTTTTTGCAGGAGTGGTGCCCACAGCGTCGCCTTCGGCGGCGCGAGGACACCCGACCGCAAAAAAGGTACTAACGGTACAGTGCGAAGGGGATGGATTGAACATCCAGTTCGGCCGTGGAAAGACCGCGTGTTGCCGGTTACACTACCTTCGCGCGAACGAAAGGGGAAGGATTCGAACCTTCGAGGCCGTAGTGGCCACCCACCCAGAAGGTGGATGCTCTGCCAGGCTGAGCGACCCTTTCGAGCGAACGCGTCTACGTCCACGCCGGCAGCACACGTTGTTATTCGGTCTATACGCGCTCTGGGTCGCGGGTACGAGCCGTATACTGGGCTCCGGGCCACTGTCGTGGACGTGTGCTTTCCGTCGACGATGGAGACACTTACTGGACGGGGCGTCACAGCGATCCCGGCACCGGCGGTCGAACCCTGCGTGCTCCCGGTCTAGCCGCTCCCTACTTCTCTCGGCGAGGTCGTATCCACGGGGAGTGCTTGCGGCGAGATGCGGTCGGCACGGTTTCGGGATGCGACCTGTCGCGTGGCCGACGGTCGTGTCCACTTTCAGTGTGCGGTCCCTAGTGGGTCTCCCTTCGGGGGCAAGTCATGACTCCGACTCACAGCCGGGCACAGGACGACGAGGAACCGAACATCGACTACAGCTGGCAGGCGTTGACGGACGTCGAGAACTACTATCCGAACGCGCGGTTCGCGATCATCTCGCCAGTCGTCGACTGGAGCCCCGAACCAGCGGACGTGCGCGATAGCTGGTACGCCGACTACAACACGCGGATGATTCGCTGGCTCAACACCGGCGAAGTCACCCAGTTGTTCGTCGCGCACGACGCGGATCTCAGCGCGTACGTCCCTGAACTGGGATACGTGATCGATCCGGACAAGGAACGACGACAGCCGCAACTGTTCGAGATGGGACGACAGTTCTCGCCGTTCGGGGACAATCCGCAACTGTACGACGTTCACGTGAACACTGTTCGTCAAGATCTCGAGGATCGGCTCCTTCAACGCGAAGACTGGTGGCGCCAATCCCAGTGACTGATGGTCCGTTCGGCCCCTCGGCCGCGTGGAGGTGATGCCACTAAGACGAGCGAGTTCGTATGGTGTATGTGGTCACTCGCCAATGGTGAACACCAACGACTATCGCGTGCTCGTCCCCGTCGACGTGCTCGGAGGGCAGGACATCTCACGGACCTTGGTCGAAGCGTTCGCGTCGGTGCCGGTCGTCCTGCTCGGGTACCACGAGATCCCCGATCAGACCGCGCCGAGTCAGGCGCGCGCGGAGTTCGGGGAGACAGCCCGATCGGAACTCTCGGATCATCACGCAGTGTTCGAAGCCGCCGGCTGTGACGTGACGTCGAAGCTCGTGTTCACGCACAGGCCTCTCAAGACGTTCGAGCGCAGCGCAGTGCTGTTGGACTGTGACGCCGTGCTGTTGCTCAATCCCGCCCCAGTCCTCGATCGCATTCTCGTCGCGATTCGTGGCGACGTCAACGTGGAGCGCATCGCCCGACTCGTCGGGGCAATCGTGGCCGATACCGAGATCGCGGTCACGTTCTTTCACGTCATCGCCAACGAGGCCCACCGCGAAGACGGCGAGACACTCGTCGAGACGGGGGCGTCGGCACTCGTCGAAGCTGGCGTCGACCCGAATCGCGTCGAAAGCAACGTGGTCGGTAACGGGTCTCCGATCGAGGCGATCCTCGACGTCGCTGGCGAGTACGACCTCTTCGTGGTCGGGGAGAGCCGGCCGTCGATCCGTCGATTCGTCTTCCGCGATCGGGCGAAGAAAATCGCCAGACGAACAGTCGACCCGGTTCTCGTCGTCCGGGGTGACTACCTCGACGCGGCGGACGAGGCGATCGAGCTGCCCGGCGACGAGAAACTGTTATGAAATGGTATATCCGCGTCTAGTTCCAGACTGAGTGCCCATCATAATCTGACTCCACCAGAACGCTTTACTCGGTAACGGGGTCAGATACGCGTACATGAGTGCCGATCCCGTCGCCGAGATTCTCCACGTCTTCCACAAACGCTACGAGATTTTGAAATGTATCTGCGACGGACAGTTGGACAAACGGGAGATCGAGGACAAGATCGACTCGTCACGCCCGACGATCGACCGGGCGTACCGTGAACTCGAAGACCTGGGGATGCTCGCGTCGACGGGGACGTCGTACGAACTGACGAACTTCGGCAAACTCTGCTGTGAGGAGTTCGCGCGGACGGAAGACACCCTCCAGACGGTCACCGGGATGGAGGACATCCTCTCGTATCTGCCGCGAGACGCCGGCTTCGACGTGGGACTGCTCGAAGGCGCAGCGGTTCACTACGCGGAGGAACACGCGCCCCAGGAACCGTTCGTGGAAATCGTCGACGTGGCGGCGAATGCGAGCGAAGTCAAGGGGTATTCGAGTACGATCATGCCCCACTACGTCGACTCGTTTCACTCGCTCGTCGTCGAAGCGGGGGTTCCCACGACGCTCGTGTTTACCGAGGACGTCGTCGAGACGGGCCACTCGAACTACGCCGAGAAGTTCGGCGAGATCGTCGCGGCCGAAAACTCGACCATCTACGCGACCACGGAGGTGTACACCTACGGGACAGTCATCGGCGACGGGACCGTCGCCGTCCCAGTGGGAAACGAACGGGATCGGCTGCACGCGGTCATCGTCAACGACACCGACTCGGCGGTCGAGTGGGCCTCCGAGTTCCTCGAGCGGATCATTGCGTCTGACCAGAGCCGTCGACTGTCAGCGTGATCTCCGACTGTTCGTCGTTCTGAATCGGGACGTCACCCACCGGGATTCCGAGGACGTGCTCGGCGCCCGTGCCGACGTCTTCGGCGACGAGCGCGGCGCCCCGCGCTGACGCATAGGGTTCCAGAACGTGAACGGGTGCGGTGTCGGTACACTGCTCGTAAATCCGGCGGGCGACGTCGATCGGCTGTTCGCGACGAACGAGCCGCCCGCTGAGGAGAACGCCGTCGAGTGACTCACCGCAGATCCCCTCTGCGAACGGGACCAGCGAGTGGATGTTGAACAGCGTCGACCAGTACACCTGTTTGAGGATCTCTGGATCGGTGATCTCGTGTGCGTCAGAGAGCTCGTGGCCCTGGCGCGGCAGGATGCCACACTGCATGAGGATGTCGTCGAATCCCTCTTCTTTCCCGTGCCGGACTGCCTCCAGGTCGGGCCAGCCGTGGACCAGGCCCAGCCAGTGGAAAAACCCCCTCAGTCGGCCATCGGAGACGAGGCCGGACATACAGGAGGAACTGGCACACGCCCAGATGAACGCGTCTCCGTTCTCACTCGTCGCCCGAAACCGCTCCTGTGCGCTCCGGACGGCGGCCACCTTGTCACCGCCACTCCACGTCGAATGGTGTCTGAAGAGCGGATGGAGCGTCTCCAGGCCGTCGTGAACGCCCGGGAGGACGACCGCCGGGATCGACGAGTCCTGCAACTGATCGAAGACCACGGCGCCGGCTCCGGTTTCGTACCCGAGGCCGAGCAAGTCCTTGACTCCCCTATTGGAGACGGATTCGATGTCCGTGATCTCTGAAATGCCGTTGCCGTAGGAGTAGGTGACCGTCGCCAGCGTGACGTTCGAGACGCCGATCCGCTCGTCGATGATCTCGAGGACGCTTTCACACGCTTCGAGTTCACGGCGATCGATCTGAAACGCGGACCGCACTCGTCCCCCCTCTCGACTCGCCACTTTGATTCCGGTCGTCGAATGGTCGATGCCGACATACATATCTCTCAGTTAATTATTCACTGTTGGCACTACCCCGAAGTGTTAATCCGTGATCGGAAATCAGACTCTGATTCGCGACGCCAGTGCTCGGCAGAACGTTCCCGGAGTCCCGTGGCGGTGGGCGGCTAGGACAGTCGCTTTGTCATCTCGACGTGGGCGATTCCTGCTTCCTCGAACTCTTCACTCACTGTGCGGTACCCGAGACGGTGATAGAACGATTCGACGGCGGTCTGGGCGTGGAGAACGAGCGTCGAGAGCCCGCGGCGACGTGCTTCCGCTTCGACGGCCGTCACGAGATCGCGTCCCCAGCCGTTCCCACGGTGTGCCTCGCGAACGGCGACGCGCTCGACTTTTCCCGTTTCGTCGTCGAGTTCTCGAAGTCGGGCTGCACCGATCGCAGTCCCCTCCTCGCTGGCGAGGAAGTGGACGGCGTCGTCGTCTTTGCCGTCGTACTCCAGCGATTCGTCCACGCCCTGTTCCTCGACGAACACGGCGTGGCGCACGCGGAAGGCAGCCGCTCGGTCGGATTCGGTAGCGGCGACGCGGACGTCGCTGGCAGGCATACGACGCCCTACACGCTGTGACACAAAAAGACTCGCCGTGGATCAGGCTTTGTGGATCTGCTCTGCGACTTCGTCGATCCCGTCGTAGGCGTGATCGACGATCCCTTCCATGTTCAGGAAGGCGTGCACCATCGACTCGTGGTTCGAGTATTCGACGTCGACCCCGGCTTCGGCGAGGCGGGTGGCGTAGGCGTGTCCTTCGTCGCGGAGAGGGTCGTAGCCACACGTCATGACGAACGCCGGCGGCGTTTCGGCGAGTTTGTCCTGCCGGGCGTTCATCGGGAAGGCCCACTGGTGGTGGGCGTCGATCTCGTCTTCGATGTACTGGTTTGCGAACCAGAGGAGGTCGTGGGCGGTGATGAAATAGCCCGTGCCGTTCTGTGAGCGAGACAGCATCGGGTCCATGTACGTCGTCGCCGGGTACAGGAGGATCTGTCGCGAGATGTCCGGCATCCCGCGCTCTGCCGCCATCAGTGAGACGACTGCCGACAGGTTCCCGCCGGCGCTGTCGCCACAGACCGACAGTCGGTCGGTGTCCCCGCCCCACTCGTCGGCGTTTCGAGCCGTCCACAGCGCACCCTGGTAGGCGTCTTTCGCCGCGGCCGGCCACGGGTGCTCCGGCGCGAGGCGGTAGTCGATGGAGACGATGACTGCCTCGGCGCGGTCACAGAGCAGCCGACAGAGGTTGTCGTGCGTCTCGACGTCGCCGATGGCGAAGCCGCCGCCGTGGAAAAAGGCGACCGTCGGGAACGGACCGTCGCCCGCCGGCGCGTAGACGCGCGCCGGAATCGGATCCTGCCCCTCTTCGAGCCCCTCCTCGATCTCGACGTTTTCGACGGTGCCGACTTCGACCGGATCGTCCCCGGCCAGGTCGACCATGATCTCGAGCTGTTGGCGCGACTCCTCGGCGGTGTCCTGCGCGAGCGTGATGTCGTAATCGTTGAGCAGATCGAGCATGTTCTCGACGTGCTCGTCGAGTTCCCCCCGTTCCGGCTGGTCGTCGAACATAGCCCACATTGTGCCAGTTACACATATCAATCTTTCACCGTACATCAGAGGGCAATTTTATTGGAAGCCGACTAGCCCAGAGTGGTTTACAATTTGCATCGCGGATACGTTCTTTTTTATGAGATGACCGTATAGGCTCTCGCAATGACTAAGCAGTTCGACATCGTCGTCGTTGGGGGTGGCACAGCGGGATCGTTCGCCGCTGCAACGGCGGCAAAAGCAGGCCTCGACGTCGTCATCCTGGAACGGAAAAGCGAGGAGGACGCCGGCGACATCGCCTGCGGGGACGCGGTCAAGGGGAAGGCGACGTTCCCTGACGTGATCGACCGCGAGTACCTCCGCGAAGAGTCGTTCATCAACCAGAACATCCAGAAAGCCGTCTTCGAGAACCCCAAAACCGGCGAGACGCTGGACATCCCGTTCGAGGAGAACGGGGCTATTCTCGACCGCAAACGCTACGGTGAAGTCCTCCTGGAAGAGGCCGACCGCGTCGGTGCGGAGATCCACTACGACACCGTGGTTCAGGACGTCGTCCAGAACGGCACGGTCGAGGGCGTCACGGCCACCCGAAACGGTTCGACCGTGACCTACGAGGCCGACGTGACGATCGACGCGGCCGGCTCGCTCTCGATCCTGCAGGACAAGGCCGACCTCGAAGACGCGACGTTCGACACGAACGTCCAGTACTCGCAGTTCTGCTCCGCCTACCGCGAGGTCGTCGAAGTCGAAGAGCCGGTTCCCTACGACGACGCTCTCTACTTCAAGCCGACCGAGGAACTGGGCTATCTCTGGTACTTCCCGCGGACCCCGACGGAGATCAACGTCGGGCTCGGCTTCCAGATGAACAAGGAACCGATGCAGCTCGTCGAGTCGCTCAAAGAAGACCTGGAGACCCGACCCGAGTACCAGAACGCCGAAGTCAAGGACAAACTCGGCGCGGCGCTGCCGACCCGGCGGCCCTACGACTCGGCAGTCGCACCGGGGTTCATCGCCGTCGGCGACGCCGCCGCACACGTCAACCCGACGACGGGCGGTGGCATCCCCGGCGCTGCGAAGGCCGGTCACTGGGCGACGAACGTTGCCATCGAGGCGATCGAGGACGGAAACGTCGGCGAGGACGCCCTCTGGGAGTACAACCGCAAGGTGATGACCGACTTCGGGAAGCGCTTCGCCGCGATGGATCTGTACAACATCTGGGGCAGCGCCCAGGACGTGGACGAACTCGTCGACCTCATCAGCGCCATGCCCGGCCAGCAACTGCTCGACGTGATGGGCAAGGAAGGGACCGCCTCGATGAGTCTCGGCCTGAAGCTCAGAACCGCCGTCCGTACCTTCGGCCACTGGGGCACCATCTACGAACTGTACAAGGTTCACGAACTCGCGTCACAGCTCAAGGACGCCTACGATCAGTACCCCAGCAGCCCCGACGAGTTCGCGGCCTGGCGTGACCGCCGCGACGCCATCATGGACGACCTCTATGAGGTCACCGGCGCGGAAGCGAAGTACTGAGCGCCCTCTTTTTGTTCTGCCACTGATAGCTGGATTCGCCGCTTTCCCAACGTCTTTTGTCGTGGCAGCCGTGATTTTTGTTGATTATGTCTTCCCAGCGACTAGATCCCGACAGCGTCCCGCACGCCAGTGGCATGCCGATGCTCGGACTCGGAACCTGGCAGAACGAAGATCCCGAGCAGTGTGCCGATAGCGTCGCGACCGCGCTTGAGATGGGGTATCGTCACATCGACACCGCCCAAGCGTACGAGAACGAGGAGGCCGTCGGCCAGGGGATCGCACAGGCCGACGTGGACAGCGACGACGTGTTCCTCGCGACCAAGGTCTGGATCTCGAACCTCTCGCACGATGACGTGCTCGAAACGACCGAGGAGAGCCTCGAAAAACTGGGCGTGGACTACGTCGACCTCCTGTACGTCCACTGGCCGGCACGCGAGTACGACCCCGCCGACACGATTCCGGCGTTCAATCAGCTGTACGACGAGGGGAAGATCGAGCACTTCGGCGTCTCGAACTTCGAGCCCGAGCACGTCGAACAAGCCCGCGAGCACGCTGACATGCCGATCTTCGCGAACCAGGTCGAGTGCCATCCACTGCTCCCCCAGGAGGACCTGCGCGAGTTCGCCGCGGAGACCGACCTCGAACTGGTCGCGTACTCGCCGCTCGCTCGCGGTCACGTGTTCGAGAACGACACCATCGCGGACGTCGCCGACAAACACGACGTGAGCGCCGCCCAGGTCAGCCTGGCCTGGCTCCGCGAGAAGGGCGTCACGGCCATCCCGAAAGCGACGGGCGAGGACCACATCGCGGACAACTTCGAGAGCCTGGCCCTGGAGTTGGACGACGAAGACGTCGCAGCCATCGACGCCATCGACGAGGTCGACCGGCGAGTCCACCCGGACTTCGCGCCGGACGCCTGGTAACCGACCGGCATATTTTTAGCGAAGTCTCGGCACCCAGAATGGTTATACCACGCGCGTTTGAACCCGTGGCGTATGGCAGCCGGAAGCCGGACCGCGAGTAGCCAACCGGGCGTCATCGACGGTATCCGGTACGATCTGGTGCGGATGCACGAGACCTGGATGGAGCTGTTCTTCCCACGCCAGCGCAGCGAAGGGAGTTCCGTCCTCGGGAAGTGGCAACCGAAGACGGCCCGCGAGAAACTCACTTACAACTCCTGGCGGCTCATCGGCGCCCCCGTCATCGGGTTGCTCTATCCCCTCGTCCTGTTCGGCTATCTCCTGCGGTTCCAGAGTCGACGCATCGATTACACAGCAGCCAAACTCGGCAAAATCGGCGTGTTCGCCCTCTTTCTCCTGTTGTGGGGCGGACTCACGGCAGTGGCACGGGTCCGGTTCACGCCGGCCGGCTTCTTCGCGGTCGGCGCTGCCTCGGGCGTCGCCGTCTTCTCGGCGCTGCTCGCCCTGCTGTTCCGGTCGCTCGGCGGTCGACTGACGACCGTCGTGTTCGCCTATCCGTTCGCGATGACCGCCATCTTCCTCCCACCGGTCGTCGCGGCGCTGTACTCGCCGACCCTGGCGGCGGCGATCTTCCCGCGGAGCCAGACCATCGCCATCTGGATCCTCGACAATCCCCTGTCCTTCCTGGACCTGGGCGAGTATCTGCGCCGGACGTACGACCTCCGCGGGGTCGCCTACGCCGGCATGTGGTTCGGCCTCGCCGTCCCCGTCGGCTGGGTACTCGGCGTCCTCGTGACGCTCGCCGACCTCGTCCGGCCCAAACCCACGAGCACGGACGAGGACGACGACGAGTAATCGCCGCGAACGCAATCCTGATTGCTGTCGGTTCCTCTCGGACGAATATGGAGTTCGACCTGGCCACGACCGGTGCGGTGTTCCTCGGACTGATCGCTATCGGCGTTGGCGGACTGGCCGCGTCTGGCGTGATGGCCACGGAAACCGTCCTGATGATGGTCCTCCCCACGACGCTTGCGTTCGGCCTGATCTGTCTCTTCCTCGGCGTCAAACACGGCGAGTACCGCGTCGCCCGCTGAGCCGTCAGAGGTCGCGCTGTCGACCTTTCGGAATTTGCGAGCGGAGTTCGCCGTGGAGGTACAGGCCGACGCCGAGCGGCTCCGGTTCGCCGACGAAGTCGTGTGTCACGACGAGATACCCCCAGTCGCCGTCCCACTCGATCTCCTGGTCGTGGCCCGCGACGAACGCCTCGGCCTCGACAAGGGAGAGGTGGATGACGTTCTCGGTGGCGTGTGACCCGAAGCGCTGGACGGCGTCGGTCGTGGGTTTCCAGTGTTCCCCGCGAGTTCGGAGCATGCTCATGCCGAGCCCCTCGACGCGTACCGGTGACTCCACCTCGCTCTGGAACGCCCAGATTTTCCCCTTGCCCTTCTCCCAGAACGTGACGTCTTCGAAGACTTCAGGGTCGATGCCGAACCGCTCGTCCCACCAGTCGAGGACTTCTTCGCGGGTGGGTCGTCCCTCGCGCTCGCGCTCGTCAGCCGTGGGCGCGAGGCGGTCGAACTGCTGGCCATCGTGGTCGTCAGTCATCCCGTCACCTCCAGTTTCGCACAGAAGAACCCGCCCGTGTCGTTGTGGTGGGGGTAGATTCGTTTGGCCTCACGGACGCTATCGTCGTAGGTCCGACCCTGCCACTCCGTGATGCCGGGTGCGGACTCCAGATCGAGATCGAACGGGACCATCTCGCAGTCCTCCTCGGCCAGCGCGTGGTCGAGGACGGCCTCGTTCTCCTCGGGTGCGAACGTACAGGTCGAGTAGACAACCGTCCCGCCCTCGCGGGTGGCCTGGATCGCACGGCGGAGGATGCCCTTCTGGATGCCCGCGATCCCCTCGACGTGGTCGAACGACCACTCGTCGAGCGTGTCGGGGTTCTTCCGGATGGTCCCCTCGCAGGAACAGGGCACGTCCACGAGCGCCCGGTCGTACTCCTCGCCGTCCCACGGTTTCAGCGAGTGGTTGCGCGCGTCCTCGCGCGTGATGCCGACGTTGGTGACGCCGAGGCGCTCGGCGTTCGAGCGCAGCGCGGAGATGCGCCCGAGGTTGTTGTCGGTCGCGACCAGAAGTCCGGAATCCTCCATCATGGCCGCGAGTTGTGTGGTCTTGCTTCCCGGGGCGGCGCAGGCGTCCCAGACGCGCTCGCCGGGTTCCGGGTCGAGCACCGTCGCGGGAACGGCCGAGACCTCTTCCTGACCGTGGAGCCAGCCGTGGAAGTACGGCCAGTTGCTCCCCGGCTGCGTGTCGGGCAGTTTCAGCACGCGGGGATTCCACGCGGTGGGTTCGTACGGAATCCCCTCGTCGTCCAGTGCGCGCCGGGCGCGCTCGACGGTCGTTTTGATCGTGTTGACCCGGACGACCGACGGGAGCGGGCGTTCGCACGCCGCGTAGAACGCGTCGACGTCGTCGATCAGCGGTTCGTACCGCTCCAGTACCTCCATTGGGACTGTGTTGTCGCCGCCCGATAGAAACCTCCGTCGATGACTGCCGACCGCTCAGTAGTCCTCGCTCTCCAGCGCTGTCAGATGCTCCTGGATCTCCGGGAACTTCTCGACGTCGACGAAGCCACACTCCGCGCCGCCGTAGAACGATTCGGGAATCTCCGTGTCGGTCAACAACAGCTCGGCGTCCCCGTCGACGTGGTTGACCTTGTCGATCGGGACGAGCCGCATGTCCGACTCGGCTGCGCGAACGCACACGACGAGGTCGTCTCGAAACAGGACCGCGTCGAACTCCTGGGCTTCGTACTCCGCCGTGGTGAACAGCGTGATCGCATCCATGCCTTCTCCCAGTCACTCGGCACGGATAACGTCTGTTGTCATTTCCCCGCGCTCGGGCTACTCCGCGTCGGGCGCTGGTTTCCAGGCCAGCATCAGGTTCCCGCCGATGAGTCCGAGGACGAGACCGACGAGCAGCCCCCCGAACGCGCCGAACAGCGAGAGGATCGACAGCACCATCGCGACGACTCCCAGCTCCGTCGAAAAGTCGTGTTTCACGTGGGCGAGGATGCCACAGGCGACGATCGCACCGCCGAGCATGATCCCGACGGCCGCGTTCCCGCCACCGCCGATCAGATCGAGGAGGTGCTGGAATCGGTACGGGACCACGGCGATGACGATCCCTGCTACCACGACGATGAGGGGGCCGAGAATCGGGCCGCGCGTTGACGCCTCGCTCATACCCGTCGTATCGGCGCCACGCCACAAAAGTTCACTCGCAGTGAACTGTCACTGGGCGCGGCCGTGTCTCACCCACAACACTCGCCCGCGGGCTTATGAGAGGGCGCTCCCTCTGGCCAGACATGGCACACGTCGACCTCCACGCGGACGGAATCGAACTGGAATCACCGGTGCTGGTCGAGGGGCTGCCCGGCGTCGGCCTCGTCGGAAAGATCGCGACCGATCACCTCGTCGACGCCTTCGACATGACCCACTACGCCACCTGTCGCTGCGAGGGGTTGCCCGACGTCGCCGTCTACCGCGAGGACGACGCTGCGGTAAGGGGTCCCGTCCGCATCTACGCCGACGAAGAGCGCGATCTGCTGGCGCTCCAGAGCGACGTTCCGGTCTCGCCGAACGAAGCCTCGGAGTTCGCCGCCTGTCTCAGCGGGTGGCTCGCCGAGATCGACGCGTTCCCCCTCTATCTCAGCGGCCTCCCCGCCGAAAAAGACGGCATGCCGAAGCTTCACGGCGTCGCCACCGGCGACGCTCGCTCGCGCCTCGACGAACACGACATCGACGCGCCCTCCCAAAGCGGCCTCGTCAGCGGCCCCACCGGCGCACTGCTCGCCCACGCCGAACGGATGGATCTCGATGGCGTCGGTCTGGTCATCGAATCGAACGCCCAGTTCCCGGACCCCGAGTCCGCCCGGGTGCTGATCACCGACGCGATCGCTCCCCTCGCCGACGTCGACGTCGACACGCAGAAACTCGTCGACCAGGCCGAGGAGATCGCCGAGGCCCGCCAGCAACTCGCCCAGCAGATGAGCCAGCAGACCGACGAGAGCTCGCAGGCGAAGCCGCTGGGGATGTTCCAATAGTACCTTTTTTAGCGGGGGCATCGCGCTCGCCCCTGGCGAGCGCTCAACCCCCGCCAAAAAATCTACGCTAAAAAAAGCGGAACTCGCGACCCTGCCGCGAGTTCCGTGAACCGCGCGCCGGTGGCGCGCGGATGCTCGATTATCCGCAACTTTCACCCGCCTCGCGGGCCGAGAGGGAGATATGACTGATACTGACGACGCAGTCGAGAAGTTCCTCCGCGAGGCAGACACCGTCTTCGGCGAGTACGACGACGGGTACATGGACGCCGACGCCGCGCTCCGGCGGCTTCGGACCGAAATCGAGAATCTCGAAGAATCGACCGAGTAACCCGACGGGCGGTTCGGTGTCCTCGTTGCCAGCCGGGACAAAGGGGAAAACCCGGGACGTGGATGCGGTCAGTGGGGACTGCCAATGACCGACATCGCACTCATCGACGGGGCACGGACGCCACACGGGGAACTACTGGGCGCACTCGCCGACGATTCCGCGGTCGAACTCGGCGCGACCGCACTGGACGGCCTGCTCGATCGAACTGGCGTCGAACCCGACGCCGTCGACTGGGTCGGCCTCGGCAACGCCATCCAGGCCGGCGTCGGCCAGGTTCCCGCCCGACAGGCCGTCGTCGACTCGGAGCTCCCGCTCGACGCGCCCGCGACGACGATCAACGAGGCCTCTGGTTCTGGGGTGCGGGCGCTGGCGCTCGCTGCCGACCGCATCGACGCCGGCCGCGCCGAGTTCGTCATCGCCGGCGGCATGGAGTCGATGTCGAACGCACCGTTTCTCCTGCCGGACTACCGTGAGGGCCGCCGCCACGGCAACGGTGAGGTCGTCGATTCGATGGTCCACGACGGCCTCTGGGACCTCGATTACGAGGGGCACATGGGCGAGATCACCGAAGAGATGGTCGCACGCGAGGACCTCAGCCGCGAGGAAATCGACGAGTACGCGCTCCAGAGCCACCGGCGCGCTGCCGAGAACATTCAGGAGGGTACCTTCGACGCCGAGACCGTGGCGGTCGAGACGTCCGACGGCCTCGTGGAACGCGACGAGGGGCCGCGACCCGAATCGACGAAGGAATCGATGGGTCGTCTGCCGACGCCGTTCGCAGAGAACGGGACGATCACGCCCGGCAACGCCTCGAAGCTCGCCGACGGCGCCGGCTGCGTGCTGCTCGCCGACGAGCAGGTCGCCCACGAACGGGGATTCGGCGTTATGGCACATCTCGTCGACTACGCCGTGAGCTACCGGCCGCCCGCGGAGTTCAACGAAGCCGTCGGGGACGTCATCGAGAAGCTGCTCGACCGGAACGACCTGTCCGTCGGGGACGTCGATCACTACGAGGTCAACGAGGCGTTCGCCGCCCAGACCGTCTACGTCCGTGACCGCCTGGGGATTCCCGAAGACCGCCTGAATCCAAACGGTGGCGCGGTCGCGTTCGGCCATCCCATCGGGGCGAGCGGCGGAATGCTCGCCACGTCGCTGGCCTACGCCATGGAGCGCGAGGACGCGACCTACGGGCTCGTCGGCATGAGCGTCGGCGGTGGCGGGGCGATCATGGCGCTGTTGGAGCGGTAGCGCACTGGAAAGCTTTAGAGGGTGGCGCTCCGGTGAGTACGGTATGACAGGGTTCTCATCGCGAATCGAGCAGGTGTCGATCTCGGGCATCCGCGAGGTGTTCGAGGCCGCCGGCGAGGACGCCATCAACCTCGGTCTCGGCCAGCCCGACTTCCCGACGCCCGACCACGTCAAGCAGGCCGCGGTCGACGCCATCCAGGCCGGGAAGGCCGACGAGTACACCTCCAACAAAGGGACGCTCGAACTCCGCGAGGCAATCAGTGCGAAGTACGACCGCGATTACGGCCTCGCCGTCGAGCCCGAGCACGTCATCGCCACCGCCGGCGGCAGCGAAGCGCTCCACATCGCGCTCGAAGCCCACGTCGATCAGGGCGACGAGGTCATCTATCCCGACCCGGGCTTCGTCTCCTACGAGGCGCTGACCCACATCGCGGGCGGGGACCCCAAACCGGTTCCGCTCCGGGAGGACCTGACGCTGGACCCCGCGACGGTCGAGGAGGCCATCACGGACGACACGGCCGTCTTCGTCGTCAACAGCCCGTCGAACCCGACCGGTGCGGTCCAGTCGCCCGAGGACATGCGGGAGTTCGCCCGAATCGCGGACGAACACGACGTGCTGTGTCTCTCAGACGAAGTGTACGAACACATCGTCTTCGAGGGCGAACATCGCTCGCCCCTGGAGTTCGCCGAGAGCGACAACGTCGCGGTCGTCGGCGCGTGCTCGAAGACCTACTCGATGACCGGCTGGCGCCTCGGCTGGATCACTAGCAGTAACCCGCGGATCGAGCGGATGTTGCGCGCCCACCAGTACGGCCAGGCCTGCGCCACGGCCGCGTCACAGTACGCCGCCGAAGCAGCGCTGACCGGCCCCCAGGACCCCGTCGAGGAGATGGTCGCGGCGTTCGAAGAGCGACGAGACGTCCTGCTCGACGGCCTCGCCGACATGGGGATCGACTGCCCGACCCCGAAGGGCGCCTTCTACGCGATGCCGAAGGTGCCCGAGGGCTGGGTCGACGAAGTCATCGACCGCGGCGTCGTCGTCGTGCCCGGTGACGCCTTCGGGGAACACGGCGCTGGCTACGCTCGCATCTCCTACGCCACCGACGTCGAGACCCTGAAGGACGCCCTGGAAATCATGGACGAGGCGACGACGGCAGTTCGATAACCTCGCTGTTAACTCGTCGATCTGTCCTGTCACGTGCCGCTGAACGATTTTTTTCAGCGCGTGCGCCGACCGTGTAAGTATGGCGATTGCTCGTCACGGGTCGGGGGCCAGTGCCGGACTCAGGGCGCTCGGTTCGCAGATCCACCCGGTGTTCATGCTGCCGCCGCTCGCGTCGTCGCTGTTCGGCGCGATCCTCGCCGGTGACGTGTCTGTCGCTCTGGCCGCCCTCCACCTGGCCGCCGTGTTCAGCGGTCTCTACACGGCCCACGTCAAGGACGGCTACGTCGACTTCTACCACCGCGGTGAGGACGACGACCATCCGCTCACGGCGACTGGGTGCCGCGTCGCACTCGCGGCCGCGACGATCGCTTTCACCATCGCACTCGGCGCGATCTTTCTGCTGGTCGGCCCGCTTGCAGCACTTTTGACGCTCCCGGGGTGGATCATCGGGTACTTCCACGCGCCGCAACTCGACATGCATCCCGTGACTGCGACCGCTGGCTACCCGTCTGGAATCGCGCTCGCGCTGGTCGGTGGCTACTACGTGCAGGCCGAGGCCGTCGCGCCGGTTCCGCTGGCCTTCGCCGCCGTCTTCCTGCTCGTTCTCTCCGGAATCAAGGTCGTCGACGACGCACAGGACTACGAGTACGATCGATCGATCGGGAAACGGACCGTCGCGGTCGAACTGGGGCGGGCACGCGCCCGCCTGACCGCCTACGGACTGATGGCCGTGGGCCTGCTGACCGTCCTCGCACTCGCTGCTGCGACCGTCTTCCCCCCGAGCGCGGCTCTCGCGCCGATCGTGTTCGCTGGTGTCGCGACGTTGACTCACCGAGCCGACGCAGAACTATCAACGATGCTATTGATTCGCGGCTCGTATCTCTTCCTCGCCGTCCTCGTCGCCGCAGTCTGGTTCCAGCCGCTCCGCTGACCGGCGACCGCACAGCGCCTGTCATCGTTTCGAACAACCGGCCACCCGTCACCGCTCTCGCACGGGAAATGTAACAATTAGGACGTGAACTTCAGTCGAACGAGACGGTGAGGAACGTGCAGGCGACTGTTTCTTCCTGCCATTGGCTAGATGTAACAATCAAGATTGCTATAAATGGACAGGTATACCCGGCACCACCCTCTCCCGGGAGAGTACCGATAACACGTCCACGGGAAGGAACCACATGCCAACGTTCCAAACAGTCGTTTCGCGGTCACTGAAAACAACCGACGCGACGTTCGAATCGCTCGTCGTCGCTGACGACGCGATGTCGTTGAGCTATCGCGTGTCAGACACGGACGACCCGGACGCCATTACGGAGCAGGTGGCAGCGGTTGCGGCAGCCTATCTGCTCGCCGTTCGCGATGGCTCCGGCCGCACAGAACTCACGGTCGAACTGTACGAAGAGGACGCGTCGGTTCCAGTCGCCTCCTACTGCATCGACGCCGATTGGGCACGTGCCTGCGTCCTCGGGGACGTCGACCGAGAGGACTACTTCCAGCGCGTGCTCGACACGCTCGCGACGCGGCAGCAGCGGATGGCCGGCAAAGTCGAATTCGCCGAGGCCTGACTCGCTGGGTGAGAGACGCTGGTCCCTGCTGGCGTGCCCCGTCGTCGCTGATCGCGTCCGTAGCCGGTCACTGTCGAATGAGGTCCGGCGGTTCGTGGTCCGCACCGAGTCGCATCTCGGTGTACCCGACGTAGCGCTGGACGAGCGCGGACGCGCCGACGATGGCGACGAAGAGTCCCGTAATACCGATCTCGCCGACCGCCGCGAACGGCGGGAGACCGACGAAGGCGGCGACTACTAACAGCCCACAGACGATCGTCAGGCCGAGATAGTAGAGACTCCAGGGGATGTCGCCCCGACCGACCACGTCGAGATACACGTCGAGATTCGCGGCGGCGGGTGCGAGCGAGACCGTCTGCTGATCGCGATCGTACTCGACGACTCCCCGATCGTCCATCATCGGGAGGTGACTCTGTCTGAGTGCCGTTCTGACGCTGTTGTGCTTGCGTTGACTGATGTTGTTGACTGGTTCACCACTTTCCCAGGCTGCGACTCTGTCGGTTAGTTCTTCGAGATACACGTCTCGACCGGCGTGGCGTTTCAGATGATGGAAGACGTATCGTCGCCGCTGGTTTCCGAGAACCTCGAACACGTCGTCAGCTCTCAACACCGACCGCTCCTCACCGTCGACCACTGTTGGCTCCTGACTTGCCGAGTGCACGATTTCTGTGTACCCCCGACCTACTGGGAATGGTTGCCAGTTCTGGCCTTTGTTATGCGGCTCCCCCACACGATTGCAGTGAGGATGAAATCGACTACGAATCGTATAGGTGTCGGCTGATAATGCAATACCTGTAACTAATGGATGCTCCGTCCACGTACTGTCAATTTAACGAGCCGCGGCGGACGTCCGTCCAGCGCCGAACTCATCGACGCCGATCCCAATCTTGTCGGCCGTCGTGCATACTGCTTCGCAGGAGCGCTCCGTGCACGGCTCCGACAGCGACGCGTTTCCCGTGCCGATCACTTCGCCGAGCTCACGATCTTCACCACGTCGCCCTCGTCGAGTTCGGTGTCGTCGGCGATCTTCCGGCCGTCTTTCGCATCGACGGCGTGCAGGTAGCCGTCGCCGATGTCGGAGTGGACGGCGTACGCCAGGTCCGTCGGCGTCGACCCCTGGGGTAGGAGGAAGGCGTCGGGTAACACGTTTCCCTTGGCGTCGGTCCACTTGCTCTCGTTCTGGACCGGGTAGGCGGTGAAGTGGTCGAGCAGGTCGTAGACGGCGGTGTTCAGCGCCTCCTGGATCCCCGTGCCGCTCCCCTCGTCCATCACGTCGCGGATGCGTTCGAGACCCTGCTCCTGTTCGCCGCTTATGTCGCCGACGATGTCGAAGTCCGGATCGCCCGGATCGTAATCGATGATGCCGGCCTCGGCACCCTTGCGCAGGGCGAGTTCGCCGTCGGCCGTCGCGGGGACGACGTACTCGGCGGCCTCTTCGAGGCGCTCGACGTTCCCCTCGGGAGCGATGTCCGCCTTGTTTGCGACGACGACGATCGGTTTGGTCCGTTCGCGGATGTCCCGGGCCAGTTCCTCGCGATGGTCGTCGGTCCACTCGCGGGGGTCTGCGGGGTAATCGAGGTCACGCAGCGTCCGTGCGATGTCCAGCTCCGTCGCGCCGATGCCGGTCAGCATCTCGGCGAGCGCCTCGTCGATGTCGAAGTCCGGCGAGCGGGACTGGCGCTCGACCGACTCCCAGTTGCGGTCGACGATGCTGGCCAGCCAGAGGTCCATCTCTTCCTCGATGAAGTCCACGTCTTCCACGGGGTCGTGTTCGCCCACTTCGACGGGTTCGCCCTCCTCGTTGGTCCCGCCGGAGGCGTCGACCACGTTGAGGATCACGTCGGCGTTCGAGAGCTCGTCGAGGAACTGGTTGCCGAGGCCGCGTCCCTCGTGGGCACCGGGAACGAGTCCGGCGACGTCCAGCAGTTCGATGGGGACGTAGCGCTTGCCGTCGTGGCAGTGCTCGTCGCCGCAGCGTTCGTCCCGTTCGAGACAGGGGCACTCGGTGCGGACGTGGCTGACGCCGCGGTTGGCGTCGATGGTGGTGAAGGGGTAGTTCCCCACGTCGACCTCGGCCATGGTGGCGGCCTTGTAGAACGTAGACTTGCCGGCGTTCGGCTTCCCGGCAAGTGCGACCGAAAGCATGCCCGGAGGTACCCGGGAGAAAAGGAAGGGGCTTTCGGTCTTCGCGACGCGAGCGGCCGGCGTCCTCGCGCTACCGAGGGCTCGTCGAACCCCGCTCCATGGGGTCTCTGTGGCCGTTCTCGCGATAGCTGTCGGGGTCAGTCCCGTCTGCAGTCACACGCTCAGTCCCTTTCGCGACGGTGTCCTGCTCCGACGCTGCTGCGGTCGGCTGCTCGTCTGTCGTCGTCTCCTCGTCGTCCGACTGGGCTGCGTCTGGCGACTCCTCGTCGTTCGACTCCTCGGCGTCCGTCGTCTCGTCTCGTTCCTCCGGCTCGTCGGCAACGTCCTCGTCGGCGTCGTGCTCGTCAGTCTCGACACTCTCGTCGACGTCGCTCTCCTCAGTGTCTGCGGTCTCGCGTTCCGACTCGTCGTCCGTGCTGCTGGTCGCATCGTCCGGCTGGTCGTCGTCACGGACCAGGGTCATCTCGCCGCGCGCTCGAATCGACCCGTCGACGACGGCGTCCTCGTGGAGTACCACGTCCGTTGCGGAGATGTCGCCCCAGACGTGAACGTCCGGGCCGACGCCAACAGTCCCGTTCCGGGTGGTCACGTCGCCGTGAATTTCGGTCCCATGTCCGATTTCGATGTCCTCGCGGGCCCGGAGACTGCCGAAGACGTTGTTGTCGGCTCCCACGGTGAGCTCTTGGGCTCGAATGTTGCCGTGGAGCCGGCAATCGTCTCCGATCGTCGCCGGTGTCGAAACCCGCCAGGCGTCGTCGCTCACGCTGGCGTTCCGTGGAACCAGAATCGGGTCGTGGTCCCGCTCGTCGTCGACTAAGTCGGACATGAGGTCTTCGGCGGCTTCCTCCTCACCGATGCGCAGGAGCTGCGAGAGATACACGAAGAGGAAGACGATGGTCGGCATCGGGTTTCGGATAACGATCCACCCGTTGGCCTCGAACCCCTCCTCGATGTCGACGTCGTCGCCGATGTCGAGGTCGCCCGAGACCATCAACTGGCCGTCGACGTGCACTCGCTCGCCGATGTACGCGTTCCGTCCGGCGAGCACGTTACCGTCGACGTCACTCCACATGTCCAGCCGGCAGTCGCCCTCGGCTTCGATGTCGCCACCGAAGCGAACGCGTTCACCGGCAATGACGTGGTGCCCACGGACGCCGAATCCGACGGTACTCTGTCCGCCGACGATCACGTCCCCGTCCGTCACGAGGTCGTGCTCCTCGACGGTCGTCCCGTCCGGAATTGACAGTTCGTCTAACGGGTCCGAGCGCAGCGGCACACCCGTATGTGCACAGTCGGCCGTATTAAACCTCCTGCCGCCGTCTGACGAATGTCTGACGCATATACGATTTCTGCCATGTCACACATATGCGACTGTCGGTCGTCCCGGCGTGCACGCCATCGTGCGTATCGCGCAGTTTTTTACCTGGGTGGGGCGTACCCTGGTGCATGACGGTCCTTTCTTTCGACGAGCAGGGGGTCGACGTCGTCTACCAGGGTACAGAGTTCCGTCTCGAAAAGGCGCTCATTGAGGACGCGATCGGGAAGTCCTATCCCGACGTGACGGATCACGAGGTCCTGAAGATCGTCGAAGAAGACCCCGCACTGTCCGGTGAGCCACGGCGGATCGCCGAGATTCTGGACTGATCGTTCCATGTCAACTGCCCGGAAGTCGATACTACTAACTGCCGGCGTACGTATCACACAGGTATGACTACGCTTTCCGAGAAGTTCGATCACCCGTCCTGGTTCACTGCCGGTGGGACTGTCCTGGGCTACCTGGCTATTCTCGCCGTGATGACCGTGCTGCTGTTCGTCGTCCCGTTCGTGCTGTTTTCCTTCCTGTAGGTCGGAGCAGATTTCGCTGCTGAAGCGGTCGCAGAAACGATTGGACTCCGGCTCGCAAAAATCAGTGCCCGTGAGTGACGACTACGCGAACGTCTTCGAGACGTCTTCGTCCTCTTCCTCTTCGGCCTGGATCTTCTCCCAGGCGTTCTCGAAGTCCTCCATGCGGACCTCCGTCCGGTCGTCGCGGATGGCGAACATCCCGGCCTCGGTGCAGATCGCTTTCACGTCGGCGCCGGAGGCTTCCTCGGCCACGTCCGCGAGTTCTGCCCAGTCCACGTCGTCAGAGACGTTCATGTTGCGGGTGTGGATCTTGAAGATCTGCTCCCGGCCGTCACGGTCGGGTTTCGGCACCTCGATGAGGCGGTCGAACCGACCGGGGCGGAGGATGGCGCGGTCGAGCATGTCGAAGCGGTTGGTGGCGGCGATGATGCGGATCTCGCCGCGGTCCTCGAAGCCGTCCATCTCCGAGAGCAGTTGCATCATCGTCCGCTGGACCTCTGCATCCCCGCTCGTCTTGGACTCGGTGCGCTTGGCCGCGATGGCGTCGATCTCGTCGATGAAGATGACGGCTGGCTCGTGCTGGCGTGCGAGCTCGAAGAGGTCTCGAACGAGCTTTGCACCCTCGCCGATGAACTTGTGGACCAGTTCCGAGCCGGCCATCTTGATGAAGGTGGCGTCGGTCTGGTTCGCGACGGCTTTCGCGAGCATCGTCTTCCCGGTACCCGGCGGGCCGTGGAGCAGAACGCCGCTCGGCGGGTCGATGCCGACGTCCTCGAACATCTCGGGGTTCTTCAGGGGCATCTCGACGGTCTCGCGGACCTCGTCCATCTGGTCTTCGATGCCGCCGATGTCCTCGTAGCCCACGTCCGGACTCTTGTCGACCTGCATGACGCGAGCGCGAACGTCGGTTTCGTCGTCGAGAGATTTGACGATAGAGAGAGAGTTGTTGACAGCGACCCGGCTGTCGGGTTCCAGGTCCTCCCGCATCTCGTCGGTGACCTCCGTCAGGGCCTCCTGGTTGTTGCCGTGCTGTTTGATGATGACGCCTTCGTCGGTCAACTCCTGCACCGTGGCGACGAACAGCGGCGACTGCTTGAGCTTCTTGTTCTCGTGGGTCAGCCGTTCGAGCTTCTGCTGGTACTTGTTGTTCTCGGCGTTCGCATCGAGCAGCTTGTCCCGCATCTCCTCGTTTTGAGACTCGAGCACCTCGAGCCGCTCCTGGAGGGCGCTGATCTTCTCCTGCTGTGACGCGTCTTCATCGTACGGCAAATCGACGTCGTCAACAGTGTCAGTCATTGACCCTTCGTAGTGGATGTAGTAATAAGAGGCTTCGGGTAGACACAGGCCGTGAACTACGAACGTTTGCTTGCGATTTGCCCGATGTGCGATGAGCTACGGTAATAAATACGAATAAGAAATATTATTAAGCTGTATGTGAAACTCGGTGGTACGATGAGCGCCTCAGAGTCAACCCAAGCGGACGCCGACGCTGGGAGTTGGGAGGCAGTGAGAGAACTGCCGCCGAGTGCGAAACTGGTCGCCAAAACCCTGGAGTACAACGACACGCTGACCCAGAGCCAACTGGCCGAGGAGACGCTGTTGCCGCCGCGGACCGTCCGGTACGCCCTCAACCGACTGGAAGAAGTCGGCGTCGTCGACTCTCGATTCTCCTTTTCGGACGCACGGAAACGTATCTACACGCTCAGCATCGAGGACGCGGCCTGATCCGTTCGAGCCGAACGTTCAAGTGCGAACACGGAACCACTGCACCGTGTGCCCGACCACGAATCCGTCAAACGGGCGCTCGCCCGTCTCGCGGCCCGCTCGACCGGCGCTACCAGCGGAACGGCGCCACGCCTGATTGCTGATCCGACGGGGAACTACCGAGCCGTGATCGACCAGGCGAGTGCCGCCGTCCAGGAACTGTCCACAGCGGCAGCGTTCGTCGAAGCAGACGGACTCCAGCGACTCGCCGCGGCGATCGACGCCGCGGAGGCTGCCGGCGACCACGCTGGGGCCCGCCGCGGCCGCGAGGCGCTGTCGACGTTTCAGCGAGTTCGGGCGGCCGCGGAAGTACCGGACCGCGACCACTTTCACTCCGGTCGCGGAACCCATTTAGGGGGTGGCGACGAAGGGGCAGGAAAATGACACGGGTGATTCATACGGGAGACACACATCTCGGCTACCGGCAGTATCACCGGCCGGAACGCCGAGCGGATTTTCTCGATGCCTTCCGCCAGGTCGCCAACGACGCGATCGACGACGACGTGGACGCCCTGGTCCACGCGGGCGACCTCTTTCACGACCGCCGTCCGGACCTCCCAGACATTCTCGGCACGCTCTCCGTTCTGCGCGATCTCGCCGCCGCCGACGTGCCCTTCCTGGCGATCGTCGGCAACCACGAGACGAAACGCGACGCTCAGTGGCTGGACCTGTTCGAGTCGCTCGGCCTGGCGACGCGCCTCGGTGCCGACCCCGTCACCGTCGGGAACACCGCTTTCTACGGCCTGGACTTCGTCGCCCGCTCCCAGCGCGAGGACCTGGCCTACGACTTCGAGCCCCACGACGCCGACCACGCGGCGCTCGTGGCCCACGGCCTGTTCGAACCGTTCGACTACGCCGACTGGGACACCGAGACCGTCCTGAGCGAGTCGAACGTCGACTTCGACGCGCTGCTGCTCGGCGACAACCACAAACCGCAGAAAGCAGAGCTGGAAGGGACGTGGGTCACTTACTGCGGGTCCACCGAGCGCGCGAGTGCGGACGAGCGCGAGGACCGCGGCTACAACATCGTGACCTTCGACGACGAGGTGTCCATCCGACGCCGCGGAATCCCCACCCGCGACTTCGTGTTCGTCGACGTCGAACTCGGCGAGGGAGAAGGGGTCGAACGCGTCTGCGAGCGCGTCGGGCAACACGACCTCGAAGACGCCGTGGTCGTCGTCAACGTCGAGGGCGACGGCGACCCCGTGACGCCGGCTCAGATCGAGGAGTACGCCGACGAGGAAGGCGCTCTCGTCGCTCGTGTCACGGACCACCGCGAGGTGGCCGACACGGCCGATGTCGACGTCAGCTTCGCCGACCCGGACGACGCCGTCCGCGAACGGATCAGAGACCTCGGGCTGAGTCGGGCCGCACGGGACATCGACGAGACGGTCCGCGCCAGCAAGGTCGCGGACTCGAACGTCACCGAGGAAGTGGAACGGCGGGTCCGCGACCTCGTCGAAGACGACGAAGCGAGCGCCTTCCAGCCGGCCGAGACCGACGAGTCCCAAGCAGGCGATCCCGCCGGCGCCGACGAGGAAGCGACGGCCGACGGCGGTGCGGCGACTGCAGACGGGAGCGAGCCCGACGGGGCGTCGGGCGGGAACGACGGCGAGAGCACCGACGGGCAGTTGACGATGGAGGACTACGAGCGATGAAGTTCGAGCGCGTCAGGCTGGAGAACTTCAAGTGTTACGCGGACGCGGACCTGCGGCTGGACACCGGTGTGACGGTCATCCACGGGCTGAACGGCAGCGGGAAGTCGTCGCTGCTGGAGGCGTGCTTTTTCGCGCTGTACGGCGCCCGCGCGCTGGAGAAGAAACTGGACGAGGTCGTGACGATCGGTGCCGACGACGCCACGGTCGAACTCTGGTTCACCCACGGCGGGCAGTCCTACCACCTGGAACGGCGCGTCCGGGTGACGGACGACCGGGCGAGCACCGCGAAATGCGTCCTGGAGACGCCGGACGGGGTCTTCGAGGGTGCCCGCGACGTCCGCGAGCACGTCACGGAGCTACTCCGGATGGACGCCGAGGCGTTCGTCAACTGCGCGTACGTTCGCCAGGGCGAGGTGAACAAGCTCATCAACGCCACGCCGACCGAGCGCCAGGACATGATCGACGACCTCCTGCAACTCGGGAAACTGGAAGACTACCGCGAACGCGCAAGCAACGCCCGACTGGGCGTCAAGCACGTCCGGGACGCAAAGCAGGAACTGCTGACGGACGTGGCGAGCCAGATCGAACGCAAGGAGGACAAAGACCTCCACGAGCGACTGAACTCCCTCCAGTCGCGGCTCAACGAGATCGACAGCGACATCGAGCGGTATGAAACGAACCGGGAGAGCGCAGTCGAAACCCGCGACGAAGCGCAGTCGATCATCGAGGAGTACGACGAGAAACGCGAACGACTGGCCGAGCTGACCGAGGAGATCGAGTCGCTGACCGCCGACATCCAGGAGACCGAACAGGAGCGCGAACAGGTCGGTGAGCGCATCAGCGAGCTGAAATCACAGCTCGACGAGTCTCGCGAGCGCCGTGACGACCTGCTCGCCGACACCGACCTGGAGACGGCGACCGAGGAGGCCGTGGCCGACCGCCTCGACTCGCTTCGCGAACGGGACGACGAACTCCGGAGCGACATCGAGGAGTATCAGCTGGCGGTCCAGAAACACTCGAGCGAAGCCGACTCGCTCCGCGCGACGGCCGACGACCTCGAACAGCGGGCCACGGAGAAACGAGAGAAAGCGGCGAACCTCGAAGCGAACCTGGCCGAGACGCGCGAGAAGCTGGCCGACCGCCGCGAGAAGATCGAGACGCTCTCGGAGCGCATCGAGGACAAAGAAGCAGTCTTCGAGGACGCACCGATCGCGATCGGCGAGGCGAACGACCACTGGGACGCGGTCGCCGACGACCTGAACGAAGCGCGCGAGCGCGAGACGGAACTGGAAGCGAAACTGGAGAGCGCACAGGCGAAACTCGACGAGGCCGAGGAGCTGCTCGACGCCGGGAAGTGCCCGGAGTGCGGGCAGTCCGTCGACGGGTCGCCCCACGTCGAGTCCATCGACGAGCATCGCGACCGCGTGGCCGAGATCCAGGACGACCTCGTCACGGTTCGGGCCGAGCGAGAGCAGTTGGAGGAACGGCTGGAACGAGCGGACGAACTGGTGGACGTGCAGAACGACCTCGCGCAGCTGCGGAACAACCTGGAGAACGTCGAACAACTCGTCGCCGAACAGGAAGGCAGCGTCGAGGAGAAGACGACCCAGGTGACGGAACTCCGCGAGGAGGCCGACGAACTGGAGTCCGACGCCGAGTCGAAGCGTGACGAAGCGGCGGACGCGGCCGACGAGGCGGACGAAGAGCGCGAGAAAATCGCCGAGTGCAACAGCGAGCGCGGTGACCTCCGCGAGCAGATCGAGCAACTCGAACGACTGCGGGACGCCGTCGACCGGATCGCCGATCTCGAGGACGAACTCGAACGATTACGGGAGAAGCGCTCGAACAAGGCGGAGCTGAACGACGAGCGGCGGGACCGACTGGCCGACAAGCGCGAGCGGAAGGCCGACCTGGAAGCCGAGTTCGACGAGTCGGCGATCGAACAGGCGCGCCAGGAGAACGAGCGGGCGACGCAGTACATCGAGAAGGTCGACCCGAAACTCGACGAACTCCGCGAGGAACGCGACGAGGTGACGGGACAGATCGGCGGCGTGCAACAGGAGATCGAGGACCTGGAGAGTCTGCGAGACCGCCGCGAATCGTTGTCGGCGACCGTCGAGCGCCTGGACTCGCTGTACGAGGAAGCCGAACAGCTCCAGGAGATGTACGGGACGTTGCGGGCGGAGCTGCGCCAGCGCAACGTCGAGAGCCTCGAACGAATGTTGAACGAGACCTTCGACCTGGTGTACCAGAACGACTCGTACTCGCGGATCGAACTCGACGGGGAGTACGAACTGACGGTGTACCAGAAAGACGGCGAAGCGCTCGACCCCGAGCAGCTCTCGGGCGGTGAGCGCGCGCTGTTCAACCTCAGCCTCCGGTGTGCGATTTATCGGTTGCTGGCGGAGGGCATCGAGGGGTCTGCGCCGATGCCCCCGCTCATTCTCGACGAGCCGACGGTGTTCCTGGACTCCGGTCACGTCTCGCAACTGGTCGAACTGGTCGAGGCGATGCGGGAACTCGGCGTCGAGCAGATCGTGGTCGTCAGTCACGACGAGGAACTCGTCGGCGCAGCAGACGATCTCGTGCTGGTCACGAAGGACGCGACGACGAACCGGTCGACAGTCGAGCGCGGGGCCGCGGATCTAGACGCGGTCGTGCTCCCCTCGGACTGAGCGGCTCAGGTTCGGAGGTGGTCTAGCCCGTCTGCTGCGGTTTCGGTGGTCTCGTAGCCGCGCTCGCCGGCGACGCGCGTTTCTTCGACGAGGCCGGCGGCCCGAAATTCGGCGAGCATTCCGTGGAGGTCGCTCTCACAGAGGTCGTACGCCGAGAGCAGCGTTCTGACGGGCGTGGGGCCGCGGGCGTCGAGGTCGAGGAGCAACCCCAGCGATCGATCGTCGCGGACGGCGGTGAGAACGGTCCGGGCGGCGTCGGGGACGGCGCGGGCCGCAGTCGCGAGGGGCGACTCGCCGTCGACGGGTTCCAGTTCGTCGTTGGCGATGTAGCGCTCCTCGCCGGTTTCGGGATGTCGGACGCGGCTGGACTCCCCGGACTGTTTGAGCAAGAGATACAGGGTGCCCGATTCGTCGCGGACGCTACGCATACGCCGAGCTAGCGGTCAGGCGTGGTTAGCCGTTGTGGTCGTCGTCGCTCGTGACGCGCTTGTACCGGCGGTAGCCGTAGACGAACGCGCCGACGCCGAGCGCGAACACCGCGGTGCCGTTGGTCCACTCGCCGCGGAAGTAGATCAGCATCGGGCCGAGCGACGCGGCGAACAGAGCGAGGTTGAAGACCATGACGAGCTTCCAGAACGACCTGGCGAGGTCGTCCGGAACGTCGGTCTCCGAGAGCTCCGGCGGCTCCGGGACGTCGACTTCGGGGACGTCCGGCCCGAGGTCTTTGACGAAGTCCTGCTCGTCGGGTTCGGCGGCTTTGCCGGGGTCGTCTGGCTCGGCGGCTTTGCCTGGATCGACGAATCCACTGGCATCGTCGGATTCGGGCTGCCGCCGTTCGTCGTCCGAGCCGGTCACTACACCTCCGTTCGAGAAGGCTGCGAAAAAAGGTTGCGTGCCGCGGTTCAGACTGCGTCGGTGAGGGGGACCGCGTCAGTCGCCTGGACCCACGCGAGCGGGTTCTCGGCGTCGTAGAGGACGACGCCGTCGTCGGTTTCGTACGCTTCGATGGTCTCGACTGCGGCGGGAACGTCGGGGTCCCGTGATTCTGCCGCGCTGTCCAACTTAGTCCGACTACCGTTGGCGCGGTCCGTCATAGCGTCTTCAGACTGTGGTAAGATGTGCCATGTCATATACCTTGTGGGCGAGTCACGTCTCAACACGGAGAGGGGACCGTCGGGATTTTAGGTGGGGGTCTCCAACGGAGCCACAGCAATGGAGCAAACGGAATTCGGGGACTTCGGTGATGGCGGGGACACCGAACGAGACGTCCAGGCCGAAGCCGCGGCCGTCGCCGGGAACGGCGGCGGCTCGTTCGACATCGTCGACCTGGACGACGTGCGCTACCCCGACGCGGACACCCAGGTCACGCTCGCCGTGACCCAGGTCGACTACACGATCGAAGGCCACGGCGACGACGAGTTCCCCGTCATCCACGTGTTCGGACGGACGCCCGAGGACAACGAGCCCGTCCACGTCGAAGTCTACGAGTTCAAGCCGTACTTCTACGCCCCGACAGACTCGCTGACCGACCGCGACCTGAACCGCGACCGCATCACGGGCTACGAAGAGACCGACGAGAACGGCGAGCCCTACGAGTCCATTCGGGGCGAGCGCCTGACCAAAATCTTCGGCCAGACGCCCCGCGACGTCGGCCAGATGCGCGACGAGTTCGATCACTACGAAGCGGACATTCTCTTTCCCAATCGTCTCCTCATCGACAAGGACGTCACCAGCGGCATCCGCGTTCCCGAGCGCCGTGACGGTGACGACGGGCCGATTCGCGTGCCCCACGAGGAAGTCGAAGCGGTCGACGCGAACGCCGCTCCCCGCGTCAACACCTTCGACATCGAGGTCGACGACCGCCACGGCTTCCCCGAAGAGGGCGAGGAACCCATCGTCTGTCTCACCTCCCACGACTCCTACGACGACGAGTACGTCGTCTGGCTGTACGACGCCGACATGGGAGCCACGCCGCCGGACACGCTCGGAAACTACGACCCGATCGAGGGCGACTTCGACGCCGACGTGCGCGTCTTCGAGGAAGAAGAGCGGATGCTCGACGCCTTCCTCACCTATCTCGAGGAGACCGACCCCGACATTCTGACGGGCTGGAACTTCGACGACTTCGACGCGCCGTACTTCCTCGACCGCCTCGAAGAGTGTCAGGGGCCACACCACGAGTACGACCTTTCGATCGAGCGCCTCTCCCGCGTCGACGAGGTCTGGCGCAACAACTGGCAAGGCCCGAACATCAAGGGTCGGGTCGTCTTCGACCTCCTCTATGCCTACCAGCGCACGAAGTTCACCGAACTCGACTCCTACCGCCTCGACGCGGTGGGCGAACAGGAACTCGGCGTCGGGAAAGAACGGTACCCCGGCGACATCGGCGACCTCTGGGAGGACGACCCCGAACGCCTGCTGGAGTACAACCTCCGGGACGTCGAGCTGTGCGTCGAACTCAACGAGCAACAGAACATCATCCCGTTCTGGCAGGAAGTCGCCTCCTTCGTCGGCTGCAAGCTCGAAGACGCGACGACGCCCGGCGACGCCGTCGACATGTACGTCCTGCACAAACTCCACGGCAACTTCGCGCTCCCCTCGAAGGGCCAACACGACGCCGAGGACTACGAGGGCGGCGCCGTCTTCGACCCGATCACGGGCGTGCGCGAGAACGTCACCGTGCTGGACCTGAAGTCGCTGTATCCGATGTGTATGGTGACCGTCAACGCGAGCCCAGAGACGAAGGTCGATCCCGACGCCTTCGACGGGGAGACGTTCAAGGCACCGAACGGCCAGCACTTCCGGAAGGAACCGGACGGCGTCATCCGAGAGATGGTCGACGAACTCCTGACAGAACGCGAAGAGAAGAAATCCCAGCGCAACGAGTTCGACCCCGACAGTCCGGACTACGAGCGGTTCGACCGCCAACAGGCAGCTGTCAAGGTGATTATGAATTCGTTGTACGGAGTTCTTGGATGGGATCGCTTCCGTCTCTACGACAAGGAGATGGGAGCTGCCGTCACTGCGACCGGTCGCGAGGTAATCTCGTTTACGGAAGCGGTCACCGACCGCTTGGACAAATCGGTCGTCTACGGCGACACAGACAGCGTGATGATCGAACTCGGCGGCGACGTCTCCAAAGACGAGGCGATCGAGCAGTCGTTCGAACTCGAAGAGTCGATCAACGCCGCGTACGACGAGTTCGCGGCCGAGGAGTTGAACGCCGACGAGCATCGCTTCCAGATCGAGTTCGAGAAGCTCTACCGGCGCTTCTTCCAGGCCGGCAAGAAGAAACGCTACGCGGGCCACATCGTCTGGAAGGAAGGGAAAGACGTCGACGACATCGACATCACGGGGTTCGAGTACCAGCGCTCGGACATCGCCCCGATCACCAAGCGCGTCCAGAAGGAGGTCATCGACCGCATCGTGAAAGGCGAGGACACCGAGAACGTCAAATCGTACGTTCACGACGTCATCGCGGACTTCCAGGACGGCAACGTCGACCCCGAGGACGTCGGCATCCCCGGCGGTATCGGGAAGAAACTGGACAACTACGACACCGACACGGCGCAGGTGCGCGGCGCGAAGTACGCGAACCTCCTCCTCGGAACGAACTTCGCGCGGGGGTCGAAACCCAAGCGTCTGTACCTGAAGCGGGTTCACGACGACTTCTTCCAGCGCGTCGAGGACGAACTGGATCTGGACCCCTCGGAAGATCCGCTGTACGGTGAGTTCAAACGGGAACAGGACGTTATCTGCTTCGAGTACGCCGACCAGGTCCCCGAGGAGTTCGAGGTCGACTGGGACAAGATGCTCGAAAAGACGCTGAAAGGCCCCATCGAACGGATTCTGGAAGCGCTCGACGTCTCCTGGGACGAAGTCAAGAGCGGGCAGGAACAGACCGGGCTCGGCAGCTTCATGTAGCGCGAGCGGTCGAATACTGGTCAGTCCTGACTGATCGGATCGCTGTTCGTGATGACGGCGCCCCCGACGCCGCTGATCTCGAAGCGAGCCCCACCGCTTTCACTGTCAGTGATCTCGACGTCCCAGCCGTGGGACTGGACTGCCGTCTGGACGATCGAGAGCCCGAATCCCGTGCCGTCATCTGCGGTGGTGTACCCTTTGTCGAGGACGCTGTCGCGCTCGGCTTCCGGGATGCCCGGGCCGTCGTCCGCGACGAAAAAGCCGTCCTCGACGTCGCCGACGCGAATCGAGACGTCCTCGCGTCCGTGATCGATCGCGTTTCGAAAGAGGTTCTCGAAGATCTGGAGCAGACGGCCCCGATCGGCCTGCACTTCGCGGGTGGTCTCGACGTCGAGCGTCGCGGCCTTCGTGTCGACGTTGCTCCAGGCGTCTTCTGCGATCGCCGGGACCGACACCAGTTCCGTCTTGCTGACGGCCTGGCCCTGGCGCGCCATCATCAGCATGTCGTCGATGATTGACTCCATCCGCTTCAGTCCGGCTTCCATCTCGTCGAAGTGCTCTTCGTCGGGCGACTGCCGAGCGAGTTCGAGGCGGCCGCTGACGACGTTGATTGGGTTCCTGAGATCGTGGGAGACGATGCTGGCGAAGTCCTCCAGTCGTTCGTTCTGTCGTTCGAGCTGGTCCGTCTGGCGTTCGAGCTGTGCCTTCTGGTGCTCGAGTTGGCGCTGTCGGCGCTCCTGTTCGGTGATGTCCCTGATGAGGACGACGCGACCGGTGACCCGGTCGCGCTGGTCGTACACCGGTGAGATGTCGATGTCGTAGTGTCGCGTCTCTCCGTCGAGTTCGATGCGGACCTGATCGCGCGTCTCCCGCTCGTGACTGAACCGATCCAGGGTCTCCTGGTACTCGTCGTCGAGTGCCCTGATCGGTCTGCCGATGAGACGGTCCCTCTCGGTGCCGAGGATCTCCGCTGCTTTCTCGTTGACGTCGACGACGTTATCGTTGGAGTCCAGAACGATGTAACCCTCTTCTATGTTGTCGACGACCGTGCTCCGGGCGATCGGGAGAATATCAAGAATCTGATAGCGAAAGACGGCGACCACGAACATCGACCCGGTGACGGTGAACCCGATGGAGGTGAGATCCACCTCCGTGAGGCCGGCGATGAACGCTGCGTTCATTCCCCAGGGGACGAGCGTCGCGATCAGGATCGCCAGAGCCTGTCCCCGGTACGTCTGCACGCCCGTCGACTGGCTCAGTTTCATCACGAGCATGATGGCCGCTGCGACGAGGAGGAGATACGAGTAGGACGCGTGGATGTAATACCACGGTCCCCAGGTGATGTCCATCAGGACGTAGCTGACACTCTGGTCGACCTCGATGTGCTGTCGGACCAAATGGTGCCACGGGTTCGTGACGACGAAGACGAGCGTCACAGCGTGAACGAAAAACAGTGCGAGCACGCGCCTGGGAGCGAGCCACTCCTCGCGGTTCGTGTACTCCGCTGCGAACAGGAATATCGACACAGTGACGAGCACTGGCCCGATGAAACGGATGTCGTTCATCACCACTTTGACAGTGACGTCCGTACTGGACAACCGAACCGCGTCAGCGACTGACCACGTGGTAGCAGCGACGAGGACGCCGAGTAGCGGCACCGCTCCCCGATTGGTCCGACTCCTGGCGGTGAAGACGAGCAATCCCCCCGAGACCATTGCTGCCACGAGAAGAGGGAGCGTATATGGTGTTTGCTGCCACGCCATTCGTTCAGTAGAAGTTTACAATAGAAGTACATAAACTTCTAGTCGAATCCACCTCGTCCGCGTTGTTTCCAGCGGCCGCGCTCAGAGCGAGGTTTCCGCTAACGAAAATCAATTTTCCAATGCCAAAAACCTATACGGGCGAATGCGAAAGCATTATGAACGACTCGTTCCGATGTTAGCACGACTTAGGTGTCCCTAAACTATGGCAACCCTTGAAATTTCCAACCTACACGCTGAAGTTGCCGAGGAGGGCGGTGAGACGATCCTGCGCGGGGTAGACCTGACGGTCAACTCCGGCGAGATCCACGCGCTGATGGGTCCCAACGGCAGTGGGAAGTCGACGCTGGCGAAGGTCATCGCTGGCCATCCCGCGTACGAAGTGACTGACGGTGAGGTCACGCTCCACCTCGAGGACGAGGAGTTCGGCGAGGAGATCCCAGAAGATCTGCAGACCTGGGAGCTGCTCGACCTGGAGCCTAACGAGCGCGCGGCGCTCGGTATCTTCCTGGGCTTCCAGTACCCCGCCGAGATCGAAGGCGTCACGATGGTCAACTTCCTGCGCACGGCCCTGAACGCCAAACTTGAAGAGCGGGAAGAGCTCTTCGAGGAAGACGAGGGCGACGAAGACGAGGAAGAGGAAGCCGGCTACGAGACCTCGCCGATGGAAGGCCCTGCTGACGAGGGCGAGATCGGTGTCGCCGAGTTCCAGCAGATCCTCCAGGAGAAGATGGAGCAGCTGGACATGGACGAGAGCTTCGCTCAGCGCTACCTCAACGCCGGATTCTCTGGCGGGGAGAAAAAGCAAAACGAGGTGCTGCAGGCGGCCATTCTCGAACCCTCGATCGCGGTGCTCGACGAGATCGACTCCGGGCTGGACATCGACCGGCTTCAGGACGTCTCGCAGGGGATCAACGCGCTGCGCGAAGAGCAGGGCACTGGCATCCTCCAGATCACCCACTACCAGCGCATCCTCGACTACGTCGAGCCCGACCACGTCCACATCATGCTGGACGGACAGGTCGTCAAGTCCGATGACGCATCGCTGGCCGAGAAGCTCGAAGACAAGGGCTACGACTGGGTCCGCGAGGAAGTTTACGAGGCTGCGTAACCAGTGGTCGCTAGCACAGCCTCATAAGGCTAGAGAGATAAACTAACATCAACAACAATGAGTTCGGAACAAGACCATCTCGAAGAGACCGACACTGAAGAGCGGTTCTCGTTCAAGAAAGAGGAGAAGTCGGCGTTCAAAACCGACAAAGGCCTCACCGAGGAGACGATCCGGCTGATCAGCGAGGACAAAGACGAGCCCGAGTGGATGCTCGAGCGTCGTCTGCGCGCGCTCCAGCAGTACCAGGAAATGCCGATGCCCACGGACTGGCCGGGCCAGCCCGACCTGTCCGAGGTCGACATCGACGAAATCGTCCCGTACATCCGCCCCGACATCGAGACGCGCGGCGGCGCGGACAGCTGGGAGGACCTCCCCGAGGAGATCCAGGACACGTTCGACAAACTGGGCATCCCGGAAGCCGAGAAGAACGCGCTTTCCGGGGTCGGCGCCCAGTACGAGTCCGAGATCGTTTACCAGAATATGCAGGAACAGTGGGAGGAGAAGGGTGTCATCTTCATGGACATGGACAAGGCCGTCCAGGAGCACCCCGACCTCGTCAAAGAGTACTTCATGACGAAGTGCGTGCCGCCGAGCGACAACAAGTTCGCCGCGCTGCACGGCGCCGTCTGGTCCGGTGGCTCGTTCGTCTACGTCCCCGAGGACACGACGGTCGAAATGCCCGTCCAGGCGTACTTCCGCATGAACTCGGAGGGGATGGGCCAGTTCGAGCACACCCTCATCGTCGCCGAGGACAACTCCGAAGTGCACTACATCGAGGGCTGTTCCGCCCCGAAGTACTCGGCGTTCAACCTCCACAGCGGGTGTGTCGAGGTCTTCGTCGGCGAGAACGCCCACGTCCAGTATTCGACGGTGCAGAACTGGTCGAAGAACACCTACAACCTCAACACCAAGCGCGCCATCGTCGAGCAGGACGGGACGATGGAGTGGGTGTCCGGTAGCATGGGCTCGAAAGCCACGATGCTGTACCCGGCGACCATCCTGAAGGGTCCCGGGGCGACGGACAACCACATCACCATCGCGTTCGCTGGCGAGGGCCAGAACATCGACACCGGCGCGAAGGTCTACCACAACGCGCCCAACACGAAGTCGACCATCGAGTCCAAGTCCATCTCGAAGGACGGCGGCCGCACGAACTACCGCGGCCTCGTCCACATGTCGAACGGTGCGGAACACTCCTCGACCTCGGTCGAGTGTGACGCGCTGATGTTCGACAACGAGTCCACCTCGGACACGATGCCGTACATGGAGATCCAGGAGAACAAAGTCGACGTCGCGCACGAAGCGACCGTCGGGAAGATCGGCGACGAGGACGTGTTCTACCTGGAGACGCGCGGGCTGGACGACGACGACGCAAAGCAGATGATCGTCGCCGGGTTCATCGAGCCCATCACGGAGGAACTGCCCATCGAGTACGCGGTCGAACTCAACCGCCTCATCGAACTCGAAATGGAGGGTAGCCTCGGGTAATACCCGGGACAACACATGAGCACGCAGGTACACGCCAACCTCACGGAGGAGCAGGTAACGACAATCAGCGAGGACCTCGACGAGCCCGAGTGGCTCCTCGAGACGCGACTGGAGGCGCTCGAGGCGCTTGCCGACCTCGACATGCCGGACGTCATCCGGACGCCGGGTCGCGACTGGACGAACCTCGACGCGCTCGATTACGAGAGCTTCGTCGACCCGCTGGACCGGGCACAGGAGAAAGACCGCGTCGAGGCCGAGGGCGTCGACGTCCTCTCCTGGGACGAGGCGCTCGACCAGCACGAAGACGTCGTCGAGGAACACTTCGGTAGCGTCGTCGATCCGCAGCGCAACTATCTGACCGCGCTGTCGACGGCGCTGTTCTCGGCCGGCACGCTCGTCTACGTCCCCGAGGGCGTCGACGCCGAGGACGTGAAGATCCGGACGACGATGAACAGCCAGTCGCTGTTCAACTACACGCTCGTCGTCGCCGAGGAGTCTTCCTCGGTCACGATCCTCGAAAAGCAAGAGACCGGCGAGGATCGCGACGGTGCCCGCTATTACAGCGGGATCGTCGAGGCCGTCGCCGGCGAGAACGCCCACGTCCAGTACGGGGCGCTCCAGCAGCTCGACGAGGAGACGTACAACTTCTCGGTCAAGCGCGGCCACGCCGACACCTACGGCCAGGTCAACTGGATCGAAGGCAACATCGGTTCGCGCCTGACGAAGACGAGCGTCGAGACACGCCTCCTGGGCGACTCCTCGGAGTCGAAGATCGTCGGCGCCTTTTTCGGCCACGAGGACCAGCACTTCGATCTCGGCTCCCGCGTCTGGCACGAGGCCGAACACACGACGGCGGACCTGATCACCCGCGGCGTCCTCGACGACCACGCCCGCTCGGTGTACGAGGGCGTCCAGGACGTCGGTCGCCAGGCCTGGGACACTAACTCCTACCAGCGCGAGAACACGCTGATGCTCTCCGACGAGAGCGAGGCCGACGCGTCCCCGAAGCTGATCATCAACAACCACGACACCGAGGCCAGCCACTCCGCGACGGTCGGCCAGGTGGACGAACAGGACATGTTCTACATGACCTCTCGGTCCATCCCGGAGCAGGTCGCCAAGAACATGCTCGTGGAAGGGTTCTTCGTCCCCGTCCTCGACGAGGTCGAAGTCGACGAGCTCCGCGACGACTTAGAAGAACTGATCGCACAGCGGCTGCGAGAATAACCACCGAATCCACTTCGTTTTTCGCACGACCGTGACCCGGCAGTGCGTGACAGCGGACTTAAGTTGGGCCCGCTCGGAGTAGTGGACATGCTCGCGGTACAGGTCGTCGAGGACGCGGGGTGGTCGCCATGAGCGTCGAGCAGCCCGTCTCCTCGGACCACCAGCTTGCGCGACTGCTCCAGATCGGGGTCGTCCTGGAGGAGGTCGTCGAGGCGCGGGCGGGCGAACACGAGAAGAGCCTCGACGTGGACGATCCGGAACTCGAAGCGCTACTCGACGAGGCCGCCGCGGAATCGGCGGCCCATCGCGACGAACTCGAGGATCTGATCGACGAACTCGATGCCGACACGATCCCCTTCGAGGAGATCAAAGGACTCGTCGCCGCTCAGTACGAAGCGGAAGCGGACTTCGACGGCATCCTCTACGACCAACTGTGCAACGAGGAAACCGCGTACAAGTTCTACGACGACCTCATCGATGCGATCGAGGAGTCCGACGCGGAGTTCAGTATCGACCGGGACCGTCTCCTCGGGACGCTGTCGGCGATTCGCGACGACGAAGCCGACGGCGTCGAGGACGTGACGGATCTCATGGAGGCACGCGAATGAGCATTCAGGGGTGGATTCGATGAACACAGCAGACCAATATCTGAAGGCAATCTATCTCGTCCAGGAGGAAGCGGACGGGCCGGCCTCGACCGGGCGCGTCGCGGAGATGCTCGACGTCAGTCCGGCGAGCGCCAACGAAATGATCGGCAAACTCGAAGACCGCGGCCTGCTCGACCACGAGAAGTACAAGGGCGTCACGCTGACCGACGAGGGGATCGTCCAGGCCAGCGAGGCGCTCCAGACGTACTGCATCATCGAACGCTTCCTCTACGAAGTGCTCGACGTCGAGGAGTTCCGCCACGAGGCAAAGCAACTCGAACCGGTCATCGACGAGACGGTCGCCGACCGCCTCGACACCATCATCGACCGGGAGCCGCAGTGTCCGGACTGCTTCGCGCCCGACGAGGACGTCTGTGCGCTCCTCGAACTCGAAGTCGACGCGGCGGACTGATTGTTGTCGCCGCGACGAATTCCCGATCGATTTGGTTCCTAGCTGAGTTTGCACGTTTAGTTTCACTTTCACTGTGGCTGGGGTGTACTTTTCAAACATCTAACCGCAATGCGAGTATGGAGTGTCCGACCTGTGGGAAGATGCTCAACACGGAACGGGGGATGCGACAACACCACACGAAAGTTCACGACGAACCGCTTCCAAACAGGGAATGTGTTGACTGTGGCTGCGAGTTCTACGACCCGAAGGCTCAGCGTACGTACTGCGACGACTGTTACTCGGAGGACGGCGTGAACAACGGCAACTGGAAAGACGCCACGGAGACGGCGACCTGCGCGGTGTGCGGCGACGAGTTCGAGTATTATCCATCGGACAAAGACGGCGTGTACTGTCAGGAGTGCGTTGCGGGCGCCAACGGGCTTCTCCCCGAGAATCCCAGCGAACCGCTCGAAAGGGTGACGGTCGAATGTGGGGGCTGTGGGTGCGAACTAAGGGTTCGCCCCACTCGAGTTGAACGGAACGAACGCGGTGTTTTCTGTGACTTTGATTGTTACGGTGAATGGCTGTCCGAGAACGTCACTGGCGAGGACCACCATCAGTGGGAGGGCGGTAAGGCGAAGTATGGGGGCCGGTGGTGGACGGTGAGACGAGCGGCGCTCGCCAGGGACGACAATCGTTGTCAGCAATGTGGAAAAACAGCCCAGGAGCTCGGCAAGCGGCCCGATGTCCATCATCTCACGCCCGTTCGTGAGTTTGAGGACCCCCAACGAGCGCATACGCTCGACAACGTGATCACGCTGTGCCGGAGCTGCCACCGCCACGTTGAAGAACGAAACATCAGCGCTCCGTCACCCTCTCCGGAAAGGTAATCTTCTTACGGCTGTACGCCACATCACCAATCGAAGTCCCGTGGTGTAGTGGCCAATCATAGAGGCCTTTGGAAGAGCATACTCCAATCCGAATCATACATTCGGAGTGTGTTCTGAGGATAGCCTCTGACAGCGGTTCGAATCCGCTCGGGACTATTCTGCGACGAACGAATGTGAGGAGTGAATCGTCCTGTGGATCCGAGCCCAGAAGACGAGAGGATTCGAGTCTTCGCGGTTCGAATCCGCTCGGGACTATGACAAAAACCCGACACTAACCTGAAGTGAATCAGTAGCTTTCAAGTACACGACGTTGTAGTTGTTACTGAAACCGACGTTGAGTATGATTTCGCCGTTCATCTTGCATGCGGGGCAGCCGACGCAGCTTCACCTGTTCCTCGATTCGGTTCTGGGCGTCGCCCTGGGCCTCACGGTCGTGGTCCTGTACTATCTGTTCCTGCGGTTCTACGTCTCTCCGGACGGCCGGGGGCAGAGTAGCAGGTGAGTTCCGGTCACTCGACTGCGTCTTTCATCCGGTCGCTGTAGTCCCATGTGGCGACAGTCGTCGGATCGATCCGGAGTGACACCTCCTCTCGGTCCGCCGAGAGGAGTTTCTGGGCGAGCGTCGAGTCCGTTCCACCGAGGTAGCGATCCAGGAGCTCGCGGAGCACCGTCTTCTCGGGGTCGGCATCGACCGTGACCGTTCCCTGGCCGCGGGCGCCTCTGTAGGGCGGTTCGTTGACGGAGATCTCGAAGGCGACGTGGGGGTCCGCGCGCAGGAACCGAACGATGTCGGCGTCGGCACCGGTTGCACACCACAGTTGCTCGTCCTCGTAGCGATACCACAGCGAGAGCATCCAGAGGCCGCCCGAGGGCGTGTGACAGCTCACGCGGATCGGAACGGTGGCCTCGTCGAGGAACGCCGAGAGGTCCGAGTGGGTCCAGGGGCCGCTGAGCGGAAACGGCTCGTCCGATGGCCCGTCTGCGGTCGGCGCGTCGTCCGTGTTGGTCACTGTCGTCGATACGGGACAGAGTGGGAAAGCGTTGTCCCGGCCCCGAACCACATCCTTTTGTCGCCGCCAGGACAGGACATCACATGGGTCTCGGGAAGGTACTGCGGGATAGTTTCATCGCCGGTATCGCGCTGATCGCGCCGCTCGTGGTGACGATCTTCGTCCTCCGAGTTCTCGTCAACTGGCTCACGACGTTCATCGACCCGGTGGTCCAGGGGACGCAACTCGCCACGTACACTGCGAACATTCACGTCGTCGCACAGGGTCTCGCGCTCGTTATCATCGTCTCGACGGTCGTCGCACTGGGGTATCTCGCGCAGCGGAGTTTCGGCCAGCGAGTGTTCGGCTGGATCGACCGCGGGATCGGACTGGTCCCGCTGGTCCGGACGATCTATTCGAGCGTCCGCCAGGTATCGAACGCGCTCGTTGAGCGATCGAACCGCTACGAGAGCGTCGTGCTCATCGAGTATCCCCGCGAGGGGATCTACGCGCTGGGCTTCGTCACCGGTGACAGTCCGGCGCAGGTCGAATCGATCGCCGGGGGCGACGTGTACAACGTCTTCGTCCCGAAAAGCCCGAACCCGACCGGTGGGAATCTGGTGATGGCGCCCGCGGAGCAAGTGCAGCACCTGGACATGAGCGTTCGCCGGGGGATTCGTTTGCTGGTGACGACCGGGATCGCCGAGCGGCAGGAGGAACTCGCCGAACTGCAAAACGAGGCCGAGATGCAGAACACGTCTCCCTAAGGGAGAGTTACAGGTACGAGGCGTCCCAGCGGGTCGGCTTGCGGCTGTTGCCGCAGGTGCCACACTCGATGCGCCCCATGGAGTCCATCGCGTTCGCGAGCGTGTCACACTTCGCACAGTGGTAGCCGTACCGCTCCTGCCGGTCCTGGTCGGTGTAGACGACGTGGAAACTGGCCAGCGAGCCGCGCTCGATGTCGTCGTGGTCGACGTACACCGTCTTCCCGTCGTCGGTGAGCGGCTGCAGGCCCGTGGGTTCGGCTTCGACGTAGATCGCTTCCGTGTACGGGCTGTCGTCGATCCGAACCTCGCCCTCGCTCACCTTCTCGAAGCCCTGATTCCTGTAGAACGTGTTCCCGGCTTCGTTCATCGCGAGCACGCGACCGTGCAGGCGCGTCACGCCGTAGTCTTCGAGGCGACTCCGGGTCGTCTCGAACAACTCCGACCCGATCCCCTGGCCGCGGTAGTCGGGGTGGACGTGCAACCAGAGCACGTCTGCCTCGCCCTCTTCGAGCAGCGCGTTCTCGGTGAAGGCGACGGGTTCGTCCCCTTCCTCGGCGACGAAGATCAGCACCTCGTCACCGGTCACCTTCGCTTCGAACTCGTCGGGGTCGTACCACTGTCTGACGGCGCTCTCTATCGTCTGCGGACTCAACGAGTACGATGCCTGAAGCGACCGTTTGGCGATCTCCCGAATCGCCGCCTGGTCGTCGGCAGTTACCTCTCTCACCTTCATACAGCCACGTATGTGTGTCGCTATCATAAATCTACGTCTCGTCGTCAGGTTTTGTACACGTATGCCGGATTCCGCGTCACCTTCCGTCGTTCGGCTGCGGTCTCTGTTCTGGTCGATACGGGTAGCCCCTTAGTGGTTGGCTGATACGAATGTCGTATCTGCAGATCAGTAATCGGTCGTTTCGACGCTGTTGCCCACCTAAGACTCAGTTAGCCGGCCGCCGAATGGGCAACCGCTGGTCGTTTGCTGTGGGTCCAGAGCCGGTTTGTGGGGTGTCGTAACGCTAAAGACCCGCAGACGCCTTTATATCCGTAAGATGAACAACGAACGTTATATTTGGAGGTGGTTCCGTGGGTGTTGAGATACGGGAATCACCCGTCTCGGACGCGGAATTCGAGGAGATGAAAGCCTTCGTCCACGACTATCTGGAGGCGAGCGTCGAGAACGAGGACGAGGGCGGTCGGATGCGATGGTATCCCTGGCACTCTGCGGCCTACCGGTTCAATCACATCATGAACGTCGTCGAGTTGTCCACCGGCATCGCCAAGAAAGAGGGAGCGAACGTCGACGTCACCAGGGTCGCAGCGCTCTTTCACGACATCGCCAAACTGGAAGCCGACCAGGACGTCCACGCCGAGGAGGGTGCCCGCATTGCACGCGAGTACCTCAATACGCACGCAGACTACCCGCAGTCGTTCATCGACGAAGTGTGTGCGGCGGTCCGCGACCACTCCTATCAGGGGGATTTGACCGATCTGCCACTCGAGACGCAGTGTCTCATCGAAGCGGACCTGCTGGACAAGATCGGTGCGAACGGCACGGCACTAATGTTGTTGCGGATGGGCTACGAGTCCCGGACGCACATGGACTCGTCGGAGATGGTCGGCCGCGTCCTCGAACGCGGTCGGGACGCGGCCGAACGCGTCGAGAGCGACGCCGCCGAGAGCTTGGTCCATCGCCGGCTCAAACGCGTCAAGTGGTTCCAGGAGTGGCTCGAAGACGAGGTCGCGATGATGGGCGGGTCGGACGCCGAGCTGAGTCCCGAGATGGCCACGAAACTCGACGCCGAAGCCGCCGAGGACGACTAGCTCAGCGTCGTCACGCCGTCGACGAGGAAGTAGACGCCGAAGCCGCCGAGGACGACGGCGCTCCCCGCCGCGACGAGCGGTGCGAGGCGGTCGACGCGTCGGCCCGCCGCAACGAGCGTCGCCGGGAAGCCGACGATCCACAGGACGATCCCGCCGAACAGTCCCGCGATCAGTGCCGGGCTTCCGGTGGTTACGACGAGCACGCCCGTGAGTGACGACCCGACGTACGGCGTTTTCGACAGGATGTCGACGGTGCCTGGTTCGAGCAGGCCGACGCCGACGGTCAACCAGAACGCGATCTGATACGGGTTCGTCAGCGCGAGCACGAACGCCTTCTGGAAGCCGCGGCCGGTCGCCGCGTCGTCTTCGGCCAGCTGGGTCGACTCCGAACTGAACTGTTCCCGGGCGTCGCCCACGGCGCCGTAGGCGAAGTACAGCATGAGACCGCCGCCAGCGAGGATCATCAGGCCTCGGAGCGTCGGCTGTTCCTGGACGACCGTGACGATGCCCACCAGCGCGAGCAGGAAGAAACAGGCGTCGGCGGTCATCGCACCGAGGCCGGCGGTGAAGCCGGCGACCCAGCCGCGGACGACGCTCTCCTCGGCGATGATGGCGTTCATCGGCCCCGGCGGTGCGGCGAGCGCGACGCCGAAGACCACGCCCGCGAACAGCGTCGAGACGAGACCACCAGCAGCCATGCGTTAGATCCCTTTGCTCATCAGGTGACTGCGGAGCACGTCGGCTTCCTTGTCGGCCGCAGCGGTGTTGACGAGCACGACGGTGTCGTCGGCGTCGAATTCGCCGGCGTCGGCGAGCGCTGCGGCACCGCTGGCTGCTGCCCCGCTGCTCGCCCCCATCTCGACGCCCTCGTCCTGAGCGACCGTGACCGCACTCTCCAGGACGTCCTTGTCGTCGGCCGCGACCGCGCCACCGTCGCTCTCGCGAATCGCCTCGAGGACGAGCGACCCGCCCGCGGGATCGGCGATTTCGATGTCACCGCAGATGGTGTCCGGTACCTCGGTCGGCTCGTGCTCGTCGCGGTCTTCCTCGACGGCCTCGACGATGGGCGCACAGCCCTCCGCCTGGGCAGCGTACAGTGCGGGCGTGTCGTCGATCAGACCCAGTTCGGCCAGTTCCTTCGCCCCTCGCTGGAGGCCGACGAGACCCACGCCCTGGCCGGTCGGATACACGACCGCGTCGGGGGCGTCCCAGTCCAGTTGCTCGGCGAGTTCGTAGGCGAGCGTCTTCTGGCCCTCGACGCGGTAGGGCGTCTCGAAGGCGGCGACGGAGTACCAGTCCTCGTCGGCGATCGCGTCGGCGAAGGCCTCCGCGGCGTCGTCGTACCGGCCGCCGACGACGGACATGTCGCCGCCGTGGACGTTGATCATCGCCTTGTTCCCGAACGTCGCTCGCGACGGGACGAACGAGTGGGAGGCGAGTCCCGCGCGGCCAGCGTAGGCGGCCGCGGACTGTCCGGCGTTCCCGGTGGTCGGGAGTGCCACGTCGCTGGCGTCGTGAGCGCGTGCCGCAGCTACGGCGAGCGCGAGGCCGCGGTCCGCGACGCTCCCGGTCGGGTTTCGCCCCTCGTCTTTGACCAACACCCGGCCAACGCCGAGTTCTTCGGCCAGCGTCGGGCACTCGACCAGCGGCGTCGTCCCTTCGTCCGTCGAGACGAGCGCTTCCCGTTCGAAGGGCAGGAGTTCTGCGTACCGCTCGACGCCGTCGAAGCGACGGGCTGTCAGTGTCTCGGGCGTGACGTCGACCGCATCGAGATCGTAGTCGACGGTGAGAAAGCCGTCGCAGTCGGGACAGCGGTGCGTCTGGTCGGCCGGATCGAACGTGGCCGCACAGTCCGTACAGACGAGTTCGTGGACCGCTGAAGAGATGTTCATGGTCGTCGCTCGGACCGCGACCGACTAATCTCTGCGGGTTCGCGCTCGGTCAGCGGTCGTCGGAATCCGGTTCCGACCCGGTTTCGGCGCTCGGGTCTTCGTCCGTGGCGTCCGAGTCCTCGCCGCCGTCGGCGATCGCGGTTTCCAGCCGCCGTTCGTGCCAGGCGTATTCGCGCCCGAACAGCGCTGGCGTCTCCTCCTGGAGGTTCCAGGGGTCCTCGCCGACGACGGGGCCTTCGGCCCACGACTGGACGACGTTCCAGACGAAGATGATCTGGCCGACGAGCAGGAGGAACGCGCCGAGCGTCGTGACCTGATGGAGGAGCGTCAGTAACTCCTGTGGGGCGACGGTGACTTCGTAGCTGGCGTACCGGCGCGGCATGCCCGCGTAGCCCAGCAGAAGCATGGCGAAGAAGGCGATGTTCGTCCCGAGCATCGAGAGCCAGAAGTGCCACTTTCCGAGCGTGCGCTGATACATCCGCCCGGAGAAGATGGGGAACCAGTAGTAGATGGCGGCGAACGCACCGAATCCGATCACTCCCATCACGATGTAGTGGAAGTGCCCGACCACGTAGTACGTGTCGTGAACGAGGCGATTGACGGGAATCGACGCGAGGAAGACGCCGGTGACCCCGCCGATGATGAAGTTGGCGACGAAGCCGATACAGAACAGCATCGGCGTCGTCAGACGGAGTTTCCCGTTCCACATGGTCGTGATCCAGTTGAACGTCTTCACCGCACTCGGAATCGCGATCGCTAACGAGACTGCCATGAAGCTCACTTTTAGCTGTGGTGCGACCCCGGTCGAGAACATGTGGTGCGCCCAGACCCCGAAGGAGAGGACGCCGATCGCGAGCGTCGAGTACACGACGAACTTGAACCCGAACAGCCGCCGCCCGGAGAACCGCGGGAGAATGTAGCTGACCAGGCCCATCGGCGGCAACACGAGGATGTACACTTCGGGGTGGCCGAAGAACCAGAACAGGTGCTGCCAGAGGATCGCGCCGCCACCATCGGCGGTGAAGAAGGTCGTGCCGACGTTCCGGTCCAGCAGCAGCATGATGAGCGCGCTGCCCAGTAGCGGGAACGCGAACAGGATGATCCCCGACTGGGTCAGGATCGTCCACGAAAAGATGTCGAGGTTCGCCCAGTTGACGTCATCCCCGCGTTCGCTGACGATCGTCGCGATGAAGTTGATCGCCCCCATCGTCGCCGAGACGCCGGTGAGGTGAAGCCCTAGCATCATCAGATCCGCACCGGCGCCGACCTGTTCGACCGACAGCGGTGTGTACATCGTCCAGGACGTCTGTGACGCCGCGATACTCGGGATGAGGAAGCCGCCCCAGATGAGCAGGGCACCGGGCGGGAGCAGCCAGAAGGCGATGGCGTTGATACGAGGAAACGCCATGTCGTCGGCCCCGATCAACAGCGGGACGAAGTAGTTCGCGAACGCCGCGATGATCGGCGTCCCGAACAGGAACAGCATCGTGATTCCGTGACTCGTGAGCAATGCGTTGTAGAAGTTGGCGTCGAGGAGTGCCAGGTTCGGCGTGATCAGCTCAGTCCGCATCAACGTGATCGCGATGCCGCCCCACGCGAACGCGATGACCGCGTACACGCCGTACATGATGCCGATGTCCTTGTGGTCGACCGTCGTCAGCCAGCGCGTGATGCCGCTGGGCTTTTCCTCGTGTTCGGTTTCGCCCCCGTAGATCCCGACGTCGTCGAGCACTGTGCTCGGTGAGCCGAGTCGATCGAGACCGAGGACGCTGTACGAGCGGTTCGCCACACGGTAATCGAGCCAGAACGCGATGACGAGCAGGAGAAGCCCCATTACTGCCGCTGCCAGGACCAGCGATGACACCGCCATAGCGGGACCCAGGGACGGTCGCCGGATAGTTATTTAGTGGCAACTCCACTGTGCGCGTCACTACGCTCGGCGTACTCGCAGTAAGTCCGGCTTGCGAATTCGTCGCTCCGGCAACTCGCCGCGCGGCGGGCTGACCCCACTGTCGTTTAGTGGTCGCAGTCCGAAGCTGCTGGCATGACACGGGTCGTGGTCGTCGGCGGCGGACTGGCTGGACTGGTTGCTGCTCGGCACCTCGCCGACGCCAGCGTGGACGTGACGCTGCTCGAACGGCGCGAGGAGGTCGGTGGTCGAGTCCGCTCGACCCGCGAGGGCGGCTACGTCTTCGACCACGGGTTCCAGGTCCTCTTCACTGCGTACCCCGCCGCACAGCGGGAACTGGACTACGCGGACCTCGACCTCCGATACTTCACTGGCGGTGCGACGATCGCACATCCCGGACGCCGGTCGGTCCTTGCCGAACCCCGAAGCCTGGGCGACCTGAGCGACACGATCTTCAACACCGACGTGACGTTCGGGGACAAGCTCCGGCTGCTCACGCTCGGGCGCGAACTCGCCGGACGGGACCCCGCAGACTGTTTCGACGGATCGGAGCAGTCCATCGAGGCGTACCTGCTAGACCAGGGGTTCTCCCGGAAGTTCGTCGACAACTTCGCTGCCCCGTTCTACGGCGGCATCACGCTCGATCGGTCGCTGTCGGGCGACGCTGGCGTCTTCCGCTACACGTTCAAAATGCTCCGAGCGGGACGGACGGCGATCCCGGCCCGCGGCATGGGCGCGATCACCCAGCAACTCGCCGACAAGGCCCGAGCAGCTGGCGCTGCCGTCCAGTGTGGAACCGCTGTCGAGGCGCTCGAACCCCACAGCGACGGCACCGTCACGATCGAAACCGATGGGGAGACGCTGCAGGCCGACGGCGCGGTCGTGGCAACCGATCCGCCGACGGCGGCGGAGTTGACGGGCGTCGCGGAGGTTCCGACTGGAACGAAAGGGTGTGTCACCCAGTACTACGACCTGCCCGGGCACGTCGAACTCGACACGGGGAAGAAGATCATCCTCAACGCTCGGGACGCCGAGCCGAATCAGGTCGTTCCGCTCTCGACGGTCGCGCCCGAGTACGCACCGGACGACAGGACGCTCCTGTCAGCGACGTGGCTCGGGACGCCCGATGACTCCGACGACGCGCTCCTCGGCCGCGCCCGCGAGGTGCTCGGACAGTGGTACCCCGAGCGGCGGTTCGACGACCTGGACCTGCTCCACACCGAGCGCGTCGAGGTCGCGCAGTTCGACCAGCCACCGGGCTTCCGCCGGCGCCTTCCGGACGTGGACGCGCCGGACGGGCCGGTCGTCCTCGCCGGCGATTACACGCGCTGGTCGTCGATCCAGGGTGCGCTCGAAAGCGGTCGCGTCGCCGCCGAGACGCTACTAGAGTAAGTTCCGGAACTCGCCGAGCGGGGGGAACCGACGCGTCTCCTCGGCGTTCCCGTCCCAGACGATCGGCTGGAACCGGTCGAGGTTCGAGACGAGCGGCGAGTTGAGCCCGGCCGTGCCGAACCGGCGGTTGATCGAGACGCCCGCGACGAGCTTCGTGAACGCCGGGAGCATGAGCACGTCCGCGCCGTCGTAGACGCCCTCGCCGTAGAGATAGCAGTGCCACTTCTGGCCCTCGATGGTGATCGTCGGGTGGTCGTGACCGACGACGTACAGGGCCGCCGCCGTGTCCGGTTCCACGTGGCCGTGACAGGCGACGACCGGGCCGGTCTCGCCGTCCGCACCGTCTCGACGTGACCACTCGACGCCGTCGAGGACGTACTCGTGCTCCGTGGGGCCGTCCCAGACCACGTCGAGCATCGTGTCGTGGTTGCCGGGCGTGACGATCGGACGGGCGCCAGCGTCGCGACAGATTCGTTCCAGTGCGGTCACCGTGTCTTCGGCGAGCGAGGGGACGCGGTCGAACGAGTGGAGCAGGTCACCGGCGAAGACGACTTCCTCGGGCTCGTATCGATCGACCAGCGCAGTGAGTCGGTCGACCAGGTGGTCGCGCTCGCCGAGGGGAATCTCGACGTTCGAGGTCCGGCCCTTCCCGACGTGGAGGTCCGCACAGACGAGGGTGTCGCCCAGCACCACCGCTCTGTCGCGGACGAGTAAGTCCATTGGCGGTGGGTCTGGGTCGGGCAGCTAAATGGTTGGCGTCCGCGGGACGACGGTTAGCCCGCGTGTTTCTTCGCCGTCGTGTAGGCCTCGCGGAGGCGCTTGAACTCGTCCTCGTCGCCGCCGTGGTCCGGGTGGACCTCCTTGACTCTCTCGCGGTAGGCGCCTTTGATCTCGTCGACCGTGGCACCGACCGGGAGACCGAGGGCGGCGTGGGCGGCCTCGCGGGGTGAGAGTCGTCCGTTCTCGTCAGCCCCGAAGTCCACGTCTGGCGTCTCGAACGGGAGCCGATAGCCGAGGGCGACGCCCGGGAGTTCGTGTTCGACCAGGACTGGTTCGGTGTCGGTTCGAGCGATGCGGTAGTACGCTCGCGCGTCGAAAGTGATGGCGACGTCGCGCTTGGGGAGGTAGAAGGCGACGTGCTGGCCTTCGACGAAGTGACCCTCGGCGTACTGCTCGCCGATGGCGTCGAGGTAGTCGCGCATCTCCGCCCGACGGCGGGTCTCGCTGTCGACTTCTGTCTGGTACTCCGGCGTCTCGCTCGGAAAAAAGCGGACTAGCACGTAGAAGAGCCCAGCGACTGCCAAACTGAGTGCGAGTCCGAGCAGCGCACCGTCGACCACCCACTGCGGCAGCGTGTCCAGCGCCTCTGGAAGCACGGTGAGCGCTACGCGGCCGTCGATAAAGAAAGTCTCGAAGTCGACACTCTCCCGCGGCGGAGTGTTATCCGATGTACCTGAGGTCTTCGTCGGTCGGCGTCGGCGTCCCCTGTTCCATCTCCTGGATCTTCCTGACGACTTCTTCCATCTCCTCGGCCCGCTCTTCCAGGGACCCGAAGTCGACGTCGAATCCGACGAGGTCCTGCAGCACCGTCAGGACCGCCTGGGCGCTCTTGGGGTCGACGAGGTAGCCGCTCGTTTCGCCCATCAGACACGCCGCGTCCAGGTCGCGGCGCTCGCCGAGACCCAGGAGGAGGCCACTGACGCCGACGATGCCGCCCGCGGGTTCGTCTTCGCGGAACTCCACGCCAACGTCTTCGAGTTCGTCGACGAACGCCGTACTCGTCGCGGCGCCGAGGACGTCGTACTCTTCGATGAGTTCGCCCGTCGGCACGCCGCCGAGCGCGAACACGCGTTCGACGCCGAACTCCTCGGCGACGTCGAGGAACTGGTCGGTCATCCGGTAGTGACCCCGGTTGTCCTGGGCCTGGTGGTCGCCGGTCAACACCAGCAGGTCCTGGCCCTGGTCGGTTTGGACGGCGTGGAACTCGGCGTTGGCGAGTTCAGAGCGACCCTCGTCGATACTGACCTGGGGTGGAAAGTGCTGCGAGTACACCTTCCGCACCGGCTCGCCGTCGAGTTCTTCGAGCAGATGTTCGGCGGCGAGTTTCCCCACGTGACCGACGCCGGGCAACCCCTCGACCAGCACCGGGTCAGAAAGCTCTGGGTCCGCGAGCGCCTCAGTCTCGAATTCGTCCATACGGCTTAGTCGCGGTTCCGGCGTTTAATAGCGCGTCGATATTTTCCGTACGGATCCTCGGGATTGAACGGCGCCGGGGCACTGTTGACTGCTGGAGCGCCACACTCCGGACAGGCGTCACCGAGGGTGTACACCGGCCGGTCGTGCTCGGATTCCCAGGCAGCGCAGACGTGGATGTCTGATTTCATGGCAGTGAAAACGTGGCCGACGAACTGCCGTTACTCTTCCTCGGTGTTGCGTTCGCGGTGGTACTCGCCGGTGCCGCCGTGCTCGGCGACGACCTCGCTGGCGCGCTGGGCGCTCTCTTCGAGGTGGCTCTCGGCGGTCTTGTAGTCGGGCGCTTTCACCTTGATGCGGTACTCGGGCGCGCCGACGTACGTGACGTCGAGGTCGACCTCCTCGGGGATCTCGCCGTTGCCCTCGGCCGCTTTGAGGGCGTCGCGGATGATCTCGACGCCGTCGGAATCCGGACAGCGGAGGTCAACGTAGCCGGTGACGTTGACGTACGGGACCGACACGTTCTCGCGTGCGGTCTCGACGATGGCGTCGATCTCTTCCTCGGAGAGGTCGGTGTCGTCGAGCGCTTCCTGGCCGTGGATGGCGGCCTGCTCGAACCCGTCGTACATCGAGCCGAACGCGGCGAGGAACTCGTTGGCGATGGCCGCGTACTTCTCGTCGGCCATGTCCTCGCCGAAGGCGACGGCCATCCAGTTGTCGGCCTTCTGCTCGTTTTTCCACTCCTGGATCTTGTCTTTGCGCTGGTGGTTGTTGACGTCCTTGATCGAGAGGTCGATCTGTTGGGACTCCTCGTCGACCTCGAGCACTTTGGCGACGACCGTCTGGCCCTCGCTGACGTGGTCGCGGACGTTCTTGATCCACCCGGACGCGACCTCGCTGATGTGACAGAGGCCACGCTTGTCTTCGTACTCGTCCAAGTCGACGAACACACCGAAGTCTTCGATCTCGTCGATGCGTCCGACGACTAACTCGCCGGGCTCTGGCCAGCCACTGTACTTCATGTGGGCTTATCGTGCCTCGACGGTCTCAACGATTTCGCCTTCGATAGTCGCCAGGCCACCGGTCGGGCGGGCCAGCGTGTGACCACACACCGCACAGGAGACCTCCGTGGCGGCTTTCTCGAAGACAGTCTGTTCGTTCTCACAGTCCGGACACTCGACGGTAGAGAAGTTTCCTGCCATCGTTTACTCCTGGAACTCGAGTCGGCCTGCGCGCCATCCCTCGCGGAGGTGAGCCTTGCCACACTCCGAGCAGCGGTACTTCAGATCGGTCTTCTTCGTGGGCTTGTCCCCACCGGGCACCTTCGAGAACTTACCTTTGTTCCCGATGCCGCTCCCGCGGCGCTTGCGCTGGCGGTCGTTGACCTTCTTCATTCCCGAGGAACGGCCGGAACGGACCTTCTCGACCTCGTGTTCCTGGTGTTCGTTGCAGTGCGGACAGTACGTGTTAAATCGGCGTGGCATCTGCATAGATATCGACCTTGTGTTCCCGTATGAGAGTCCCCATTAAAACCCGTTTGGTTTCAAGCCCATCTTTTTGCCGGTCGGGTTTCCTCGCTCACTTCGTTCGCTGCGGGAACCACTCCCGGCAAAAACATGGGTGAAAAAGGCCGACGGCTCACTTCGTTCGCCGTCGGTGAACCGGCGCGCTGCGCGCGCCGGATGCTGGTGGTCAGTATAGAGGGGCTACTGAGAGGTGAACGAACACATTTCGTCATAATCACGGTTACAACCACTCCCGATTTGAAATTCTAGGCCATCAAAGCGATACCAGACACCCGCAACAACACAATCGGTTTCAGAACTAACCAAAGTATCTGCGGGAAGTAGTGACTGGTTCCTCCATTCATTGCTGTCCACTCTGGCGGACACTGTATATTCCCCAGCGGTGCTTCCCCACGTACACTCGACTGCCTCACTGTGAACGACGTTTCCGTCTTTCCCAGCAATAGTGTGTGATGAAGAGTGCACTTGTTTGCCGTCCCGCTTGACTTGAACATCGAACTCGTGTTGTTCCCTGTCAAAGTTACCAACGTCTAGATACCCCAGCTGAATTGAGGAATCCTCAAATAGAGACAAACAACCTCCACTGAACAAACTGACCGATGTACCCCCAGTCGCCAGAAATGAGCGTCGATGCATGTTTCAGACCTATGTATGTAATACTATGAATTTGATGTGTTCGCAGACGCAGTGAGCAGCAAGCATCCGCGCGACCGCAGGGAGTGCGGTTCACTGAACGCGAGGCGAAGCCGAGCGTTCAGCCTTTTTCGCCCACGTTTTTGCCGCGAACGGTGAGCGCTCCGCGCTCACCCGAGCGGGAAAAACGTGGCTTCGGAACGCTTAATGGACGGTCATACGAACCTCGGGCCATGAAGCAGCTCATCATTCACGGGGACCCAGGCATCCGGAAGAACGCCGTCATCGAGTACGACGGCGAGGAGTACGTCTGCTTCGGCATCCAGCGCCAGGGTGAGTGGCACGGTCCCGACCGCGTCCAGCTGTGGTGCACCATCGGCAAGGAAGACGAGTACGAGGACTACCAGCGCCGCGACTACATCCCGAACCACCTCGAAACCGTAGACGCCGACGCCGACGAGATCGGGGTCGTCGCCAAGAACTTCCTCTAACTGTCTCGCTTTCGTTTCACACTCGCGCTGCGACACCGCAGAGCACTGCTTCACTCCCCAGCTGTTTCCCCGCTTGGTCGTTCGCCGGCGATGCGGGGTTGATAATTTGATAGTCTATTTATAGGAGTTTGCACAGTAATAGTGAGTATGGGGGTTGCCGAGCGGGAGGTGGTGAGGGTAGCCTGGGTTCCTGGAACGCACGACGCGGCCGTAGCTGCAGGTCTCGAACGGAGCCATGGACGCCTCACCGTCTCAGAGACGGCACCGACAGACGTCGTGACTCGCATCGCAGACCGGGCGGTCGATTGCCTCGTCACTGGCCAGCAGCTACCGGAGACAACCGGCCTCGACCTGCTTCGCAGCGTGCGCGAAACCGATCCCGTGTTCCCGGTGCTGCTGTACCCTGCCAACAGTGATTCCACTGTCGCGCGCGAGGCGTTCCAGGCCGGCGTCACCGAGTACCTCCCCGGCGGGCCGGACGGCGTGTCGCCCGCGACAGTCGGGGAACGCACCGTCTCGGCCGTCGAGCGGTACCGACGCGAACGGGCGTTCGAGGCCAACGAACGGCGCTACGAGACGATGCTCGACACGGTGGGAGACGTGATTTACACGCTCGACCCCGACGGGGTCATCACGATGGTCAACGATGCGGCGTGCAGTCTGGCTGGCTACGGGACCGACGAACTCGTCGGCGAGCACGTCACGACGGTCATCGACGAGGACGACGTCGCCGACGGCACGGCACTCATCGAGCGCCTGCTCGCCGGCGAGCGCGAGCGCGGCACCGTCGAAATGGACCTCGTCACCAGGGACGGCGAGCGGATTCCCTGTGAAAACAACATCGCGCTCCTCCCGTCCCCGGACGGGGAGTTCGCCGGGACGGTCGGCGTGATGCGCGACATTTCCGAGCGGAAACGCCGAGAGCAGGCGCTGGAGGCGCTCCACGACGCGACGCGCGAGATGATGACGGCCGAGCAACCGGACGACGTCGGTCGGATCGCCAGCCGAACGGTGAGTAACGTCCTCGGCATGCCGGTCAACGGGATGTTCTGGTACGACGAGGTCACGGATGCGCTCGTCCCTGTCGTGGTGTCCGAGGGGGCCGCGACGTTGCTCGACCCGGACATCCGATTCGAGCGCGGTGATGGCATCGCCTGGGACGTGTTCGAGCGCGGGGAGGCACGCGTGTTCGCCGACGTCAGCGAGACGTCCGAGGCGTACAACCCGCAGACGGAGATTCGAAGCGAGTTCATCCTGCCGCTCGGTGACTACGGCGTCCTGCTGATCGGGTCTACCGCGCCCGACGACTTCGACGAATCCGACGTGGCGCTCGCGAAGGTCCTGGCCGCGAACCTCCAGACGGCGCTGGCGGCGACCAGTCGCGAACAGGCACTGCGGGACCGGGAGCGGGAACTCCAGCGACAGAACGAGCGACTCGACCGCTTCGCCAGCGTGGTGTCTCACGACCTGCGGAACCCGCTCAACGTCGCGCAGGGGCGACTCGAACTGTACGCCGAAACCGGCGACGAGAGCCACTACCGCAAAGCCGAGCAGGCACACGAACGGATGGGCGAGATCATCGACGAGGTGCTGGCACTCGCCCGCAAAGGCCGGACTGTCAGTGAACTCGAACCGGTCGACGTCGCTGCCGTCGCCAACGCCGCCTGGTCCCACGTCCAGACGGAAGCGGGAACGCTCCTCGTCGAAGACGCGTTCGCGATCGAGGCCGACCGGAATCGCCTCCAGCAACTCCTGGAGAACTTCTTTCGGAACTCGATCGAACACGGGAGCGCTGACGTCACGATTCGCGTCGGTTGCCTCACCGACAGCGAGTCGGACGGTTTTTTCGTCGCGGACGACGGCCCGGGCATCCCGGAAGCCGAACGCGAGCAGATCTTCGAGTCGGGGTTCTCGACGAGCGACGGCGGAACCGGGTTCGGGCTGTCGATCGTCGAGCAGATCGTGGCGGCACACGGCTGGACGATCTCGGTGACCGAGAGCCGGCAGGGCGGGGCACGGTTCGAGATCACTGGGGTCGACGCGGTCTGAGCGCAGTTACAACGGTTCCGCAGCGGTGAGTTCGCTCTGATCGACGCGATAGATCGTGACCTCGTCCCACTGTCTCGCCACCGTCACTCCCTCGAGCTGGGCCACGTCGACCGGACCGTACGTCGTCCGCTCGGCCGGCCCGACGTAGACGTAGCTCACGTTGTACTCGGTCAACAGCCGCGCCTGGTCGCCCGAAGGACCGGTGTAGATCGTCCGCACGTCGCTCGCCCGGCGTTCGTACGCCTCCTCGCCGCGGTAGCCGATCTCGTGGTGCCAGCCGACGACGGTCGGGACGCCCGTGAGGCTGGCGGCCGCGCTCGCACCGTGGCCCATCGGTGCGTTCCATCGGTAGCCGCCGGGGGCCGACACGATGGTCGGTCGTCCGGGCTGTCGATCGAGCCAGCGGATCGCGGGCGCTTCGTCGGCGTGAGTCGTCCCGACGAACAGCGTCGCGTTCAGCGTCGGATCGTCGGTTTGTGACGTCGGCCCCTCGGCCGTGAAGTGATCGGTGAGCGCGAGGCCACCGTAGATGGACGTCGCTGCGATCAACACCACGGCGAAGATCCGGAGTGTCGGTTTCCAGCGACCGCCGCTGAGTGCCAGCGACGGCCGGTGTCGCCAGACGAGGTCGGTCAGGGCTGCCCCAGCGGCGACGCCCCACAGAACCCACACCTGCATGTAGGTCTTGAACACCGTGTTCATCCGCCCGGGTCCAGCCTGTTCTTTGACGTACAGGAACTCGACGAGCACCACCAGTCCGGCCCCGGCGATGAGCAACACTGACTCGAAGCCCAGTTCGGACAGGAGCCCAGGCTGCCGTTCGTCTGCCGACTCGGTCGCCGCTGCACCCGCGGTCTCCTCACTGCCAAGCAACTGTTCGGCGTCGCCGTCTGTCGCCCTCGCTGTCCCGTTCGTGGGTTGGGCGTCGCGGCCACCGTCTGTCCGTTCAGCGCCTGTGGCGCGCCCGGCACGACCAGCGTCGAGTCGGTTAAGCGCCCAGCCGACGGCGATGAGCGGGGCGAACAGGGCGACAGCGGGAGCCTTACTGAGGACGCCGATGCCGACCACCAGCAGAAGCATGACCGCGACGCGTCCGGCGTTCTCTACTTTTGGGAGCGCGTATCTGAGGAGATACGGGACGAACACGAGCAGGAAGGTGCCGTGAACCGTGACGAGCGGGCCGAGGGCGCTCCGGTCGGGGAAGAGGCCGAGGCTACGCCCGCTCGCTGTTCCGAACCAGAACGGCCCTGAGACGACGACGCCGATGACGACGACGAGGACGCCGACCGCGCCGGCCGTCGCCAGTCTCGCCAGTTCGTCGCTCGTCCAGCGGTCCGGTCGAGCGAGTCGGTTGGCGATCGGCGACGGAGCGAGCGTCCGCGGGTCGCTCGGAGCGAAATACAGGGTCAGCAGGGTCAGCCCTCCGACGCTGGGGAACGACCAGGTGTTGACGACGGCCAACAACCCTGCCAGCGGGGGGAGCGTCGCGAGAACGAGTAGCCGACGCCGCGTGACCTCGGCTTCGGGAGTCCGATAGTAGCTGTAGAGCAGCGTCGCGACCAGCAGGAGGAACGGCGTACTCATCATGTGCGCGTGGAGGTCGCCGTTGAGCCACGCGAACAGCGGGAACTCGTTGATCGTTCCCCCGATGATGCGACTGGCGTCCCAGTAGCTGAACGCCTGCGTCCCCGTGGCCAACCCTTCGACGGGCATCGAGAACAGCCCCGCGACGAACCCGCCGAGACCGTCCGGCAACTGCCAGATGAGAAGGCGACTTGGCGTCGAGAGGTTGCTCGCGATGCCGACGAAAAACACGCCCATTAGCCCGCCGAGCCACCGGGGACTGCCTCGATCTGCGGTGATCGAGCCTGCGAGTCCGTACGCCGCCGTCACGAGCATCGCGTAGAACCCGGCGAGTGCGAGGTTGTACGCGAACTGCGGCTCGGTGCCCGTCAGCCGAGTCAACAGCGACGCGAGCAGGTGCCCGCCGTAGTAGTACTTCACCGGCTCGTCGGCGAACCACATGTCCTCTGGCGGTAACGTTTCTGCGCGGAGGAGCGACTGCAGCAGGCCGAAATCGAGGAACTTCTCCCCGCCGAGGGGGTGGACGGCGGGATCGACTGCCCGAATCGCGATCAGGAACAGAAAGGCAACGGTGAACACGCCGACGGTCTCTGCGAGGACACGCGCGTCGATTTCGACGTCTCGGACGTACACGAGCGCGATGACGAGGCCGAACAGCGTGAGGAGGCCCGCCCAGACGGCGAGTGCGAGGGAGAACTGGCCGATCCAGTACCCCGTGAGCCAGATGATCGCCGCGGAGAGGGGGAGTGCGACGCCGAGACCCCTGTCGGCCAGTCGGGGGAAGAGCGTCGCGGCGATCGGCACGCCGGCCAGGAGGAGGGCGAGATAGACGACCAACCAGAGCGCGACGAGGCCGTATGCCATCACCCGAGAGAGGCGCGTCCGGCCCTATACCTCTTGTGACTCGGTACCTCCGTCGCGATACGAGGGTGTGAAGTCGAACAGTTTTTACACTCCCATCTGATTTTTCACCACAATGAGTCGGTCTCTGGGGATCGTCGTACCAGCGTTCCGACCCGATGCCGAGCGGTTGTCCTCGTACGTCGGAGCCCTCCGCGAGCGGCTCGATCCCGCCGAGATCCGCGTCGAGATCGACGTTCCCTCGAAGGAGATGGTCGCAACGCTGGAGGACCTCCCGGTTTCCGTCGGCGTTTCCCCGTACCGACGAGGGAAGGGTGCGGCGATCACCGCCGGGTTCGAACGACTGGAAGCGGACGTGCTGGCGTTCGCAGACGCCGACGGGAGCACGCCCGCTTCCTCCATGGCGGCAGTCGTCCGGCCGGTGCTGACCGATGCTGCGGACCTGGCCGTCGGCTCGCGGCGTCATCCCGATGCGACCATCCACAGCCACCAGACGCTGGCGAGGCGATACCTCGGCGACGGCTTCGCGCTGCTCGGTCGACTCCTCCTGGATGTCGATCTCCACGACTTCCAGTGTGGGGCCAAAGCGATCGCAGCGCCGACCTGGGACCGCATCCGCGACCACATCTACGAGCCGGGGTTCGCCTGGGACATCGAACTGATCGCGATGTCCGCTGCGGTGAACCAGCGCATCGCGGAGGTGCCCATCGACTGGGAGGACCAACCGGGGTCGACTGTCTCACCGATTCGGACGACGCTGTCGATGGGACGGGCACTGTTCGTCGCCCGGCATCGCGCGAAGCGACTGCGTGATAGCCGGCTGCACAACGTGATCGCCAAGGGCCGCGAGGAGCAACCGGCGCTCATCGACCGCGACGACGCCGAGATGTAACTATGAGTGACGACTACCGACTGCTCGGAATCATTCGTGCCCGTCTGCGCGCGATCGCGTCAGGCATGCGGTTCGGTCGCTTCGTCTCCGTGGGCGTCGTCGGCTTCGTCGTCGACACGATCGTCATCACGCTTCTCACGGTCGGATTCACGGTACCAACGCTGGGTGCCAAGTTGGCCAGTGCCGAGACGGCGATCATCGTCATGTTCGCGCTGAACGAACGCTGGACCTTCCAGCGGTGGGGCGAGGCGGAACTGGTCTCGTTGCTTCGTCGATTCGTCACCTCGAATCTCGTCCGGACCGGCGGGGTCGCAGTGGCCACTGCTGTGTTGCTCGCGCTGAACGGCTGGTTCGGCGTGTGGGTGCCGGTTGCGAACGCGATCGGTATCGGCGTCGGGTTCGTCGTGAACTTCGTGTTCGAGAGCCTGCTGACGTGGCGTGTGCACACGAGCCACAGCGGGGATAATTAACAGACGGCTTCCGAATCACAACCCTTAATTGGCGGTCGGCGTTACAGAAGAGTAGCGGGATGGGATAGCCAGGAGATTCCGGCGGGCTCATAACCCGCAGACCGGTGGTTCAAATCCACCTCCCGCTATATTCTGTCGCTCACAAACCATGAGCGACGAAATCGCTGTGTGGAGTTGAAGCAGGGAGTGGAGTATCACGGAACGACCGTGGTTCAAATCCACCTCCCGCTACTTTTCAGCGACCAACACGCCGCAGCGTCTCGTCTCTGCGGCACCTGTGAGCTGTACATCGGGTCACGGTGATTTGAACCTGGGAACGAGGGAGCGAAGCGACCGACGTTCACGTGGTTCACATCCCGTGAGTGTAGTCGAGTGGATTCGAACGTGGAAACGAAAAGGCAGTCGTGGCGTCAGTCGTCGCCGGTTTCGTCGACGATGACGACGTCGCCGTCGACGACGTCGACGTTGATGAGTGTCTTCGGTTCGTATTTGGTATTCTCCAGCGCGTTGTCGCCGCCGACTTTCTTGATGACGGTAACGATGTCGACGATGTCGGCGCCGATCTCCTCGAGGGCTCCGCACAGTGCTTTGAGGGTGCCGCCGGTCGAGAGAACGTCGTCGAGCAGGAGGACGCGGTCGCCCTCGTAGACGTCGTTCATGTACATCTCGCTCTCGGAGTAGCCAGTGACCTGCGAGAGGGCGACCTCGCCGTCGAGCCCATATTGGCGTTTGCGGACGACCACGAGGGGGATGTCGGTCATCAGTGAGACGGCGGTCGAGATGTGGATGCCCATCGCGGCGGGCGTGACGATCTTGTCGACGTCTTCGAGCTCTACTTTGCGGATGATCTTGATGACGATCTCGCGGAGCAGTTCCGGACGGAGCATCGGAACGCCGTCGCTGATCGGGTGTACGAAGTACTGATAGCCGCTTTTCTCGACGATAGGGGCGTCGCGCAGCGACTCCTGCAATCGGTCCATATCGCCCGCTTTACCTGCGACCACAAAAAGATGCGCGTCACACGAGCGCGAGGAGATCGCTTACCAAACCCACGACGGGCAACGCGAACGCCCCGGCGTAGTCGAAGTACGTCACCCCGGACAGGAGGACGAAAGTCGTCCCGAGACCGCTGGTGAGTCCGAGCGTCACCGCACCGATCCGGTCTGGGACGCGGCCGGAGAGCGAGCCCGCGACAGTCCAGCTACCGAGGAATCCGCCGGTCGCGATTGCGAGGAGCGCGTGGAACTGGAGTGCTTCACCGAGGCCAGGGTTCGTGAGACCGAGATAGGCGACGACGAGTTGGCTGCCGATGAACACGGTCCCGGCGAACGTCCAGAGCGCCGGTTTCCAGTGTGCATCGAGCGTTCGGTGAACGGCTGGAATGCGGATCAGTGCGTAGATCGCGAGGGGGAACAGCGGGTGAAGATAGCGGACAGTGACCTGCGCATGCAGGGGGAGCTTTGGAATGTACAGGAGCACGAAGAGAGTCGAACACGCCAGCACGTACGCGTCGGTCGCGCCCGCAGGCGACTGGAGGTATCGCCGCACTCCTGTCGTTCGGCTCCTGAACGACGCTACGATCGCGATTGGGAGTCCGAGCAACCCGCCAACGAGCGGCGCGGACTCGAGAATCGTGAGGTTGATCGCCTCGAGCCCGTCCTTCTGAGCGACTCCCGGAAGATACCCACTTCGGACGAACGTCCGATAGTATCTCACGGGTTCAGATGCCGTGACGAGGACGCCGTCCCACAGCAGCGATCCGAACGCCGACGCGATGGTAATCACCTTTCCCACGACGGGAACTGAGGAAATATTGTCCCCGCCACTCATATCCAAATCTGCCGCTGATGGCTGATAGGAGGGAAGCATTCGCGGTGGTTTGACAGGATTCCCGGAGATCAGCAGGTTGGTCAGGAAGAAGGGAAGCAGGGAGACGACGAACACGAAAGCGACGAAACCGACGGACCGACGGTCGTTCGAGGGCGCCGTAGCGGCGTCGATCACGACCAGCGGGAGAACCAGTATGAGGGCCTCCGCGGCGTGAATCCAAGCCATGTATCCGACGGCAGCGTATGCGAGTGCACGCGGCACGACCTTCTCGCTCGACTTTCGACTCTCATAGAGGCCGGACATGACGATGACGACGGCGAGAACGGTAAACGAGTGGCGCTTGGGCAGTGAGGCCCAAAACCCAACTGGGGTTCCGATGACTGTCGCTGTCCCTGCCATGAGGCCGAGCCGGTGTGAAGTGAGGTCGGCAACGAGGCGATAGAGCAACACGGCAGTGAATGCACTCGCGGCCATCGTTACGATCTGCAACGCCAGGATCGGGAACAGTGACTGTTCGATAGGCGTCGCGACGCTGACGTTCGCCACGAACGCGACGACCGCGAACCCACTCCCGCCGACGACGAGCCCGTCGCTGTCGAGTAGCCGTCCGACGGTCGCCGCAAAACTGAGAAGGAGGAGACTCCAGAGTGCGATGACGACGACCTGTGGTGCCAGCACTGTTGCCGACGCTCGGAGCGCCCACAGAACGGGGAGTGCCAGGAAGACGATCCCGTAGTCACGACCGAAGACTTTCCCGTTCGCGACGTAGGTCCCTGGTGCATTGAGTCCGCTTCCGTACGGGGCCGTTGAAATGGAGAGGTGACCGTCGGCGACGTTGACGAGCGTAGTCCCGATGGCGTTCGTGTCCGTGATGAACACGCCGATTCGCCAGTAGAGAGCGAAAAAACAGAGCGCACCGAGAAAGAGCGCGAGTCCACGCCGATCTCCGAAGATCGCTCGACCGACCAGTTTGCCGTACGCTTTACCTCGCGCAGTCAGTGTGCTCGATCTCGTCACTCGCTGTGTGCTCATTCTCTCACCTCGACGGTGATCGTCCGGTTCGCGAGCACCCGTGCGCTTCCGTTCGCTCTCATGACCAGTCGCACCTCGCCAGTGTATTCCTCGCGCGTGAACGTCTCGGGCGGCAGCGTGTCTTTGTTCAGTTTGAACGTCACTCGCTCTCCCGAATCGCTCTCGTCGACGAAGTAGACGGACTGGCGACTGTAGCTGAGTCCGGGAACGTCGAGCTTGTAGTTGAGCACCGGCCGACCAGTGACGCGCTCGAACGTGACTGTGGCGGCGGGAACGCGGAGGTAGTAACTCTCGGAGCCGTACTGTCCCTTCTCGAACCCAGCCGACGACGGCAGCGACGCCTCGGTAACAGTCACGTTGCCAGTTCCGAGTTCGCCCTGAGACTGCCGGTTGTCAGTGAAATCGACGAGACCGACAGCAGGCGAGGCGACGAGCGTCCCGAGGACGATGAGCGTCGCTGCGATGAGTGGACTCTGGGACGCAATTTCCATCAGCTAACATCTCGGAGATATATCGTATAAATGTACTGGCTGGTCTGGGGAGCGCTGTCGCTCGTCGATAGCGGACACAAAAAACAGTGTAACGCGGAATTACGAGGTGTTCGGACCGGTGTCGGAAGCGAGGGTCGCGGAGTTGTCGCCTTCCGAGGACTCGTAGACGAGCCGTAGATCGTAGTCGTTGTTCACCCAAGCGGTCATGTAGTCACCGGAGACGACGGCGCTGTCGCCCCCCTTTTTTGAGCTTGTGGTTGTGGTTGGGTTTGCTTCAGCGTCAGCCCACGTTCTGTCACCTTTATTCACAATATCTACTTCTTTAAATGGGAGACTTGAATCGACCGTGGAATTGAATCCCTGGCCTCGAATCACCAACTCTTTTGCTTTGATCGTGGCTCCTCCATCATGCGTAACTGTAAGATTTCCACCAGCCCAACCGTTGTATGAATTATAGTCCCACGTGAATTTCGCCTGCGGTGTCTTGGTCGTGGACCCGCCCAGTCCCAGAACGAACGATGCGATGACGGCGGCCAGGATAACCGTAATCGCGACCATCAGGATGACCCCGATGACCGGGCTGACCGCGTCTTCTTCCTTCAACAGTTTGCGCACCTGCATGGTTACCCGGTTACTTGCTTCTTTACTTATTTGTTTGGGCCAAATCAACTATTAGTTATAATTTAATTTGATATCTGCGCGGATGGAGAAACCGAAAGACAGGCGCTGTTAAGACCGTATTAAGAGTCGAAAATAGAATTAAATGTGTCTTATGCGTCGGGGCCTTCCCAGGATGCGATAGTTGCCGAACTGTCGGAGCTCGCGCCCTGGTAGACGAGGCGGAGCTGACTGTCACTGCCGAGCGGGAACCTGATGTAGTCACCGCCGACGACTGCCGATGCTCCGCCTTCCGTAGTGCTGGCAGTGCCCGTAGTTGCGTCGTTTGAACTCGGGATGGTCGCTGCTGTGTTGTCACTGGCAATCTCTTTCCAGGAGCTGTCACTATCTATCGTCGTTGCACTGTTATCAGGATCGTTAAGCTGCCCACGCACGAACAGTTCCTCGGCTTTGATCGTATCTCCGCCGTCGTGAGTGGCTGTCAGGTTCTCATTACTGTACTCGAAAGTAACCGAGGCCTGCGGTGCGGTCGAACTCACTTGCTCACCGAGACCGAGCACGAACGTTGCGATGACTGCTGCCAGGATGACCGTGATCGCGACCATCAGGATGACCCCGATGACCGGACTCACTGCGTCGTCATCTGAAAGTAATTGTTTGAGTTGCATGGTTTGGGTGGGTGGAATCACACACAGCCCACGGATGGGGAGTCAAGATTCATCAGCCCTGACGATGCCGTCCGGCTTCGAAGTGATACCCGAGGGCGTGCTTATCTCGAAACATGGAAGCAAGCTCATATAAATGCTCGGCCTGTTTTAACCACTGTTTACTGCTTCGGTAAGTACGTATTTACCTGTTACAGCGCCGCCAGGATAGCCGATTCACGTACAATTGTTGGCACATCGGACGATTGCAAACTTGTTTGCTACATGTAATACTTGCATCACTAATCCGGCAGTCGATCGTGAACTTGTCCAATACAAGTAAATATTTTTATAGATGGGTCGCTGGCCCAGCGCCGATGGAAAGCAAAATGGCTTTGATTGGATGCCTCCAACGCGAAGGATAACAGTGAATATTGCCAGGTTCCGAGGGCCTGCACTCGTTTGGACCACTCGGTCACGGGTCTCGATGGGTGAGACAGGATGACGAGCGGGCGACTGATGGTGCCGATAAGCGAGTCGGTCACCCTCCGCAACACCGTCGCGTACGCCGTCCGCCACGCCGTCGAACTAGACGTCCAACGGCCGGTCGTTCACTTCGTCTACCCGTTTTCCCGACAATCGGCCAGTGATGAAGACACTGCAGACGCCGAGGAACTCCTGGAGCGCGTCGAAGTCTGGGCACGGGACGACATCGGCGACGACGAAGGTGCCGTGGACATCGAAACGGCGGTCGTCGGGCTCGACGTGTATCTCTTCAGTCCTGGCGATTACGCAGACGTCTTGACGCGGTACGCAGATCGAGAGGACCTCCGGACAGTGGTGCTCGATCCCGAGTTCAATCCGTCGGGAACGACGCCGCTGTTGCCGCCACTCCAGTCTGAACTCGAACAGGCGGGGTTCGAGGCACTCCAGGCGCCCGTCGAGCGGCCGACGAAGCGCCCTCGATTGGTCCGCGGAGCGGGGGTGGGTCAATTTCTCCTCCTCGCCACGCTCTCGTACGGCTTCTATCTCCTCGTCGGGGGCTCGCTCGCCGTCTTCGATCTCGTGACCGGCGCGATATCCGGACTCGTCGTCGCGACGGTCCTGTGGCACATCTCGTTTACGGGGCCGGTGCGGCCCGACCGACTGCTCGTGCGACTCGCCCGCATGGTCGTCTACGCGCCGTACCTCCTCTGGGAGATCGTCCTGGCGAACTTCCAGATCGCCTACGTCGTGTTGCATCCCAAGCTCCCCATCGACCCGGAGATGGTCGAGTTCGACGCCGCCGTCTGGTCTGCCATCCCAGTGACGACGCTCGCAAACAGTATCACCCTCACGCCGGGAACGCTCACGGTCGACGTCAACCGACAGAACTTCACCGTACACACGCTCACGCCCGGGGCGCGTGACGACCTGTTCTCCGGTTCGCTAGAGCGGGCCGTCCGGTTCGTCTTCTACGGACGCGTCGCCGCGCGAATCCCGAGTCCCAAAGAGCGAGGCGAGGCCGGGGGTGACGAGTCGTGACGCTGGTCACCGACGCGCTGTTCGCGACCGTCGGGGTGTTCGTCGGCTTCTCGCTCGTCATCATCTACCGGATCTTCCGGGGGCCCACGATGCAGGACCGCGTCATCGCGGTCAACGTCGTCGGGACGAACACGGTCGTCATCATCGCGCTCCTCGGCGCCGCGACCGACGACCCCGGCGTCCTGGACATCGCGCTCGTGTACGCGCTGTTGAACTTCCTGATGAGCATCGCCATCTCGAAGTTCACCGTCGAACGCGGAGGTGTCATGTAGATGGTGTCGATCACAGACGGAACGGTCGTGGTACTGCTCGCAGGCGGCGCCTTCTTCGGGCTCGTCGCGGCGATCGGCCTACTTCGGTTGCCTGACCTCTACACGCGCGCTCATGCGGCGTCGAAGACGGACACGCTCGGTGCGGGACTCACGTTGGCGGCCGTCGCTATCGTGTTCGACGCGGGACTGCCGACGGTCAAAACGGTCCTGCTCCTGGTGTTCCTGTTCATCACGAACCCCACGGCCGCCCACGCTATCGCCCGGGCAGCCACCGAGCAAGGAATCGAGCCCTGGACGAGCGATGGCGGAGGTGACCAGTCGTGAGCAATACGCTGGTCCTCGTGATGTTGGCACTCGTGCTCGCGAGCGCCCTCGCGACTGCGGTGCTTCGCGACGTGCTCGGAGCGATCATCGCCTTTGCCGCGTACAGCCTGGGCATCTCGATAATCTGGGTGTTCCTCCGCGCGCCCGACGTGGGACTGACGGAGGCGGCCGTCGGTGCGGGAGTGACGACCGTCCTCTTCCTGCTGACGATCACGAAGACGGTCAGACCGCCTGGAGAGCGAATTATCGAACCGATCGACTGGCGAGGGCTCCTCGTCGCGGTCCTGCTGGTCGGGGTGCTCGCATCGACGCTCGGTGCACTCCCGCCCGTCGGATCGGCCGAGACGCCGGTCGCCACGTCGGAAGTCACCGAGTACTACCTCGGCAATGCCTACGACGAGACCGGCGTCGAGAACGCCGTGACGGCGGTGTTGGCTGCGTACCGTGGCTTCGACACGCTCGGTGAAGCCGTGGTGGTCTTTGCCGCTGGTGTCGGCCTGCTGGTCGTGCTGCAAAAGGAGGAGTTCGCATGAGTGACGCAGACGAGACCGAGGCCGCAGAGCGCCTCTACGTCGAGAGCCCGATCATCATGGCGACGGTACGCGTCGTCGCGCCGTTCGTGCTCACGTTCGGCCTGTTCATCATGTTCCACGGTGCGGACTCGGCCGGCGGTGGCTTCCAGGGCGGCGTCATCGTCAGCACGGTCATCCTCATGGTCGCTATCGCGTTCGGGATCGAGCCGACGCGTGACTGGGTCGACCCGGCGACCATTGTCGCGGTCATGGGGATCGGCGTGAGCGTAATCTTGCTCATCGCGATGGGATCAGTCGCGCTCGGCGGCCGGTTCCTCGACTACCACGCGTACCCCATCCATCACGCGAGCAAGTACGGGATCGAACTCTTCGAAATCGCTATCGGCGTCATCGTCTCGGGCGTCGTCGTCGGCCTGTTCTTCGCCATCGCGGCCGGCGTCTCTCGGGCGCCAGAGGCCGAATCCGAGGACTCGGAGGGACTGCTATGATCGACATCATCGCTTCACGGAGCTACTATCTCGCGACCTTCCTCCTGCTGGGTATCGGCACCTACATCATGATCGCTAGCAAGAACCTCGTCAAGAAAGTCATCGGCATGAACGTCTTCCAGACGGGGATCTTCCTGTTTTTCATCGCCTCTGCCTACATCGACGGGGCGAAAAACCCGGTCATCCACGGCGAGGGACCGTACGTCAGTCCGCTCCCGCACGTGCTCATTCTCACCGCTATCGTCGTCGGTGTGAGCCTGACCGCCGTCGCGCTCGGCCTCATCGTCCGCATCTACGGGGAGTACGGGACGCTCGAAACGGACGTGCTGGAGGAGGTGCGTGCCGATGAGTGATCTTGCCCCCTTCCTGATCGCGTTGCCGATCCTGACGGCCGTCGTCGCGTTCCTGGCCGGCCTCGTGCGCTCTGAGTCTGGCTGGCCGGTCGCCGTCGTCGGGATGGCCGGCCAGGCTGGACTGGCAGGGCTGCTGGCGTACCGCGTGTTTACCGCTGGCCGAATCCAGTACGTGGTCGGTGGATTCGAGGACACGTACGGCATCGAACTCGTCATCGACGGCCTCTCCGCGTCGATGATCGTGCTGATCGCCGCAGTCGCACTCGGCGTGCTGGCCTACGCGCACGCTGCTGGCCCGCGCTCGAACGCGTTCTACACGATGTACGCGCTCCTGGTCGCCGGTCTCACCGGCATGAGCATCACCGGGGACGTGTTCAACATGTACGTCTTCCTCGAAATCACGGGGCTCGCGGCCTATGCAGTGGTCGCCAGCGGAGAGTCGGGCCGGTCGGCGGTCGCGGCACTGAAGTACCTCATCGTCGGGACCGTCGGGGCGTCGCTGTTCCTGCTCGGCGTCGGGTACGCCTACATCGGGACGGGGACGCTCAACATGGCCGATCTCTCGACGGGACTGGCAGCGGTCGGCTACACCTCGACGCTGGTCCAGACGGCCTTCGCGTTCATCGTCGTCGGCCTGTTCATCAAGGTCGCCGTCTTCCCGCTGCACACCTGGCAGCCGGAAGCCTACGCCGGCTCGCCGGACAGCGTCAGCGCGCTCATCGCCGCACTGGTTTCGACGGTCGCTGCATACGCGCTCGCGCGGATCACGCTCGACGTCTTCACGGTGGAGTTCCTGGCGGCGAACCCGCTGGCCCGCGATCTCATGATCGCCGGCGCGATAGTCAGCATCGTCGCCGGCAGCGCGCTCGCGGTCGCACAGACCGAGATCAAACGGATGCTCGCGTACTCGTCGGTGTCGCAGTTCGGGCTCGTGCTCGCGGCGCTCTCGGTGACCAACGAGACGGCGCTCATCGGCGCCGCCGTCCACCTCGTCGGGCACGCCATCATGAAGGGCGGCCTGTTCCTCACGGCGGGACTCGTCGCCACGGGAACGGGCGCACGGACCGTCGCCGCCTACGAGGGCCTCAGCGATCGGATGCCGGTCGCAGCCGGGGCGTTCGCGGTGCTCTCGCTGGCGATGGTCGGCGTCCCGCCGATGGTCGGCTTCGCCGGCAAGTGGTACATCGCGCTCGGGGCCGTCGAGGCGGAGGTGTGGCCGCTGGCGGTGGTCATCCTCCTCTCGACGCTGTTGACCCTGGCGTACTTCGTCCGCCTGATCGAGCGGATGTACTTCCGGGAGGCGACGCCCCTGTCGGACGAGGCGGCCGCGGAGGCTGACGCCGGGTCGCCGACCAGCGACACCGTCCTGGCCGACGGCGGCCGCGTCACGGCGGGGATGTACCTGGCAGTGCTCGTCGCGGCCGTCCTCGCGGCGACGCTGGGGCTCGCAGTGGTAGAGTACGGACGACTGCTCGAACCGACGCTGAACCTACTCCTCTCATGACTGACATCGCATCCATTCGCCCCATCGCGGCCGTGCTCGTGTCGGCGCTCGCAATCGTGCCCATCCTGGCGACCGGGAACCGACCCAACGTCAGGGAGGCCTGGTCGGTGCTGGCGGCAGTGACCAACCTCGGTATCGTCGCCAGCATGGTGCCGGGCGTGCTCGCCGGCAACGTCTACGTGACCGACTTCGGGACGTTTCTGCCCGGCATTCGGTTCGCGCTCCGGGCCGACCCGCTCGGCATCCTGTTCGGGTTGCTCGCTAGCCTCCTCTGGCTCGTGACGACGTTCTACTCCATCGGGTACATGCGAGGACTGGACGAGCACGATCAGACGCGCTACTTCGCGGCGTTCGCGGCGAGCGTCGCCTCGGCGGTGGGCGTCGCGTTCGCAGGCAACCTCATCGTCATCTTCGTGTTCTACGAGCTGCTGACGGTCGCGACCTACCCGTTGGTCGCACACGACGAGACGCAGGAGGCCCGTGCGGCCGGTCGGAAGTACCTCGCGTACACGTTCAGCGGCGGCGTCGCGGTGTTCGCTGGCACCGTGCTCGTGTTCTGGCTGACGGGCACGACCGCATTCACGCCGGGCGGCATCGCGCAACTCGCGACCGCCGATCCCGTGCTGGCCCGCGTTGCGTTCGCACTGCTTGCGAGCGGGTTCGGCGTCAAGGCCGCGCTGATGCCGATGCACTCCTGGCTCCCGGACGCGATGGTCGCGCCGACGCCCGTCTCGGGCCTGCTCCACGCCGTGGCCGTCGTCAAGTCCGGCGTGTTCGGCATTGCCCGGCTTATCCTCGACGTGTTCGGTCCGGATCTGGTCGGTGACCTGGGGATGGGGCTGCCGCTCGCTGCGCTCGCGGCGTTCACCCTCACCGTGGCCAGCGTCATCGCGCTCCGACAGGACAACTTGAAGCGCCGGCTGGCGTTCTCGACGGTGAGCCAGCTCTCGTACATCGTCCTCGGACTCGCCGTGCTCACCCCGTATTCGCTCGTCGGCGGACTGCTCCACATCCCCGCTCACGCGTTCATGAAGCTCACGCTGTTCTTCTGTGCAGGGGCGCTCCACGTCGAGACCCACACCGACGACATCAGCAACATGGCGGGCATCGGCCATCGAATGCCGCTGACGATGAGCGCCTTTGCCGTCGCCTCCATGGGGATGGCCGGGATCCCGCTGGCGGCCGGGTTCGTCAGCAAGTACTTCCTGCTCATCGGATCGATCTCCGCCGGTCAGGCGGTGTTCGCCGGCGCGCTCCTGCTCTCGGGCATCCTGAACATCGCGTACTTCTGGCCGGTCGTCTACACGGCCTTCTTCGAGTCGCCGATCGAGTCCGATCAGAAACCGCTGGTCTCCGGCGTGTTCGGCGGCCGGGTCGCCCGGGAAGCCGCCACCGACGGCGGTCGAAAGCCGGACGAGGGCGGCGACGAGCCACACAAAGACGACCACGGCTACGCGGCCGACCACGAGGGCCAGGGCCTCCAGGACGACATCGAAACCGCCGAGCAACTCCACCACGAAAACGGGCCAGACCACAGGCTCGACTGGGAACACCGGAGCTGGCGCGGTGACGAGTCGACGTGGTTCATGCTCGCGCCGATCCTGTTCGCCGCCGCCGGCTCGATCGCGCTTGGAATCGCACCCGACGCGGCCGTGTTCCTGCGAATCGTCCGTCTCATCGTCGCGGGCGTGACGGGGGTGACCGTCTGATGGTCGATCCCGTTGTTCCGCCGTTCGTGCCCGTCTTGCTCGCAGCAGTCTTGCTCCCGTTCGTCGGGCGCAAACTCGGGCACGCGCTGGGGCTCTTGGCGACGGCCGCCGTCGTTCCGTACGTCTGGCTCGTCCCCGAGGGAGCCTTCCTGCCGGCGCAACTGTTCGGGTTCGACGCGATCCTGTTCAACGTCGACCCGTTCTCCAGGCTGATGGGGCTGATCTTCGGGTTCATCGGTGCCGTCGCGGTGCTGTACTCCTGGGCCAGCGAGGCCGACGCGCCCCAGACGGCCTTCGCGCTGGGCTACGTCGGCACCAGTCTGGGAGCCGTCTTCGGCGGTGACTGGCTCACCCTGATCTTCTTCTGGGAGCTGATGGCCGTCACGAGCACGGCGCTGGTCTGGTACTACGGCGGGCGGGCGGTCCGCTCGGGCTTCCGGTACGCCATCTACCACGGCATCGGTGGGACGCTCCTGCTCGGCGCCATCGTCTGGCACTACGTCGAGGTCGGGTCGTTCCTCTTCACAGCGTCGCCGGACGGCCTGACCGGGGCCGTCGCCCCGCTGCTGGCAGCCGTTGGCATCGGCGTCAACGTCGGGTTCGTCGGCCTGCACACCTGGCTGCCCGACACCTATCCGGCCCCCCACTTCGCGGCGAGCGTCTACCTCTGCGTCTTCACCACGAAGACCGGCGTCTACGGGATGTACCGCGCGTTCCCGAACGGCGAGATCGCCATCGCGTACATGGGCGGCCTGATGGCCGTCTTCGGCGCGAGCATGGCGCTCCTCCAGAGCGACATGCGTCGGCTGCTCTCGTATCACATCCAGTCCCAGGTCGGGTACATGATCGCGGGCGTCGGCCTCGGCGGTGCGCTGGCGACCGCCGGCGCGTTCGGCCACGTGTTCAACCACATCCTCTACAAGAGTCTGCTGTTCATGACCGTCGGCGTCGTCATCTACCGCACTGGGAAGGAAGACTTAGACGACCTCGGCGGCCTCGCTCGGAAGATGCCCATCACCGCGATCACCTTCTTCGTCGCCGCGCTGTCGATCGCGGGCTTCCCCGGCTTCAACGGCTTCGTCTCGAAGGGGATGGTCATCGTCGCTGCCCACCACAAGCACCTGGACGTGCTCTGGTACCTGCTGCTGGCCGGTGGCGTCGGGACGTTCCTCTCGTTCATCAAACTGGGCTACTACGTCTTCATCGAGGGCGAGTACGACGGGATGGTCAAGGACGCCAACGTCGGCCAGAGCGCGGCGATGATTGCAGTGGCGGCGCTCTGTGTCGTCTACGGGCTCTACCCGCCGGCACTGTACGCGCTCCTGCCCGGGTCGTTCAGCTACACCGCGTTCACGCCGAGCCACCTCGCAGAAGGCTTCATCCTGGCCGCAGCCGGGATCGTCGGGTTCGTCGTGCTGAAAACGCCGCTTCACAAGATCGGGCTGGCGCCCGACCTCGACCGCCTGTACAACCCCAGCGTCTTCTACGGCACCCGCGGGTTCGTCGTCGGCGTCACTGAACTGTACGCTGCCGTCGATCGAGCGGTGGTCGGACTCGCACAGCAGACCGTGCACGCGGTCGAACACCCGGACGAAGTCGCCGGCCGACTCCGCGGGTCCGACCGCGTCGACATCCGAGCCGGCTTCGGTACCAGCATCCTGCTGGTCGTCGTCGCACTCACCCTCGCGCTCGTGCTGGTGCTGTAACTCAGGCGAGCTCGCTCGCGAGTTCGTCGGCTACCCGCGCGCCCAATCCCGCTTTGCTGCCGGCGTATTCGTCGACGCTGTCGCTCCGGACCAAGAGCACCTCCGTTTCGGCCTCGCCCATCACGTCGGCGTGATTGCCGACGACGAACGACAGACCGACGCGCTCCAGCGTGTCGCGAGCGCGGTCGACGAGCGCGTCCTCGCCGCCCTCGGTCTCGACCTTGAACCCGACGATGGGGAGGTCCGGCCGTTCCTCGCGAACGGTGTCGATGAGCTTCGGCGTCGGCGAGAGTTCGAGCGTCACGTCCTGCCCGGACTTGATCTTCTCGGGGGCGGCGTCGACGGTGTAATCGGAGATGGCCGCGGCCGAGATCAGAGCGTCCGTCGATTCGGCGTGGGCGAGCACGCCGTCGATCATCTCTTCCGCGCTCTCTGCGTCCTCGACGGTGGCATAGTGGAGCTCGTCGCCGTATCTGTCCGCGTCGTGGACGAGGGTCACGTCGGCGCCGCGGACGAAACACGCCTTCGCGACCGCGCGCCCGGTTCGCCCCGAGGCGCGGTTCGAGAGCGTTCGGACGGGATCGACCGATTCGGTCGTCGCCCCGCTCGTGACGACGACGTGTTCGCCGGCGAGTGGGTGGGGGGTCGCGGCACGGGCCACAGCGGTTACGATGGCGTCTTCGGTCGCGATCTTGGCCTTCTCCTCTTCGATGCGCGGGTCGACGAACTCGACGCCCCAGGACTCGACTGTCTCGATGGCTTCGAGCACGCCCGGGTGGTCGTACATCGGTTCGTGCATCGCGGGCGCGACGACGACTGGCAGCCCTGCACCCAGCGCCGTCGTGGCACAGGTCGTCACCGGCGTGTCGTCGACGGCGGCCGCGATCTTCCCGACCGTGTTGGCCGTGGCGGGGGCGACGAGCAGGACGTCTGCCCACTCGTCGCGGCCGCAGAGCGCGACGTGTTCGACGTTCCCGGTGATCTCGGTGACCACTGGATTGTCGGTGGCGAACTCGAGCGCCCAGGGATGGATGATCCCCTGTGCGCTGTCTGTCATGACGCCCCGAACGTTTGCACCGCGGCGACGAAGCTCGTGGGCGAGTTCCACCGTCTTCACTGCCGCGATGGACCCAGAGACCCCGAGCGCGACGTTCACTCCGTCAAGCATTGTCCTTCTCTTCTTTCGGCTGGGGGTAAATTCCTATGGATGCAAACCGGACTGGGACTTTAAACAACCTCGTATGTATCAGGGAAGATTTAGTATGATTCGCTTCACAGGTGGAGATGTCATGACTGACGAAATCATCTTTCCGAGTCAGGCGTGGTTCGACGAGTACAAGAACAAGGTAAACGAGGACGAGGAGTACGCCGACAAGTCCGAGGGCTGGGGCGTCGACTTCAACGGTGACTTCATCTTCAAGATGACCGACATGCCGATCGATCAGATCGACGTCGACGCCCTGCCGGGCGACCTGCAGGACGAACTCGACACGTACGTCGACGGCGGGACCGGCCAGGCGTTCGTCGGTCTCGAGGACGGCGGCTGTACCGAAGCCTATCTCATCGAGTCCGAAGACGAAGTCGATCAGGGCTTCGTCCTCACGGGCACCTACGACAACTGGGTCGAACTGATCCGCGGCAACATCGGTGCCGTCGACGGGCTCATGTCCGGCAAGTTCGAACTCGACGGCGACATGCAGAAAGTCCTGCAGTACTCCGACGCAGCGACGCTGCTGACCGAGGACGCCGGCAAGGTCGACGCCGTGTTCGCCCACGAAGAGTACGCGAAATAGACGACCGACTCGACCACTTCCGCGCCTGTACCCGGAGGGGGTGGGCGCGTTTCTTTTCGGTTTCGGCTACGACGGTGCGTACGTGCCCTCGAGCCGCGTGTCTGCGATCACGTGCCCGGTCATCGCGTCCTGGAGCGCGTCCTTGTCGGCTGCCGCCGACAGGTCGAGCCTGGTATCGAGCGCGTACAGCATGAACCGGTAGGTGTGTTCGCGGTCAGGGGGGTTCGGACCGCCGTAGCCGTGCTCCCCGTAGTCGTTCTGTCCCTCGACTGCGTCGGTCTCTTCGGGTGACCAGCCTTCGGGCAACGCCTCGGTGTCGGGGTCGACGTTCCAGACGAGCCAGTGGTCCCAGATCTTCCCCGCTGGCTCCATCGCGTCCGGGTCGTCGACGATCAGCGCGAGCGATTCGGCGTCCTCGGGCACGTTCTCGATCGTCAGCGGCGGATTGACGTTCGCCGCCGTGTAGCCGTACTGGTCCGGAATCCGCTCGCCGTCACCGAACGCCGGACTCGTGAGGTGGAGGTCGGCCATAGTAGGTCCCTCTCACAGGAGGTTCCACTGCGAACGAAAAGAAACTAGGCCGACCTTCCGGATCGCTACTCGTCGTCGGCGACGCTGGGGTGCTGCGTCGGCTCTTCGGGGTGTGGGTCGGCGAAGTACTCGCTCATCACGTCGAGTGACTCCTGCTCGCGCTGGCGCCGTTCCTCGTCGCTGATCTCCTCACAGCCCGGCGGCACGTCGCGCCCGCGTCCCGTAAAGTAGCCTTCGGGTGCCGTCCAGTCGTGGTAGAACGGCCGGTCGTCCTCGTCCAGGAGCGACACGGCGACTTCGGCACCGTGGCCGGCACAGATGATCGTCTGATACGGTTTCTCGGCGAGTCGACCCGCGACGTACAGGCCGTCGACGCCCGTTTCCCCCTGTTCGTTGCAGTCGACGAACGTCTTCCCGCGGTCGACGAACCCGATGCCGTCGATCCCGCGGAGATAGTCGACCGTGTTCTTCGTCGCAGCGATCACGTAGTCGCCCCAGACCTGCTCTCCGTCGGCCGTCTCGACGATGAACCCCTCGTCGTCGACCGAGACCTCCGTGACTTCGGCCGTCTCGCGGTCGCAGCCGGCGCGCGCTGCCTGCTCACCGAGCAGCTCCAGGTAGAGCTTGGCGTTCACGCCAGCCGGGAAACCGGGGACGTTCTCCAGATGCGCGTTTCGGTTCAGGATCGACTCGTCGGTGTCGTAGACGAGCGTGTCCAGCCCGTGACGGGCGGTGAACACGCCCGCCGTGAGACCTGCGACACCCCCGCCGACGACGACGACGTCTCTGGTTTCGGTCATAGCAAGCGCGGGTTCTCGGGGGAGCGAATAGTACCTGACGGGTTCGGCCGGGTCAGCCGCATCGAAAGCCAGTCTTACTGTCTTCCGACGCCTTGACAGACCACGCTCGATACTGGTGGCCAACAATGCAAGAGCGATGATTGGTCTGGAGGAAAACAGCCGGGACGCGACCGAACCAATCATGTCTCGAAGATAATCCGGCGCTACCTTCCGCTGGCAGGTCCTTATCTGCTGAACAGTCGTCCGCGTTTAACGGTCTGTGCGGCGAAGAGTCCATGCGGTGAAGGCAATTTATGACAGACAAAAACAACCTTTTAGAGACTCTCACGGGTGACTCGTCGCGTCGATCAGTCCTCAAGACCGGGGCGCTCACCACGGCAGGGCTGACGCTGACCGGTGTCGGGTCGGCTGCCGCACAGGACGACGACGTCGTCGACGGGGGATCGGACAAGGCCCTCATGTTCGCCGACGAGTTCAACCCCAACTCGCGGTTCGTCATCACCTCCCCGGTCATCCGGTGGAACCCCAACGTCCAGGAGGTCAGAGACGCCGACTGGTCGGAGTACAACACCCGGATGATCCGGTACCTCAACACCGGACAGCGGGCGCAGTTCTTCATGGCCGAGGACGCTGAGGTCCCCGATTACGACGACCAAGCCGGCTACGTCGTCGACGCCGAGGGCGACACCCAGCAGGGCAATCCCCAACCAGAAGTGTTCTCCATGGAACAGGAATGGGCGCCCTTCGGTGCCTCACGGCTGGTGACGGTCAACTTCTCGCCCGTCGGCGAGGACGAAGAGGACTCTCTGCTCGAAGACGAAGACTGGTGGCTCGATGGCGACGGCAACGGGGACGGCGGAAATACGACTACCAGCGGCACCCCGCAGTAACGCCAAAATCCCACACTGTCTTCAGCCGTCTCCATTCTTTTCGATCGGACCTGCCCAGTTCGGACAGCCCCGTTCAGTCCGAACGCAGCGACGCCATCCTCGACCGGTTCGTCAACTCACGGCGATGAGAATAGGCAAGAACGATCTCGCCGGCTTCAGTTCCCGAGGTCGAAGTGCTCGGCTGCAGTTTCCATGTCCTTGTCGCCCCGCCCGGAGAGGTTGACGACGATCGTCTCGTGGTCGGTCTCCTCGGCGACTCGCTTTGCCATCGCGAGGCCGTGGGCGGTCTCCAGTGCCGGGATGATGCCTTCAGTCATCGAGAGCGTGCGGAAGGCTTCGAGGGCCTCCTCGTCGGTGATCGCGCGGTACTCGGCGCGACCGAGTTCGCGGAACATCGCGTGTTCTGGGCCGACCCCGGGGTAGTCCAGCCCGGCGGACACGGAGTGGACCTCGGTGTCGTCGTCGATGACCCGGGTCTTCATGCCGTGGATGACGTCTTCTTTGCCGTCGTCCAGCGGAGCCGCGTGGCGAGTCGACTCCGCGCCCTCGCCGCCGCCTTCGCCGCCGTAGAAGGCCACGTCGTCGTCGCGGAAGGCGTGGAACAGGCCGATCGCGTTCGAGCCACCGCCGACGCAGGCGACGCAGGCGTCGGGAAGCCCGCCGATCTGGTCCTGGATCTGCTCGCGTGCCTCTTCGCCGATGACCGACTGGAACTCCCGGACCATCCGCGGGAACGGGTCGGGACCGACGACCGAGCCGACCATGTAGTGGGTGTCGTCCACGTTCTCCATGAAGTCCTCGAGCGCTGCGTCGACGGCGTCGGCCAGCCCTTCGCCACCCTGGGTGACGGGGTTGACCTCGGCGCCCATCAGGCGCATGCGGAAGACGTTCATCTTCTGGCGCTCGACGTCTTTTCTCCCCATGTAGATCTCCGTCTGCAGATCGAACAGCGCGCCGACCATCGCGGTCGCCGTGCCGTGCTGACCGGCGCCGGTCTCGGCGATGAGACGTTCTTTGCCCGCCTTCTTCGCCAGCAGCGCCTGTCCCAGAGCGTTGTTGATCTTGTGGGCGCCGCCGTGCAGCAGGTCCTCGCGCTTCAGATAGATCTCGGCGCCGTACTCCTCGGAGAGCCGCTCGGCGTGGTACAGCGGCGTCGGACGGCCGGCGAACTGCTCCAGCACTGCGCGGAAGTCCTCCTGGAACTCGTCGGTGTCGACGATCTCGTCGAACGCAGCGGCGAGCTGTGCCAGCGGTTCCTGCATCGGCTCGGGGACGTGTCGCCCTCCGAACTGACCGAATTCACCGCTGGCGGCTTTGCGCTCTTGCTCGTTGCTCATAGTGGGTTGTGTGTCTCTACTGATGCACAAATGTGTATCGAATCGCCCAGTGTTGGCGAACGTAGCCCGGTTCTCGTGACTGCTGTCTCGTCCTGGGGCTGCGGAACCCTTACGGTGATGTCTCCCTGAATATCCCCCGTGGATCACGTCGAGGTCAGTACCGTCGTCTACTTGCCACCGGCGGAGGTCTACGACTTCCTCCTGGATTTCCCCCGGTACGCCGACTACTCGAAACACCTCCAGGAAGTCCGGCACGACGGCGACGGCAGCCCCGGAACGAACTACTACATCACCTTCGCCTGGTGGAAACTGTCCTACACTGCCCACTCGAAGGTGACCGACGTGGACCCGCCAGCCAGGATCGACTGGCAGATCACCAAAGACATCGACGCGAAGGGCTACTGGGGGATCGATCACGTCCCCGACGAAGCGCCACCGAACGAACCGACGGCCTGTCGCGTCCGACTCTTCGTCCAGTTCCACCCCGACTCTGCTGACTCCGACTCGATCGACCTCCCCCGATTCGTCTCGCTGGACTGGGTCATCGAGAAGGTCAAGCCGATGATCCGAAACGAAGCGGAGCGAGTCGTCGAACGCATCGTCGCCGACCTCGAAGGCCGTCGGCGCCCCGTCGACCTCGAGATTCACACGACCCCAGAGACGGTGTGAACGTTCAGGGCGATCGGTGCCGGTCGCGATCCGGCAGGCGACCTCAGACAGGGTGTGGACTGGAGCGACGCGCGACTGCGTCTCGCGAGTGGGGAACCTGGGTTCGACCTGGGCGTCCAGGTCACGGTGGAAAAGTCGAACGGCTGACTGCGACGGCTCCGTTCGTTACTGCGACACGTCGTAATCGCCGCCGTACTTCATGAAGAAGTACGCCAGTCCGAGCGTCGCGCTCATGACGAGCGACGTGGCGACGCCGATGGTTTTCGCGCTGTCCGGAAGCACCGGGACGCCGCCACCACCACCACCACCGCTGCCAGCGGGGGCTTTGGTCGGGTAGTCGGTCCCGACGACGATCGAACCCAGCATTCCGCTCGCCTTGTGCGGGTTGCAGTAGTAGTTGTAGACGCCGTCGGAGTTGAACGTGTGCTCGAAGTTGACGCCCGCCGACGCGGTGGGCGCACCCGACTCGAAAGAGCCGTCCTCGGCGACGACGTTGTGCGCGCCACCTTCGCCCGTCCACTCGAACTTGACCGTGGCGCCGTTGTCGACGTGGACCGCAGCCGGCCCGAACGCCAGGCCGCCGTCGCCGACACCGACCTCGACGGTCACCTCTGAGCTGCCGGTCTCGTCGACGACGTTCCCGTCGTAGTTGTTGGCGTCGTCGAGGTAGCCACCGAGGTCCGGCGGACCCGTGGGTGCGCCGCCTCCGCCGCCACCGCCGCCGGTCTCGTTGCCACTGGTTTCGTTGCCAGCAGTCCCGTTACCGCTCGTTTCGTTACTTTCCTGTGCGGCTGCCGTACCGGATGCCGCTGCGACCGCGGTACCGCCAGCGGCCGCCTGCAGGAATCCCCGGCGCGAAACGCCCGCATTATCAGCCATGTGCGACGGTTAGAGAGGGGATGTAGTGAATATGTTGGTTCGTCTGCGTTCCACCGGGGTCACCCCGGGTGCTCGGACAGGTTCCGATGCGCCTTTCACTGCAGAGGTCCAGTTAGTGGGTATGAACGAGGAACCCGGACTCAGCGACCAGTACCGGATGGCCAGTCCCTGGCCGCTGTTCGTGGCGCTCGGGGTGACGCTCTCCGAGGTCGGCATCATTATCGGCATCTTCGCCATCGCAGTCGGCGGACTGTTGCTCCTCGGCGGCAGCGTCGCGGGCATCCTCAAAGAGTCGGGCTACGTGGAGGCGCTCTGGGGCTCGCTCGTCGGGTTCGGCGCCCTGCTCCTCGTCGCCGGTGGCGCGCTGTTCGCGTCGCAAGTCGGCGTCGACGCGGGCGTCATGGTCGACGTGATCGCGAACCCCGGCGACTTCGGACCGGTCGTCCCGCGTGCGCTCGCGATCACGATTTCAGGGGTCATCCTGGTCGCCGCTGGTGGGGCCGGACGCGTGCTCGAAGCGAACGCGATGGACGCCTGAGACCCTTTCGGCCCCGTCGCGCGTCGGCGGTCGATTCCGACAATCTATTTACCTGCGTCTACGAATGGAGGAACATGTCATCGAAGACCTTCGACCGTGAAACGCTGTTGGACCTCACGGTCAACGGCATTCCGCTGGGGATCATGGTCTTTTTCGTCATCGCGTACGCGTTCGTGAACCCCTTCGGTTGGAACGACCTCGTATCGACGCTCCAGTTTTCCATCATCATCGTCACGGCGCTTCTGCTCTCTATCCTGACGTACTTCGCGGGGAAGGCGATCTCCGAGGCCGAAGCCGAGATGGAAGCCGCAGAGTAACCGATCGGCGAACTGACCCCTTCGTCTTTCCGCTCACGTCGTTCCACCAGCGGATCGTGTCCAGCGTCGAGGAAGTCCGATCGACCCTGACTGCTGGCCAGTTCCCCGCCGCATTGCCGTTCGTCGCACGAACTTTCCGTCCGTTCTGCCTGACAGAGTGGGTACGAACGCGTCCCCACGGACACCAAAATGGAACCTTTCTTTAGCCCCCAGGTCAGAGACTTGCATATCATGGCTGAAGGGCAGCTTGCGCTGACGGTGTTGATGGGGGTTTTCCTCGTCGCCGTCGCAGCGCTTTTGGCGCGTGTCGAAAACTGGCGCTCCTACACACCGCTGGCTGGTGGGAGCGCGCTCGGTGAGGAATCGGCTCACGGACACAGCGAGAAACCCGGCGGCATCATCCGCTGGCTGACCACGGTCGATCACAAGGACATCGGGATGCTGTACGGTGCGTACGGCCTCCTCGCCTTCGCCGTCGGTGGCATCATGGCCGTGCTCATCCGACTGCAGCTCCTCGTTCCGACTGGCGCCATCATCGACAACAACTTCTACAACGCGATCCTGACGAGTCACGGGATCACGATGCTGTTCCTGTTCGGGACGCCGATCCTCGCGGCGTTCTCGAACTACTTCATTCCGCTGTTGATCGGGGCCGACGACATGGCGTTCCCCCGCATCAACGCAATCGCGTTCTGGCTGCTCCCGCCGGGCGCACTGCTCGTCTGGGGCGGCTTCCTCATTCCCGGTATCGGAGCGGCACAGACGTCCTGGACGATGTACACGCCGCTGTCGGTCGAGCAGACCCAGGCGGGTGCGGACCTGATGATGCTGGGCCTGCACCTCACCGGCGTCTCGGCGACGATGGGGGCGATCAACTTCGTCGCGACCATCTTCACCGAACGTGACGACGAGGTCAACTGGGCGCGCCTGGACATCTTCTCGTGGACGATCCTGACCCAGTCGGGGATCATTCTGTTCGCGTTCCCGCTGCTGGGGAGCGCGCTCATCATGCTGCTGCTTGACCGGAACTTCGGGACCACCTTCTTCGCGCTCGAAGCGGGTGGGACGATCCTCTGGCAGCACCTGTTCTGGTTCTTCGGCCACCCCGAAGTGTACATCCTCGTGTTGCCGCCGATGGGCCTGGTCAGCTACATCCTGCCGAAGTTCTGCGGCCGGAAGCTGTTCGGGTTCAAGTTCGTCGTGTACTCGACGCTCGCGATCGGCGTCCTCTCCTTCGGGGTCTGGGCGCACCACATGTTCACCACGGGCATCGACCCCCGGCTTCGGGCGTCGTTCATGGCAGTGTCGTTAGCGATCGCAGTGCCGAGCGCGGTCAAGACGTTCAACTGGATCACGACGATGTGGAACGGGAAACTCCGCCTGACGACGCCGATGCTGTTCTGTATCGGCTTCGTCGCCAACTTCATCATCGGCGGGGTCACCGGCGTCTTCCTCGCGTCGATCCCGGTCGACATGATCCTCCACGACACGTACTACGTGGTCGGGCACTTCCACTACGTCATCATGGGCGCCATCGCGTTCGGCGTCTACGCTGGCGTCTACTACTGGTTCCCCATCTACACCGGTCGGATGTACCAGCGCACGCTCGCGAAGTGGCACTTCTGGCTCACGATGATCGGGACGAACCTGACGTTCTTCGCGATGCTCGTGCTGGGCTACCTCGGCATGCCCCGCCGCTACGCGACCTACGACTTCGGCGCCGCGATCTCGCCGCTCACCCAGATCGTCAACTTCCACCAGATGGCGACGGTCGGCGCGCTGATCCTGCTGGTCGGCCAGATGATCTTCGTCTGGAACATCGTCACCTCCTGGCTGGAAGGCCGCCAGGTCGGCGCGGACCCGTGGAACCTCAAGGAAGAGGCTCCCGAACTGTACGGCCGCGAGTTCGTCTGGCACAAGGACCGCATCGAGACCGCCATCGCAGACGGCGGTGAGGAAGAGAAAGCGATGACGGACGGCGGCCAGCCGGCCGACGCCGACGACGCGTAATCGAACGCCGCCGTTTCCTTTTCCGTTCTTTCGTCCCGAACAGCTTCGGGACTGTTCTCTTTTGACCGCGAGTCGTCACTGACTCGTATGACCGGCTGTCACGCTGAACACGACGAACTCGCCGCCGACGTCGAGGGGCACGAGGGCGTCGAGGCGGCCTGGGCGGCCGAGAGCTTCACCGATCAGGTCCTGTTCGTGGAAGTGCCCGACGATCGCGACGTTCCCGACGCGGTGATCGACCGACTCGCCGCACACGGACTGACAGGGGCAAGCGAGGCCTACGGCATCGCGAGCGGGGACGATTCCTCGTCGGCGGGCCCAGTCGGTGATCGTCACCAACACCGGTTCGTCGACCCCGAGGCGAGCGACTGGCTGGCTGGACGGGCCGGCGACTGACGAAACACAGGGGTCGGAGGCCGGTGTCCAGGCTGGACATGGAAAGCGATTTAGCCGGCCTGGAGCTACGGATTCTCAATGAGTCTCTCCGATTCGGACCGCGAACTCGTCACCGCGGAACTCGGCCGCGAACCGACGGCGGCCGAAGCTGCGCTTTTCGAGAACCTCTGGAGCGAACACTGCGCGTACCGCTCGTCGCGACCGCTCCTCGGGGCGTTCGACAGCGAGGGCGACCAGGTCGTCGTCGGTCCCGGCGACGACGCGGCAGTGGTCGCGCTCCCGTCGACCGACGGTGACGGGAACAGTGACACGTACATCACGATGGGGATCGAGAGCCACAACCACCCGTCGTACGTCGACCCGTTCGACGGCGCCGCGACGGGCGTCGGCGGCATCGTCCGCGACACGCTGTCGATGGGCGCCTATCCCATCGCGCTCGCGGACTCGCTGTACTTCGGCGGCTTCGACCGCGAACACTCCCGCTACCTCTTCGAGGGCGTCGTCGAGGGAATCAGCCACTACGGCAACTGTATCGGCGTTCCCACGGTCGCCGGGAGCGTCGCGTTCCACGACGACTACGAGGGCAACCCGCTCGTGAACGTCGCCTGTATCGGCCTCACGAACGCCGATCGGCTCGTCACCGCCGAAGCGCAGGAGCCGGGGAACAAACTCGTCCTCGTCGGCAACGGGACGGGTCGAGACGGACTCGGCGGGGCCTCGTTCGCCAGCGAGGACCTCGCGGAGGACGCCGAAACGGAGGACCGACCCGCGGTCCAGGTCGGCGACCCGTACACGGAGAAACTGCTCATCGAGGCCAACGAGGACCTCGTGGATCAGGACCTCGTCGAGTCGGCGCGTGACCTCGGTGCCGCGGGCCTGGGCGGCGCGACCAGCGAGATGGTCGCCAAGGGCGGCCTCGGTTGTGAGATCGAACTCGAACGCGTCCACCAGCGCGAACCGAACATGAACGCGCTGGAGATCCTGCTCGCCGAGTCCCAGGAGCGGATGGCCTACGAGGTCGAGCCGGACAACGTCGACGCAGTCCGGGAGATCGCCGAGCGCTACGACCTCGGCTGTTCGGTCATCGGCGACGTGACCGAGGGCAACTACGTCTGTACCTTCGAGGGTGAGACGGTCGTCGACACGCCCGCGGAGTTCCTCGGGGACGGCGCGCCGTTCAACGATCTGGAGTCGGTCGAACCCGCGCAACCAGAGACCGATCTGCCGGACGTCGACCTGACCGAGGCGTTCGAGGCGGTCGTCGGCAGTCCGAACACGGCCTCGAAGCGGTGGGTCTACCGCCAGTACGACCACGAAGTCCAGGTCCGGACGGCGACCGCGCCGGGCGACGACGCGGCGCTGCTGGCCATCCGCGAGGAAGGCGTCGGCCTGGCGTTCTCGGCGGGCGCGGACCCCAACTGGACGACGGCGGCCCCCTACGACGGTGCGCGGGCCGTGGCGCTGGAGAACGCGACGAACGTCGCGGCCAAGGGCGCGACGCCGCTGGCCGCGGTCGACTGTCTGAACGGCGGCAACCCGGAGAAACCCGACGTCTACGGCGGGTTCAAGGGGATCATCGACGGCCTCGCAGACATGTGCAGCGAACTCGACGTGCCCGTCGTCGGCGGGAACGTCTCGCTGTACAACGACTCGACGGCCGGCCCGATCCCGCCGACGCCGACGCTGGCGCTGGTCGGAACCAAGGAAGGCTACGACGCGCCGCCCGCCGCGTTCTCCGGCGACGGGGAACTAGTCGTCGTCAACGACCGCAGCCTCGCCGGAGAGGCCGACGCGCGGCTGGGCGGGTCGGAGTATCTCGCACAGTTCGACGGCAGCGACCAGTACCCCGACCTGCCCGACGAGCGCGCGGCGTTCGTCGAGACGCTGGCCGCGGTGGCCGACGCCGAAGAGACGCTGGCCGTTCACGACGTGAGCCACGGCGGGCTGGCGGTCACGCTGGCCGAGATGGTGACCGACGACGCCGGTGCCTCGATCACGCTCGACGGTGACGCATCGCCGGCACACCTGCTGTTCAACGAGCAACCCGGTCGGGTCGTCATCGAAACGACGGACGCCGACGCCGTCGCGGCCGCCTTCGACGGGATCGCACCGGTCGAGACCGTCGGAACGACCGACGAGTCGGCCGAACTTGACCTGACGGTCGGCGACGAGACGATCACCACCGACGCCGACGCCATCGCCGAGCGTCGTTCGATCATCGACCGCGAACTGGAGTAGGGACGACCGCCACGGCCACGGCAGTCGAACCACGCTGCACCGACCCGTCCGTTATTTGTCCGTGGCGCGCGATTTCTCTCCGAGAGATGGACGCGGAGCGGGACGAACCGGCGTTCGTCTGGCGCGTCGAGCGTCAGCTCTCGGACTCCGAGGCGGTGCTCTGGAGCGTCATCGTCGTCGCGTCCGTGTTCGACGTGCTGGCGACGATGCGGGGAATCGCACTCGGTTTCGAGGAGGGAAACGCCGTGGCTCGCGCGTTCATCGACACGTACGGTGATCCGGGGATCGGCCTGCTCAAGTTCGTCGCGCTGGCGCTTCTCGTGGTCGCCTGGTGGGTGCTCCCGGAGCGGTCTGCGACGCTCGTTCTCGCGGGATTCGCCGTGATTTCGCTGCTCACGATCGCGCTGAACGCGATCACGCTGGCGGGGCTCTAGGCGGCTGCATACCCGGAAGAAAGTGTGGCCTTACAGGAGCAGCGGGAGGCCGAACGTGATGGCCACGCCGACGAGGAAGACGACGATGCCGAACCCGACCTGGCCCATCGTGTAGTCGCTCTGGGGTGCGGTGCTCCGGAGTGGCGGCTCCTTCTCGGGAAGGTCCGGACTCGTCGGATCGTAGTCCGGGCGATCTTCGCCGTGGTCGTCAGTCATACGCGGGGATTCACGCGGGGGGTACTTCGGCTTGTCGAAAGGACGGCCGAGTGAACTGCACTCGTGTGGACCGACGCGATCCCGGCGAACGCTCGCAAACGCGTCGGGCGGGAGTGACGACGGTCCGGACGGCTTTTACTGCCCGGCCGCGGATTGACAGGTAACAGACCATGGTCCTGACCAAGCGCATCATCCCCTGTATCGACGTGGACATCGACGAGGACGGGAACGCGGCGGTGTACACGGGCGTCAACTTCGAGGATCTGGAGTACACCGGCGATCCGGTGGAGATGGCGAAAAAGTACAACGAGGCGGGCGCAGACGAGTTCGTCTTCCTCGACATCACCGCCTCGGCCGAGGGCCGCGAGACGATGCTCGACACCGTCAAATCGGTGGCCGACGAGGTGTTCATCCCGCTCACGGTCGGCGGCGGCATCCGCACCCGCGAGGACATCAAGGAGACGCTGCGCGCCGGCGCGGACAAGGTGTCGATCAACACCGGCGCGCTCGAACGGCCGGAACTCATCACGGAAGGGGCGCGCTCCTTTGGCAGTCAGTGCATCGTCATCAGCGTCGACGCCCGGCGCCGCTTCGACGAGGAGGGCGAATACTATGCGGAGGTCGACGGGGAGTCCTGCTGGTTCGAGTGCACGGTCAAGGGCGGTCGCGAGGGCACCGATATCGACGTGATCGAGTGGGCCAAGGAGGCCGAACAGCGGGGCGCCGGCGAACTGTTCGTCAACTCCATCGACGCCGACGGGACCAAGGACGGTTACGACATCCCGCTGACGACGGCCGTCTGTGACGCCGTCTCGACGCCGGTCATCGCCTCCTCGGGCTGTGGCGGCCCAGAAGACATGTACGAGGTGTTCACCGAAGCCGGCGCTGATGCGGGTCTCGCGGCCTCTATTTTCCACTTCGAGGAGTACTCCATCCAGCACGTCAAAGAGTACCTGGACGAGCGAGACGTGCCGGTGCGGTTGTAACTTGTTACTGTACCGCGAGCAACCGTCGGGAGCGAGCGGCTTTTTTGGTCCAGATTTTTCAAGGAGGGTTCGCGAGCGGAGAGAGCGAACCCGACGCAGAAAAAGGTGGGGAGGAGCGAGACGTGCCGGTGCGGTTGTAACTTGTTACTGTACCGCGAGCGACCGGCGGAAGGTTTCGACGATTGGACGTGAACGCTTTTCGGGAGCCGACACCGAAATTGAGGGAGATGCTCACTGGCGGCCCCTTCGTCGTGTTGACGCTCGCACAGACTATCGAGCAGGTCGTCAGCCTCGGAATCTTCGTCGTCGCGCTCGCCCTGGCGACGCTGAGTGCGATGGCCTGGCGCCGCGAGCGCGATCGGCGAATGCTCGTCGTGGCCAGCGCGTACGGTCTGTTCGCGCTGTACGGTCTGATCGTCTTTCTGGAGTACTTTCTGCTACCGATTCTGGGCGGCGTGACTGTCGAACTGCTCGAACATAGCTCGGCCGTGTTGATACTCGCCGGCCTCCTGGCCTTCTTCTACGTCCTCACCGGAGACAGATGACGGGGGCGGACGACGACGCTGCCGAACTGGAACTCGAGTCGCGGCGAGCGATCTACAAGGCCGTCGAGTCGACGCCCGGCATTCACTTCCGGGCGCTCCTCGACGAACTCGACTACGCGCAGGGGACGCTCCAGTACCACCTCCGGTGGTTGGCCGACGCCGACCTCGTTGCAGTTTCCGAGGACGGGAAGTACACCCGCTACTACCCGGAAGGCTCGTTCGACGAAGGGGACCGTGCGGTGATGAACGCGCTCCGGCGCCAGTGTGCGCGGCGGATTCTGGGGTACCTGGTCAGCGAGGGGGCCCTGACGACCTCGGAGCTGAGCGACCGCATCGGGAAGGCCGCGTCGACGGTCTCCTTTCACCTCTCGCAACTCGCAGACGCGGATCTGGTGACCAGTGAACGAGACGGGCGAGCCGTCGAATACGAAGTGACCGACCCCGAGCGCGTGTCACGGCTGTACGCCCTCCACCACCGTTCGTTCGCCGACAGACTCGTCGACCGACTGTTCGACCTCTGGGACGCCTACTGACTCGCTGGGGCCCCGTCAGAGACGGGCCCGTGCGACACCAGCACGCGCAGCGCGAAGAGGTACGTGACGAACGCCGTCGCGGGAACGATCGCCGGACGGATCAGCCCGAGCACGTCCGTGCCGATCGCCGCCGCGTGGATCGTTGCGAAGGCGTAGCCTGCGTAGGCGAAGCCGTGGACGACCTGTGGCCCCCACGGGGCGCTGAACCGCGTCGCATCGAGAAAGCCCAGGGCAGCGACGATGGTCAACAGCAGAGCGCCCACGCCGACTGCGGCACCGGCGACGAGAAACGTGGTGCCGTACTGCGGCTCGGGTGCCTGGCCGGTCGCCACGAGCCACGTGTCGAGGACGCCGAGCAGACCGTGGGCGAGCGTCACGACCAGCGCGAACACGGCGATCTCGACGTGGACGCGCCGAGCCAGTTTCGCGAGCGTCCCGAACTGGGGCTCGCCGTACAGAATCCCCGTCACCGTCGCGGCGTACAGCGCCGGATAGGCGACGAGTCCGGTCGCGCGGTCGAGGAGCCAGACGAGATCCATCAGGACGCCCCCGTCGTGGCGACGACGTCCGGACAGCCGTCGCCGTCCTGGAAGTCGTTTACCGTCTCGGGTCGCGTCGGGCACGCGTCGGCGGTGTCGTTGACCCCGTCGCCGTCGTAGTCCGCGGGCGCCTGTCGGTTCGTCACCTGATCGGCCGCGAGATCGGCGGCCTTCGCGTGCATCGTCTGCTGTTCCCGCGTATCCACGAGCTGCCACGCGACGGGCATCGTCGCGGCGACGAGCAACAGCGACACCAGCGTGACGGCGAGTCTAGTCCGCGACATGGTCTCCGAATCCCTCGGTTTCGTGGAAGATGCCGTCGTGGACGACGAGTGCTTCGAGGCCGTCCCACGCTTCGGCGAGCGTGAGTGCGTCCTCGAGTGGCGACGCCGCCAGCGTCGTCGCGAGCGCGTCCGCTTCAGTGCAGTCGCGAGCGGCGACGACCGTTACGAGATCGTGTCGCGCCCCGGCGTCGCCAGTCCGGGGATCGTAGACGTGGTCGACGCCGCCGCGGCCCCGCCGATAGCCCGCTGAGGTCGCGACGTGCCACTCCGTGTCCAGTACTTTGAGGTGATCGTCCTCTGCCGGCGCGGCACCGTACGGGTTCTCGATGCCGATCGGTCCCGTCGGGTTCGCGACGTCGCCCCCGCCGCTGACGAATCCGTGACGGCCCAGTCCGTCCAGCGTGTCGAAGGCGTGATCGACGACGTACCCTTTCGCCAGGCCGTTCAGGTCGAGCGGCTGGTCGGTTCTGACCTCGTTCCCGTCGACGGTGACCGTCGCTTCGTCGCGGTCCGTCGCGGATGGCTGTTCGCCCCCGTCTCGGATGTAGGCTTTCAGCTCGTGTTCGAACTGCCCGTGGCGAACGTCGAAGGCGCCCTCGGTCCGATCGGCGTACGCCAGTCCGCGCCGGACGACCGACGCGACGTGGTGGTTCTCGACGCGTCCGGTTCTGTTGAGTACCGCGACAGCGCTGTCGCTGTCGAACGCGTTCAGGACGCCTTCCAGCCTGGCTGCCGTTTGCTGGGCCCGCTGGACGGCGCGTCGCGCGCCCGGCCCGATTGCCGCGGCCACGAACGTCGTGTCACAGCACTCGAACCGGACTTTCGCATCGCCCAACTGTTCGCGCGCTCCAGCGACGGCGCTGGAGATCCGATTTGAAATGGCGACCATCAATGCTCCCCTACTCGTGCTCCTCGTGTTCTTCGTACTCTTCTTCCTCTTCCTCGTGGTCCTCGTACTCCTCTTCTTCCTCGTGTGCTTCGTATTCTCCACCGCGACCGTCGTTGCCGTTCGAGACGGCAGCCGTGAAGTTCTGGTTGGGCTGTGGTGCGTCACTGCCTGCCGCCGTCGGTGTGGCGCCACTGGTGTCAGCTGACGTGTCGATGACGCCGGGAACGATCAGCGCCGACGCCACCACGGCCGTGGCGAGTGCTCCTACCAGAGTCAGTGCGACCAGTCGGTTGGTCGGAAGCGGGTTCCGCATATCTACTCGTTCCCGAATCTCCTCAAAGGGCGTTCGCGTCCGGTCGTCGAAACGTCGTACAGTCCTCGAAGCGTCACGGCGGTCGCCGTCGCGTCCGTCCCCGCCAGCTATTTGCCTGTCTGCCACTTTCGAGCGAACGAGTAATGGAATGGCGGTGCGCGTGGTGTGGCAAACCCCACGAAGAGAACGATCCACCGTGTGACAACTGTGGCCACGGCGAGTTCGAGAAGGCGGTCGTCCCGATGGCACCCGAGTCCGATGACGACGACAGTGACACGATCACCGTCTGGGTGTGCGCCGAGTGTGGGAACGACCATCCCAAACACACCCCGCCCTGTGACCGCTGTGGCGGCGGCCCGCTCGAACGCCGCGACGTCGACTACGACGAAGAGGCGGTCATGGCCGAGATGCTCGGCGCCGACGAGGGCGGCCGCTCCCCTTCGGCGGACGTGAGCTACCTCGACGTGCTGGATACGAAACTCGTCCTCGGTTTCGTCGGCGTCGGACTCCTGGTGGTCGTCCTCGCACTGGGGTTCATGGGGATCGTCGACGTCCCCGGCATCCCGAACGACGGCGGGCCGGTTCCCGGAAACGCCACGACGTACCAGGGCCTCTCACTGTCGACCGTCGAAGCGGAGTACGTCTCGGAGTTGAACGCACGCCGCGCGGCGAACGGGGACGCGAACCTCACGCGGGACCAACCGCTCTCGTCGGCCGCGACGTCGTTCAATCAGGATCGCGTCCGTGCGGAATACGCTGACGGCGAGGGGCCGAACAGCAAGGCGGTCGGACGGCGCGTGGACGACGCCTGTGGCGACGCCGACCCCGCGTCCGTGATATTCGCGGTGGAAGCCGGGCAGGGACAGGACGCAAGCCAACGCTTCGACTCGGAGCGAGCGATGGCGCAGGCGCTGGTGAGCGCGTATCGAAACAGTCCGGACGCGCCGGCGTCGTTCGCAAACACCTCGAACGGCATCGTGGGTGTCGACGTTCACGTCGCACCGGACGGGAGAATCTACGTGACGCAGTTCGCGTGCTGACTCAGGCCGCCTGGAAGGCGTCGCGGAAGTTGTTCGCTTTGTCCATGACGCGCTGGGCGCCGTCTTCGAGCGCGTCGAGCGCGTCGACGTCCTCGTCGGTCTTGATCGTGAGGATCGGTTCGGTCTGGCCACCGGACTGTTCGGGGTTCACGTCGTAGGTCGCGGCGTCGACGCCGTCGGTTTCCAGTAGCGCCCCCTTCAGCACGTTCATGAACGTGTGATCCTCGCCCGAAATCTCGATAGAGAGTTCCGTATCGGTCTTCTCGATAACCCGCAGTTCCATACCCGCTTCTGGACACTTGGCAGCATTAAAGTTCACGACTACGCCTGCGCAATCACTCGGCGCGTGAACGCTACATAGCCCGCAAAGTATTTGGACCGCATGGGACTTGGTCATAGCAATGACGACACGCACGGTCGAGCAGGTCGGGAACTGGGAGTCACGGTCGTTTTCCGGAGGTTACCGTGGCTTACAGGAGCTGTCGGACGAGCGCTTCTCCGGCATCGTGACGGCAGGACCGACCCGACTGTGCATGACCAAAGGCAAGGTGGTCGGCGTTCTCGAGGGCGATATCGAGGACTTCGAGGACGCCTCGGGCACTGTCCACGAGGCGCCCTCACCGGCTCTCCCGCTGCTCGCAGTCATGCAGGAGCGTAGTGACGAAGTCCGCGCACAGTACTACACGGAAGAGACACCGGTCTCGGAGGTCGACCAGACGCTGACCGACGGGAACTTCACCGGTTACGTCGAACTCTCTGAGAACGTTCTCAGCGGTGACTACTACATCGTCTACCACCAGGGACGCTCGATGAACGTCGCGTGGGTCGGTGAGAGCCAGCAGCTGCTCATCGAGGACGAAGCTTTCGAGCGCACTCAGGGCGAGGTCGGGATCTACAAAGTCCGACCGGCCGACATCGACGTCATCGAGATTCCGGAACCAGCCACGCCGCCGTCTGACGACACCGGGCCGATCGAGACGGCGACGACCGACGCCGAGACGAGCGACGCCGCCGACTCGTCGGACGAGGCCGCGGCGGAACCGACTGAGGAGCCGGACACGGAGACGGTGGACTCGGACGAGTCGTCCTCTACGCCGGGTGCGGCCGCCGGTGACTCCCACGCGGCCGAGTCGTCCGCGGCACCGTCCGGAGACGGAGCTGACGGTGCGACTGCCAATCGGGCGCACCAGGAGGCCACTCGGGAGCAATCGCAACCAGCGTCGAGCACTCCGTCGTCGGCGTCACAGTCGCCCGACAGCGAGCGAACCGCGTCGCAGGGACGTGACCCCCAGCCACAGGAGCGTGAGCGCGGACAACGTCCCCAGCAGGGCCACTCACACCGCGAGCCACAGCCGAGCCAGAACGGCGGTCAGACGTCGGGGCCGGCCGAGGCGTCACCGAGCGGGAACGGCGGCGACACTCGCCAGCGGGACGCCGCGGGCGCACCGACGCCGACCGAAGCCGTCGGTGGACTTGAAACGCGTTCGATCCCGTCGCTCGATCCGGGCCGGACGAAGACGGCGAGCGACGACGGGAGTTCCAGTCCGACTCCCGACCCGCAACCAGACCGGCCGGCGCCCGGCGGACGGCCAGCGGAGGCGAGCCACCAGCGGGGCGCCCAGCAACCGACCAGGTCGTCGCGCCAGCAACCGCAAGACAGCGCTCCACAGCAACCAGCCGGTCCGTCCCCGGCCACGCAACCGTCCGAGGGGTCCCAGCAGACGGGACGACAACGGGACCAGCACGCGGGGAGTGCAGACGCTGCGACGGCGTCCAGTGACCAGGGCGACCTCGAAGCCGAACTCCAGGAGCGCGAAGACGAGATCGAGCGACTCGAAGCCGAACTCGAATCGGTCGAAGGGGAGCGCGACGACCTCGAAGCACAACTGGACGAAGTCAAAGCCGAGCGAGACGAACTCCAGGACCGCGTCGAGCAACTCGAACGCCGCGTCAGCGAACTCCGGAGTGACGACGGCGGCGAGTCGATCGCGGACCGTCGCCGCATGAGCCCCGGCGAGGTGATCGACGGGACCAACCTGTTCGTCCGCTACCAGTCGAAGGGTGACGCGACCCTGGAGTCGGCCTACCGGGGCAACGCGGAACCGACCGCGGTCAACGACAACCTCGACATCCAGCACCACACCCAGTTCGACGCCGAGGACGTCGCGGTCAACGGCGAGCCGTTCACGGAGTTCCTCCACGGGACGCTCCAGTACAAGTTCGTCGAGTGGACGACGCGCGTCCTCCCGTACGAAATCCGCGACACGGGTCACGAGGGCGGGCTCAGTGATCTCTACCAGGCGCTCCCCGAGATCGACCGGGCCGAACTGAACGGCACTATCAGCGTCGTCTACGAAGAAGAGGGCCAGGAACAACGCAGCCAGGAGACCTTCGACGTGGTGCTCCGCGACCGGATGGGGAACCCGCTGGTCGTCGCGAACATGAACGAGTCGCGCCAGCCGGCGAGTCAGTCGATGATGGAGTCGCTGATTACGGCCTCGAACCGCGTCGGCGAGTCCAAGGAGTCCCTGGCCGGTTCGTTCCTCGTCACCTCGAGCTTCTTCGATCCGGAAGCGATGGAAGCGGCCAAAGACGCGACTGGGAGCGGTCTCCTGAGTCGAGACAAACGAGAGAGTTTCGTCAAGCTGTCACGGAAAGAAGGGTTCCACCTCTGTCTCGTCCAGTACCTGGATGGGCAGTTCGAGCTCTCCGTGCCGGAGCTCTAACTTTCGATTTCCGCGACGTCTTCGATTTTCATGTCGTCGAGCTTGTCGATGATGTGGTTGATCTTCTCGTCCAGATCGTCGACGAACTCGGAGGTCTGCTCGGTCGTGATGGCACCCTGGCTCGACGGCTCGATGAGGTTCTCCTCTTCGAGCACGCGCAGCGAGTAGCGAACCTTGTGATGCGGGTAGCCCGTCTCGTTCGACATCTTCACGATGCCGATCGGCTCGTTCTCGATGACCATCCGGAGGACCTGCAGATGACGCTCGAGCATATCGACTTCCTTCTCAAGCCTGTCTATCATGGCAATTGTTAACTTGTGTTCGCGGGTTTTAAAGGTTGCTGTCGGGGCGACTTAAACAACTGCCTGAATACGTCGATTCGACTGGCACGTAGATAAACGTTTGTGATACGTGAGCAGGGCAAGACGCGAACAGCTGCCCGTGACGTCGGTAACGGTGGTGGTTCGCGACAGCGAGGGGACCGTAATCTGTTTATCACGGTGGGCGTAAACGCCGTTGATGACCGTAACCATCGTTGGGTCGCAACTCGGCGACGAGGGTAAAGGCGGCATCGTCGACTTGTATGGCGACGCCGCTGACATCGTCGTCCGCTATCAGGGTGGCGACAACGCCGGCCACACCGTCGTCGAGGGCGACGAGGAGTACAAACTGTCGTTGGTACCCAGTGGTGCCATCCGCGGGAAGGTTGGCTTGCTGGGCAACGGCTGCGTCGTGAATCCCCGCACTCTCTTCGACGAGATCGACGGCCTACAGGAGCGCGGACTCGATCCGGACGTCCGCGTCGCGAAGCGCGCACACACGATTCTCCCCTATCATCGCGTTCTGGACGGAATCGAGGAGGAAGCCAAGAGCGATTCGGACCTCGAAGCCGGGACGACCGGCCGGGGGATCGGCCCCACCTACGAGGACAAGGTCGGCCGGCGGGGCATCCGCATCGGCGACCTGCTCGATCCCGAGGTCCTCCGCGAGCGCCTGGAGTACGTCGTTCCGTACAACCGCGCCATCGTCGAGGACGTCTACGGCATGGACGCCGGCGAGGAGTTCGACGTCGACGCGCTTCACGAGGAGTTCAGCGAGTACGGCCGCCGCCTCCGCGAGAACGGCATGGCCGTCAACGCCGGCGAGTTCGTCCAGAACCGCATCGACGAGGGCGACAACGTCATGTTCGAGGGCGCGCAGGGCACCTCGATCGACATCGACCACGGGATCTATCCCTACGTCACGTCCTCGAACCCGACCGCGGGCGGCGCCTGTACCGGCACCGGCATCGGGCCGACGACCGTCGGCCAGGGTGAGATCATCGGGATCGTCAAGGCCTACCTCTCACGTGTCGGCACCGGCCCGCTCCCGACGGAACTGGAGGGCGACGAGGAGTCCGAAGACCTCGCGCACTACATCCGCGAAGAGGGCGGGGAGTACGGCACCGTCACCGGTCGCCCGCGCCGCGTCGGCTGGCTGGACATGCCGATGCTCCGCCACGCCGCGCGCGCGAGCGGCTTCACCGGCCTCGCGATCAACCACCTCGACGTTCTCGCCGGGCTCGACGAAGTGAAAGTCGGGCACTCCTACCAGCTCGACGGCGAGGAAGTGTTCACGATGCCCGCGACGACCGAACGCTGGGGCGACTGCGAGCCGAACCTCCGCACGTTCGATGGCTGGCCGGACCCCGACTGGGAACAGGTCGCCGCCGAGGGCTACGAGGCTCTCCCCGAGAACGCGCGTGCGTACCTCGACTACGTCAGCGAGGAACTGGACACGCCGATCTACGCGGTCGGCGTCGGGCCGAACCGCTCACAGACGATCGTGCTCGAACGGCCGTTCGAGGCCTGAGCGTTTCACTCGTTTTCGTCGGCTGTCGCGAGGAGATCGTCCGCGTGCGTCGTGATCGCGCCGACGACAGCCTCTCTGTCCTCGCCAGTGACGTCGAACTCGTCTAAGCTCGCGAGCAGGTGCTCGATCGACCGGTCGAGCAGTGCTTCGGTAAACGGGACGTGGAGATGCGCTGTCCGGATGTCCGGACCGGTGTACTCGGCGGGGCCGCCCGCGGCCTCGCAGAGGTAGTCCGTCTGGTGTTCTTTCAGCGACTCCATGTCCGTGTCGGCGAAGAAGGGGCCCAGCTCGTCGTCCGCGAGGAGGCGCGCGTAGAAATCGTCCACGACGGCGCGGATCGCTTCGCGACCCCCGAGCCTCTCGTACAGCGTCTCGTCGGCTGTCATGGGTGGTGCTACCCGCGAGATCGGCATAAGTGGCCGACTTCGTCCCCAGACCGTGAGAACGCGGCGGTCCGGCACGTTTTTGACCGCCCCGGTCGCACGTTCACTCATGCAAGAGGACTTGATGGACATCATCTGTTGTCCGCTGGACAAAAGCGACCTGGAACTCGAGGTCACCCAGCGTGACGACGAGGGCGAGGTCATCGAGGGGCGACTGGTGTGTTCCGAGTGCGGCGAGGAGTACCCCGTCGAGGAGGGCATCCCGAACCTGTTGCCCCCGGACATGCGCGAAGAGTCTCCCGCATAAACTGAACCTTTTTCCCGAAGCCGCGCGCAGAGTCGGTCGTGCCCGACACGCTACCCGTGTACATCAACCGCCAGGAACGTCACTCCCTGGAGGTCCCGCCGTCGTTCGAGACCGCGGACTCGTTCGTCCTCGCGGTCACGAACCACGGTGAGGCGAGCCGGATTCACGTCCATCTCGACGACGGACTCCCCGAGATCGCGTCCATCGAAGACACGAACTTCTACGTCGAAGCCAACGCGACCAAGGAGATTCCCGTCAGCGTCCACGGAACCGACCACGTGTTCGGCAAGATCAAACTCGTCTCGGGCTACGGGGCCGTGACTCGCTGGGTCGACGTCGAAGTGCTGGAACCGGACGAAGACGACGCCGTCGAGATCGACGAGGAACTCGCGAAGCCACAACCCCGCGACGAGGACGAATCCGACGAGGCGGCCGGCACCCCGCTGCTCGGTGACAGTCCCGTCCTTCCCGTCGCCAGTCTGGGGCTCCTCGCACTCCTCGTCGCTGTCGGTTCGGCCGCGGTCTTCGAGAGCACGGTCGTCGCCGTCGGCGCGGTGCTCGTCTTCTGTGCCGTGCTCGTCGCCGGCTACCTCCTCGCTCAGCAGTGACCGGCGTCAGTGGCCGGACTCGTCTTGGTCGTCCTCGCGTTCGGTCGGGACGCCACAGAGGTTCCCGTCGTCGTCGAAGCGTTTCGCACGGAGGAACCGCGCTCGGTAGCGGTTCGCCCCCTCTCGCGTGTCGGCTTCCCGAATCTCGTCCGTGCGGTCGTCGGCGACGGCGTCGATGATCTCTTCGATCTGTTCTTTCTCGCTGGGAGTCAACTCGAACTCGTAGGTCTGTGACTGCTCGGCTTCGAGTTTCGTCCAGCGACGGGCGGCAGAGATGACCATCGAACAGGGCTCCCGACACGGGAACTCGCCGTCGCCGCCGTCGACGTCAAGGTCGGTCTCGTCGTCGTACTCCCACTCCCGCCGTTTCAGACACTGGGAGTCGGCACAGCAGGCCTCAGCGACCCAGTCGACGTGCTCGTGGCCTTCCTGTCGGTCCCACGTCTCGACGACGCCGTAGATGCCGGTCTGGCGCTCGACCGTCTCGTGCCAGTGTGAGACGTCCAGTTCTCCCTCCCGCTCGCGATGCCAGTTGGCGATCGTCGCCGGATAGACGAACTCGACCGTCTCGACCAGCGCCGCCGGACCGAGATCTGGGAAGACCCAGCCGCTGCGGAGCGTCGGCGCGGTTTTCAGCGGCCGGTATCGCCCCGTCTCGTCGTGTCGGACGAGGTCCCGTGCGTCCAGTGGGTCCTCGTGGACGCGAAGCTCGTCGTCGGGCGTGTCCACGTCGTCGACGTGCCGGAGGTCGTACCGGCGAGCGCCGGTGTCGTCGCGCTCGACGGTCACGTGGAGTTGTCCCCACTCGCGCGTGCGTCCGTCGTCGAGCGCACCGTACCGAGCCAGCACGTCGTCCTCGTCGGCGTGTTCGAGCCACCGGAGGAACGCCCACCGGGCCGGTTCGTCGGACGCCACGTCGCTGAAGAAGTGCCAGTTCGTGACGTACGCTGCCTGCTCCGACGCCACGTCACGGAGTTGCTCGGCCGAGAGTCCCGACTGCTCGGTCTGGGGCGTCCGGAACTCGTATCCATCGTCGGTTGCCTGGACGTGGAGCCCGTCGAACTCGACGCCGTCGCCCTCGTTTGCTGCCTCGATGAGGTGGTCGACCGCCGTCTCGATCATACGAGGACCGAGGGATGCCACCGGAATAAAGTCGGCCTTTCGCGTCGTTGTCGGCCGGTTGGAAACCTGTTATTAATATCTTGGGGTAACTTTCCAGGCCGGAAACTGTCCTTCTCGGCTTATGGGGGATTCGGTACTACGGTGACGTGCATGGTTTCACGGACGGTTCGATCTGTCGTCCTGGTGGTGGTGGTGGCTGCTGCACTCGGCCTGAGCGGCTGTGTCGGCAGCGACCCCGGGACGAACACGACTACCTCCCCCGGCGACGCGACGCCGACGAACGAGTCGATCGACGGCGACGGCGACGGTGACGTCGCTGCGGCGTTCAAACAACGGCTGTCTGAACTCGACAGCTACACTGCCACGGTGGTCTCCCACAGCGAGTTCGGTGAGAACGAGACCAACACGACGACGAAGGTCTGGGCACGCCCGGAAACCGGGCAGGTCCGTCGTGAAGTGGTTTCCTCCCCCTACACCGAGGGGATGGTCACCGTCATCAACGAGACCATGGTGGTGACTTACAGTCGGGAATCGAACGAGCTCACCCGCATCAACCGCTCGAACTACCAGATGGGCCAGTCCGGCAGCGCGAGCGTGACGATGATCGGGTCCGTCGTGGACTCGATGACGGTCGAAACGCTCGGGACCGAACAGGTCGACGGCGAGAAGACGTACCGCGTCCGCCTGGAGCCCAACGCCTCCATGGCAAGCGAGCAGGCGACGATCACCGCCTGGCTCGACGCGGATACGCACTTCCCGGTCCGCGTCGAAACGGCGTCCAACTCCGATCGGGTGAACTTCAGTTCGGTCACGCGGTACGAGAACGTCGAACTGAACCCGACGATCCCGGACTCGAAGTTCGCGCTCGACGTCCCCGCTGACGCGAACACGTCTGACGTCTCGCTCCCCGACTCGCGCGTGTACGACTCGCTGGCCGATCTTCGGGCCAACGCGACGATGTCCCTGCCGGAACCGGACCTCCCTGCGGGGTTCTCCCTGGAACAGGGGCGAGTCACCCGCGGTGACCGTCGGTCGGTCTCCCTCCAGTACCGAAACGAGTCGACGCGGCTCACGGTGACCAAGGCCAACGAGACGACGTACAACGGGACTGATTCCAACGAGACGGTGCAGATCGGCCAACGGACCGGCAGCTACCACGAGTTCGGCTCTGCCGGAATGATCGTCTGGTCGTGTGACGGCTCCCGGTACTCGGTCTCGGGTGGCCTCTCACGCGCCCAGTTGGTCGACGTCGCGGCCTCCGTCGAGTGCGCGTGAGGCCTGCGTGCTCACCTGCCGTTCTGGCTCGTCGCTGTCCGAATCTCCGCTGACGCGCCCTCCCGGTCTCCGCTGACGCGCCCTCCCGGTCTCCGCTGACGCGCCCTCCCGGTCTCCGCTGACGCGCCTTCCAGGTCCCCGCTGACGCTGCTCTCTACTCGTGTGGGTGTTCCGTTGTCGTCTTTTGTTTCCCGTGGGTAGTAGCTTCCCCTGTCGTGAGTGCCCGCAGGTATCCGACACAGAAACGAAGCGCCCGTTGACTGCAGATCCGTTCGGTGAACCGGTGGCGACCGTCGACACCGCCGGTCGCAGGCGTCATGCTGCTGGGAGTCTCGATACGCCGCCAGCGGGAGTGACGGCAGCAAAACGCTGGTGAACAGCAGTGTCGCAGTCCAGTGTGAGTGAGAGTGTGCGCGTGAGCGTCGTCCCGTCCCGTCAGGGTCGTCTGTGCAGCGAGTACGCGATGAACGCGACCCCCAGGAACTGGAAGAGTCGCGTCAGCAGGGTCAGCGGCTGGCGGTAGCGGATGGGTATCAGTCCCTCGCGGAGCAGGACCGAGCCGACGAAGGCGGTGCCGAACGCGACGCCCGTCAGCAGGAGAAGGCCGATCGAGAGGAACTGCATCGGACGGCTCTCGTTGCGCCGGAAGCCTCGGTAGGCCTGGTAGGCGATGTAGGTTCCTAACACCGTCGAGCCGAAGGCGAGCGCGATGATGGCCCAGTTGACGAGCGTGGTCGAAACCACCATGGTCAGAGGTTCTCCCACATGCGAGTGAACCGGTCGGCGGTGTCTTCCTCCTCCGGGAAGTCCGCGCGGGAGGTTCGCTCGATGGTTCCCTCGTAGGCGCCGTCGTCGAGTTCCATCGAGAACTCGGCCAGCGTCGCCGAGAACACCTTGTGGTGGTTTCCACTCAACTCCACTCTGGTCTGTGCTTCGATCAGGTCGTACTCCTGGAGCCACTCGATACGCCGGTAGACGGTCGGCAGGGACGCATCACATTGCTCGCTGAGTTCGTTGGCAGACATGGGTTCGACGCTCGTTGCTGCGAGGATTGAGCGAGCGTACTCGTCGCTCAGCAGGTCGAGCACCTCGTGTAACTCCCAATCCTCACTCACACCTCACGCAACGAATGGGTACGGTTTAAAAACCGGGCGTCCTTTTCCAGGTCTGAAAAACGGTCGAACCCGCGCGTGCGGTCGGCCTTACCGCGCCTTCCTGAGCGAGAGGGTGACGACGCTGCCGGCTCCGTCTGCCGCCACGTCGACGCTCCCGCCGAACGACTGGACGATCCAGGCGACGGCCCACAGTCCGATGCCGCTCCCGTGTTGCAGCGGTGTGACGGTTCGGTCATCGTCGACCGCGACCAGTTCCTGTGACGGAATCCCCGGGCCGTCGTCGCGGACGGTGATCTCGAACCACTCGCCGCGCTCGCGATCCTGTTCTGCGATCGTGACCTCGATCTTCGGGTGGTCGCTGTCGTGGTGTTCGATCGCGTTTTCGACGACGTTCTCGACGACCAGTTCGAGCGACTCGTCGGCTTCGACGACGGCTCGGTCCGGCAGGTCGGTCTCGATGGTCACGCCGGGATTGGCCGACTGGAACGACGCGAGCACGTCGGAGACGAGGTCGACGGCGTCGATCTCCGGGTGGTCCATCCGATCCCGTTCGAGCGCTCGCTGGATCTGCCTGACGTCGCTACTGGTCTCGACGAGTTGTTCCGTCTGGGACGTGGCCACCTCGGCGATCCTGGCTCCCGCCTCGTCGTCGTGTCGCGTTCGGAGCCGATCGCTCAGTAACTCGGCGTTGGCGAGAATCGCGTTGAGGTCGTTGCGGAGGTTGTGTCTGAGCACGCGATCGAGCACTTCGATTCGCTCCTCGCGCTGCTTGCGCTCGGTGATGTCGCGTGCGATGCCGGCACTGGCGACGCCCGCTGCGGTCGGTTCCATCGGGGAGAGGTACGTCTCGGCCGGGAAGCGGCGCCCGTCTTTCCTGATGCCCGTGTACTGGACGACGGCGTTCTCACCGGTGTCGTACTCGTCGGAGAGCAGCCGCACCAGCGCTTCTGAGAACTTCTGGACTTCGTCGTCGCTGACGATCTCCGAGAAGTGGATCTCGTTCGCTTCGATCTCCGCCTGGGTGTACCCGAACTGTTCGGCACCGGCCTCGTTGATGAACGTGAAGTAGCCGTCTTCGTCGGCAGCCCACAGCGTGTCCGGGATCGCCTGGACGATCGTCTCGTACCGTTCGAGTTCCTCGATGCGTTGCTTGCGATCCGTGACGTCCTGCACCACTCCGACCGTTCCCCGGAACGCGTCGTCGTACGGGCGGAGCGCGATCCGCGCCTCGAAGATCCGCTCTTCGTCGGACCCGTTCGGTCGGACCGTGAACTCGAAGCGGTCGGTCTCCCGGTCGGACGCATCGGAGACGAGGTCGCTGACGATCTCGCTGTACGTTTCCAGTATCGTCGCGCGCAGGATCCCCTGCTCGACGAGATCGGACACCGACGTGCCCACGGCAGCGCCCTTCTCGATGCCGACCATCTCGGCCGCGCGCTCGTTGCCGCCGACGATGCGTCCCGCCTCGTCGAGCACGAACACGCCGTCCGGGACGGTTTCGACGATGGTTTCGTACTGTTCGAGTTCGCGCTCGCGCTCCTTGCGTTCCTCGATGTCGCGGACGATCCCGACCGATCCCTCGTAGGCGCCCGCCTCGTCGTACATCACCGAGACGTGGTCTTCGTACTCCCGGCGGGTTCCGTCAGCGTGGATAATCTCCATCTCGAACGTCTCGCTCTCGGTCACCTCGGACTGAACCAGTTCGAGGATGATCTCGGTCCCCTGCTCGACGTCGTCCGGGGGCATGACCTCGCTGACGTGCGTCCCGACGAACTCCTCGCGCTCGAACCCGCCCTTCGTCAAGAGTGCCTCGTTGACCATCGTGACGTACCCCGCGTCGTCGATCATGTACACCGGGTCGGCGATGTGCCTGACCAGTTGTCGGTATCGACCCGCGTCGTCGCCGGCCGCGTCCTCGGTCTGGCGCGATTCGCTTGTCGCGGCCGGCGGGTCGTCCGGTTCGGCTTCGGGAAGCACGGACCGGACTGCCGCGGCCAACTCGTCGGCCGGATCGTCGGCCGTGCGGAGACACCGATGCTCGGTTACGCCGAGTGACAGCGCGTCCACGGGCACTCGCTCGTTCGGTGCGTTCGCGAGATAGACGATCGGAACGTTCTGGTTCCGGTCGCGGACGTCGCGCAGAAAGGCGAGACCCTCGTCGTCGAGGGGCAGACTACTGACGAGACAGGCGACTCCCCCGTCCAGTGCGGCGAGTGCGGCCGCTGGTGAGGTGACGGTCTCGACGTCGACGTCGGGGAACGCTGTCGTAATCGCGCTGGCGCAGTCCCCTGCGGTCAGTCCCTCGGGGAGCGTTCGCCTCGGTCCGAGCAAGAGAACCCGCGACCTGGCCATACCCCCTTGTGTCGATGCACAAATAAAAAACCCTTCCCGGGTGTGATGGTCGGCTTCGTCCTCAGTCGCCGGCGGCTGGGCCGGCGCTACTGGTTTCCCGGCGGACGCGCTCGATGGCGTCGCCGACGTCGGCACCGGCGTCGGCGGCACGTTCGAGCACCACGTCGGCCATCAGCGGTTCGGTCCCGACGGCACCGGAGTACCAGATACGGTGGCCGTCGACTTCGGTGGGCGTGTCCCATCCCTTCCGGTAGTCGTCGGTCAGTCCCATGTCCTCGGGGATGTCCTCCTGGGTGTGGTACCCGTCCGCGATGAACAGCGGGACGACGACGACGTCCTCGGTCGAGAAGTAGTCCGTCACGTCGTCGACCTCGGGGTCTTCGTCCATGAACAGCGCTTCGACCTCGCCGAAGCGGCCCTGTTCGCGGATGCGGTCGGCGTGATACTCGATTGCCTTGGCGCTGTTCTCGTTGCGCTCGGTGCCGTGGCCGACGACCGCGAGCCCGAACTCCCCGTCGTCGACCGAGCGGTCGCCCGTGACGCTGTCGGCGCGCTGGACGATCACGTCGCTCATCGCGTCGTGCGTTCCGACAGGGCCACAGTAGTGTACGGTCTGGTCCGTGTCGGTTGCCGTCACCGTCGTGTGGGTGGCCGACGTCCCGTCAGAGTCCCACTGGTCGACGTCCCACTCCTCCAGACGGAGTTCCCGTGGGATGACCTGTTCGGTGAAGTAGCCCTCGCTGATGAACAGCGGGACGACGTATACCTCGTCGCTCTCGACGGTGCGCAGGACTTCTCGGAAGGACGGTTCCTCCTTCCAGAAACACTCCCGCACTTCGTCGAACGCCCCCGATTCGCGGATGGTGTCTGCGTGATCGAACGTCGGTGTGGCAGACCCCGCGCTGAGGTGCGATCCGTGCGCCGCGATGACCAGCGCTTGCATACCCGCGTCTAGGGAGAGGTCGGTCTTAGGGACTTCGCTGTCACTCGTTCACCTCCTCGGAGTAGGGCTTCTCGATGTCTGCGTCGGCCACGTCGCGCTGGTCGGTCTCCGGTTCCACGTCGATGCGCTCACAGTCGCCACAGGCGGCGCAGTTCGCACAGGGATCGTCGTTCGTTGCCATGATTGCCTCGTGTCAGGCGGCTGGACCCGCTGGCGGTTCCCCCACCGTTCCGGTCACCCGTTGACACAGCAGTACGTATGATGTTGTCTCACATGGCTGGTTTGCAACAATACTGCGGTCACTTTTAACCCGGCGGGCTTTTGTCGTCGGCGCTCGCCGGAGCGAGTATGTCGCTGGCTGAACGCACCCGCGAGGCGGTCCGGGCGAACCCGTTCCTCTACGAGGCACTCCGGGCTGGCGTGGTCAACTACACCGCTGCTGCTCGCTTTCTCGATCTGGGCGTCGACGACCAGGAGGCGGTCGTGGCCGCACTCCGCCGATACGCCGAGGACTTGCCCGAGTACGACGCGACTGGGCGGGACGCTCGGGTAAACATGGAGAGCGGCGTGGGTGTCGCCGAGGATGCAGACCAAGCGGACGCACTGCTCACCGTCGGCGAGACGCGACTCGTGTCCGGCGGCGGGTCGTTGACTGCCATCCTCGCCGGTGGTGACGTGGATGCACGGTCGCTCGGACACGTGTTGACCCATCTTGGGGCAGAAGGAATCGACGTCGAGGCTGCTGGGACTGCGAGCGACGCGCTCACCGTCGTCGTCTCACGGCGGGCGGGACCGGACGCACTTCGCGCTGTCGAGGCGGCACTGGAGACCGTTCCCGATCGTTCGTAAACTCCGCGCTATCGTAGCGTTGAAACGCCGGCCCCGTCTGGTAGGTCGTAATGACCCTTCGTGTGACGAACACCCTCACCGGTGAGCGCGAGGCGTTCGAGCCACAGGATCCCGACTCGGTTCTGCTCTACTACTGTGGCCTGACGACCTCGGACCCGGCCCATCTGGGCCACGCTCGCGGGTGGGTCCACGTCGACGTGATGCACCGCTGGCTCGAACACCTGGGCTACGACGTCCGTCACGTCGAGAACTTCACCGACGTCAACGAGAAGATCGTCGCCCGCGTCGGCGAGGACGGAGCGAGCGAAGCCGCGGTCGCCGAACACTACGTCGGTCAGACCATTCGGGACATGCGCTCGCTCAATCTCCTGCGGACGGAGGTGTACCCACGCGTCTCCGAGCACGTCCCCGAGATCATCGACCTCGTCGAGACGTTAGTCGAGAAGGGCTACGCATACGAGGTCAACGGGTCGGTGTACTTCGACGTCACCGAGTTCGAGGACTACGGGAAACTCTCGAACCAGGACGTCGAGGAACTGGACTCGCAGGGCGACCCCGACGAGCGCTCGGACAAGCGCAACCCGGCCGACTTCGCACTCTGGAAAGCCGACGGCGTCAGCGAAGGGGACATCGCCGAACACCAGCACGAGGAGGCCGCACCGGCCGAAGAAGCTTGCGAGACCGCCCAGACCTGGGACTCGCCGTGGGGCGAGGGCCGCCCCGGCTGGCACATCGAGTGCTCGGCGATGAGCATGACACACCTCGACGACACCATCGACATCCACGTCGGCGGCCAGGACCTGGTTTTTCCCCACCACGAGAACGAGATCGCCCAGAGCGAGGCCGCCACGGGCGAGACGTTCGCCCGCTACTGGCTCCACGTCCGCCTGCTCGAAACCAAAGGCGAGAAGATGTCCTCCTCGCTGGGGAACTTCTTCACCGTCGCGGAGTTCGTCGCCGAGCACGGCGCCAACGTCGCCCGCACGTTCCTGCTCTCGACGGCCTACGCCAACAGCGCCGTCTACAGCGAAGAGACCGTCCAGGAAGCCACCGAACGCTGGGAGCGTCTCGAACGCGGCTACCAGCGGGCCGTCGAGGCGGCGGACAGCGTCGACGCACACACGAAAGTCCCCGACGACCCCCTCAGAGCGGGCGTCGAGACCGCCCGTTCGGACTTCGAGACGGCGATGAACGACGACTTCAACACCCGCGAAGCGATGACGGCGCTGCTCGATCTGGCCGGAGCTGTCAACCGTCACGTCGACGAGCACGACGAGTACGATTACGTCGGGCTTCGACGCGCGATCGAGACGTTCGAGGCGTTCGGCGAGGGCGTCCTCGGACTCTCGTTCGGTGGCGACACCGACGGTGACGTTCGAGTCGCACAGGAACTCGCCGATCTCGTGCTCTCGGTCCGCGAATCAGAGCGCGAGGCCGGCAACTACGAGCGGGCGGACGACCTCCGGGACGAACTCGAAGCCCTCGGCATCACGGTCGAGGACACCGACGACGGACCGGTCGCCCGCTTTTGAGCGGCGGATTTCCCGCCCTGCACTGCTACAACAATTGAGAATCGGGAGCTTATTTTTATTAGTTGGTGGGACTGACACCCCGATAGTTATCGATGAGCCGGGAGCAAGACCGTCCTGCGTCGATCTGCGTGACGAACGCGAAAGGCGGGACGGGGAAAACGACAGTCGCTATCAACATCGCGGGCGCGCTCAACGAGCGTGGCCACGACGTGTTGTTCGTCGATCTGGACCCGCAGGGGAACGCAACCGAAGGGCTCGGGTTGGTCGATGCCTACGACAGGGACCCGCCGACCCTGTTCGACGTCCTGACCGACGCCACGCAGCGGGACGTGATCCGTGACGTCATCGTCTCCCACGAGGAGATGGACGTGCTCCCCAGCCACTTCGAGTTGCTGGAGGCCGAACACGAACTGACGCTCGCCGACGCGATGGCGACGATCGAGTCCGATCCCGCTATCGACGCCGACCCGTCGGCGCTGTCGGCACTGACGAACGTCGTCACGCCGGAGACTATCGCCGGGTCGGAACCGATGGACCACCTCGACCGAGCCCTCGACGTGGTGGCCGACGACTACGACTACGTCATCGTCGACTCGCCCCCGTTCTACGGCCAGTTGACCGACACGGCCATCTACGCGACGCGGAACGTTCTCATCCCGGCGCTGACCGAGGCGACGTCCGAGCGCGCCATCGAACTCCTGTTCGACCAGGTGGCCGCCCTCGAAGACCGGACCGGCATCTCCGTCTCGGAAGTCGGCGTCGTCGCCAACCGGGTCGAATCGACGAACGAGGACGAGGAGATGCTCGAGTGGTTCGAGGCCGTGTTCTCGGACGTGCCGGTGTGGCAGGTCCGCAAACGCGTCGCGCTGCAGCGGGCGTTCTCCCAGGGCAACTCCGTGTTCGCCTACGACGCGAACGTCGACATGACCGACGTCTTCCTGGACATCGCGGCAGACCTCGACGAGCAGTTCGGCTTCGTCGAGGAGGTGACAGCATGACTGATGAGGACACTGACGACAACGACCGGATGAATCGGGCGGATCGACTACGAGAAATGCGCGAGGGACGTCGCCGTGGCCGATCCCGCGATGGCGACACAGACGAACGTCCCACGGCGGACGGTGCCGGTGAAACCGACGACACCGAGACGGAATCCGACGAGGCGACTGAGACGTCCGACCGTGGCAGCGAATCGGAGATGGCCTCGGAGGACCAACCGGTAGACGACGCGACGACCTCAACCGAGCCCGAATCCACGGCCGCCGACTCAACCAACGGCCAGGAGACGGAACCTGCACCCTCGGCCGCCGACTCAACCAACGGCCAGGAGACGGAAACTGAGGACGACGGGTCCGGCGTCGAGGAGAGCGGCTTCGAGTTCGACGACTCGCCCGAGAAGGCGGTCGCCCACGACGAGAAAGCCGAGAAAACGGACGTCGACGCGCCGGCCGTGGCCGACGACGCGGCGGAGCCACAGACGGGCGTCGCCCAGACGGTCAGCACGACCGACGCGTCGTCTGCTGTCGACAACCTGAACGCCGGTAACACGTTCGCCATTCCGGACCAGGCGACGACAGTCACCGAGGAGGACGACCAGTCCACGCTCGACGGCGCCGAACAGAGCGTCGCGGCGGCCCGCGCCGCGGCGGCGTCTCGCGGGACTGCCCACGTCGGCGCTCGCACCCGCGTACTGGAGTTCGAACTCGGCGACGAGCGGTTCTGTCTCGACATCGACTACATCGAAGAGATCGTCGAACTGGAGAACATGACTCGCGTCCCCAACTCTCCCTCGTTCGTCGAGGGCGTCGTCGACCTCCGCGGTCAGGTGACGACCATCATCAATCCGAAGGACGCGCTCGAAGTCGAGGAGGAAGTCGGCGGCAGCCTCATCATCGTCTTCGACTCCGAGGAAGTCGGCGATCAGGGCCATCTCGGCTGGGTCGTCGACGAAGTCCGGCAGGTCACGCCGGTGTCGGACGACGAGGTCAACGACTCGCCCGACGAGGACGCCGAATACATCAACGGCATCATCAACCGCGAAGACGAGGACGACTTCGTCGTCTGGACGACGCCCGAGCTCGCGTTGAACTCCTCGTAACGGTGGCCTTCTCGAACCCAGACACTCTCCTGTGATCGCTGTACTCTCCGTTTCACTATGACCTTCGTTGTTCCATTCGACGGCTCGCCGCTGTCCGAGGCGGCACTGGCCCGCGCCGGCGAGTTCCACGGCCGATTCGACGAGTCGGTCGTCGCCGTGAGCGTCATCCCGAAACGGAACGCGGAGTTCGCCAGAACCAACGCCGGGCTGAACGCGGACAGTCCGCCAGAGACCGACGCCGTCGCGGCGCGCCTCCGCTCGAAGGCGACCCGAATCGTCCCCGACGCAAAGTTCCACTACGAGGTCGTCGGGAAGTACGCACAGGTCAGCTCGATCGCCAACCGCCTCCGACGCGTCGCCCGCCGACTCGACGCGACGATGGTGTTCATCGGCAGCGAGAACGCCGGGCAGGTGGTCAACTCCCTCTCCAGCGTCGGCAGTAGCATCGCCGCCGATACGGCCTACGACGTGGTCATCATCAGACACACTGGCGGCTGACCGACTCGCTGGACGCACCGTCGTCAGTCTCTGCCTGTCGCGGGTTCATTCGTTTGGGTTTTCGCCGCCCACGATCCGGTCGTCGGAGTCGCCGGGCTCCCCGTCTCTCGGCTGGGCCTCGCTGGTGGTCTCTCCTGTGAGTCCGAACTCTTCGCGAACCAGATCGACTGCCTGGTGGACGGTTCCCACCGAGGAGAGATACCCGGCACCGACGGTCGTCTTCAGTGCCACTGCTGCGGATCCCGTGAGGACGGCGGACCCGACCTGTGCGACGGCGCCGTTCCCGATCGAGACCAGCCAGCCGGGCGAGTCGAACGTGAAGTTCGCCAGCCTCGGCTCGAAGCCGCGCCGGTCGGTCCGGTCGTACTCGACGAGTCGCTCGACGTTGTCGGCCGCGACGCGGGCCGCACGGACTGCCGATTGGGCGCTGGCTGGCACGGCTTCTCCGTCGGCGTCGACGATCCGCGCCGCATCGCCGACGACGAACGTGTCGTCGACGAGTCGGAGATGGCTCCTGACGATTGGACGCTCGCCGTCCAGTGCCGTCGGTCCGCGAATCCCGCCGGTCCAGATTAACTGGTCGTAGGCGACGGTCGAGCCGTCTGTGAGACGGACGGCGGCGTCTGTTGCCTCCGTGACCGTCGCGTTCGTCTGCACGACCACGTCGCGTGCGACCAGTTCGTCGTGGACGGCGGACTGGAACCGTTCGGGGAAGTTCGGTGCGACGGCGGCTTTCTGTTCGAGCAGTCGAATCTCCACGTCGCCCGCGACGCCCTCCTCCCGGGCGAGCGCGGCCAGTTCGCCGGCAGTCTGGATGCCGGACAGTCCCGCACCACCGACGACGACCTGTGCCGTGTCGTCGCCCGTGGCGACGTCGAGGAAGTCGGCTCGAATCCGCGCTGCGTCTTCGAGTCGTTTCAGCGGCGTCGCATGGGATTGCAGCCCGGGGAGGTCGTAGAAGGCGGTTTCGGCACCGAGACAGACTGCCCCCACGTCGTAGGTGAGCGTCTCGCCGTCGGCGAGCGTCGCGACGCCGGCGTCGCTTTCGACGTCGGTGACCCGTGCCCGTCGTACGTCGGCACGGTCGAGCACCTCCGTGAGTGGGATCCGTAGGTCGTCGGCGATCGCCGGCCGGCGAATCGCGCGATGGATTTCGTGCTGGACGAGGTGATACTCGTCCTCGTCGACGACGACGAGTTCCACGTCGGGCGGTAGCGTCCGTTCCAGGCGACGCGCGAGGGTGAGACCGGCGTACCCAGCTCCGAAGACGGCGATTCGCATACCGGAGTATGGGGCTGGGCCGTGGTAAAGACCGCCGTCGCTCAGAACAGTGCCTGACTCTCGTCTAGGATCTGTGAGGGACCGCCGACTGTCCAGGTGCGGGTGTCGACGCCGCAGTCGGCGATGGCACCCTCGACGCGGTCGACGTAGTCGGCCGTCGTGTTCACGTAGACGCTGGCGCCGGTGTCGACCGAGAAGTACACCGGTACGTCTTCCTCGCGGAGTTCCCGGACGGTGTTGAACACCTCGAGCGTGCGGGGCTGCCAGTACACCCAGCCGGCCGGTCCGGTCATCGTCGTCGCCGCGAGCGAGAGTGAATCGTGCTCGGCCAGCTCGAAGGTGCGGTCGAAGTCGCCCGCGCGGAGCGCGTCGCGCATCTCGGCGATCTGCCCGTGGATGTGGGCCATCCGCGCCTCGAACATGTGGCTGTCCGCTGCTTCCTTGTGAGCCTCTTCGGTCTCCTTGTAGGCCGGCACCTCCGCGCCGACGATGCGGAGATCGTCCTCCAGGTCAGTCTCGATGCGCTCGGAGCGGCAGTCCTCGTCGTTGAGGCCCGTGCGGAGATGTGAGAACGCGCCGGTGACGGCGCGTGCCGCAGACGACGATCCGCGGCGTGCGACAGCTGAAATCTCCGGGAGGGACATGTCCAGCCCCGCTGCCTCGACGAGGGCGCGCGCTGCCGCCGCGAACCCCGACGACGAGGAGCCGAAGCCGATGTTCGTCGGGAAGTTGTTCTCGGACTCGAAGCGAACGTGGTGATCGATGCCGGCGAGGTCTCGGACGTGATCCACGACTGCCTCGATTCGCTCTGCTCCCCGACCGGTGACCTGTTCGCCGTCGATGACGTAGCGGTCGGCGGTGAGCGACGGGTCGAACTCGGCGGTGGTCTTCGAGTGACTCGGTGCGGTACAGACGCTGATCGAGTCGTGATACGGGAGTCGCAACTCCTCGTCGCGCATCCCGTGATACTTGACCAGCCCCTGGATGGGGTGAGCCTTCGCGGTCGCTTTCATACCTCCCGCTCGGAGCCACCGGGACTTCTAAGTACCTCTTCTCTCGTCCCGAAACCGGTGACCTGTCAGCGTCTCTGGGTTGCCTCTCTGCTCCCGACCGCCAATTCGGCCACGCAGCCAGTCACGGCTGGTCGCTGTCACACTCACGACACTCACTGCGACCACTGTCATCGGTGTAACCTGGTTACAGGTATGTCGCCAATAATATATGTGTCCGCAGGACCGACAAGATACTACGATGTCTCTGACAGACGAAGACCGCAAACTCGACGACGAAGTCGCCGCGCACCGCACGCCCGAACACGACGTCGATCCGTTGTTCGTGAACCGGTGGTCGCCGCGTGCGATGACGGGCGAACCGCTGGCCGAAGCGGAGTTCCTGCCGCTGTTCGAGGCCGCCCGCTGGGCGCCGTCGGCGTTCAACAACCAGCACTGGCGGTTCGTGTACGCGACGCGTGACGACGACGAGTGGGAGACGTTCGTCGATCTGCTGACCGAGAACAACCAGGCGTGGGCGACTGACGCGAGCGTCCTCGTGGCGATCTTCTCGAAGACGACCTTCGAGCACAACGGCGAACCTGCACTCACCCACTCCTTCGACACGGGTGCAGCGTGGCAGAACCTGGCTCTGGAGGGGACGCGACGCGACCTCGCGCTGCACCCGATGGCCGGGTTCGACTGGGAGCGCATCCACGACGCCCTCGGCGTCCCCGAAGATGAGTTCGATGCGGAAGCGATGGTGGCCATCGGCAAGCAGGCCGCCACGGACACCCTCCCCGAGGAACTGCAGGAACGCGAGGTACCGAGCGACCGGAAGCCGCTCGCCGACATCGTCTCTCACGGCTCGTTCGAGTAGCTACTTTTCCGCCACGTCGACACTTGCCTGTTCCACGCCCGCGGTGCTCCTTCACGGGAGTCATTTCGACGACTCGCGGCTTTCCAGACTTTCTGAACGAGGTGCCGAGCCAACGCTCCGGCCGAGTACTGCGACTTCGCTGCCGCTGTGAGCGTTCGAGTCGGGCAGAAAAACGAATCGCGTGTTCGGTGGTTAGAACAGCATCGCGGCGGCGTCGGTCGCCGTGCTGGAGACGGGACCGAACGCGACCAGCAGCAGGAACGTCATGACGCCGGCGGCGACGACCGCGGCGTACAGGCCCGTCGGGTACGAGGAGACCTCGAAGCTCCCGTCGGGTTCCTCGATCCACATCGCCTTGACGACCCGCGAGTAGTAGAACAGCGACAGCGCGCTGTTGACGATGAGCGCCGCGGCCAGCAGCCACGCGCTCGCGCTCGTCGCCGCGACCAGCAGGGCGTACTTCGAGAAGAAGCCGCCGCCGATCGGGAGCCCGGCGAGGCTAAAGAGGAAGATGGTCATCGCGGTACAGGCGATCGGTGCCTGCTTGGCGAGTCCGTTGTAGTCCTCGAAGGTGCGCCCGACACCCCAGTACTCGGCGAGTGCGATGAACAGGAACGCGCCCGTGTTCATGAAGCCGTAGACGAACAGGTGCATCATGCTGGCTCCGAGCGCGAAGCTCTGGTCAGCAGCACCCGAGAGCACGGCCAGCCCGATCAGCGCGTAGCCGGCGTGTCCGATCGAGGAATACGCCAGCATGCGCTTGACCTTGTCCTGCGTTGCAGCCGCGAAGTTCCCGAGCGTCATCGTCACCACTGCCAGGACCGTAAAGGCCAGGCCCCAGTCGATGGCGACGCCGGCGACCGCTTCGATCGGGAACGCGACGGTGAACACGCGGAACGCCAGGACGAACCCGGCGGCCTTCGAGGCCGACGAGAGGAAGCCCGAGATCGGTGCGGGTGCGCCTTCGTAGGCCTCCGGCGCCCAGAAGTGGAACGGGACGGAGGCGGTCTTGTAGGCGACGCCGCCGACGATCATCAGGATGCCGACGCCGAGGATGCCGGGGTCGAGCAACTCGCCAGCCGTGATGACGCTCGCGATGGCCGGCAGTTTCAGGACGCCGGTCGCGGCGTACACCAGACTGATCCCGTACGCGAAGACGGCCGAGGACAGCGCGCCGATGAGGAAGTACTTCAGGCCCGCCTCGACGCTCCCGCGGTTGTTCTTGAGGAACGCGACGAGCGCGAACGAGGGCAGGCTCGCGAGTTCGAGGCTCACGAACGCCGTGGCGAGGCTGTTGGCCGAAGCCATCAGGCTCATCCCCGTCGCAGCGAGCATCACGAGCGCGTAGTACTCGGCCTCGTAATCGTGCCCTTTCAGGTAGTCGTAGCTCGCGACGGTGACGAGCGCTGCCACGCTCGCGAAGATGAACGTGAAGAACAGGCTCATCCCGTCGACGACGAGTGCCCCGCTGAACTGGACGATCGCACCGCCGGTGCGTTCCATGCCGGTCCCAGCGACGAGGAACCAGCCGGTGATCACAAGCGCAACCAGCGAGCCGAGGCTCGCGATTCCGGCCAGCAGGCCCGGCGCGCTCGAATCTGGGTCGATACTGTCCACCACGAGCAGCACCAGCGCCGTCAGTCCGAGGGCGAGGGTGGGTGCCAGCGACGTCCACAGCGGCAGCGGCGCGCCGGATTGTAGCGGAATCATTTAGGCACCACCTCCCAGCATCGGCGTAATCGCATCTTGGATCATCGTGTAGAACAGGTCCGGTGCGACACCGAGCGCGATGACGAGCAGGAGCAGGACGATCAGTGGTGCGACGTCCTGGAACGGCGCGCGTCCGACCTCGTAGTCAGTTTCGAGCCGGAACGGCCCGAACAGCGTCTTCTGCATCGCCCGCAGCAGGTAGCCGGCCACGATCACGATACCGAACATCCCGATACCGGTGAACAGCGGTGCGGCCTGGATGACCTCGGAGTGGAACGAACCGAGGAACACGAGCACCTCACCGACGAATCCGGACATGAGCGGCAGGCCCATGTACCCGAACGCCGCGGCGACGAACACGCCGGCGGTGACGGGCATCCGGTCGGCCATCCCGGACATGTCGCCGATCATCCGCGTGTGCGTCTCGTTGTAGATGACGCCGACCGTCATGAACATCAGCCCGGAGATCAGCCCGTGGCTGACCATCTGGAACGTCGCGCCGCCGACGCCGTGTGGCGTGAAGGCGACGAGGCCCAGGATGACGTATCCCATCGACGAGATGGAGGAGTACGCGACGATCCGCTTTAAGTCCTGCTGGGCCAGCGCCAGCATCGCCCCGTAGATGATGCTCACGACGCCGAAGATGGCGATGATCTCCGCGTTGGCCTTCGCCACGTCGGCGAGCATCGTGAAGTTGAACCGCAACAGTGCGTAGGTCCCCATCTTCAGCAGGACGCCGGCCAGGAGCACCGACACCGGGGTCGGTGCTTCGACGTGGGCGTCCGGCAGCCACGTGTGGAACGGAACGACGGGCACCTTGACCGCGAATCCGCCGAACATGGCGATGAACGCCAGGAGCTTCAGCATGCCCGGCTCGATGCCGGCCAGCGAACTGAGCTGGCCGTCGTTCAGTGCCTGGGCGATTTCGGGCAGGCCCAGCGACGTGATCGAGTCGCCGAGGCCGAAGACGAGGGCGAAAAAGCCCACGAACATCACCAGGCTCGCCACGTTCGTGTAGACGAAGAACTTGATGGCGGCGTACTTCCGGCGCGGGCCGCCCCAGACGCCGATCAGCAGGTACATCGGCACGAGGACTGCCTCCCAGAAGACGAACCAGAGGAAAAAGTCCAGTGCGGCGAACACGCCGATGAGGCTCGCCTCCATGAAGAGGACGAGGCCGTAGAACTGGGACTCCCGCTCGTCGATGGGCGTCCACGCGCTGACGATCGCGAGCGTGGTCAGGATGGTGGTCAGCACGATCAGCGGCATGCTGACGCCGTCGAGGCCCACGTGCCAGTTGATCGTGTAGGCACCGAACGAGATCCACTCGGCCATCGTCTCGAAGGCGAGTTCGCCGCCCAGCAGCGCGTTGCCCGAGCCGTCGAAGATGCTGTACATCCAGAGGCTCAGCACGGCCGGGACGACGCTGAGTGCTGCTGCGAACTTGCCGGCGTACTCGTCGGGTGCGAGCATCACGAGCACCGACGACAGCAGTGCCGTGACGAAGAGGAGTTCGACCAGCATCTAGAACCACCCCCCGACGATGCCGAACGCGACAAGCAACAGCGTCAGTCCGAGCGTCAGGAGTGCGGCGTAGTTGCTGACGACACCGGTCTGGATACGGCGGACGCGGTCGCCCGAGAACAGGCTCACGCTACTGATGCCGTTGACGACGCCGTCGATGATTCCCTGGTCGAAGCGGTCGGCTGCACGAGCCAGCGGCAGCGTAAAGCCCTGTGCCAGCCAGACCTGGTACTCGTCCTGGTAGTAGTTGTGCATGAGTATCGTCTTCACACCTCCGAGTTTGTTCGTGTGCTCGGTGGGTTCCGGCCCGCTGTACAGCATCCAGGCCAGCCCTGCACCGAACAGCGCCAGGCCCAGCGAGACGGCGGCCGATGCTAGCATCGTACCGAGTTCGCCGAGCGGGTAGGCCGCGGAGACGCCCGCGACTTCTTCGAGCACCACTTCGTAGTGGTGCAGTCCAGTGCCGAACTCATCGGCGACGAGTTCAGATCCGCCGAGCCACGTGTGCAGGAAGTCGATGTGTGCACCCGTGATCTTCGCGACCGGGGCCATGTTGATGAACCCGATCGTCGCTGCCAGAATCCCGAGAACGGCGAGTGGAACCTTGACGTTCCAGCGCACGCCGTGTGGGTCCTCTGCGGTGTCGGACCGCGGCTCACCGTGGAACGTGAGCAGGACCATCCGGAAGGTGTAGAACCCGGTGAAGAACACCGCCAGCAGACCCATCGCCCACGCGGCGAGGAACAGCGGGTTTCCGCCAAGCCCGTGGATGAGCGCCTCGAACAGCACTTCGTCTTTGGACCAGAAGCCCGAGAACGGGACGATGCCAGCGAGTGCGAGCGATCCGGAGAGGAACGCGTAGTAGGTCACGGGCATCTTCTCTTTCAGGCCGCCCATGTCCCACATGTTCTCGTTGTGGTGCATCGCGATGATGACCGACCCTGCGCCGAGGAAGAGGAGGGCTTTGAACACGGCGTGGGTCGTCAGGTGGAACACAGCAGCGATGTAGCCACCCGAACCCAGCGCGAGCATGATGTACCCGTACTGGGAGATGGTGGAGTACGCCAGCACCTGCTTGATCTCCTGTTTGACGACGCCCATCGTCGCGGCGACGAGCGCCGTGAACCCGCCCGTCAGCGCGATGATCGCGAGCGCCGTCGGCGACAGCGCGTAGAACCCGTACATGCGCGCGACGAGATAGACGCCGGCCGCGACCATCGTCGCCGCGTGAATGAGCGCGGAGACGGGGGTCGGACCTTCCATCGCGTCGGGCAGCCACGTGTGCAGCGGGAACTGCGCGGACTTGCCGATCACACCGCCCAGTACGAGCACGCCCAGGATCGTGATCCACTCCTGAGCACCGAACGGCACGAGGCTGAGCATCTCGCTCGCGGCCTCGGGCGTCTCTCCGCCCGTGAGCATCTGTTCGGCCATGTGCGGGAAGCTGTGGAGCGTCGTCCCGTCGCCGTGGACGCTCGCGAACAGCCCCGTGCCGAAGGTCGCGAAGATGCCGACGACGCCGATCAGGAAGAAGAAGTCACCGAAGCGGGTGACCAGGAACGCCTTCTTCGCTGCGCTCGGCGGGCCGTCCTCGCGGAACCAGAAGCCGATGAGCAGGAACGAACACAGGCCCACCAGCTCGAAGAACATGAACGCCATCAGGATGTTGTCCGAGAACACGAAGGCGAGCATGCTGAAGCTGAACAGCGAGAGGGAGGCGTAGTAGCGTGCCAGCCCCGTCTCGCCCTCGTCGTTCATGTATCCGAGCGAGAAGATGAACACGAGCAGTGCGATCAACGAGACGATGACCAGCATGAGCGCCGACAGGGGATCGATGTACACGCCCAGATGCAGGTCGAACGTGTTGATCCCGGACACCCAGTGCCAGATCGTCGCGTGATGGGCCGTTTCACCGGGAAGGATCCCGGCGACGGTCAGTAGGGTCGCAATCGAAATCGCCAGCGAGCCGGCGAGCGCGAAGATGCCGGCTAATGCACCTCCCTTGGGCATGTAACGCCCGAACAGCAGCGAGATCAGGAAGGAGACGAACGGGAGTGCCGCTATCGCGGGCACGAACGCGTACGCGGTGAGTGTTTCTCCTGCCATCTTACCACCTCATCGTCGTCGCTTTGGTCACGTCGACGTCCTGGAAGTTCCGGTAGAGAACCATGATGATGCCGATACCGACCGCCACTTCGGCGGCCGCTAACGCCATCGTGAACAGGGAAAAGACCTGTCCCGTGAGGTTGCCCCACAGGAACGAGAACGCGACGAGGTTGATGTTCGCTGCGTTGAGCATCAGCTCGACCGACATCAGGAAGATGAGCGCGTTCTTTCGCGTCAGGATGCCGAACAGGCCGATACAGAATACGCCCGCCGACAGGACGAGGTAGTACTCGGCTGGAACGGCCATTCAGTCGTCACCTCCCTCGTCGTTTTCGAGCGTGCGCCGGATGTCCCGACCGCCGTCGGTCAGTGCGCCGCGGACGCTCCCTTCCTCGCGTCGGGCGAGCATGACCGCGCCGACCAGCGCGGCGACCAGCACGACGTCGATGATCTCGAACACGACCAGGAACTGCTCGCTCTCGTAGGCAGCCAGGTCGCCCATGTTGAACATCGCGTAGCCGATCGACGCGGTGATCGAGCCGCTTCCGGGGAAGCCGGCTGCGCTGGGCAGGTCAGCACCCAGGAACACGACGGCCAACACGGCGAACAGCGCGGCCGCGGCCAGCCCGGTGAGCCAGTTCGCCTCGGTCGCGATCTCGGGTCGGGTAGTCATGTGGTCACCTCACTTAGCTCGTCCATGCTCTCCTGGCGGGTGAGCATGACGGCGAAGGTGATCAGGATCAGCACACCGCCCACGTACACGAGTATCTGCATCGCCGCCACGAATTCGGCGCGCAACATCACGTAGTGGACGGCCACGCTCAGCAGTGCGATCCCGAGCATGAGCGCGGAGTGCCACACGTCCCGGAGTAGGACGACGCCCAGGGCGCTCGCGAGGGTTACGAACGCGAACAACCCGAACGCTATGGTTTCGTACAGTGCCATCTTACATGAGTCTCCTTCCGGCGGGCCTTTGAAGATTTCTTTATCAAATTCACGCGCGTGCGCTATGACCCCTCGAATCTGCCAACTAATCCACGGTTATTTTGTGCTCGGGGTGTGAACTACGTGTGACAATTCGTCACAACTGGTCCTCCGGTGTCACTAAGACCGGCTTTCGACCGGGAGTTTTTTAGAGGAGATACCACGCGGAAACGGTACGACGGACCTCCGAGTCGCAAGCGAGTATTTCTGCGGTGAACGAGTGATTGGAGTGCCGGTTTTGCGATCGAGCGGTACCCTAACAGTCACGGAACGAGCGGAATCGCATGGTGTTCGATTCTGCTCGGCGGTCGCACCGAGCGCGCGTCCGACTGCAACGCTGAGGAAGAACGGGATGCCGAGGGTGACCACTGCCATGACGGCGGCGCCGAAAAGCGTGAAGTAGAGCCACAGGCCGCCAGCAGTGAGAAGTGTGATAATGGCTTTACTTGGCTCTCCACTCAGTACGGATGGGAGACCTGGCGCTCCCATCACGAACCTGGCCGCAAGGAAGGCTGCGATGGGCATCGTCCCGGTGAGATAGGTCACGAGTCCAATGGTGCCGCCTACGACTGTCCCGCCCCCTGCTGTCAGGTTGCTTCCACTGTGTTCAGCCAACCGGTTCCAGAGCCACCCGCCGACGTAGCCGGCGTTCAGTACACAAAAGAGACTCATAGCCACCGCTCCGACGACCAACCCGGCGAGTTCGAGGCTGGTCCATTCCCCTGTTGCGAGCGCCTCACGCTGAACGGGATCGAAGATTGCGGTCCCCAGATACACGGTCGCGAACCACACCCCGCTGAAGACGGCCGCAACGCGACAGAAGAGTCGGCGGACATCCGCCGCGTTCGTCGGGTCGTCCACGTATCGACTCACGACCCACTGCATGGGCAAACGTACAGTCTAAGCGACATTCAGCGTTGGGGTCGGTGGGGCCATCATAAAACAAGCATCCGGCGAACGAAGTGAGCCGGCTCACTCCGCGCGAGTATAACGAGCGCGGAGCAAGTTTTAGTCCAGGTTTTGCGAACGAGTGGTTCCCGCAGCGAACGAAGTGAGCGAGGAAACCCGAGTGAGTAAAAAGTGGTTATTGGTAGTCGACTTCGCCGTCGCCTTCGCCGATCCACGCGCCGCGGTCCGGCTCACGCGATTCGAGCGGGTCGATGTCTTTGTACCACGGGACGTTCTTGAGCTGCTCTTTGTTGTAGGCGAGTTCGTCCTTGGTGTCGGCGGTGAACTCGAAGTTCTGGGTGAGCAGGATGGCGTCGACGGGACAGACCTCCTCGCAGAGTCGGCAGTAGATACACTGGCCGATGTGGAGGTTGTACTGCTCGCCGTTGCGCTGTTCGTCGGTGACGATGTTGATCGTGTTGTTCGGGCAGACGTTCTCACACTGCCGACACCAGATGCAGCGTTCCTGGCTGAACTTGTGAACGCCGCGGAAGCGCGGGCTCACGTCGGGTGCGGTGTCTGGATACTCGACGGTGAACGTCTCGCCGTCGAGCGCGTGTTTCATCGTCGTCGCCATGCCTTTGAGGAGTCCGATCATTGGTAGTCACCTCCGGTCGTGGAACGCGTCGAGTACATCAGACGACCACCCCCACGAGGACGGCCGTCAGGACGAGGTTCGCCAGCGAGAGCACGAGCATGCCCTTCCAGCCGATCTCGATGAGCTGGTCGATGCGCACGCGGGGGAGCGCCGACCGCGCCCACTGCGTGAACAGGAACACGCCCCAGATCTTGATGACGAACCAGACGATCCCCGGCAGGACCGGGCCGGCCGGGCCGCCGAGGAAGATCGTCGCGATGATGGCACCGCCGAGGAACACGTGGATGAACTCGCCCAGGTACAGCAGGACGAAGTACACCGACGAGTACTCGGTCTGGTACCCGGCGACGATCTCGGTCGGCGCCTCGGGGATGTCGAACGGGTTCCGTCCGACCTCCGCGAGGTTCGCGACCATGAACAGCACGAACGCGAACGGGTTCACGAACGCGTACCACGACGGGATGGCCAGGCCACCGATCGAGAACAGCGTCTCGGTCTGTGCGGCGACGATCTCGCTCATCTGCAGCGTGCCCGCGAAGATGACGACGGACGCGCCGGTCAGTACCAGCGGGATCTCGTAGGCCAGGTTCTGCGCGACTGCACGCAGCGAGCCGAGGAACGAGTACTTGTTGTTCGATGCGTAGCCGGCCATCACGAGGCCGATTGACGCGATCGAGGCGACGGCGAAGACGTACGCCAGCCCCGTCTCGGGGTCGGCGACCTGGATACCGTTGCCCATCGGGATGACCGCGAAGCCGAGCAGCGCCGAGCTCGCGAGCACGAGCGGCGCGAGGTCGTAGGCCGGGCGGTCGACTTTTTCCGGAACGATGAGTTCCTTCGAGAGGAGTCGAACCGCGTCAGCCACGATGATGAGCAGGCCGAACGGTCCGACTCGGTTGATCGCGATGCGGTCCGTGAACGCGGCCGTGATCTTCCGCTTCGCCCAGATGACCAGTGCCGTGTTCGTCAGCATGAACGTGCCGACCAGCGCCGACGCGATGATCGCTGCCAGGAAGAAGTGCAGCGGATTGTCGGCGTTGAGACCCAGCAGGTCGACGAGGGTCTCCGGCAGCGGTGCACTCGGTGCGTTCTGGAGCGGTACCATCACCGATCCACCTCCCCGAGCACGATGTCGAGGCTACCAAGCGACGCGACCATGTCCGGGATGTACTCGCCCTCGGACATCACGGGCAGCGTCTGCAGGTTCGAGAAACACGGGCTGCGGATCTTGAACCGGGCGGGCTTGTCCGTCCCGTCCGAGCGGATGTAGATCCCGAGTTCGCCCTTGGCCCCTTCGACCGCGCGGTAGATCTCCGTGTCGGGGTCGGGCTTGAGCGTCCGCGGGACGTTGGCCTGAATCTCGCGCTCGTCTTCGGGCCAGTCCTCCAGCAGGTCGACACACTGCCCGATGATCTTCGCGGACTCCTCGACCTCCTGCATGCGCACGAGGACGCGCGCGTAGTTGTCGCAGCCGTCCTCGGTGACGACGTCCCAGTCGAGTTCGTCGTAGTAGCCGTACGGGTCGTCGCGCCGCAGGTCGTAGTCGATGCCCGAGCCACGAGCGACCGGGCCGGTCGCGCCGTAGTTCTTGGCGACCTCCGGCTCCAGCACGCCGGTGTCGACACACCGGAGCTGGAAGATCTCGTTGCTCGTGATGAGGTTGTGGTACTCCTCTAGCTTCTCCGGCATGCCGTCGAGGAAGTCACGAATCTTCTCGAAGAACTCCTCGCGGGGTTCGGGCAGGTCCCACACGACGCCACCGAGCCGGAAGTAGTTGAACATCAGCCGCTGGCCGGTGAGGTCTTCGAGGATGTCCTGTGCGATCTCGCGGTCGCGAATGCCGTACTGGAAGATCGCCGTGAAGTCGCCGTAGACGTCCAGCGCGAACGTCGCGAGCGCGAGCATGTGCGAGGCGATGCGGGAGAGTTCCGCGCCCATCGTCCGGATGACCTGGGCGTATTCGGGCACCTCGATGTCTGCGAGGTCCTCCGCGGCGCGCGCGTACGCCCACTCGTTCAGCAGCCCCGCCGAGATGTAGTCCCAGCGGTCCGGGTACGGCATGATCTGGTGGCGGTACGTTCCCTGCTGACAGAGCTGCTCCTCACAGCGGTGGAGATAGCCGATGTCGGGGTCGAGGTCGGCCACCTGCTCGCCGTCCAGGACGGTCTTGACGTGCAGGACGCCGTGCGTCGCAGGGTGGTGCGGGCCGATGTTGATGAACATCGTGTCCGAGTTCTCGCCCGCACGGTGGTCCTCCTGCAGCGGGTTGGCGTGCTCGCGCAGCGAGACGATCTGGGGCTGGGTCTGATTGTAGTCCAGCGACAGGGGATGGCCCTGCCAGGTCTCGGGCAGGAGGATGCGGCGCAGGTCCGGGTGATCCTCGTACTCGATGCCGACGAGGTCGTAGGCCTCCCGCTCGTGCCAGTCTGCGGTTCGATAGACGTCGTTCGCGCTCTGACTGACCGGATCGTCTTTGCTGGTCGGCACGACGACCGACAGCTCCTGCGTCGGGTCGTCGTACTTCTTGAGGTGGTAGATGGACTCGTAGCGGTCCTGGTACTCCTGGGCAGTGACGCACGAGCAGTGGTCGAAACCGGCGTCCTGCTTCAGCGTGCTGAGTGCGTCCTGGACGTCGTCGGGACGGACGACGAACCCCTCGGCGTTGACGTGCTCCTCGCGGTCGAGGACCAGGTCACCCAGGAGGGTTTCCAGAGCGTCGTAGTCGAGGCCGTCGTCGGTGACGCCGACTTCCATCTCGGCGTCGCGTGGTTCTTCTAAACTCATGGCGAATCAGTCCAGTTATAGCGCATGACGAGGTCGTCCTCGTCGATCTGGTCGGCGAGCTTCTGGACGATCTCGTCGCGTTCGAGGTCGCCGAACTGCTCCAGCTCGTAGGGTTTGACCGTCACGGGTGCGGACTCGCCGTTGGCGACACGTTCCTGGAGCTTCGCGACTCCGTAGATGAGTGCCTCCGGGCGCGGCGGACAGCCGGGGACGTGAATGTCCACCGGAATGACTTCCTCTGCACCTTTGATGACGTTGTATCCTTCCTGGAACGGGCCACCAGAGATCGTACACGAGCCCATGCCGACGACGAACTTCGGCTCGGGCATCTGGTCGTAGACGCGCTTCATCCGGGGCGCGAACTTCGAGACGATCGTCCCCGGAACGATAATCACGTCAGCCTGTCGTGGTGACGCACGCGGAACCCCTGCACCGAAGCGGTCCAGGTCGTGTTTGATCGCGTACGTGTGAATCATCTCGATGCTGCAGCAGGCGATTCCGAACTGCAGCATGAACATCGAGGAACCCCGGACCCAGTTCATGAACTTGTCGAACTTCGTGAGGATGAACGGCGACGAGCCGAACGCCTCCCGAAGCGGTGAGTTGAACCGGTTGTCCGCTTCCTGCCCCATCCGGGCTTCCTGCGTCGAAAGTGAGTCGTTTGTCGTGTCGTTACTGCTCATTGGTTTGTCCTCCGTTCACTCGCAGCCCGCGGGGAGCGGACCCATTTGACTGCGCCGTTGCGCCAAGCCCACCCGAGACCGATGACGAGTACGCCGATGAACACCAGCATCGGCGCCAGGGCCTTGTCCAGCCCGACGCCGCTCTCCAGTGCGCTCCGGTAAATGACCGTCCAGGGGAAGATGAGGACGGTCTCGATGTCGAAGACAACGAACAGGAGCGCGACCATGTAGTACTGGATGTTGAACCGTATGCGGGTGTCACCCGTCGGAATTTCACCGCTCTCGTAGGTGGTGAGTTTCCCTTGCTCGGGCACGCTTGGCCGGAGAAGCTTTGAAATCGCCATCATCCCAAGTGGGATGAGTACACCAACCAGCGCCAGCGCCCCGATGGCTATCCATGGATTGCTCATCCGTGTGCACCTATCGTTTTGCGGGTTAGGAACGGGGCCATATAAGGGTTCATTCTTCCGGATTTGGCCCCGCTCGTTACTTCCTCGGGCGAGCGGTCACCGGTGTTCCCCGACCTCGACTTCGCATACCCTACCCGCATCTACCTGCCGGGAACCGGGTACAGAGGATGCTACGAGCCGTAGTAACGCCGTATGCACTCGTCTGCCAACTGACGATCGCTGCTTCGTAAGCTGGTCTTTCTGGCTCCCGTCACGGCTCGATCCAGTGGAAGCGTCGGGACTACGCTCGACGGAGGCGACGCATCGGCGCGCACCCGACGGAACGCTACGGCCGGTTCGAATCGACGAGTTCCATCGTCAGGAAGGTTTGTCCGGCCTGCGAACCGCGCATCGAGACGGCGAAGGGATAGTCCTCGTTGACGCAGGTCCGGAGTTGCTGCTGGGAGTCTTCGGGGACGACGACGTACTCGGTACACTGAATGCCGTTCACGGTTGTTTCTCCCTGCGGTGCGACCGTCGCAGTTCGGCCAGCCACCGAACTGTTCGTCGGGAGTTCGTTGCCGTCGACGGTGAAGTTCTGACCGGACCCGTCGCCCATCCCAGCGATCGCGAGCGGCGCGCGTGCGTAGACGAACATCCCAGCCACCTCGTCACGACCCGCTTTTCGCACGATCTCGCTGTGCGTTCCCGTGATCGTCGTGTTCTTGGTCGTGTCTCCGTTGCTGGAGGTGACCTCGACTGTCACGTCGTCACCGTCCACTGCGACGACTGTCCACGTCTCCGTCGCCGTCGATCCGAACAACGAGCTGTCGTAGGTGTACGACTCACCGTCAGTGAACTCGTAGGTCGAGAGTCCGATCTCCCCTGGATCTGACCCACCCCCGTCCCCTTCCGCGGGTGCGTCTGTGGGCGCGTCCGTGGTGGGTGACTGTCCGCCGGTGTTACAGCCTGCCAGTACCAGCAACAGACTCATCAACAGGACGCCGACAGTCTGCCGGGTTGCTAATCGTCCCATGCCAGCTAGTTTGTCTATTGGTCATAAAATGCTATTGTGTGTCAACATATGTTCACCATATTATAACTGAGTGTCACAGTGTTCTGTTATGTGTGGGGTTTTAGAAAATGTGCTTATACTTTCGGCTACCCGTAGCGGTTACTGAAAGGGCTGGTCGTTCCAGAACAGCGTGGTTCCGGGAGGCTCAGTCCCGCTGCGATTTGAACTCGGGCGTGCCGAGTTCGTGCAGGTCACGCGAGACGTCGCCGACGCCGTCCTGGAGCCCCTCGTGATAGGAGACGAGACGGTCGCGGAGGTCCTCGTGCTGGCGGGCGAGTATCTGGACGGCCGACAGCGCGGCGTTGAACGACTTGCCGGCGTCGACGGCCACGATTGGGGCTCCCTGGGGCATCCCGATGACCGACGGGAGCGACTTCTCCTGGACCGGGACCCCGATGACCGGGAGCGGGTAGGCGATCGAGGCGGTCATGTTCGGCAGGTCGGCGGATTTTCCACCCGCGCCAGCGATGATGACGTCCAGTCCGCGGTCTGCAGCCGTCTCCGCGTAGGTGTACATCAGTCCTGGGGTGCGGTGGGCCGAGACGACGAACGTCTCGAACGTGAACCGCGACTCGGGGGGGTCGTCGTAGTCGGTCTGTTCCTCGAAGCCGAGTTCCTCCGTCAGAACGTCGTACGCGCCGGGGCGGCCCGCTTCGGACCCGGCCATCACGTCGAGGTCCGAGTCGGACCCCATGATGATGCCGATCTCGGGCGTCGCCTCGTCGGGGGTGTCCTGCTGTGCCTGTGCTTCGAGGTCGTCGATGAGTGACTGAACGTTCTCTGCGGTGGTCATGACTGGAAGGTGAGTCCGTCGCGCAGTTCGCGTACCGATTCGAGCAGTTCCGTTGGGTCGTCGTCGGCGTCACCGGTCAGGGTCACGTGGCCCATCTTTCGGAGCTCGTAGACCTCTTTCTTTCCGTACCAGTGGAGGTGTGCCTGCGGGGTCTTGAACACCGACTCTTCGCCGGTGAGCGTTGCGTCCTGACGCTCGGCAACGTCGCCGAGGATGTTGGCCGAGACGGTCGGCGCTCGGCGCTCTGTCGACCCGAGCGGACGGCCGGTCACGGCGCGGACGTGCTGTTCGAACTGGGAGGTGTGACAGCCCTCGATGGTCCAGTGGCCGGAGTTGTGGGGCCGCGGTGCGATCTCGTTGAGCAGGATCTCCTCGCCGGTGTCGAACAGTTCGATCCCGAAGACGCCCCGGCCCTCCATCACGTCGAGGACGTCGGTCGCGACGTCTCGGGCGTCTTTCCGGACCACTTCACTCGCGCGTGCGGGCGAGACTGTTTCGCGGAGGATCTCTTCCTCGTGGATCGTCTCGGTCACGGGGAACGTCGTCGTCTCGTGGGCGCCGCGACAGCCCATGACGGCGAGTTCGCGCTCGAAGTCGAGGAACTCCTCGACCATCGCCGGGCCCGCGATCTCGTCAAACGCCGCCGCGACGTCGTCGGGCGACTCGACGAGGATGTTCCCGCGGCCGTCGTACCCGCCGGTCCGGGCTTTCAGCATCGCGGGATAGCCCAGCTCGTCGAGCGCGTCCCGAAGTTCGTCCTCGGTATCGACCTGTCGGAACGCCGGAACAGGGACGCCCGCGTCCTGAAGCCGTTCTTTCTGGACCAGTTTGTCTTCGATGAGTCGGAGCGTGTCGGGTGCCGGGTGGACCGGCACGCCGGTCTCCTCGCTGACCGCTTCGAGGAGGTCCGGGTCGGCCAGTTCGATCTCGTAGGTGAGGTAGTCGGCGCGTTCGCCGAGTTCGTGGAGCGCGTCGTGGTCGTCGAAGTCTCCGACGACCTGGTCGCGGACGACCGGTGCGGCCGGTGCGTCCGGCGTCGGGTCCGAGACGACGAGTTCGACGCCCAGCGGCCCGGCGGCTTCAGCGAGCATCCGGCCGAGTTGGCCGCCACCGACCACACCCAGCGTCGGTCCTGGCGAGGTGAGTGTCATTGGGCGCCGCTTCCCGAGCGACCTGCTTAAGCGTTGTTACAGCGGGTCGCTCCCCGTCCAACTGCGCCCGAGCTACCCGGTCGCGTTGGGTTCCGTGGCGTAGTCCGGGTGGAACAGGAAGACGGTCTCCGTCCCGTAGGAGCGCAGTTCGTAGGTCGCGAGCCAGTAGTCCGGGAACTCCTGGCGGACCGTGTCTTTCTCGGACTGCCGCGTGATGATGACCGGCGGCGGGTCCGACTCGTACTCGCTCAACTCGGCCGAGTCGTCGGCACAGCTCACCGTCGAGTTCTGCTTCTCGAAGTACCAGGGTAAGGGGAGCGAGTTGAACCACTTCGCGCACGCGGGTTGCCTATCGGCCTCTTCGGCTCCGTCCACGAAGAACGACCCGTACAACAGCACGTCGGTCCCGTTGTCGTGCCGATCCGACGCGGCGGCCATCCGGTCGAGCGACGGCTGGAGGTTGCCGGCGGGCTGTGCGTACTGGACGAGCTTGTTCTCGTCGGACTGGGGTTGCATGTACACCCACTGGCCCGCGGAGAAGGCGACGAAGCCGACGATGACCAGCAACAGCATTGCGCTGAGTCCGACGGACAGTGAGTCGTCACGGGCGAGTGCCGACCGGCCCCAGCGAACGATCACCGCCACCCCGACGGCGGCGGGGATCGCCAGCGGGACGACGGCGTGCATTCCCGCCCACGGTGCTTGGATGTCCGTGATGATCGGGTAGCCGAGCACGGAGACGAAGCCCGCGTAAAAACTGAACGCGACGACGTCTCGCGGCCCGTCCTCTGCGTACCGGTCGACGACGAATCCCAGCACGGCGAGCAGGCACAGCGCCAGCGCGCCGTATCCCAGCGTTTCGAGGAGGTCGCCAAGATACGGGAGGTAGGAGTGGTCCTGGTGGCCGCCGTTGACCCAGAGGCCGAAGAACCGCTTCCAGGAACCGACGACCGCTTCCTCGATGACGGCGGGAAACAGCGTGGGATCGTTCAGCGCGTCGCCGAACGTCGCCGTTCCCTCGAGATCCGTCCCCTCCAGGTCCCCGCGCGGCGCGTAGAAGTACACGATGATAGCCACGAATTCGAGGATCGCGAACAGCAGGGACGGCAGCCAGTGCCAGAGCTTATAGGCGGTCGTTTTGACGTACTCCCACAGCAGCGTCGACCACTTCTGGTCTTGTTCGGTCGCGTAGAGGAGTCGGTGGTCGAGCAAAAGCACTGTCGCGCCCAGCCAGGTCACCAGGTAGATGAGCACGTTCTCTTTGGCGGTGGTCGCGAGCGCGACGCAGGCGACGCCCGCAAAGAGGTATCGCCGCCGGCCGGTGTCGATGAGGCGGACGAACAGCACGAACGCGAACAGCATGAAGAAGGCGACGAGGGGGTCCCCGCGCATGAACCGGGAGTAGTACAGCAAGAGCGGGTTGACGGCGAGCAGCAGCGCCAGCGCCCCGACTTCCACGTCGCGGAGCCGCTCGCGGAGACCGAGGGCTGCCAGCGGCGTCAGGCCACCCAGCAGCGCCACGACCAGGCGCATGTTCGCGTCCGAAACGCCGAACAGATCGAACACGAGCGCGTTGACGTGGTGGTAGAAGGGACCGTGGATGATCGGGCGATAGTACATGTCGCCGGTTTGCATGTAGTCGAGAATCCACCAGCCGACGCGGGCTTCGTCCCAGTGGGCGGTGCGCTCGCCGAGGGCGAACAGGCGGATGAGGAGAGCGAACGCCACGACGGCGCCGACCGCGAGGGTCAGGCGGTCGACGCCGTATCTGGTGAGAAAGCCGGTCTCGGACTGGTGGCTACTATCAGTCGTGGAGGGCGAGTCGTCGTCCTCGACCGTTGCCATTGTGAGTCGTCATGCTCCCGGGGGTTAGGATTCTTCTGGTTCCGGATGCCCGTCGGTGCCGAACGGTATTTCTTTAGGTCCCCGTTGCTATCCCCGCCATATGGTACGGCTCGGACTGGTGGTCGCGAGGTTCAATCGCGACGTCACCGAGGAAATGGAGCGGACGGCCTTGGAAGCCGCCGAGGAACTGGACGCGGAGGTCGTCGAGACCACGCACGTCCCCGGTGCGTACGACGCACCGCTGGCAGCGGATCGGCTGGCTCGTCGGGACGACATCGACGCAGTCACGGTCATCGGCGCCATCAAGTCGGGTGACACCGACCACGACGAGATCATCGGCAACGCGATGGCCCAGGGCCTGACCGAGGTGAGCCTCGACCGAGACACCCCCGTCACGCTGGGCGTCACTGGCCCCGGCATGAGCATGGACGAGGCCCACGCTCGCACCGGCTACGGCGCGAGCGCACTGGAAGGAGCCGTCGACCTCGTGGAGTCACTAGCATGAGCATGGACTTTGCATCCCGCGTACGACGAGTCGAACCGAGCGCAACTCTCGCGATCAGCAACCTGGCGTCCGAACTGGAGGCCGACGGCGTCGACGTCGTGGACCTCTCGGTCGGCGAACCGGACTTCGATACCCCCGAGAACGTCAAACAGGCTGGGAAGGACGCGATGGACGCCGGCCACACCGGCTACACGTCCTCGAACGGCATCCCACAACTCCGAGAGGCCATCGCGAACAAACTGCAGGACGACGGCCTGGACTACGAGGCCGACAACGTCATCGTCACCCCCGGTGGGAAGCAGTCCCTCTTCGAGATCTTCATGTCGCTCATCGACGACGGCGACGAGGTCTGCCTGCTGGACCCCGCGTGGGTCTCCTACGAGGCGATGGTCAAGATGGCCGGCGGCTCGCTGTCCCGGGTCGACCTCTCGCCCCACGACTTCCAGCTCGAGCCCGCGCTGGACGAACTCGCCGACGCGGTCTCTGACGACACCGAACTGCTCGTCGTCAACTCCCCGTCGAACCCCACTGGAGCCGTCTACTCCGACGCCGCCCTCGAAGGCGTCCGCGACCTCGCCGTCGAGCACGACATCACCGTGATCTCCGACGAGATCTACAAGGAGATCACCTACGGCGTCGAGCACACGAGTCTGGGCACGCTCGACGAGATGGGCGACCGCACGATCACGGTCAACGGCTTCTCGAAGGCCTACGCGATGACCGGCTGGCGGCTGGGCTACTTCGCCGGCCCCGAGGAACTGATCTCCCAGGCGGGCAAACTGCACAGCCACTCCGTCTCGTGTGCCGTCAACTTCGTCCAGCACGCGGGCGTCGAAGCACTGGAGAACACCGAGGAGTCCGTCGTCGAGATGCGCGACGCGTTCGAGGAACGGCGCGACATGCTCGCGGACCTGTTCGCCGAGCACGGCGTCGACGTGCCGGTCGGCGACGGCGCGTTCTACATGATGCTCCCGGTCGACGACGACGACCAGGCCTGGTGTGAGGGCGCCATCGAGGACGCCCACGTCGCCACGGTTCCGGGCAGCGCGTTCGGGACGCCCGGTTACGCCCGGCTCTCTTACGCGGCGAGCAAAGAGCGCCTCAAGGAAGGCGTCGACCGACTCGCCGAGAACGGCTACCTGTAGACTCACACCGCTCTTTTACTCTCACCAAGGCGTATATCCCTGGCTGGACAGCAATCGAGTAGGATGATCCAGCGCGCGCTTCCGCTCTTGCTCGTCGCCGCGATGCTGGTCGCTGGCTGTGTGGGTGGCCCCGGCCAGACGCCCACGGACACCGAGACAGCCGTTCCGACCGCGACGGAGTCGCCGTCGACGACGACCGACGAACCGACGCCCGACGAGAACGCGACCGTCGAGTGGCCCGAGGGACCGAAGTCACAACCCGACCGGCCAGCGACCCTCACGACCGAGCGCGTCCGCGAGTTCGCGAAGACCCACGAGTACCGCTACGTGTACAACTCGCTGTGGGTCAACGAGCACACGAACGTGACGCTGGACTGTTCCGTGAACGAGGTCGGCCCCGCCGGCGACGGGTACGAGGCGATCGTGAGCTGTACCGGCTATTCGAACACCCGCGGTCCGACAGCCGGAACGCAGACGGCCACTGACGTCCACGCCGACTGGTTCACGCAGACGTACGTCTACTACGTCGACGATGACTCCCTCCGGCGGACGCGCGCCGACGAGTGAGCGGTTCGGACGCCGCTGGGATCGACACCGATCTGCCTGTGTTCCGGTCGTATGTGGGTGAAAACCGCAAGCGGGCGGACCAATCCTTTTCCGCCGCCTCGGCGTACCGATCCCATGCGGCTCGTGCAGATCTCAGTCTCCGACGACACGCGCGACGCCGTCCTCGACGTGCTTCGTGACAACAATCTCGGCTACACCATCACGGCGGGCGCGGGCGAGCAGTCCGACCGGTCGCTGGTCTCGTTCGTCCTGCCGGCGGACGCCGTCGAGCACGTGCTCGAAGATCTCCGGGAGACCGGGTTCGAGGAGGATCAGTTCACCGTCTCGCTCAGCGCGGAGTTCGCCGAAGTCGAGGGGCTCGACTCCGTCCAGGACCACTGGGCGAACACCTCGAACAAGATCGCTCCGCGAACCCTCCGGTCGAAGGCCAAGGACATCCGGCTGAACACCCGGTCGTACGTCTGGCTGATGTTTCTGAGTACGATCGTCGCCACCGCGGGACTGTTGCTCGGGTCGCCGGCGATCATCGTCGGGTCGATGGTCATCGCCCCGCTTGTCGGCCCGATGCTGACCGCGAGCGTCGGCGCGGTCCGCAATGACCGTCGGATGGTCGTCCAGAGCCTCCACATGCAGGCGCTCGGATTAGGGGTAGCTATCCTCGGCGCCGTCGTCGTGAGCATGCTCGTCCGTGGATTGCAAATCGTGCCGCCCACGCTGGCGATCGAAACGCTGGAACTCGTCGCACTCCGCGTCTCCCCCGGAGTCCTGTCGGCGGCCGTCGGGCTCGCTGCCGGCGCGGCGGGCGCGTTCAGTATCGCCACGAAGGGTCGCGTGAGTCTCGTGGGAGTGATGATCGCGGCTGCCCTCATCCCGACGGCGGCGACGACCGGGATCGCCCTCGCCTGGCAGAACGTCCTCGTCACGGTGGGGTCCCTACTCTTGCTCGTTGTCACCGTCGTGGCCGTCAACGTCGGCGCGTTCGCCGCGTTGCTGTATCTCGGTTACAGACCGGACGAACAGAACAGCGACGGCTCGTTCGTCCCGGAGTCGACGAAAGCCCGGGTCGTCGTCGGGACGACGCTCCTGCTCGCTGCGTTCATCTCCCTGGTCGTCCTCGGTGGGTTCACACAGCAGGCCGTGTTCGAACAGCAGGTCAACGTCGCTGTCTCGAACACGCTGGACGACGGACAGTACGAGAGCCTCCAGTCTGCAGGGCTGACGATGGAGTACACGTCCCCGGTGTTCGTCCAGCAAGAGCCCGTGATTACGGTCACGATCAGCCGCACGTCCGACCGCGAGTTCTCGGAGTTACCGTCGGTGCTCGAGCGCGCCATTCGCGAGAAAACTGGGCGGACCGTCGCCGTTCGAGTCAGGTTCGTCGACTACGAGCACTGAGGCGCGCGGTCAACAGCGCTGGTCGCAGACCCGGTCGATGATGTCGCCGGTCGAGAGCAACTCGTCGTCGTGGTTCGGTTCGCGACCGGACGCGCGACGGACCTCACAGTCGATGCCCCGTTCGTCGAGGGCCTCGGCGATGGAGTCTTCCTCGTGATGCTGGTCGTAGCCGAGGGCGATGACGTCCGGTTCGATGTCGCGGATGGGGACGAAGATGTCCTCGGGATGGCCGATCCGCGCCTCGTCGACGACTTCCAGCGCCGCGACCATGTCCCGCCGTTGCTCGTTCGAGAGCACTGGCGGTTCCTTGTGGGTGACGTTCTCGCGGCGGGCGATGATGACGTGGAGTTCCGTGCCCATCGACGCCGCGTCCGAGAGGTAGTGGACGTGGCCCGGATGGAGGATGTCGAAGGTGCCCTGTGCGACGACTGTCGTCGATGTGTCCGATGGCGATGGCGTCATAGATCGTCTCGTAGTTCCGCGTCGATGTCTGCCTGCGTGAAATCGAAGAACTCCTCATCGGGGAGTTCGACGTCCAGCACGTCCAGGTCGCGGGGATCGCCGTCCTGGTCGAACGCCCGCCAGTCCGTCGGCCCGTAGGGGGCGCCCATGATGATGTGGACGTTGCCCTTGTGGAACGTCTGGAGATCGGCGTCGCTCGGTCTGAGGGCGCCGTTCGGGTGAGAATGGATCGACCCGGCCGCACGCATGTCGTTCGGAATCATGCTCGTTTTGACCGTCGCGCTGACGGGATTGGACTCGGTGCCCGGAATGACGAGCACGTCGGTGATGACCGTCCCGTCTCGTTCGAGGCCGAGTTTCTGTGCGTCCTCGCCGCGGAGGAGTCCCATGTACTCGTTGGGGTGTGCACCCTCCGCAGCTTCGCGGGCGAAGTCGAGGGCCGCCTCGGCGATCCCGAGGATTTCACCCGACCGAAACAGCCGCATAGCTTATTCTCGGTGCGGTTGCCTTCTAAGGGTTCCGGAACCCGCGTGCCGCCTCCAAGAAGACGGTTTCCAAAGCTTGAAACCGGCGAGTGTCGAAGCACGGCTACATGTCTCCAACGCCGACTCCCGACGACGGGGCGGACCTATCCGCCGACGGGGAGCCTGTCGTTTACGACCTCGCCGATGGCTGTACACTCGACGACGTCTCCGAAGGCAACCGCTATCACGCCACGGTCAACGGCGTCGTTGCGTACGGCGTCTTCGTCGACCTCTCGGCTTCGGTTTCAGGACTCGTGCACGAATCGAACCTGGTCGCCGACTACGACGTCGGCGACGAACTGATCGTCGAACTCGCGGAAATCCGTGAGGACGGCGACATCAGTTTCGAGGAAGTGGAACTGGCGAGCTACGAAACCGAACGCGTCGACGCCGGTGCCCAGGTCCCCGTCACGGATCTGGAAGCCGCCGTCGGTGACACGGTGACGCTCGACGGTATCGTCGTACAGATCAAACAGACCGGCGGCCCGACGATCTTCCACGTTCGGGGCGAATCCGGCGTCGTCCCCTGTGCCGCCTTCGAGGAAGCCGGGGTCCGCGCCTATCCCGACGTCGAACTCGACGACGTGGTCCGACTGACCGGACGCGTCGAGCGGCGAGAGGAGTCGGTCCAGATCGAAGTCGACGAGATCGAACGGTTCGAGCCGATGGACGCGAAACCCATCCGCGAGCGACTCGACGACGCCCTCGACGAGCAGGCCGAACCCGCCGAGGTCGAACCGCTCGTCGACTGGCCGGCGTTCGAGAAGCTCCGGCCAGATCTGGAACGCGTCGCCAAACGCCTGCGTGCCGCCGCCCTCGACGGCCGTCCGATCCGGATGCGCCACCACGCCGACGGTGACGGCCTCTGTGCCTCGGTGCCGCTCCAGCTCGCCCTGGAGCGATTCCTCGCCGAGCACCACCACGATCCGGACGCCCCGCGTCACCTCCTCAAGCGCCTCCCGAGCAAGGCCCCCTTCTACGAGATGGAGGACGTCACGCGGGACCTCAACTTCGCACTGGAGAACCGCAAGCGCCACGGCCAGAAACTGCCGATGCTCTGCATGCTCGACAACGGGTCGACCGAAGAGGACACGCCGGCCTACCGCAACCTCGCGCACTACGACGTGCCGATCATCGTCGTCGATCACCACCACCCCGACCCCGACGCGGTCGGCCCGCTCGTCACCGACCACGTCAACCCGTACCTCCACGACGAGGACTACCGGATCACGACCGGGATGCTCTCGGTCGAACTCGCGCGGATGATCGACCCGTCGCTCACGGACGAACTCAGGCACGTCCCGGCCGTCGCCGGGCTGTCCGACCGGTCCCAGGCCGAGGCGATGGACGAGTTCATCGACCTCGCCGCACAGGAAGGGTACGACGAGGCGGACCTGCGCGACATCGGTGAAGCGCTCGACTACGCCACCCACTGGCTCAAGTACAACGACGGGCGCCAGCTCATCAACGACGTCCTGAACGTCAACTGCGACGACCGGGACCGTCACGAGGAACTGGTCGAGTTCCTCGCCGCCCGCGCCGAGCGCGACGTGGAGAAACAGCTCGACGCCGCGATGAGCCACGTCGAACACGAGGAACTCGACAACGGCGCGCACCTCTACCGGATCGACGTCGAGAACTTCGCACACCGGTTCACCTACCCCGCTCCGGGGAAGACGACCGGCGAGATCCACGACCGGAAGGTCCAGGAGACGGGCGATCCCGTCATCACGATCGGTTACGGTCCGGACTTCGCCGTCCTGCGCTCGGACGGCGTCCGTCTCGACATCCCCGAGATGGTCGTCGAACTCACCGAGGAGATCGACGGCGGTGGCGTCTCCGGCGGCGGCCACCTCGTCGTCGGCTCGATCAAGTTCGTCTCTGGCATGCGCGAAGAAGTGCTCGACGCGCTCGTCGAGAAGATGGCCGACGCCGAACTCGACGAGGCGCTCGCAGCCACGTTCCAGGCAGACGAGTAACCCCGTTCGCTGATCGCTGTTCTTCTCCATCGAGTGCCGCAGTGCGCTCCGTCGACCGCTCGGCCTGTGAGTGCAGACAGCGCCTGAACGTGGGAATCCGGTGTCACTGGGTACGCTGAGGTCGAACACGCGATATGCCAGAGCGTGTCGAGTGTCCGGTACGCAGGCCCCCGCAGAGAACGCGGCGGCGTACCCGAGCGACATCAAAAGGTAAAGTGCCTCTGTCTCGGAGACACTGGTATGGCCGACGAGGAGATCGACGACGTGGACAGGGCGGTTCTCTACGCACTCCAGGAAGACGCTCGGAACATGTCGTCTGGAGACATCGCGGAACGGACCGGTACGTCGGACAGCACCGTCCGCAAGCGCATCCAGCGTCTCGAATCCGACGACGTAATCAAAGGATACAGCGCGAACGTCGACTATCAACGGTCGGGCTATCCGCTCCGCATGTTGCTCTATTGCACCGCTTCGATCCCCGAACGCGGCGACATGATCGCCGAGATTCTGGAGATCGACGGCGTCGTCTCGGTCCAGGAGCTAGTTACCGGCGAACAGAACCTCCTCGTGACGGTCGTCGGCGAGTCGGACAGCGACATCACGCCCGTGGCACAGGAACTCCTCGACATGGGACTCACGGTCGCCGACGAGGTACTCGTTCGGAGCCACGAGACGACGCCCTTCGGCAAGTTCGATTCCGAGAACGACGGCTAAACGACGACTCGTTTGACGTCCAGTCCGGTCGCGCGCCGGACGACTGCCCGTATCGGATCGACCGCGCCAGCCAAATTGTCCGAGTCACCGTCGAGAACAGTGAGCGCCGCCCGCCGGCCGGGGGCGATGACGCCACAGTCGAGCCCGGCAAGCTCGGCACCCGCCGTCGTCGCCATCCGGAGCACTTCCCGCGCTGTCACGTCGAACCGCTTCGCCGTGTACGCCATTTCGCGAAACATCGACGGGGAGTTCAACATCACGTTGTCCGTTCCGAGTGCGACCGTCGTGTGGTCGAGTAGCTCCCGTATCGGAGGGGTTCCGACCTCGAGAACGGTGTTCGCGCGCGGACACACGGCGACTGGAACCGACTGCTCCGCGACTCGGTCGAGGTGCTCCTGTTCGGCGTGTACCATGTGGACGAGCAGCTCCGGCTCCAGGTCGAGCGCCGGATGAATGTCGGTCGCGTCCGGTTCGCCGGCGTGGATGGCAAAGGGGGCGTCCCGTTCCTCGCACGCAGCACGCTGTTCACTGAAGTCGTCGTCGTTCGCGCCGGACGCTCCGTACCCGTCGGCGACGTCGAGGACGGATTCGGCTCCGCTCCCGAAGATAAACGGGTCGACGTCTACCGGCCGTGCCGCTTCTCGGAGCGCGCGTGCGCCGGCGGTTCCGGACTCTCGAAAATCCAAACAGGCGATCGTCCCGGTTCGCTGCATGTATCGAAGGGTCCGACGCATGGCCGTCACCAGATCGGACCGATCGGCAGCCGCCAGTTGCCGGTGTTTCAGGCTATCCGGCGGTGCGACCGCCTCGTCGAGCGAGAGCCCGACGGCCGCTTCTTTCGCGACGGAATCTCCCAGGTGCGTGTGGGCGTTGACGAACGCCGGCAGTACGACGTCGGTCGATGCCGTCTCCGCCTCCTCGATCGCCTCGATCCGACCGTCCTCGATGACGACACGACCTCGGATCGGCTCGAACGACCGCCCGACGAGAACGGTCCCAGCGATTTCCTTCATACGAAGATCTCGGATCAGGTAACGATATGGTTTTTCAAATCGATATATCGAACAGTTCGGTAATTTTACTTTGGCACGGGGCCTGATCTGTCCCGGGTGCCGATGGTCGATACTGACGCGCGCGAACGGAGGAGGTCACCTGTCGATGAGCGGGGCCTCTTCGCGGAATCCACACCGCTGCGGACGGTGTGGTATCGACTCGTCGAGTACAACGTCAGCCGCCAGGTTCAGTACCTCCAGCAGGTACTCCCGCCGTCGGTCACGATCGCTGGCTACGTTCACGATCAGGACGGGGCGTACAGTTCGTTCCCCGACAATCGGTATCTGGTCGCGCTCGACGGTGAGACCGACCCGTCTCGGATCAGGACGTTGCTCCCCGAAGACACTTCGGTCCAGGTCGCGAGTCTCTTGCATTATTCCTAACTGTTAGATCTCCTCGCGCAGCCCGAGCCACACAACCATAATGTTCTATAATAACGAACTCTGCGAACACTCTGGTAATATAGATAGCTTTAATAGACGTATTGTTCGTAGATGTGGGTAGCAACGACCGATAGTCGAGGTCGCGGGTCGGTTCGGCCCGCTGACACGGCGGTCGGTCGCAGATAGATCAAACGATGACAGGAGACGAACAGGCGACGACCGTGGGACAGCTTCCAACTCCGACGACCGAGCAGGCGCGTCTGCCGGCGCTGTTGACGCGACTCGTGTGGCTGCTGTGGATCGGAAGCGTCGGCGCGTTTACCGCCCATCTCTGGAGCGGTGAGGCCTGGGCAGTCCCCGGACTCGTGCGAATCGACGGACTGACGGTCGTGATGTGGGTGACGGTCACCTTCTTCAGCGGCATCGTCCACAGCTATTCGCGGCGCTACATGGCCGGGAGTCGCAGTATCGACCAGTTCTTCGGCCGTGTGTTCGCGTTCACGCTCGTCGTGATGGCGCTCGTCGCGGCTGACAACCTCCTGGTGTTCGGAATCGCGTGGCTCGTGATGGGGCTCGTGATGGCTAGTCTGATCGGCCATGTCGACGGGTGGCCACAGGCACAGGCCGCAGGGTCGCTCGCGCGTCGGTACTTCCTCGCGGGGAGTGCGTTCCTGGGAGTCGCGCTCGCGACGCTGTGGTGGACGACCGGAGCGACGACCATCTCAGGGGTCGCGTCGGCTGTCGGACCGACGTCGTCGACGGCTGTGCTCGTCGCCGCCAGTGGGCTCGTGCTCGCGGCGATGATTCAGTCGGCGCTCGTTCCCTTCCACACGTGGCTGCTCTCGTCGATGACGGCACCGACGCCGGCCTCGGCGCTGATGCACGCTGGCTTCGTCAACGCGGGTGGGATCCTCCTGGTGCGTTTCGCGCCGGTCGTCACCGTCGAGTCGGGATTCATGCTCGCGGTCGTGCTCGTCGGCGCGGCGAGCGCGCTCGGCGGGAAACTCCTGAAGACCGTCCAGACGGACGTCAAGGGAACGCTCGGGTGCTCGACGGTCGGTCAGATGGGCTTCATGATCATGCAAGCCGGGCTCGGATTCTTCGGGGCCGCCATCACGCACCTCGTCCTCCACGGGTTCTACAAGGCCTACCAGTTCCTCGCGTCGGGAAGCCAGGTCGCACACGAGAGCCCGGCGAAGGCGAAGCCGACCGGCGCTGCTGGCGTCGTCGGCGTCGCCGTGATCGCTGCCACTGCTCTCGCAGGGGGCGTCCTGTTTGCCGTCCTCACCGGCAAGGGCACCAAGCTGGGCAGCGGCCTCCTGCTCGTGTTGCTCGTCGTCCTGACCGTGCTCCACGCCGCCCGCGACGTCGTCACGGACGCCTCGGTGCCGGCTGCGATCCGGTACGGTGCGATGCCGCTGGTGGCCCTACCGGCAATCGCGGTCTACGCGGCGGTCTACAGGCTGATCGAAGGACTTCTGGCCGGACTGCCTGCGATCGGCCAGCCGGCTGAACTGACCGCGATCCACGGTCTCGTCGCCGCCGCGTTCGTCGTGGCGTATCTCGCCATTGAGAGCGGTGTCTACACGCACAGCCACCGCCTGTACGTCGCGCTGGTGAACGCGACCCAACCCTCGTCTGAAACCCTGCTGACATCTACGGAGGACTACAATGAGTACTGAATCCGCGATCGACGAGAGTATCGACGCAGCAGCCGACGCGGTCGGATCCGTCTGGCCGCTCCACTCGTTCGTGACGGCCAACCCGCTGGCTGGCTACGAAGACCAGCCGTTCCACGAGGCCGTCGCGGACGCTGAACGAGTCCTCGGCGGCGAGGGCTATCCGAGCGCCGACGTGTTCTGCCGGGCGCTCGAATCCGGCCAGATCGACCGCGAAATCATCTCGGACAAGCTGACTGAGCACGGCTACGAGGCCGATCCCGAGTCGTCGCTCGCGGAGATGGACGCTCCGGACGCAGGAGCGACGCCCGACGCGACGACGACGGCCACCGACCGCGTGGTGGACGCCGTACTGACGAAGTGGCTCGCGGCCTTCCTCGACCAGGGAGAGGCGACGTGGTCGATGCCGAACCGCGAGCAGGGCTTCTACGACGCGTTCAGGACCGTGGCCCCACACGACGGTGACGTCCCGAACGGGAGCGCACTCGCGGATCTTCCCGACCAGCCGGTCGACGCGATCCGCGACCGTCTCGCGGCGTATCCGGTCGGGGAGTGGCAGGACATCTTCGAGTACCACCTGTCGGCGCTCCCGGGCTGGACGGGATATCTCAAACAGCGTGCGGCCGACGGCGACGATTGGCAGTCGGCGTACCCGATCACGCTCACTGGCTATCTCGCGGTGCGCCTGGCGCTCGCCGAGGCGTTCGACGCACCGATCGAACCGCCAGAGGGGTTCGACAGCGAGGCCGACGACACCGGGTCCGACGAGCGGGTCCCTCTCCCCGAGGTCTGGTTGAGCGCGTGGGAAGCGACGTACCGCTCGGAGCTGGTCGAGTCACTTACCGAGACCAGTGCGTCGGTGGCCGAGTCCGAGAGCGCCGACCGTCCGGACGCCCAGCTGGTCTTCTGTATCGATACGCGCTCGGAGATCATCCGCCGCCACATCGAAGCCGTCGGCGAGTACGAAACCCACGGCTACGCCGGGTTCTTCGGCATTCCGATGCGCTACGCCGGATACGACGCTGACGTGACTGTGGACGCCTGCCCGCCGATCCTCGACCCACAGCACCGTATCGCGGATCGTCCCGCGAAGGGAAGCGACGCTGGACAGGCAGCCTACGATCGCTGGCAGCGCACCGTCGAGGCTGGGCAGAGGGTCATCAAGCGTCTCAAGTCCAACGCCGCGACGGCGTTCAGCTTCGTCGAGAGCACCGGCGTCGGGTACGGCGCCGCGCTAACCGCACGCACACTCCTTCCGGCGCGCGTGTACGATCTCCTCGAGGGCGCCGACGGGTGCGTCCCCGACGACCACGAGGTCTGTGAGCCCTCGGTCGACTACAACCCGGATTCGGTCCACAGCCTCCGCGAGGGGCTCACGCTCGACGAGAAGGTCGAGTACGCCGTGACTGCCTTCGAACTGATGGGCTGGGAGCAGTTCGCCCGCGTCGTCGTCTTCACCGGCCACGCGAGTCAGACCACCAACAACCCCTTCGATTCGAGTCTCGACTGCGGCGCCTGTGCCGGCAACCCGGGCGGCCCGAACGCTCGCACGCTCGCGGCCATCTGTAACGACGACGCGGTAAAAGCTGAACTTCGCGAGCGCGGAATCGACGTTCCCGAGGACACCGTCTTCGTCGCCGGCGAACACAACACGACCACCGACGAGATCGAACTGTACGACGGTGACGTCCCGGCGTCCCACGAGGACGACGTGGAACAGCTCCGTGCGGACCTCGCAACCGCTCGCGCCGGCGCGGCCACCGAACGCGCAGGCGACATGGGTGCCGACGCCGACTCGGCCGTCCGCGAGACCGAGCGCCGCGCCGCAGACTGGGCGGAGACGCGCCCCGAGTGGGGACTGGCCGGGAACGCCGGGTTCGTGGTCGGCCCCCGCGAACTCACCGACGGGCTGGACCTGGACGGGCGGTCGTTCCTCCATTCCTACGACTGGACGACCGACCCGGACGGCGACGCCCTCGAAGCGATCGTGACCGGCCCCATGATCGTCACCCAGTGGATCAACACCCAGTACTACTTCGCGGCGGTCGACAACGCGGCCTACGGGAGCGGGTCGAAGGTGACCCACAACCCGGTCGGGAACGTCGGGGTCTACCAGGGCAACGGGGGCGACCTGATGACCGGGCTCCCGCTCCAGTCCCTGATGAACGCCGACGACGAACCGTACCACCAGCCGCTTCGCCTCTCGACGGTCGTCCACGCGCCGGTCGACCGCGTCACCGACGTCTTGACCGACCACGAAGAGGTGATCGAACTGCTGGACAACGACTGGCTCTCGCTGACGGTCGTCGACCCGACTCAGGGTCACAGTGCTTTCCACTACGAGGAGGATCTGGAGTGGACGCCAGTGTCCGAACAGACCGAAGCATCCCCGGAGATGCCGACCGCTTCCGCTGTCGCGGACGATTAACTCTCTCTTCGGTCCGGAAAACGTCGGTGGGCTGTTCCGACCCTGTTTCTGATCGCTGATTCGTTCGCGACCACGCAGTACACGGCCGCTAAACCTACTGTAGTCTCACCACTCGACCCCTGTATTTGTTATAGCGGCATGCGATTCATAGACGGTACGTCAGCAGACATCCGGCCTGGCCGGTGGAACACCTGCGATCCGCCCTAGTGGACAGACGGCCCAAACTGTTAATTTACAATAGTTAGTATAGTGTAAATATGGATGCGATGCAGCCCTCCAGGCGAACAGTGCTGCGGTCGATGGGGTGTGTGGGTGTTTTCGGTATCGCCGGTCGGGCGATACAGGGGACACGTGCCCAGCAGGCCGACGCCGAGTCGTGGCCCAGGCCACGATACGACGCGGGTCACTCCGGCTATGCCCCGAAGAACACGGGCCCAGAAGGGGAGGTGGCGGTCGCGTGGACGCTCGACGTCGAGTCGTGGCGAGCGTTCCAGCCGGTGATCGTGAACGGGAACTGGATTCGGGAAACGGCGGACGGGGCGGTCAGCGCGAACGCGATGGCTGACGGAACCGAGCGCTGGTGGGTCGAATTCGACGCCGAGTCGGTCAGCGTTCTGTCGGCGTTCGATGGAACCGTCTACGTCCAGATGGCGTCCGGGAACGATCCCGAGAATCCGACGTTGCACGCTCTGTCTGCGGCCGACGGTAGCGAACAGTGGCAACGTGCAGACGGCGCCACTGCGATCGTGGACGACGTTGCGTACCGGACAGCCAACGGCCTCGTCGCGACGGCAACCGAAGACGGACTGGGTCGATGGCGGACCGATGGGCGGTTCTCCTCTGTTTCGGTCGGGGACGGAACGGTCTACACCGTCGGCGTTCGAGACCCGGAGACTCACCCCAGTAAGGACGATGAGGCGGTGTTTGCGTTCTCGGCCAGCGATGGTTCTCAGCAGTGGACGTTCGAGCCAGACGGGAAGGAAGTCTCGACGGTCGTCGTACGGGGCGACACCGTCTACTTCGAGACCAGCGCGAGCCTGGTGTACGCAGTGGCAGCCAGTGACGGGACGGAACGCTGGAGGACTGTCACCAGCGCCGGAACCGCCCCGGTCGTCACGGACGACACTGTCTACGTCCAAAATTCCGAGCGACTGTCGGCCTTGTCGGCAACCGACGGGAGCGAGCGGTGGCGGTACACCGCCGAGATCACCGGAACCAGTCCGATCGTCGTCGGTGACACTGTCTACGTCGGCACCGCCGAGGGGCTCTTCGCGCTGGCCGTCGATGATGGCTCCGAGCGGTGGCACTTCGAGACGAAGTGGCCGGTCAAACAGTCGCCCGCGGTCGTCGACGGAACCGTTCTCTTCGTGACGCGGGACCCACGACCGCAACCGGGCGGAACGGTGTACGCCCTGTCCGGCACGAGGTCGACGTCGTCGCCAACCCCGAGCACGACGACCTCGTCGCCGCCGTCGACGACGACACAGACGACGCCCGCTCACGAATCGACCACAGAACCGACGACTGCTCCCCGAACGACGACCCAACAGACGGACTCCGATTCGTCTTCGTCGACTGATACGGTCACGGCGTCGACGGCGAGTTCGCCCGCAGACGATCAGCCGGCCACTGTCGTGACGGAGACGGCGACCACCGACGAGGACGGCCCCGGTTTCGGCGTCCTCTCGACGCTTGCCGGCTTCGGCGTCGCTGGGTGGCACATCCTCTCAGACAGCGACGAATAACTCTCTGTAGGCCCGAACTTGCCGTTTCCCGGGTCCTTACACCTCTCTTCCCGATCCGAGACCTGCCCTCGCATCGTCGCCAGCCTCGAACTGGATGCGGCGGCCGAGTAGCACGGCGACGAATAGCCCGACCACGAGGGTGCCGATCAGCCCGAGCGGAAGGGTCCAGTCGCCGCCTTGCCAGTCCGCGTCGAACACCGCTGCGTAGTATTCCGCGACGTCTGCCCCCTCTAACAGGAGCATCACTTCCCGGTTCTGGCGCGCGGAGTGATTGTTCCAGTTCAGCGATCCAACGAGGACCTGCTCGTCGTCGATCACGACGCCCTTGGCGTGGATTTTCTCGAAGCGTCCCCTGGGTGCCGCCATTCGTGCCTTCAGCGGGATGTTCTCCTGAGCCGCCCGGTCGTTGAGCCACTGGATCAGGCGTCGATTGTCTTCGGCGACGTACCAGGCGCTGCTGAGCAGGATTCGGACGCGAACCCCACGTCTCGCGGCCCGAAGTGCGGCCTGCAGAAACGGCTGGCGGCGACCTCCGATCGACATCTGCTCGACCCGCACGGATTCGGAGGCGTTGTCGATGAGTGCGACGAGCCGCCGCTCGGCGTTGTCCGGTGCGCGAAGCAGTTCGATCCGCTCGGCGGTCACTCGTCGCGAATCGAACCGACTCGGGTACGTCTGGTTTGCAGGCGGAGCCTGGGGGGGCTCGAAGGTTCGTCCCTGGCGGTAGTCCGGCCAGGGGAGTGCGTCCCGCCAGGTCGCGTCAGCGCGGAACGTCTCTGCCAGACCGGTGACGACACGGGGGTCCGAGACGACGACGCCCCACCCCCGGCTGGCGTGGCCGCCGGTTCCGGCGGCCTTCCAGTTTTCCGTCGTCACCAGGGCCCTGTCGTCGACGACGGCGTACTTGGCGTGGTGAAACTCGTAGCGGGCTCGGTCCCCGCCGAGGACGGTGACGGTGACGCCCTCGGCGACGAGTCGGTCGAGCGCGGTCGCTTCGCGCCGGGTGAGTCCACCGACTGGACTGCTATCGACGAGCACCTGCACGTCGACGCCACGGTTTGCGGCGTTCGAGAGCCGGTCGACGATTCGCTGGGCGGTCAACGTGTACCCCGCCAAGCGGATTCGGTCGTCGGCAGTCCCGATCGTCTCGGCGGGAACGTCGCTCCCGTCCGGGAGCACGAACGCACGAACCTGGCCGCCTGACCCCGAGACGACGGGGAAATTCGTCGCACCGACGGACTGCCACTGGAGACCCCGAGCGGTCGCACGTCCCCGTTCACCTTCCGGTGCATCGGTGTATCTGACCGAATCGACCTGGGTCGATCCCCGTTCGAGCGTCAGTCGTTCGCCGCTGTTCGCGAGCTGCAGGCCGGGTGTGAGGTGGACGACTCGACGTGACGTGAGGTTCCGGGTGCGGTTCGGCGCCATCGAGAGAACCGTGTGATTTTGCACGGTGACGTCTGGCAACTGGACGCGACGCTCGCCGTCATCGAGCGACCAGTTCCGCAGCGATGTGGGCTCGTCGACCTGGAGAACGACGAATTCGCCGGCGTCGCCGTCGGCGACGGGATTCGGGTAGACGCCGGCGATGCGAACTGTTCGGTTGCCGTCGGCGGGGTGAGCGCTGGCCGGGGTGACACCGGCGATCGCGAGCACAGTGAGGAGAGCGAACGCCGTGAGTGCAGCGGTTTTCGACACCACACGGGCGAGTGGTCCCGTTTCTGGTCATAAACCTTCGTCCGCGATATAGAATGCTGTCGGGTGCGGGTCGCCTGGAACGGACGGCGCAATCGACGACGAGCGGCTACGGCCCCGCAGTCAGGCTGTTTCGTAGCTCTTGCAGTGACTGCCGGATCTCGACGATCAGGTTGTACTTCGAGATCGCAATCGACTGAGCGGCTGATTGCGGTGGAACCGAGTTGATCTCGGCCTGCGCTTTCTGTTGTTGGACGGTGAGCGAGTTGTCGAACTCCTGCAGTCGATCGTACAACTGCTGGACGTTCGGTTGCGTCGTGGGCTGCTGTGGCTGACCCGGTTGTCCGCCGGGGGCTGGTTGCCCCTGCTGGGTTGGGGGCTGCCCAGATCGCGCAGTCGGTTGGCCGGTGGCGGCCGTGGGGGCGCCGGGTTGTTGCGGTGGCCCGCGTTGTGGCGTCGGTTGCTGTGCCGGCCGTCCGTACGGTTGCTGACTGGGCTGGGTGGTGGGCGGTGTCGCGGCGCGTCCTGGCGGTGAGGGGCTCCCCTCCGGTCCGGCACCTGTGGGTTGGCGCGGGTCTCGACCCCCTGTAGCCTGCGTCTCGCTCGGTGCCTGGGGCTCCGGTTGCGGTGGCGTTCGTCCGGTCGGTTCCGGCGTTTCGGTCGATGGCTGCTCGGCTTCCGGCCGTCGTCGGAGCCTGTCGATGAACTCCCATTCGCCGTCGATGGCGTCCGTTCCTAACTCGTTGCGATACTTCTCGACGAGTTCCGGGTGGTAGGCGTCCCTGATCTCGTCGATGTCGATCTCGTCTTCGTCTTCGCCTTCGAGTGCCCGTCGGAGGTCCGAGGCGTACCCTCGCGACGAGTCGGTCAGATCGCTGACGTCCGTCGTTTTCCCCTCCGGGCCGACCGCCATCCAGGCGTTGATGAGCCGCTGTTTCTTCGAGAGTTCCGCTTCGAGTTCGTCCACGTCGCGATTAGCCATGCTGGGGCTGTCCACCGCTCAGCGCTTCGTTATACGTTGCATAGGGTGAACTAAGCCTGAGCAACTGGAACGCACGGACGCACGTCGGGACGGACCCCCGGAATCTACCGGGCGAGCGCGTCGGCGACTTTCTCGACCGGATGCGGTGGCTCCGCGTCAGCGTCGGGTTTGTCGCCGAGTTGCGTCCGGCAGGACGCCCCGGGGGCGACGACGACGTCGCCCGAACTCGCGTCGACCTGGTCGAACAGGATCGAACCGATCGCTCGACTCATCGAGTAGTGTTCAGTTTCGTAGCCGAACGACCCTGCCATCCCGCAGCAGCCCGAATCCAGGGGGTCGACGGCGTAGCCCGCGCGGCGGAGCACGCCGACCGCGTGGTGGTCCTTCGTCAGCGCTTTCTGGTGGCAGTGACCGTGATAGGTCAGCTGTTCGTCCGGCGCGTCGAAGGCGATGGCGTCGTCGAGCCGGTGGGCGTCGACGTACTCCAGGACGCCGTAACTGTTCGCGGCGACGCTGTCCGCGTCGTCCGAATCGAGCAGATCCAGGTAGTCGGACTGGTACATCACGGCGTCGGACGGCTCGACGGCGACCACGTCCCAGCCGTCCGCGACCTTCGGCGCCAGCGTCTCGACGTTCGCTGCGGCCGTCTCGCGAGCCGCCTCGAGGAATCCCTTCGAGAAGGCCGCACGGCCGCTGTCGCTGACGCTCGTCGGAACGTCGACGTGGACGCCTGCTGCTTCGAGGACTCGAACGGCCGCTTTTCCCGCTTCCGGCCGGCTGTAGTTCGTGTAGGTGTCCGGGAGCAACAGTGCGCGGTGGTCGGCCTCGGTCGCCGGGACGGCGGGGTCGTGGGCCTCGAACCAGTCGACGAACGTCGACCGTCGGAACGTCGGGAGCGACCGCTCGCGCGCGATACCGAGCGTCTTCTCCATGACGGTTCGCATCCCCGGGAGTTTCGGCAGCCAGTTCGAGAGCGGTGCCAGGCGACTGCCCAGCGCGGAGAGGCGGTCGACGTTTGCGAACAGTTTGTCCCGGCTGCTCGCCCCTTCGCGCTGGTGGTACGCGTGCGTAAGCTCGGCTTTCAGCTTCGCCATGTCGACTTCGCTCGGGCAGTCTTTCGCACAGCCCTTGCAGCCGATACAGAGGTCGAGGATCTCGGTCACGAACTCGTCGTCGAACTGTTCGCCGTCCGGGAGGTCACCGGCCATGGCTTGCCGGAGCATGTTCGCGCGACCGCGCGTCGAGAGCGATTCCTCGTTGGCTGCACGGAACGTCGGACACATGACGCCGCCGGTCGTGTCCTGGTGGCCGCGGCAGCCGCCACAGCCGTGACACAGCTCCGCCATCCCCTCGAAGCCGTTCTCGGTGTCCCACTCGAGCGTCGGTTCGAACCCGGGATCGAACTCGTACTCCGGCGAGAATCTGAGATCGGCCGTCATGTCCGTCGGGTCGTCGTCGCGGAAGACGACCTGGCCGGGGTTGAGCAGCCAGCTCGGATCGAACGCCGACTTGAGGTCCTTGAACGTCTCCCAGACGTCGTCGCCGTACAGTTTGTGGTTCCACTGCGTACGCGCGCGACCGTCACCGTGTTCGCCGGAGACGCTGCCGTCGTACTCGACGACGAGGTCCGTCGCCGCGTCGGCGATGGCTTCCATCGTCTCGACGCCCGGGTCCGTTTTGGTGTTGACGAGCGGTCGAATGTGGAGGACGCCCGGCCCCGCGTGTGCGTAGAAGCTCGCGTAGGTGTCGTGATCGTCAAGCACGTCTTCGAAGTCCGCGACGAACTCGGGGAGGTGTTCGGGCGGGATCGCGGTGTCCTCGACGAAGGCGATGTGTTTCGCGTCCGTCGTCCGACCCAGAAGGATCGGCAGTCCGGACTTCCGGAGTTTCCAGAACTGCTCGCGCTCGGCGGCGTCGTGGGCTTCGTCGGCCGACACCGCACGGGCTGGCTCGCCGGTCGCCACGCCGCCGTCGGTCGGCGTCGCCTGGGTGTCGGTTCCCGGTGCCCGATCCGCCAGCAGGTCCGCGACCTGCTGACGGCCGTCTTCGTCGTCGTCGGCGTAGAACTCCACGAGCAACACCGCACCGGTCCCTTCGGGCACCATCTCGTCGACGAGGGTGCCGAACTCCTCGGTCTCGCGGGAGAGATCCAGCAGGACGTCGTCCAGTACCTCGACGGCCGCGGGGTCGTGCTCCAGGATCGCTCCCACGTCCTCCATCGCGTCGAGCAGCGTCTCGTATCGAAGCAGTCCCATCGCCTTCGTTTCGGGAATCGGCTCCAGCGAGACCACGGCTTCGGTCACGATCGCGAGCGTCCCCTCGCTGCCGGCGATCAGTCCCGGCATGTCGACGACGCCGTCCTCGCGTGCGCGGTCGACGACCCAGTCGAGATTGTATCCGGAGACGTTCCGTTTGAGGTCGGGATAGGCGGCTTCGATAGTGTCGCCTTCGTCGTCGATGACGCGCTGGACCTCGGCGTAGATGCGGGCCTCGAGGTCGCCGTCGGGATCGGCCCGCTCGCCGAGTTCCGCCACCGACAGCTCCTCGAACCTGGTCACGGTCCCGTCGGCGAGGACGACCTCCAGTTCGTCGACGTAGGCGTCGGTCTTCCCGTACTTCAGCGAGTGTGCGCCGGTCGAGTTGTTCCCGATGGCGCCTCCGAGGACGCTCTTGTCGCCCCACGCGGGGTCCGGCGCGAACTTCAGATCGTGGTCGGCCAGCGCTCCGTTGAGGTGGCCGAGCGTGATTCCGGGCTGGGCGCGCGCCTGGCGCTCGTCGGGATCGACGGCCAGCAGGTCGGTCATGTGGCGGCTGGTGTCGAGGACGACGGCCCGGTTGACCGTCTGGCCGGCCAGGCTCGTCCCGCCGCCCCGAGGCAACACTGGAATCTCCCGCAGCGCGCAGTACTCGACGACGGCTGCCACGTCTGCCGTCGAGGTGGGGAACACGACGCCGATGGGCGTCACCTCGTAGATGCTGGCGTCGGTGGCGTACAGCTCCCGGGAGTACTCGTCGAAGCGTACCTCGCCCTCGACGCGTTTGTCGAGGTCCCTGACCAAGCCCGATCGGGCGACGTCGCCACCGGCGTAGTCGTAGTCAGCACGCCGGTCGACTGCTGGGTCGGCGTCGGGCGCAGGTGTCATGTCCGGGGTTTCGACACCGGACGCGAAAAACGGTTGGCTTTCTAGGCCGCGGACTCGGTCGTTGCCTTCTCGGCTTCGACCTGGACGATGTACGCCGTGTCGTCGGTGTACGACGCGACGGCGTCACGTGCGCGCTGCGTGCCGATCTGGTTGAGTGCCCACGCGGCACTCGCGCGAACCTCGTCGGCGTCGTCGTCGGCGAGCACGTCCGCCAGCGGCTCGATCGCGCGGGTGTCGCCGATGAGGCCGAGCGCTCGGGCCGCGGTGCTGCGGACTTCGGGGTTGTCGTCGACGAGTTGATCGGCGACCGACTGCGTGGATTCCTCGCTGCCGATGGCGCCGAGCGCGCGGAGCGTGGTCTTCCGGAGCGCCACGTCTCCACCCTCGACGTAGTCGGCGATCGTCTCCAGTGCGGCCTCGTCGCCGATCTTGCCCATGATCTCGATGGCGTCCTTGTTACGCTTGGTGGCCAGCGGTTCCAGCGCGTCGAGGGCTTCCGGCGGCGCGATCCGGCGCAGCGTGTCGAGGATGTTCTCCTCCATGTAGTCCGAATCGAACGTCTCCAGCCCGAGCAGGATCATCTCGATGGCGTCGGTGTCGCCCTCCTTGTAGGCTTTCTCGTGGAGCATGATCGCGTTCCACTCGGCCGGGAAGTCCTTGCGGTTCTCGGATTCGAGCGGCTCGTAGAACCCTTTCCGTTCGAGTTGCTCTCTGACCGAGAGATCGGTCCACTGCTCGGCGGCGTCGAGGTCGTCGGTGAGCGTCTCGGCACTCTCGAGCAGCGTTTCGATTGTCCCCTTGTCGTCGTCCGGGTCCAGGTCCGTTTCGTCCACGATTCCGCGGACGTTGGACAGTGCCGCAGCCAGGTCGTCTGGACTGTCGCTGTCCGGCTCGAACGTGTCCACGAACTGGCTGCCGGCGAGATCGAGGAACTCCTCGACGGCGACGGCGGCGTCGTCGGCGCCCTCCGGCGTCCAGTCGCCGTCGGTCAGCGTCCCTTCTGCCGCCTCGATCTCGTCCTGGACGTCCTCGCTGTACGGGCCGCGCTCGTCCTCGACGGCGCTCCGGAGGTCGTCGATGCGGCCGAGCAGGTCCTCCTGTGCGTCCGCCTCTTCAGGCACTTCGGAGGCCTCGACCTCGTCCTCCACGGCGTCGAGTTCGGTCTCGATCTCGTCGAGTTCCGACTCCAGTTCCGCGTCGTCGAGTTCTGCCTCGATCTCGTCGAGTTCGGCCTCGAGGTCCCAGACGGTCGGGTGGTACTCCTCGGGCATCTCGCTGTCGAGGTCCGCGACCCGGCTCTCGAGTTCCTCGCGTTCCTCGGCGTCGGCCGGGATGTCCGAGTCCTCGACGTCAGATTCGACGTCGGCGAGGTCCGCCTGGAGAGCGTTGATCTCCTCGGTGGTCTCGACGGCGTCGATCTCGGTCTCGATCTCGTCGAGGCGGCCCTCGAACGACTCTGCCGCCGGTTGCCACGCCGGCGGGAGTCGGTCGCGAAGCTCCTCGATCCAGGATTCGAGCGTCTCGCGCTCCTCGGCGTCGGCAGGAACGTCCGACGCGTCGAGCGTGCTCTCGATGTCGTCGAGTTCCTCCTCGGCAGCGACGATCTCTTCCTTCGTCTCGACGCCGTCCTCGACCGTCTCCAGAACGTCGTCGAGTCGCGCGCTGAGGTCCTCGACGACGGGTTGCCAGTCCGGCTCGTCGTCGTCCCCGATGAACATACCTAAACCTGCGAGAGTCCCCACAAAAGGCGTTTCCATTCCACTTTTTACTTCGGGGGGTTTCCTCGGCCCGTTCGGGCCTGCGGGAACCCCCCTCGTAAAACCTGGACTAAAACTGCTCGGCGCGAAGCAACTGGCTTCGCGCCGAGGGAACCGCCTCGCGACGCTCGGCGGATGCTCGTGCGTCCCCGATCGAGACTCTCGATCGCTCCGTCAACTCGCTGGTCGTCACGACACCGTGCTGAGTAGCAGGAGCAGAGTTAGTGGCAATGGTCTATCAGATGGAGAGGGCCGACTGCATATAGCACCGTATTCGTCGAAGCGGAGTTGGTGTCTGTGTTCGTCCACTTACTAATTGGTTGCAATTTTCTGCGCGGCTGCAGAGAGACCGTCGTGATAATTGAGGAAGTGACTCTCACCTTCGATGTCCCACTGACCGTCACCGGACCCGACCGCGTCGTGGACTACTGCTCTTCCGTTGTCAGTGTGGACCCGGATTACTTGCAACTGTTCGCCTTCTTCGACGGAGTCTCGCTCGTCAGAATCAGTCGTGAACGCGACCATCGTGGAATCCTCTAATTCGTCGATGAAGCGGATGGTGACGTCGTGATTGTCTGCGATGGTGCGCGCAGCGTCTTCGATAACCTTCAACATATCGGATTTTTGGTTGGTTGGTGAGGCACTAAGATGCTTCGGTGAATCCGGGAGTTCGCGTGAGAGGGAAACTCACCCCGGTTTGAGCTGATCTGAGGGCGAGTACCGGCTCCCGGCATATCGCGTTGAGGAGCGCGAGGATGACCAGACCAACCCAGATCCCGGCGGCAGCGAGCAACCGGATCGGTCGGACCAGTCGCTGGCGGTCGGTTCGACCGACGGCAGCGCAGGTTGGTTCTTCCACGGTCTTCACCATCCGTAGAACTGGTCAGACTGCCTATGACAGTTGGTATCGGTTCTCAGCCCCAGGGAATACGTTTCGGAGCTGTATCGAACGCTCGGTCGGTCTCGGCTCCCGACTTCCCTGTTCCGTCGCGAGTAGTGGCAGCGAAGTGAGGGTATCCGAGCGGGAAACGGGTTAGACGAGGTAGCGTCGGTAGAACCACGGCCCGATGAGGTAGAGCACGGCCATGAACAGCAGCGCGCGCGGGAACAGGCGGTTGAACGCCGTCGGCGCGACGATCGCGCCCAGCTGAATGATCGCCATGCCCATGACGTGACTCACCTTGAGGTCCGGGTACGTGATCGTCGTGACCATCAGGTAGGTGAAGGCCGCGGTGAGTGCGACCAGCAGGGCCGCCTGCTGGAAGCCGGCCAGGTAGACGACAGCGAGGATGGTCGCAGCGAGCGTGGTCTGGACGCCCTCGGTCGAGTCGCTCCCGATGTCGTAGGCCGTGTACATTCCGAGCCGGACGACGCCGGCACCGACGAACAGCGCCGGAATCAGGAAGGACGCAGCGAGTGCGAGCGGCGGATCAGCGGTCGTCAGCGTCAGTCCCCACTCCTGGCTGGCGACGCTGAAGACGAAGACGGCGGGCGCGACGCAGAAGGAGGCCACGTCGGCCAGCGAATCGATGAACTCGCCCACCGGCGTGCCGCCGTACTTCTCGGCGATGACGCCGTCGAGGCCGTCGGTTCCGGCTGCCAGGAGGATCAGGCGCGCGCCGAGGCTGGGGTCGATCGTCGCGGCGACGGCGGCCGCAAAGCCGAGCGCTGCGTTTGCGACGGTCATCGCGTCTGCCGGTCCCAGCCGGCCGACGAACCGCGGCTGCATACGTCCCGGTCCGCCCACCGCCGTCTTAGTCGGTTCGATACGGTCCCGTCACGGCGTCGTCACCTCACCCGAGCAGGAGCATGACGCTCGTCACGATGAGTCCGAAGCCGGCGACGGTCCCGAACACCGTCACCAGTCCGAGCAGCGGCCGGTCCCGGTCGGCGTCGAAGCCGTAGCCTCGTCCCGCGAGCGTCACGGCCCCGACGGCAGCGAGCACGACGCCCGTGACGACGCCGAGCGCGGCGAGCGGGGGAATCTCGTGGCGCAACTGGACGGCCGCGACCGCCACCAGAACGACGGCGAGCGCGATCGATCCGTAGCCGAACGTGTCCGATCCCATACTCCGTCGATGGGGGGCCTGGGTGAAAAGTCCGCCCATCCGGTCGAAACCGCGCGACATTTGACCGTCGAGTCCTGACAATCGACCATGGACAGACGGGCCTTCCTCGCGACGGTCGGCGGCAGTACCGTCGCACTCGCGGGCTGTTTGGGCGCCGGCGGGCAATCCAGCGGCGATCACGACGTCGGCATGTCGTCGTCCCGGTTTCTGCCGGGCGAGTACGCCGTCGCTCCCGGCACGACCGTCGTCTGGAAGAACACGAGCTCGCATTCCCACACCGTGACCGCCTACGAGAGCGGGATTCCAGACGAGGCCGACTTCTTCGCCTCGGGAGACTTCGCGACGCTCGACGCCGCTCGTGACGGCTGGACGTCGGGACTGCAGGGCGCAATCGAGACCGGGGAGGCCTACGAACACACGTTCACGGTCCCCGGGACGTACAAGTACTTCTGTATCCCCCACGAGCAAAACGGGATGATCGGCACCATCGAGGTGACCGACGACGCGACGCGCACACCCACGGGTGGTCGTGAAACCGTCTCGACGCCGCAAAAGAACGAGCGTACTGTGACCGCGACCGAATAGAAAGCAGCGACGAGTTACTCTTCGTCGGCTTCGGCTTCTTCGTCGTCGGCTTCTGCGGCCGCGTCCTCGTCAGCTGCTTCGTCTTCGGCTGCTTCCTCCGCTTCGTCGAGGTCGACAGCGGTCTCTTCCTCGTCGAGGTCGACGGAGGTCTCCTCCTCGGCGGCGACCTCTTCGGGGTGTGCCTCGAGGGTGGCCTTCTGGATCTCGACGCGGCGCACCGGGTAGATCTGCTTTGCCTCGTTGTAGATGGCGCTGGAGAGGCGGCCGGTGATGACGCTGTCGATGAGGTCCTTGAAGGTGCGGTCGCTGGCGCTCTCCTCGACGATGTCGATCATCTCGCGTCGGATGGCCTTCTCCTGGCTCTCGTCGGCGGACTTCGTGGTGAAGGCGACCGGCTGGATCTGCAGGCGGTAGTCGTCCGTCGTGAGGACGGTGATGAACGCCTCGATCTTCGAGGAGCCGCGTCGAACCAGGCTCCGGGTGTAGTCGCGCGTGAGTTCGTACTTCGAGAACTCGGTGTAGGCGGACTTGCCGGCGACCTCGTTGACCTGGAACTTGAGCTTCTTGTTGTTCTCGCTGGCGTCGTTCTGCAGTTCGCCCAGCGTCGTTTCGATGGTCCGTCCGAGGACCTGCTCCGATTCCTCTGCGGGCGTGGATCCGAGTTCCTCGCGCTCGAACATCTCGGGTGCGAGTACGTCGTACCACTGCTTGCCCTGTTTCCGTCGTGAAACTGATCGTTCACTCATGATTGTGTCGTATCTGTCAGTTGATCTGCGATCCGTAGGTTGACCACGTAGTCGTCGACCGTCGCGTGGAGACCGCCTGTCCCCTCGCGCTCGATCGTCGTCCGAACCGTCTCGCCGTCGGCCGTCGTCTCCATCTCGTCGGTGTTGTCCGGGCGCAGGGCGGCTGCGACGCGCGCGGCCCGCTCGTCGTCGCCGTGCGTCGTCGTAATCGTCGCGCGGCGCGTCATAGTGCCTCCCTGAACGCCGTGATGAACGCCGCGGTGTCGGCGTCGAACCTGGCCTGTGCCCCGTGACTCGTCGCGGCCGCGTGGCCGTCGACGGTCGCAGCGGCCTGCTCCATCGTCGCCGTGACGTCCCGGTCGTCGGTCGCCGTGACGGCTGCGCAGCCGTCGGTGACGAACAGCGCGACCGGTTCCGGTGACCGGAAGTCACCGAGGAGTCGCGCGATCGTCCCGACTGGCACCTCGGAACCGTCCGAGACGTCGAGGTCGTCGGTGTCGCCACGGGCGACGAACAGCCCGTCGTAGCGGCCGGTCGTCGCCGACCGGAGCGCGCGATGGGCGCGTTCGCCGTGCGTTCGCCAGGCGGCGAGTGCCGACTCCCGGGCGTCGTGGCCGAGTGCGAGCGCGACGCCCGTTCCCGGCTGCTCGCGAGCGATGGCGTCGAGTACGTCGCCGTACCCTTCGACCGTCGCGAACGGACCGTCGATGGCGTGGGGGCGGAGCGCCCGCTCGACCAGCTCGGCTCCCCGCGCGGTGGCGGCTTCGGGTTTGACGGTGTGGACGGCGACCAGCGACGCGATGCGTCGGTGGGTCTCCTCGTCCACGTCGTCGGTTGCGTCGGAAGCGCCCACCGCGCTGAGCATCTCGCGCGCCCTATCCGCGTCACCGGAGAACGGTGCGTGGACGAGCGTGCTGTGTACCAGGCCGTCGGCAACGTCGTCGGTCGGCACTGCGACGCCCGGTCGCCGTGCGGCACCGGCAGCGGCAGCCCCCTCGAAGAGGTCGCCGCTCGGCGTCGCTGGGGCGGTCGTCGCGCCGGCCAGTGCGAGCACTGGATCGCCGTTCCCGGCGAGTTCGCTCGCGGCAGCGTTGGCCAGTTCGCTCACTGGCTGCTGTCCGTGCGGGAGCGCGCAGTCGCCGGCCGCGGGAGCCAGTCCGATGGTGATGGTGACGTCGGCCTCCGTCTCGCGGGCGGTGTCGGCCGCTGGCTCGACGACGCTGGCCTGAAACGGCCGGTCCGTGGCGTCGAGCGCACGGGCGAGGACACCGGTCGCTGCCAGCGCGTCGCCGTCTGCGGCGGCGACGAGGCGAACGAAGTCGGCGTCGCGGCAGGCGGCGGCGACGTCGCTCGCGGTGGCGGCTGACCCGGCGGGACGGTCGGCTGTGGACATCTATTCGAGAATCTCTTTCGCGGTGTCGTACGAGTAGGTGAAGTCGGCGTCGACTTCGTCGCCGCGGTAGTAATCGACGAGGCGGCGAATCTTCGACTCCGTGTTCTGGAGCGCGCGCTTGTTCTGGTGGTCACCGGGGTTCTCGTCCATGTGCTCGCGCAGGCGGACGGCCCGCTCCATCAGGTTGCGGAGGTCCTCGGGGAGGTCCGAATCCGCGTCGTTCTCCTCGAGGATCTCGGTGATCTTCTTGCCGGTCGCCAGTTTGACGTTCGGCACGGGCGTCCCCTGGACGCCCTCGTCGCGGAGCTTCAGCCCGATGACGCTCGGGTTGTGCCCCTGCTCTGCTAGTTCGACGACGCGCTCTTCGATGGCGTCTTCGTCGACGTCACTCCACTCCGGCGGCTCGTCTGCCACGGGCTTGTCCGAATCGGACGACCCGCGGCGGCGTGTGTGCATTCGTGCCATTGTTCTGATTGTTGGAACCGCATCGACCGCTGTCCAGCGTGTCGCCGGCAGGCGCTCCTGGTCGGAGACCAGCACCGCGAACCGGCGTGTCGCCGAAACACTACCGCAATCCCAAGCCGCGGAAAGGTCGGTGACTCGGGGCGTCGTGCCCGAGAGCCACGTGAGCGGCGAGTCAGAGTTGCGGCCGTGCTGTTCCCACGTGACCGTTCTCCTTGTGACACTAAACGGTTGCTACTCGCGACGAGCGCCCCGCCGCCGTGGCTCTCGGACCCAGAATAGTAAGTGTATTTATATATGGCCAGTGGGCTTATGCCAGCACCTTCCAAAATCCACGCAGTATGAGTCCAGGCGGGGTCCGCCAGCGGCTGTCGGGTGACGCGCGCGGTCAATCCAGCCCTCTCGGGTATTTGCTCGTCATCGCGGTCGTGCTGGCAGGGACGATCGCGGTCGTTTCGCTCGGCACGACCGCGATGGAATCGACGCGGGGCCAGTCGGAACTCCAGCGGGCCGAACACTCGATGACGCTGTTCGACTCGCGCACGGCCATGGTCGCGCTCGGCGCGTCGAACACGCAGACCATCTCGTTCGGCCAGGACAGCGGGTCGTTCACGACGGAACCGGACGCCGGCTGGATCGCCCTCAAACACCACAACTACTCCGAAAACGACAACGTGGAGGTCCTGTACAACGAGTCGCTCGGCAAACTGCTCTACACGAACGGCAAGACCGAGATCGCCTATCAGGGCGGTGGCGTCTGGCGGAAAGACGACGTGGGCGACGCGATGATGGTCTCGCCGCCGGAGTTCCACTACCGCCGGGCGACGCTGACGCTTCCCATCATCCGGGTTCGCAGTGACAGCGAAGGCTCGAGCACGTCGCGGGTCTCCGTGAGCCGGACGTCCCCGGAGCAATCGGTGTATCCGAACGCGACGAGCGCGACCGTCGACGCAGTCGGTGCTCCGTACAACCACACGAGCGGCCCGAAACAGTACGAGAACCCGATCGAGAACGGGACCGTCTACGCCTGGGTCAACAGCGAGTACTACGAGGGATGGGCCGAGTACTTCCGGCAGCGGACGACCGGGAACGTCACGGTCTACGACAACAACCAGACCGTTCGGCTGGAACTCGTCTCCTTCGGCGGTGCACCTGGCCAATTCACGTTACCACAGGCCGGTGACAGCGTCGACGCCGGGGGCATCTCGGACGGCCACCCGATCAACGAGTTCGACGTCACGCTGGACATCGAACAGAACAAGCCCCACTTCTCGTTCTACGCGACCGAGGAGGGCAAAGAGTTCGAGATCCACGTCTACTCGGACGTGAACCCGAACAACGCATGTTCAGACCCGGACGAGGACGTCTACGTCGGCGTTTACTACCACGACGGCGACGGCTCGACGGAGTACGAGTCCTTCGAGACGGCCGTCGATCCCGATTCGGTGTCGGGCATGAACTGGCAGTGCAGCGGCGGCGACCTGAAGCTCCACGTCGACTTCCTCAGCTCCATCCCGATGGAGTACGACGAGATCGGATCTAAAGGCGACAACGACCCGAACATCGACGATCCGAACTGCGGGACCTCGACGGGCGTCACGCTCGGCAACAAGTACGCGTTCAACGAGCACATGCAGGACTGTGACGGCAACGGCTGGGAGCTCCGTGACACCGCGACCTGGGACGAACACGAGGACACCGTGAGCGACGAGCCGGCCGAGTACGACGAAGGCGCTGGGGACACGGAGAGTATGAACGCAGTCGTCAACCACTACTTGCAACTGACCGGCCCCGACGTCGATCTCATTGCCAAGACGGGGCCGGGGAACAGCGACCCGATCAACGAACCTGCCTCCCGAGGGGCGCTCAACTACGACGAGACGAAAGGTTCGGAGTTCATCGCGTTCCTCCACGTGACAGAAAACGACGTGCAGGTCGAGTTCAACTGAACCGGACTACTTTTCCAGGGCGACGGTGATCCCGCTGACTGAGACGTACAGTTCCTCGGGCACGTCGAGCGCACAACTCACCCGGCTGGTGCCGGTCTCCTCGTCGATGGCACACGACGTGACCACTTCCTTCCGTTCCAGGTACTGTTGCCAGATGTCGGCCCGTGGCGTCGTCACGTTGATCCGCAGCTGGCCATAGTGGCTCAACTCGTCGTCCCGTATCTGGCCGGCCGACCGCGCCTCGCTGGCGCGGACGCGAATGGTCGTCCCGCTCAGGCTCTTCGGCGAGTTGGTCTGGGTCTTGACGATCGTGAGGAACATCCTGTCGTCTTCGAGGACGAGCGGGGGCCTGTTGAGCACGACACCCCCGTCCCGTTGGGATCGAACGACGGCCCCGAAGGAGTAGGCGATCTGAGTCTCGCGCCCTCGCGTCGCCGTCCAGACGATGGGTTGGGCCTGGACGTTACGGATCGTCTCCCAGCTGCCGCTCGTGGTGTTTTTCGCCGTGACGTTCATGCGGACGACTGTCGCCGTGTTCAACTGGGCTTTTTCGAGGCTGATCTCGGTCGCGCGATGGGGCGCGCCCTCCTGGTGGACGTCGGCCATGTTGTCGGCCAGCACGTCGAACGCTCGCTCGGCGTTGTTGATCTGCTCCGCGTTCCGAGAGTCCTGGAGCGTCCCGAGGCCGCTCACCGAGATGATGGCGACCGTCGTCGCGACCAAGCCGAACACGAGGACGAACCCGATGACGTCGCTCACTGCGCGCTCGTCGCGGCGACTCATCTGCTGGCACCCCCGCTGACCACTTCTAGATCACCGCTCGCCGTCTCGTTGATGTGGAGCGTACCGCCGTTGATCGCGGTGTCCTGCACGTCGGATTGATTGACCAGATCCACTCTGACGCGGACGGCCGGGTTCTCCGTCGTGAGGATCAGATGGGCGTCCTTCGACGCGACGACTCTGACGTTGTAGGTCCCGCCGGCGACAGTCTCGGGCATGGTGCGTTCGAGCCTGACCGTCGAGTTGCCCTCAGTCGACTGGGACAGTCGGTCCGCCGTCGCGACGTCGGCGGCGATCTGCTGGCCGACGACGCGCAACTCCGTCCGGATGGCGCTCTCGCGCTGGTCCGTGACGAAGGTGCCACCGGCTATCAACAGGCCCGTGATGAGGATGACGCCGATGGCCATCCCCATGGCGTAGTTGAGCGTGATGGCCTGCCCGCGGTCGGTCTGCGGCCGTCGATCAGTCATCCGTCTCACCCGGGACGACCCGTGCGTCGCTCTCGTATTCCATGCGTCGTTCTTCGTACTCGACGAAAATCTTCGCGCCGTAGATCGCCTCGTCCGTGATCGGCGGCGGACCACTGGATCCGGGGGCGTTGTAGGTTGATCCGTCTCTGACGTCGCTTTGCGACTCGTTGACCAGCACCCGGTAGGTGCCCTTCACGTTGTTGCTGTTCCGGAAGCGCAGGTCGTACGTCGGACCGATGTCCTCGCCGAACCTGAGCGCTCGGCACTCGGTTCCGTTGAACGTGCCCGCTGAGACGTTGACCCAGAAGGATTCGACGCCGCCTGTATCATCGAGCACGTCACAGGTGTGTCGGTCGTCGTCACCATCGACGACGGAGACCACGTAGCCCGACTCTGACAGGCCCAACTCGTCGTTGTCCTCGTGTACGATCTCCATTGTCCACGTCGCACCGCTCGTATCCTCGGCGACGATCGTGAAGTTGTGGAGGTCGTCGAGGTCGTCGACGCTAGGGGACGCCGAGATGTTCCCGGTGTTCTCGATCGCGTCAGGGTCTGTGACGTGCAGCCGGAGATTGCGGGCGCCGTCCGCGTCCTCGACCAGCGTCCAGTCGGCGTCGTAGGTTTTGTCGGTGAAGTTCCTGGCCTCGAACGACTGGTTGATCCAGGTCCCCTCGTCGGTGGCGACGAGCGTCGCGTCGACTGCCTGGCCGTTAGCCACCTGAAACTCGCGCGCGTACTGGGTCGTGTTGTTCACCCCGATTCTGACCTGCTCGACGAGCGTCTCGTAGCTGGTCCCGCCGCTGGCGTTGTGTTCGTTGACGTAGCTGATGATCGCGGCCGTCGCGTCGGCCATGTCGGATTTGACCTTCACCGCGTCGGACGCTTTCGCGGCCTCGCTCCGGGTCGCGAGGTTCTCCGTGTAGATGACCGAGTTCAACACGAGCGCGAGCGCGACGAACGACACTGCGAGCGCGAAGCCGGTCACCAGGATGATCTGGCCGCGACTCCGGCTCTCGTCGGCCATCCACTCTCTCAGATCCGCCATACGATCACCTCCACGCGCACCACGGTGTGAACCGGACTGTTCTTGGCGACGTCGTTGGACATGTACGAATCTTCCACGCTCGTTCCGGGCCGCTCGCCGCTTTCGTTGTAGAGGCGCGCGTCGTCTGTCAGCACGACCGTCCGAGCGGACATCACCGCGTTGTCGCTCGGCTCTCCCTGGTTGACCATCAGTTGCTCGCCGACGTTCCCGCTCGCCGTCCGGTAGTAAACTCTGACGTTGTACGCGACCCCGCGGTCGCCGAACTGCCGTTCGAGCGTCCTGCCGAACTCGTTGGGCGGTGCCTTGATCGTGTAGAACGTCTCCGAACTCGTGTTCTGGAACCGCTCACCGGTTTCGTTCCAGTACAGCACGGCGCGACGGAGCGCACCGCTCTCCGCCGCGCTCGCGAGAACGCCCTCGACGCTCGCCTGCTGCTGGTTCTCGATGTGCTGGCTGGACGTACTCGCCGAGAGGGGCGTGACGGCGGTCATCTGGAGCGCGAACACCACGCTGGTCAACAACAGGAGCGCGCCGACGATGGCCTCCAGCGTGTGCACCTGTGCCCGCATCGTCACCACACCTCCACGATGAGCACCACATCGACTTTCTCCGCCGACCCGGCGCTCCGGTTGATCGAGACGACCCGTCGCGCAGTCACGGTCGCGTCGGCACGGTTCGGCGGCGTCTCCCCGATGGCGAACGGTCTGTCACAGGACTTCGCCGCATTGTTCGACGCGTTGCTCTGTTCGACGAGTCGCCCCGGATCTGTTCCGTTGTTGTCCCAGCACAGGAGGTCCTCGGCCCCGCCGTGCGCGGAGAGGTTGCCCCGGAGGGTTACGTTGACCAGTCGCCTGTCCTGGACGCCGATGCGCTCTTCTAACGTCGATCCGGTGAACTGGCACCCGCCGTGACCCGGCGTCGTGTTCTGGAAGAAGTCGATCGTGCAACTCGCGTTCACGATGTGCGGGTTCGCCGGGTCTCCGAGGAGTCCCTCAGAGAGCTGGTCCCCCACTCGGTTCGAGGTCACGATGTTGTCCTGTGCGCCCTTCGTGAACGGTTCCAGCGACCCGGGGATGAACAGGAGCACCGAAATGAGAATAATCAAGAAGACGCTCATCCCCGTCGCGAAATCCAGCGTCGTCTGTCCGCGTCCCCGCGAACGCGTGTTCGTCCCGGTCTGTCGTAAGAGACGACCACTTCTTCGAGCCTCGCTGCCACTGTCAGCGTGTGAACTCCCAGTCCCGCGCGTAGGGTGGTGGGACTGGGAATTCGCGTTCGTATCTGTTGTCACGGAGATCGGTCTTCGATGACTGGGGGGAGTTCGCAACTCTGTACTCTTCGACTATGTGTCCGACTTCTGGTAATTGATAAACGGCTAAGGATATGTTATGGGTTTTGGCCGAGTGTTGATATGAAATGACAGTGTGACTCCCTGACGGTGGCCGGGTGGCTTCGATGGGTTTAAGAAAACCCACCGGAAAGCAGAGAGTGCGAGGGCTCGTAGATCAGCGGTAGATCACTCCCTTGGCATGGGAGAGGCCCCGGGTTCAAATCCCGGCGAGTCCATCACGTTTCCTACGCCGTGGTCGTTGAATTCGTCGGTAGTTCCTTCTCACCCTTTCGACTATACCTACTCATTCCAGCGGATCGCTCTCCCCCTCGTCGTCTTGCAGATTTTCGAGAGACCGTTCGTCGTTGTACTCCTCTGGTCCCGCTTGCTCGCCCGTGAGCTCGTTGAGAACTGCCTCTTGAGCCTCGGCGGGGGATTCGAACCGTTCGTCGGTCAGGCGGTCGAAGACTGACCCCAGAGACTCGGTTTCGTTCGGGAGGTCGACAGTTTCGTCGGCGTATTCGACGGCCAGTTCTTCACTCGTGACCGGATACTTCGCCTCGTCGAGCATGCCGACGCGTCCCAGCATGGATTCGACGGAGTCCGTGCGTTCGCGTGTGCGGTCCCTGGCCTGTTCCTGGACGCGCTCGTGATTCGGGTCCGACTGCTCGGGATCGTTTGGAACCATCGTCTGACATACCGTGAGGAGCCTGAAGTCCTCCGCGGAGATGAGATGGAACTCGTAAGGAAACGGGTGGGAGCGAGACCTTGTTGAGCAGTATCGGGACGGTAGCGGAGAAGTAGTCGACGGACGCGATCAGTCGTCGAGCAGTCCGAGGTCCTTGGCGACGAGATCCGCGACCTGGTCTGCGACGTCGGGGTCCACTTCGGCGATTTGCTCCCCGTCGTGCTGGTTCTCGTTGTGTCGCTCCAGTGTCTCGGCGAGCTGAGACAGGGCGACACGCGTCGTGGTCTCACAGGCCGTACAGACGATCGGGACGGTGGCCTCTTCGCTGGACTCTCCAGACATTGGCCGCAGGTTCTGGGCCGAGTGATAAAACCTGGTCGAATTCCAATCGTCGGGGCGACTCCGCTGTACCTGTTGGGTGGGGTTGCCGTCGAACCAAGAGTTATTCTGGGCCGGGGCGCCCACAGTAGATATGCAGCTACTGGTCGACCTCCTGGAGCGGAACTGGGAGCATGCGGAGGCGTTCCAGGACAGATTCGACAGCGTACAGGACGCGCAGGAACCCGACGTGGTCACGGTCTGCTGTTCCGACTCGCGCGTCCTGCAGGATCAGATGTGGGGAAACGAGGACCCGGGGCACATTTTCACGTGCGGGAACATCGGTAACCGCGTCGTCCAGCGGACTGCGGCCGGCGAAGCGGTCTCCGGCGACGTCCTCTATCCGATCGAGCACACCGGCACGAAAACGGCCGTCGTCGTGGGTCACACCGGCTGTGGCGCGGTGACGGCGACCTACGACGAAATCACTGACGGCCTCTCCGAGCCCGCTGGCATCGAGCACTGTCTCGGGCTCCTGAAACCCCATCTCGAAGCGGGCGTCGACGCGCTGCCGGACGATCTCGACCGAACCGAGGCGATCAATCGCCTCGTCGAGTACAACGTCGACCGGCAGGTGGCGTTCCTCAGAGAGAGCGACGACGTTCCAGCGGACGTGGACGTGATCGGCGTCGTGTACGACTTCCAGGACGTGTACTCCGACCGGCGCGGGGAGATTCAGGTCATCAACGTGAACGGCGAAACCGCAGTGAAGACGCTTCGGGACGACCATCCAGCGATCGAGTCGCGAATCGAACGGCTCTGGGAGTACTAACTCGCTTCGACCGCGTGCTACAGACACACCGAAACGTGCCGACGTGTCGTTGCTGGCCTGGAAACGGCAGTCTTAGCGCGATTCTCGCTGCTCAATCTCGTTCAGTTCGGTAAACGCCACCGTACAAGACGCTGACTGGTGTCTCTTTCCGTCATCACTCTCGATGCTGATGTCGTGTCCGTGCTACGAATACTTCTCACCCCCAAGTGGCTCGTCAGGGGCGAAACTGCCTTGAGTATGAATATGATATGAATACGTATGTTCCAGAGCGAGGAGCGGAAGGTGGGCGAGCGCGGTCAGGTCACCATTCCGAAAGAACTCCGAGAAAAGCTCGACATCCACGGTGGTGACGAAGTCATCATCCACGAGGAAGACGGGAAAATAACCATCGAAAAGCCCGTGAGCCGTGATGAGCTTGCCGAAGGGTATCGGCAGTATGCGGAATCGTCCGAAGCCCTCGCAGAAGAGATGGCTGACGTGTCCCGTGAGGCCGATCAGTATCACGATGATGCGCCGGATTGGTAAGTAATGAAGGTTCGACGCGGAGACGTCGTCATCGTCGAATTGGACCCGACGGAGGGGTCGGAGCAGCGCGGCACTCGGCCCTGTCTCGTCGTGCAAAACGACGTCGGCAACGAGAACGCACCGACCACGATCGTGGTTCCGTTCACAACGTCGAGAGGTGGCAAACTGTATCCGTTCGAAGTTCGTGTCTCGGCTGATGAGTCCCCCCTTCGAGAGGATTCAGTCGCTCTCTGTAGTCAGATACGCACGATCTCTATCGAACACTGTATCACGGACAATATCGGGTCCGTCCCCGACGAACGTCTGCAAGAAGTCGATACCGCACTCGAATACAGCCTCGGTCTGAAAGAACTCTAGCGCGATTCTCGCTGTTCGACCTTGTTCAGGTTCCAAAATGGTGTTACAGATTCTGTCTCGATTGCCGCTTTTTACCTCGTGTCAAACGAGGATTCAACTTCATTGGTCGAGAAGACAGGAACGAGGTCTTGTTCGTCGAAGTCCGAATCGTCGCTCCACACACCTGCTTCACGTGCGAGCGCACACGCCACGTACAACACGTCGTCTGGGTCAGTTTCTCCAATTGCTGCGTCTGCTTGTTCGATAGACGAGTAAAACTCGCTGGCAGGGACCGTTTCGATGTACTGGAACAGCAGGTCGACGAACTGCTGGACTCTCTCTGCGTCCATTCCCGACTTTTCAATGATGAGGTCTTCGTAGTTCCCGATTTCCTCGTGGACGACTTCGGGCGTCAGCATTTCCGGTTCGAGTGTAACGATGAGTTCCCGCGTTTTCGAGTCGGCAACCAGTGCCGAGATGACGACGTTTGCATCGACAACCAACTTCATCTGGCCGAACTACCTCGTCTCTTCATCGACACGCTTGCGTGCGCTTTGATTGATTTTTGCGGCAATTTCTTCGACCCCTGACTCGGTGAGCTCGCTGTCAGCAGTCAGTTGGTCAAGTAGTTCGAGATTCTCGACTTTCTCCCGGATGGCCTGACGTGTGACTTCGCTCCAGTTGATTTCAGGATGCTTTTCCATTCGTTCTTTGAGGTCGTCGTCGACGCTCACCGTGATAGTCGGCATGCAGAAAACTATGGAGACACAGAATACTGTGTCTTTCGGTCAGCACACACCGGACCAATCAACTGGTCAGAAAACCAGTTCCAATATGGCTCTTCGAGGCCTCAGACCGCGAAAAGGGAACTCCTTCACCGGCTCTCGCGCTGCTCGACTTTGTTCAGTTCGATGAGCAGGCGGAACACGGCTTTCACGAGGTTCGAGTCGACGTCGAACTGTTCGGCGTTGTCGCCGGCCCGTTCCATGACGGCCTGCTCCTGTTCCTCGTCGGTCGTCGGCAGTCCCTGTTCTTCCTTGACGTCGGCGATCGCCTCGGCGACGTAGGTTCGCTGGGCGATCAACTCCACGATGTCGCGGTCGATCGTACGGATCTCCTCGCGGAGTTCGTCCAGGCTCATTTCGTCTGTGCGCCGTCGGTCTGTGTTGTCGTCAGCCATGTCGTACCCTCTCGAGTGCTCCAGATGTCTTCGATTCGTTCCAGGTCGCTCCGTTCGCCGATCGCGGTGAAACTCGGGCCCGTGCCGGACAGCGACACGCCCTCTGCGTGGGGCATCGCCTCCACGAGCGGATCGGTCGGGAACCCGAGCGCCGCACAGAACGCGAGGCCGTTGACCGTCATCGCGCGCGGGTAGGCGCCGTCGAGCGCCAGGTCCGCGACGAGGTCGGCCATCGGCGCGATCTGCTTGCAGCGCTCGACGTCCGCATCCGCGGAAAAGGACCGCTCTGGGGGCGTCCAGACGAGGACGTCCCAGTCGGGTTCGTCGCGAGCGAGCAGTTCGTCGGTCGTGTTGTCCGTGACCGTCACGCCGCCGAGCATGCTCGCGCTCGCGTCGTCGAACGCGCCCGTGATCGTGACGCCCACGTCCCGAGCCGCTTCGACGCCGAGGCGACACGCGTCCTCACGCGAGATTTCGTCGGTCGCGTCGAGCGCGGAGAGCGCTGCCAGCACGGTCGCGTTCGCGGCCGCGCTGGAACTCTTGAGCCCGGAGGCCATCGGCACGTCGCTCTCGGTCTCGACCGTGCCACCCTGGCCGTCGCCGAACCGCTCGGTCACCAACTCGACGCAGCGCTCGATGAGCCGCGTGTCGGCGTCGGGGGCGCCGGCGATCGTGCCCGTCACCTCGTCGTCGTCCGTCAGGTCCACGGTGGCAGTCGTGTAGACGTCGATGGCGAACGCCGACCCGGTGCCGGTCGCCAGCGCGTTCAACACGGTCCCTGCCGCGGGTGCTGCTGCCCGACCTTCCATCGCCTACCTCTCGAATACCTCGATACTTACTTGTGATGGTTGCCGTCGAACACGCCACTCGCGGGGAATCCCGTCGCGGCGTGCTCGTCGGCCAAAGAGAGCGCTTTTCCGCTCGCCGCCGGTACCATCGAGCATGACTCTCCGCGACGAGATCTCACCCGATTCGCTGCCCGTGGAACTCCAAGAAGATGGCATCCAGGTCCAGTACACGGACGGTCGCACGGTGTACTACCGCGGCGTGCCGGCCACACGCGAGGGGAGCGTTCGGACGGCACCGGGCAAGGACGTGCACGTCCTCGTGACCGACCCGACGGGCACCGAGGGTGTTCTCACCTACGTCAACGATCAGAAGACCCACGACGACATTCTCCGTGACACGGGCGTCGGACGCGTCCTGCTCGAGACGGACGAGTCGACGACGGTGTTCCCGGGCGTCTCGGTCACGAACGAACAGCACCGCGTCGTCGTCGAGGCGGACCTGGACACCGTCGACGGCCGCGTGTTCGTGTTCGAAGAAGACGAGATGAGTGAACGCTCCTACGAGATCGTCCCCGCGGAGTCCGAGACCAGCGACGACGAGCAATGACCGACGACACGAACGTGCTCGGCGGCCAGCTGCTCCCTTGCAGCAAAGACCCGATGACGGGCTGGGAGCGGGACGGCTGCTGTCGCTCGAATCCGCAGGACACCGGCCGCCACGAGATCTGTGCCGTCGTGACCGAGGAGTTCCTCCAGTTCAGCGCGGCGCGGGGGAACGATCTGGTCACGCCGCGGCCGGAACTTCAGTTCCCGGGGCTGGAGCCCGGCGACCGCTGGTGCGTCTGTATCGACCGCTGGCTCGAAGCCGAGGAGGCCGACGCGGCACCGCCGGTCGTGTTAGAGGCGACAGCCGAGGCCGCGCTCTCGAAGGTGCCACCGTCGACGCTCCGCGACTACGAGTACGACCCCGACGAGAACTGAGTCACTGGATGCCGTTGGGCAGTGCGAGGGGCACCGAACCCTTGGTGTACCCCTCGAAGCGCCCGTTCGGATGGGCTCGGAACACGACCGCTGGTTTGTGTCGAACGTCCGGTTGATCGGCGAGGAGCGCCTTCCAATCGTCGTCGTCGAACGACGAACAGTCGACGAACATCGTGACGCCGCCGTCGTGAGCCTGCAGCTGTCCGCTGGTCTTCGTTTTCGCCGTCTCTCTGATGGACGCGATCGGTGAGGAGGCCGACCGCCGCGACGGTGGGCGGGGCCGGGTCACCTCGACGAGTTGCCCCGATCCGTTGCTGTCGGCCCGGAAGTCGATGAAGTGGCCGGTCGTGACCTCGATCTCCGGGGTGACCTCGTGACCGGCGTCGTCGAGCAGGCGTGCGACCGTGAACTCGCTCATCGCCGAGCGCATCCGGTCGAGGTGGAGCTGCTCGCTGGTCCCCAGTTTCGAGGCCATCACGTAGCGGTCCTCGAACACGTCCCGGTCGAGCAACTCCTCGTAAAAGCCGAGTGCCTCGTCGGTGTCGGCGTCGGGGAAGCCCGCCGCGTGCTCCTTGAGGAACTCCCTGGTCGTGTGTCGGCCGTCCTTCGACAGCAGCACTGGGAGGAAGAACCACGAGACGTTCGGGTACGCTTCGAGCCAGGGCGACTCCTCGTGGAGCTGGGCGAGCAGTTCCGTCTCGGCCCACTCGGCTACCCCGTCGGGAACCTCCTCGAAGGTGTACTTGTTCGTTCGCCAGAGCGTCTTCGGCGTCTCGGTGTTCCCCATCCAGTAGGCCTCGCCATCGGCCCAGCAGAACAGCGCTACGTCGCCGTTGTCCATCTCGAGGCGGCAGGCGTCGTAGCCCTCGGGGGGTTTGTACCACGGACCCTGCTTCGTCGCCCCGAACTTCGATTGCAGGGGCTGGAGGAGTTCGGACCGGACGCGACCGTCGGTCCAGCGCTCGGTGGACCGCCGAAAACGGAGAGGCTTCGCCACGGTCGAGCTATGCAGTCGAGCGATATACCTCTTTTGCGAGTGGTTTTCGCACGATCGGGAAAAAAATTCTCGTACCGAGTCGTCACGCCGTCGTCACGACGGGGTGGTCGCCGGAATCCCCGTGAATGATTCGGTCGACGACGTCGGTGAGGTCCGGTACCTCCCCGTCGTCCGGCTCGTCGGACGGGTAGTGTGGGACCAGAGGCATGCTATCGCCCCGTTCGAATTTCGAACTTACAGTTATAAATGTGTACCCCGGCTCGCGTCCCCGTCGTCGTCGGTCGCTCGATATTCAAGGCTGGAGCGGTTCGTGGCGACCATGGCGGACGAACACGGTGGGTTCGAGACCGTTCGGGAGAACGTGGACGGACACCCGATGTGGAACCTGTTGGCCTACGCGCGGCCGTACTGGCTGCGCCTCACCGTCGGCGTGCTCGCTTCGTTCGTGACGCGCTTCGCCCGACTGATGCCGCCGATCATCGTCGCGACGGCCATCGACCGCGTCGTCCTCGGCTCCGCTGAACCGGGGCTGCTGGCGCGCGCTGGCCTCGTTCCGTCAGCCGCGATCACGGGCGAGGCCGCTCGACTCGCCCTTCTCGAACGGTTAGTCGTCATCGCCGCGCTCGCGTATCTCGTCCGGTCGGCCACGCGGTTCGCCTCCAGATACCTCATCCAGTCCTCGGCCCAGAAGATACAGCGCGACCTCCGCAACGACACCTACGACCACTTACAGCACCTCTCGATGGGCTTTTTCGCCAATCACCAGACCGGCGGGATGATGTCGATTCTCAATAGCGACATCAACAGGTTAGAGAAGTTTCTCAACACCGAGTTCCGCCAAATGATCCGCGTCGTGGCGACGGTCGGCGGCATCGCCGCCGTCCTCGCGACGTACTCCGCGAAACTCGCCCTCATCGCGTTGGCGCCGGTCCCACTCATCGGGTTGGCCAGCGGTCGCTTTCTCACCTGGATCGAGCCGCGGTACAAATCGATCAGAGAGACCGTCGCCCGGCTGAACACGCGCCTGGAGAACAACCTCGGCGGCGTGGCCGTCGTCAAGGCGTTCAACCGCCACGCCTTCGAGCGCGAGCGGGTCGCCGCCCAGAGCCAGACCTACCACGACGAGAAAGTCGGGGCGCTGCGCGTCCGTCGGGCCTTCTTCGCGGCACTGCGACTGCTCACGGGCGTCGTGTTCGTCCTCGTCCTGTACGTCGGCGGCCGCGACATGATCCTCGGGACCCCCGGCGCGCTCTCGACCGGCGCGTTCGCCCTCTTTTTCCTCTACCTTCGCCGGCTCTACTCGCCGATGCGCCGGATCGGGAAGTCGGCTAACAAGTACCAGCTCGCGAAATCGAGCGCCGAACGCGTGTTCGGACTGCTCGGTCGCGCCCCGTCGGTCACGTCCCCGGAGAGCCCGTACTCACCCGACGGCGTCGCTGGTGACGTGACCTTCGACGACGTGACATTCAGCTACGAGCAGGCGCACGATCCCGTCCTCCGCGGCGTCTCCCTGGACGTGTCCGCGGGCGACACCATCGGACTGGCCGGGAGCACTGGCGCCGGAAAATCGACGCTCCTGAAGCTGATTCCGCGGCTGTACGACGTTGACTCGGGCGCCGTCGAGGTGGACGGGACCGACGTGCGCGAGTACGACCTCCAGACACTTCGCGAGGAGATCGCCATCGTCGAGCAGAACCCGTATCTGTTCTCCGGGACCGTCGCCGCGAACATCGCCTACGGCGACCAGCAGGCGCTCGACGCCGAAACCGGCGACGGCGACCCCGATCCCGAGATTCGCGAGCGAATCGTCGAAGCCGCGAACGCAGCGGAGGCCCACGAGTTCGTCAGCGACCTGCCCGAGGGCTACGACACGCAAGTCGGCGAGCGCGGGATCAAACTCTCCGGCGGTCAGCGCCAGCGCATCGCCATCGCCCGGGCGCTGCTGAACGACCCGTCGATCATCGTCTTCGACGAGGCGACGAGCGACGTGGACACCGAGACCGAAGACCTGATTCAGGAGAGTCTGGACCGACTGATCGCCGAGCGGACCGCGTTCGTCATCGCTCACCGGCTCTCGACGATCAAGGACGCCGATCGCATCGTCGTACTGGAAGAGGGAGAGATCATCGAGACCGGCACGCACGCCGATCTCCTCGCGGCCGACGGCGAGTACGCGGGCCTCTGGGACGCCCAAGCGGGCGCCGGCGACTCGGCTGCCGTCGGGGACGACTGAGTGTCGCTCGTCGCGAACGACGATGGCGTTTCAGTATCACGTCTGGTCAGGCAAAGACGGCCAATCGCGTCAGCACGGGCTGGAACTGAATGCGGGAGCGAACCAGGTACCAGGGCGTGACGAGTGCGGTACCGATGGCGTTCGCGTAGGCATCACCGAGGCTGAAGTACCGATTCGGAATCTGAGACTGGCCGACCTCGATGCCGATTCCGTAGAGGACGGCGACGCCGACGACGAACAGCAACCTGAATCGGACGGACCGATCCACGTCGACCGTCGCGTACACGAGCGCGCCCGTCAGTGCGGCGTACGCCAGGAAGTGACGCCACTTGTCCAACGGTAAGAGATCGGGTTTCCCCGGGACGACGGGATTCGGTGGTGGTGTCGTCAGTATCGACGTGTAGAAGATGAACGCTGCCACAGCGCACGCGCCGACCCAGCGCAGCCATCGCGGGAGGAGCGGAACCCGAACCATACGTGTGTCAGGCGGCCGACCGATACAAAAAACTCGCGGCTCACGTGAGCGAGTCGGCGAGTTCGTCCTCGAACTCCTCCAGCGGCACGTCGATGCGGCTTCTGAGGTCTTCGATCCGACTCGTGACCTGTTCGTACGTCTCGTGTTCATCGGTTTCGGCCGGTGACAGTTCGATCTCCATCGCTGCCTGGCTTGCCGCCAGTGCGAGGTATTCCTGCTTCTGGACGGCTTCGTCGGAGCGGGCTGCCATCGTCTCGACCGTCTCGAGCAACGTCGACTCCGCGACCGGACGCACCAACTCTTCGCTGAACCGAGAGCCGAGGCCAGTCGTGCTCTCGCTGTCGTCGCTCAACCCGACGATCGGGCGATCGATCCCCATCGCTCTGAGGTCGTCGAGCAGGACTCGGGGTCGCCGTCGATCAGATCCCTGCCGAGGAGAACGAGGGCAACGTCCGGACGCACGGCTTCCACGAGCTCGTCCCTGTCCTCGACTGTCGTGACAGTCCAGTCGTCGTCGAGCCACGCCGCGTAGTCGGTGTCACGCGCCGACGAAGAGGCGATGAGGACGGCACCTGTAGACTCTGACATATTATCGTATATTCTGTACTATCTGATAAACAACCGTTACTGTTCACTCGGTTTATTTCAGTCTCGTAGCGACAGATGACATCCCCGCTGTGTGCTGGTTCGATGAGGACGACCAGGAGACACGGAGCAGTGGGCCGGGACACTCAAGTGCCAATGCAACGAGTGATTACTGATGACGGTTCTCGTCGACATTAACTGTCCGTCGTGCGATAGTACCGGGGCAGTGCGCAAGCTCGGGATCGGATCGTACCGCTGTGAGGACTGTGGCTGTGAGTTCTCGCAGGCGGATATCTTGCCTTCGTGAGTATAAACGATAATCGTGTGATAAAGATTCCCGAAGTTATTATGGGGTTGCTCCGAAGTGTCGACCTAATGGTAACGACTGAGGAACTGCTGCGGGCGGAGGCTGATTACACGGACGAGCTAACGGGGAGGGGAACGCTGTCGAAACTGTTCGTGGAGAGTGCTCAGCGTCACGCCAACCAGCCGGCTCAGCAGTACAAAGGAGGGGTGTACGATCGATCGCTGACGGACGACGTCGTGCCGGCGCCGCCGGCCGACGAGTTCGCGTTGTTGACCTACGACCAGATGCACGACATCGTGAAGAAGCTGGCAGCGGGGTTCCGCGAACTCGGCGTCGACCGCGGTGATCGCGTCGGGATGTTCGCCAACACGCGGATGGAGTGGGCACAGGCCGACCTCGGCCTGCTCGCGGCAGGGGGCGTCGTCTCGACGGTCTACACGGAGTCGTCGCCACGGCAGGTCCGATACCTGCTCGGCGATCCCGGGGCGAAGGGCGTCGTCGTCGAAAACGAGGAACTGCTGGCACGAGTCCTCGGCGTCGAGGACGACCTCGACCTGGAGTTCATCGTCATCATGGACGACGTGGACATCTACGACGAACGCGACGACATTCTCACCCTGGAGGAAGTCTACGACCTCGGCGAGGAGAACTTCGACCAGTCCGAGTACGAGTCGTGGATCGAGGCCCAGGAACCGGACGACCTCGCGAGTCTCATTTACACGTCCGGGACGACGGGCAAGCCGAAAGGCGTGAAACTCACTCACGCCAACTTCACGGCGAACTTCACGCAGATTCGCAAGCGGTTCGGTCCGCGCCCGGACAAGGACCCCGACACACCGGTGCTCGATTCGCACATCAAGACGCTATCCTTCCTGCCGCTGGCCCACGTGCTGGAGCGGACCGCCGGCCACTTCACGATGTTTTTCTCGGGGGCGACAGTCGCCTACGCCGAGAGCACCGACACCATCCAGGAGGACCTGCAGGCCGTCGAGCCGACGATGGCTACCAGCGTGCCCCGCGTGTACGAGCGCATCTTCGACGCCATGCGCGAACAGGCTGCGACCTCGGACATCAAAGAGCGCATCTTCGAGTGGGCGCTCGAAGTCGGCCGGAAGTACGGCCGCACCGAGAACCCGAGCAACTCGCTGAAGATGAAGTACTACGCCGCGGACAAACTCGTGTTCAGCGAGGTGAAATCGAAGCTCGGCGGCAACGTCGAGTTCTTCATCAGCGGCGGCGGGAGTCTCAACAAGGAACTCGCCGAGTTGTTCCGCGGGATGGGCCTGGAAATCTTCGAGGGGTACGGACTCACGGAGACGGCGCCGGTCGTCTCGGTCAACCCGGCGGAAGACCCCCGACCGGGGACGCTCGGCCCGCCGATGCACGACATCGACGTCAAACTCGACGACAGGGTCATCGGTCAAGACCGCCGTGACAAGGCAGACGGCGAGATCGGTGAGCTCCTCGTGCGAGGGCCGAACGTCACCGAGGGATACTGGGAACGTCCAGAGGCAACCGAGGACGCCTTCACCGAGCACGAAGACGGGCGCTGGTTCCGCACAGGGGACATCATCGAACAGACCGACGACGGCTACTTCATCTACCACGACCGGCTGAAACAGCTCATCGTCCTCACGACGGGGAAGAACGTGGCGCCCGGTCCCATCGAAGACGCCTTCGCCACCAGCGAGCGCGTCGATCAGGTGATGGTGCTGGGCGACAACGAGAAGTTCATCGGCGCCCTTATCGTGCCGAACTTCGAGGCCGTCGAGCGCTGGGCCGAGGAGGAAGGCATCGCGATTCCCTCCGATCCGATCGACATCTGCGAGGACAACCGCGTCAAGGAGTGGGTCCAAGAGACGGTCGAGAACGTCAACGACCGCTTCGAGAAACACGAACGCATCAAGCAGTTCGAGCTCGTGCCCATGGAGTGGACGGCCGAAAACGACATGCTGACTTCCTCGATGAAGCTCAAGCGCCGGAACATCCTGGAGAAGTTCTCCGGGAAGGTCGACGACATCTACAGCGAATAATCGCGCCGCGCACTCCCGGCCTACAGTTCTGCCACCGCCGCTTCGACGTCTTCGCGTGGAAGCGGTCCGATCCACTCCTCGGCGACGTAGGCGAACTGCACCTCCCGGTCGGGAGTCACGACGAACACTGACCGCCAGGGGGTCGCGGTGTTCGCCATGTGCGATCGGTCGGTCCGGAGGTCCAGGGCGTCCATGATCCCGCCGTTCACGTCTGCGAAGATCTCGAACGGCGGCTCGTCGAGGCGGCGCAGGAATGCGTTCTGCGCGTAGGGGCCGTCGCGACCGAAACCGAGGACCGGGACGTCCGCGAACTCGCCCCAGCCGTACTTCTCGAACCGTTTCCACCAGTTGCGAGCGATCGCGCTGAACGCGAACCCAGTGGCGACCAGGACGCCGCCGCGAGCACCGAGCGCGTCCGACAACTGCGTCGACTGGAACGTCTCACCGTCACACAGCAGCGCCTCGAAATCGGGAACCGTCTCCCCCTCGGTCGGTGGCATACGCCGAAATCTCGGGGAAGCCACAAAAAACTCTCCCCGAGACCGGGCGTGTGAGCCCCCGGTACCTTTACCGGTCGCGTTCGTACCGGGAGCCATGACGCTGACGCTCTATCGCCTCGAGGGCTGTCCGTTCTGTGAACTCGTGGTGGATCGGCTGGAGGAACTCGACGTCGAGTACGAGAGCATCTGGGTCGAGGGCCTCCACTCCCAGCGCGACGCCGTTCGACGCGTCTCGGGCCAGCGGGCCGTCCCCGTCATCGTCGACGAGGACCGCGGCGTCACGATGGCGGAGTCCGAACGGATCCTGGAGTATCTCGACAGTTCCTACGCCTGAACTCAGGCGCCGTCGATCTCCTCGTCGTTGATCCCGTGTGGGTCGAGTCCCGGGTCGTCGACGGCGGGCGCACCGACTGCCAGCACGACGCCCGTGTCGTCACCGACGTAGCGGTGGCCGTGGCCGATCTTCGGCTCGGCGACCCAGAACGCTCCCGGACCGACTTCGACGTACTCCTCCTCGCCGGACCGTCCCAGTTTGAGCGAGAACTCGCCCTCGATAGCGTAGTACAGTTCCTCCTGTTCGGAATGTGCGTGATACTGGATCTCCTCGCCGGGCTCGAAGTACCAGAGCGTGACGTGCATGTTACTGACGCCGAGTTGCCGACCGACGGGCCTGATGTCGAGGTCGGGCGGCACGCCCTCCACCTCTGAGAGGTCGGTGATCGGGACGTCTTCGGTGTCGATTACTTCGTAATCCATGACACCACGACCCACGCTACCGATGGGCAAAAACGTGTGGGACCTGGCAGTTACGCGACGAGTCGGTCGCGAATGCGCGGGAGGACGTCCGTGACGTCGGCACGGAAGTCGAAGTCCGCGTAGCCCGACGCCGGGGTGGATTCGAGGTTGGCCAGCACGAGCGTCGCCCCGCGCTCGTTGGCGACCAGCGGCAGCGACGCCGCGGGTTCGACGGTCAGCGAGGAGCCGACGGCGAGGAACAGGTCCGCGTCCTGTGCTGCCGACTGCGACTGCATGAGCGCGTGGTCCGGGAGTTGCTCACCGAACAACACGGTGTCGGGTTTGAGCGTTCCGCCACACTCCTTGCAGGTCGGCGGGAGTTCGCCGTCTCGTGCCCGTTCGATGACCGGGTCGGCGTCGAACCGACGCCCGCAGTCCCGGCAGGCGACGCGGGCCGCCGACCCGTGGATTTCGACGACGTTCTCCGAGCCGGCTTCCTGGTGGAGGCCGTCGATGTTCTGCGTGATGAGCGTATCGAGCTGGCCGGCCGCCTCCAGGTCGGCGAGCGCATCGTGGGCGCCGTTGGGGCCGATGCTCTCGTCTTCGAAGATGGCCGCCTGGAGGTCGACGCGGTCCTCCCAGAACCCCGCTGGGTCCGCCCGGAACCGATCGATGTGAAAGTCCATCGGGTCGTGGCGCTCCCAGAGCCCGTCGTCGCCGCGGAAGTCGGGAATGCCCGACGCCGTACTCACACCGGCTCCCGACATCGCTACCGTCGTCTCCGCGTCGCAAATGGCCGCTGCGACAGCTTCGATCTCATCGTCCTCGACGCTCATGTCCACGACTCAGCGGTTCGATCGACTAAAACGCTCTGTCGCCGCACGAACGGGACAGGGCTCGATTCCCCCGGACTCGTGTCTTCCGCATTTCTTTCCGAACGACCGGCTACAGCGTCCTGGATTCGACTGTCGGGTCGACGTCCGCCTCGGCGAGGTCCTGTCGAATCCGTTCGCGGAGCGGGTCGGGCACGGTGTCTCTGCCGACCGGGACCGCGACGTCACCGTCCGGCGAGACCTTCCAGTACACCACGCAGTCGCTCGGTTCGTAGTACTCGATGCTGTAGCGGTCCGTACCACCTTGGTAGTGGACGCGCGCGGCCTCGTCTTCGGCGTGCCATCCTTCCTGCCGGGCGAGAGACTCGACGGATTCCCCCATACCTGACGATGTGGGACCGTACTCCTACCGGTTTCGATGTTCGACCCCGGGAGGCTATCGACGATCGTGATCCGAGCGGCCACTGACCGGTCCCGGCACGGTGAAAAGCGATCGCTCCGGACGGGACTGGTCCGGAACGTTGCGTCCGACGAAACTGGGGAAATTCGGGCGAGGGATTGGGTGCGAACTGCAACGAGACGTACCACTGCAGTCTGCATCAGTATTTTTCACGATATTATCGGGTGTTTATATCCGTCCCCCGGGTTCGATCAGAAAAGCGGTTCCATATCACCGTCGCCGCTCGAGGAGACGTCTGCGAAGTCGTCGCTGCCGTCTCGCATCGACCGCTGCGTCTCGACGGCGGTCTGTTTCAGTCGTTCGATGCGTGGGGCGTTCGAGACGCCCGAGAGGACGACCACTGCGGCGATGTACTCGGAGTCCGGCACCGGGTAGTCTCCGCCTCGAACCTCCACGGTGGCGGTCGCCTCCTCCAGCCACTTGCGGCTCCGTTCGGCCCCTTTCCGGTCGAGATACGCTGGCGGTCCAGCGACGACGACCAGGGCGCGTTCGGTGCTCGCGATCTCACACGGGAGCGTCAGCCGTCCCTGCGTGGCCAGGCGAACCGTGCTCGTGATCTGGTTCTGCGTGTCGCTCGGTTCGGGTTTGGACCCGGAGAGCCGGGAGAGGAGGCCGCCCTGCGGTCTATCGATGTGGGACGTTGCGTATCCGATCGTCGTCACGCCGCCCGTCCCGAGCGTGTTGCGTATCTCGCTGGCGTCGACGACGCTCTCGGCCACGGTGCCGGTCGCGCCTTCGCCCGCGCTGAACAGGATCCCGACCCGTCGGGCGATGTCCGTGTTGAAGCGCTCGTACTCTGATTCGACGCTCGCGCCCTGTTTGCGCCAGCCGTCGTTGTCCACGAGGAGCAGGTTGTCCGCCTCGCGGACGAACGTCCGTATCGACCGCGCGGCGTTGAGCGCGTAGATTCGGCCTTCGTCCTGTCCGGGCAGGGCCCCAAGGCCGTACACCGGTTCCGTGTAACGTCGACCGAGTTCCCGCGCGATCGCTGGCGCGCCCCCGCTGCCGGTGCCACCGCCCAGGCCGGCAGCGACGAGAAACCCGTCGAGTTCGTGTACCGGGATCTCGTCGACGGCGGCCATCACCTCCTCGATGTCTGCCTGTACGAGTTCCGCGCCGAGTTCGTTATCAGCACCTGCTCCCTGTCCCTTCACCCGCGTTTGACCGATGAGAACCCGATGGTCTTTCGGAACACGTTCCAGCCCGAGGAGATCGGCTTCAGCGGAATTGATCGCGACGGCGTCGGCGATGAACTCCGCTCGCGAGTTCGCTTCGTACGCCACGAGGGCATCGACCAGCTTCCCACCGGCTTGCCCGACGCCGATCAATCCGAGTTTCACGCGTGAGTCCCCGTACGTCTACGTGAGGCTTGACACACATGAAGGTCGCGGCAGACGAAGACGGAGAAGGCGCGTGGGTCTACGTGTGCCGGACGATGTGAACGTCGTAGCGCGGATCCTTCGAGATCGGACTGCCGACGCTCGTGACCGGCGTCGAGACGCGGCCGGCGTTCTCGCTCCCGATGAAGATGATGGAGGCATCGACCTCGTCGGCGACGTTCCGGATCGTCCGCGTGATGTCGTCGATGACGGTCGCAGTCATCGAGTCGCTCGAATCCGGCGTCTCGCATCGGAAGGTCGCCTCGGGCGCGATCTCGCGGACGCCCCGCTCGAACTCCGCACAGAGTTCGTCGACGTCGAGGGACTCGTTTTTGGCGAGCAGTCCCCTGTTCTGGAGGTACTCCTCGTCGTCCGGGACGACGCTGAGTGCGACGACCTCTTCGTCGCGGTACTCGGCGAACTCGGTCGCGCGCTCCAGCGCCGCCTTCGAGAGTGTGGACCCGTCGAACGGAACCAGCAAGACCATACTCTCGCATTCACTCGCCGGTTTCTTAATCGCGGGGGACCCGGCAATGGGCCGGTCGATTCCAGTCGGTCGCTGAGCCGTCCCGAGGTTCTTTGTTCCGGCCGGGCCATCCCGCCAGTATGGAAACCCTGGGTGAGGGCGACGGGCCCATCGACATCCACGACTACCGCCACGGTCTGAAACTGCTCAAGGAGACCCGAGAGACCAGCCTCTGGACCAACAAGAAAGGGTACGCCTGTCCGGCCTGCGGCAAGCCCTTCGAGCAACTGTTCACCTCCGAAAAACAGCACAACACGTTCAGCCCCTCATCGGTGACGCCCTTCTGCATTCGCCGCGAAGCCGACCGCGTGCTGATGTTCCGCCACTGACCCACGAGCGCTCGGCCCGAGACGCCCGCGGCTTACGACACGCCGAGTTGCTTGGCGATGGTGTTGAGCTGGATCTCGTCGGTCCCCTCGACGATCCGCAGGATGCGCGCCACGTGGAGGTGGTCCATGAACGGATTGTCCTCTGAGAGTCCGTTGCCCCCGTGGACCTGGACCACGTCGTCGGCGACCTCCCAGAAGGCGTTCGTCGCGAACCACTTGAGGATCGACGACTCCTCGATGGCCTGGTCGCCCCGGTCCATCTGCCAGGCCAGCTTGAGTCCCGCGGCGTCGGCTGCGTAGGTTTTCGCGCGCCCCTTTGCGAGTTTGTGCGAGATTCCCTGGAACTTCCCGATCGGCCGACCGAAAGCCTCGCGGTCGGTGGCGTACTCCACCCCTGTCTCGATGAGGTTCTCGGCGTACCCGATGGCCTCCGCGCCGAGTTCGAGCCGCCCGAGCGACAGGAAGTCCATCGCGTTGTAGAATGCGGCGTCGACCTGTCCCAGGACGCGGTCTTCGGGGACGCGCACGTCGTCGAACACGAGTTCCGCCTGGAGACCCTGCATCCCGACGGCGTTGTTCATCGATCCGAGTTCGTACTCGTCGTCCTCGACGATGAAACACGTGATCCCGCCGTAGCGACCCGCGTCTTCCTGTGGGGTCGTGCGCGCGAACACCTGTACGAAGTCGGCGTACGGCGCGTTCGTGATCCACTGCTTCTGACCGTTGATGATCCACTCGTCCCCGTCTCTCTCCGCCGACGTCTGCATGCTCGGCGAGTCCGATCCGACGCCGGGTTCGGTCTGGGCGAACGCAGTCGACTTCTCCCCCCGGATGGCCGGCTTCAGGTACTCCTCGACCTGTTCGCCCTCGGCCTGCAGGAGCAGCGGTTTCGGACCTTCGGGACCCGCGAGGACGAACTCGGTGAGCCCCATCCCGTGGGAGGCGACGTGCTTTTTCGCCCGATACCAGGTGACGTTCGAGACGCCTTCGCCGCCGACGTCTTCGGGCAGGTTCATCGCGTAGAAGCCGGCGTCGGCGCTCTTCCGGCGGATCGTCTCCATCGCGTCGACCACCTCCCCGACCAGTCGCCCGTCGTCCTCGTGTCGCAGCCGCGGATTCGACCACGTCTCGCCCAGCTCGGACTCGAGCGGCTCGACTTCCTGTTCGATGAACTCGTCTAAACTGTCGAGGATGAGCCGCGTCTCCTCGTCGGTCTCGAAACTGACCCCGCCGGGACGGGTCGAGTCCTGTGTTGCCATACCGCACTAAACTGTCCACTGGTGCATTAATCCCATCGCTCCCCTGAACCTTCGTGCGTGTCTCGGACGAAAGCGGGAACAGGCGGCTAACGCCGCCCGTAACGGCTCACACCCCGAGCCGGCGACTTAGTGAGTGACGGTGCTCACTCCGCCGGTTCGGTCGGCGGTTCCGTCGGTTCCTGTTCATCTGGCTCTTCGGCGTCCGCTTCCTCGGGTTGGGTCGGCGTGTCTTCCTCCTCGACCGGCGTGTCTTCGTCCTCAGCCTCTGTTTCCGTCGGGGTGTCTTCGTCCTCAGCCTCCGTTTCTGTCGGGGTGTCTTCGTCTTCAACCTCCGTTTCTGTCGGGGTGTCTTCGTCTTCAACCTCAGTTTCCGTCGGGGTGTCTTCGTCTTCAACCTCAGTTTCCGTCGGGGTGTCTTCGTCTTCAACCTCAGTTTCCGTCGGGGTGTCTTCGTCCTCGGCTTCGGTTTCCGTCTCAGTCTCTTCGTCGTCTTCGTCATCGTCGTCTGCCGCTGCCTCGTCGATCTGGACCACCAGCGACTCGCTCCCGTTGACGTCGACCTGCTCGCCGTCTTCCGTCTCGGCGGTCAGCGTGTACTCGCCGGGATCGAGTGCTGACGTAACCGTGTCGTCGGCCGGAACGTCGATCGTCTGCTCCTCTCCGTCCTCGTCTGTCGCGGTTACCACGACCGTTTCGTCGTTCGGGTTCTCGAGAGTGAGCTGGTCGTCGTCCGTGCTGGCCGTCAGACTCTCTACCTCCGCGTCGACTTCTTCGATGGAGAAACTGTACTCGTCTTCGTCGTTCACCTGGACGGTCTCGCCGTCGTCCGTCTCGGCGGAGGCCGTGTAGTTGCCGGCCGGGAGCCCCGCCGAGACTGTCTCGTTCCCGTCGACTTCGAGCGTATCGGTCGCGCCCGCTTCGTCACTGACGGTCACGACGACTGACTCGTCGTTCGGGTTCTCGATCGTGACCTCGCTGTCGTCAGTGCTGAGGTTCAGGCTTTCCAGCGTGGGGCCGGGAGCGCCCACCTCGAAGGAGAAGGCCGACTCGTCGTTCACTGGGACACGGACGTCGTCTCGGGTCTCCGCTGTCAGCGTGTAGTTACCGGGATCGAGCTCTCGCGTGTCGTTCTCTCCGGCCAGCACGAGGAACTGCTCCGTGTCGTTCGCCTCGTCCGTGAGCAGGAACGTCAACCGAACGTCGGTGGGGTTCTCGACGTTGAGCGTCTGTCCGTCGACGCTGGCGGTTGCCGAGGGGAGCGCCTCGACCGGTAGCGTGGCTTCCGATTGCCCGTTCACCGGCACTGCGAAGCGCCGCTCCTCGGTGGCTGCCGTGACGACGTACTCGCCCGGCGAGAGCGTGGTCGTCCGCGAGTCGTTCGCGCCGACCGTGATGGATCGCTGCTCGCCCGTCTCGTTCTCGAACTCGACCGCGACGGACAAGGAGTTGGGGTTCTCGACGGTGACCACGCCGTCGGTGGCGGAGACGGTCACGCTCTCGACGGTCGGCTCGACGGTCAGCTGGAACTCGGCTTGCCCGTTGACGGGAACCGGCTCGCCGTCCGCCGTCTGGGCAGTCACCGTGTAATTGCCGTGCGGGAACGACTCCGTGAGCGCGTCGTTCGCGCCGACGGTGACATTCTGCTCGTCGAACCGGTCGCCCTCGACAGTGACGACGACCGCCACGTCGTTCGCGTTCTCGAACGACACGCTCTGGTTCTCGACCGAGACGTTCAGGCTCTCCAGGTCTATGGGCGGTTCCTCGTCCTGGTCGTCGGTGACGTTCTCGTCGTCAGTGATGTTTTCGTCACCGTCCTCGCCATCAGTAACGTTCTCGACGTCCCCGGTCTCAACAGTAACCTCGACGTTCTGCTCGACGTTCGTGACGGCCTGCTGGATGATGACGTCCGGTTCGTCCGTCCCGGTCTGTGCGGCGTCGTCTGCCGCGTCGGCCGCTGCATTCAGCACGATCGTCTGGATCTGCGTGATTTCGATGGTCTGGATCTGCGTGACGGCGCCTCGCGACGCCCCAGTGGCCGCCGCCTGGATCTGCCGCGCCGATGCCTGCTGGGACTGAGAGATCGCTCCCTGTGACGCACCGACGGAGATCTGCTGTATCTGGACGATCGACACCGACTGACTCTGTTCGAGTGACCCCTCGCAGGCGCCGCGGGCGGCCGCTTGGACCTGCTCGACCGTCACGGCCTGTCTCTGGAAGAGCGCGCCGTGGGCTGCGCCCACCGACGCCTCCTGGATCTTCTTGGGGTCGGCGTCTCCACCGTTCGCGACGCCGCCGCTCGCGGCACCGAACGCGGCAGCTTGCACCTGTTCGATGCTGACGGTCTGGTTCTGACTCAGTGCGCCGTACGCACCGCCCTGTGCTGCTTCCTGGAGCTGGCTGACGCTCAGGTCCTGTGCCTGCGTGGATTCGCTGGCGACGCCTGCAGCCCCGCCGATCGCTGCGGCCTGAATCTGGGTCACGTTGGCCTGCTGGTGCTGGGCAACCGCGCCGTGAGCCGCCCCGTACCCGGCACTCTGTAACTGGACGACGCTGGCGTTCTGTGACTGCACGAGCGCCCCAGCTGCGCCGCCGTACGCGCCCGCCTGCACCTGTTCGACGGCTGCCGACTGACTCTGCACGAGTGCACCGTGCGAGGCACCTTTCGCGGCGGCCTGTATCTGGCGGACCGACGCGTCCTGGCGCTGGGTCTGCCGCGCTGCGCTGACGGCGCCGTCGACGGCTGCCTGCACCTGTCGCTGCGTGACGTTGACACCTTGCTCCTGAGCGAGCAGCGCGCCGTCGCGGGCGCCCCTGATTGCCGCTTCTCGCAACTGCGGCGGCAAGTCGTCGTCCTGGGAGACCTCGGCGCGTGCCAGGGCGGCTACCTCGCCTGTAGCACCGCTGTCTCCGGACCCGGGTGCTGCAACTGTCGCATCGGCGTGACTCTGCGAGGCGAAAACCGGTGTTACAAACGCGCTACAGACGACGATGCCGGCGAGGACGAGCGACGGAACCGCTCTCATCGCTTCCCCGCTCGCGGCTCTCGCTCGGCGGTCGCGTGACTGATCGCTGTGACGTGTGTATGCATACTGATTCCCCACCAGCCGCGGCGTCGTGGCCGCCGCTGGCACTAGAACGTCTCCGAAACAGTGAATAAAGCCGAGCGAACGTTCGTGTCCGCTGAAGGTATCTGTTCCCGAGCCCCGGTCTGTCGAGCCGCTGGCAAGCGCTGGGTAGGGAAGGGTTACTCGCCGCCGTCCACGAGCGCGCTGCACCGGAGCTCGACGGTCCGACGCCGAATCCGCGGGTCAGTCTCGGTACGGTGGCACAAACCCGTCTCGCAGCCGTTAGTTCTGAAACGTGACTGGTCGAGACGCGGAATCGATAGCGGCGTCGACCCCAACCACGACGGCTGACACTTATTGCGCTCCCGGCTGAGGGGCCAGTATGCGACTCGATGGGATACGCGTCCTCGATCTCTCTCGATTGCTCCCCGGCCCGTACGCGACGCAGTTGCTGGCCGACGCGGGCGCCGAAGTCATCAAGATCGAGGACACGGACGCCGGCGACTACGCGCGGCTGATGCCTCCGTACACTGACGACGGCGTCGGGGCGATCTTCGACGCGATCAACCGGGGGAAACAGAGCGTCGCACTCGACCTGAAGAGCGACGAGGGCCGCGAGGCGTTCCTGCGACTCGCCGAGACTGCCGACGTCGTATTCGAGCAGTTCCGGCCGGGCGTCGTCGACCGCCTGGGTGTAGACTACGACTCCGTCCGGGAGCGAAACGAGGACGTCGTCTACTGTTCGCTGTCGGGGTTCGGCCAGACCGGCCCGTACGCCGACCGGGTCGGTCACGACCTGAACTACGTGGGGATGGCAGGCCTGCTCGACCTGACGCGGGAGGACGAGGACAGTCAGCCACAGATCCCCGGCTACCCCATCGGCGACATGGCGGGGGGGCTCTTCGCGGCCTTTAGCATCGTCGGTGCGCTCCTCTCGCGGGAACTTGGAAACACCGGCGGGGAGTACGTCGACGTGGCGATGACGGACGTGGTCGCGTCGTTCTCCCACGCCGTCGCCGACGGTGCGCTCACCGGCGACGACCCCCGACCCAGCGAGACGCCGCTGACCGGCGGGCTGCCGTGGTACGACGTCTACGAGACTGCCGACGGCGAGTACGTGACGCTCGCCGCACTGGAACCGAAGTTCTGGACGCAGTTCTGTACGGCCGTCGACCGCGAGGACCTCGTCGACGTCCACATGACACAGGACCCCGCCGAACGCGAGGCGCTCCGTGAGGAACTCGCCGCGATCTTCGCGACGCGGACGCGCGAGGAGTGGGAAGACCGTCTCGGTGACGTGGAAGCGATGGTGGCTCCCGTCCAGCGCCTCTCCGCGACGCTGGACAGCGAGTACGCCGACGCCCGCGACCTGGTCGACCGGGACGGCGGCCGTCCGCGGGTCGGATTCCCCGCGCTGTCGTCTGAGACGCCCGACGCGTCTGGCGGCCCGCTTCCCGAGCACGGCGAACACACCGACGAGGTGCTCGAAGCCGTCGGGTACGACGCCGCCGAGCTCGTGGCCCTCCGAACAGCCGACGTGATCGCGTGACCAGCGGTCCAGCGCTGGTGGCTGGACCCCCGAGTCGACGCGAGCGGACTTTTTTGGTGACGGCAGTTGGCTGGCCTGTATGGAGCCAGGACTGCTCTTGCCGCCCGCGGACGTGATGGACCCAGTCGGGGTCGCCACGACTGCCGAAGAGCTTGGGTACGACTCCGTCTGGATGCCCGAACTCTGGGGCAGCGACGCGTTCGTCCAGCTCGGCGTGCTCGCCCGCGAAACCGAAGAGGTCGGGCTCGGCACGGCGATCGCGAACGTCTTCTCGCGCTCGCCGGCCGTCGTCGCGATGGCGGCGGCGACCGTCGACCGATTCGCCGACGGCCGGATGACGCTCGGCACCGGCGTCAGCACGCCCAAAGCCGTCGAAGACCTCCACGGGATGGAGTACGACCGGCCCGTCCGCCGCGCCCACGAGACCATCGCTATCGCCAAGCGATACCTCTCGACCAGCGACGAGCCGGTGTCGTACGACGGCGAACTGTTCGAGGTCGCCGATTTCGACCCGCTCGAGGTCGACGTACCGATCTACCACGCGGCGCTCGGGCCGGCGAACCGCCGGGTTGTCGCGCGGCTCGCGGACGGCTGGATTCCGCACAACGTCCCTTTTCCGGACCTCGACGACGCCTTCGCGGAGATCGAGGAGACCGCGCGGGCGGCCGACCGCGACCCGGCGGAGATCACCGTCGCCCCGTACGTGCCGGCCGCAGTCAGCGAGGAGAATCCCGACGCCGCGAGAGACGCGATTCGCGGCCACGTCGCCTACTACGTCGGAAGCGGCGAGGGGTATCGTCGGGCCGTCGCACAGCGGTTCCCGGACGCGGCCGCGACCGTCGCCGACCACTGGCGGGACGGTGACCGCGACGCCGCGACCGAAGCGGTGACCGACGAGATGGTCGACGCGCTGGGCGTGGCTGGCTCGCCGTCGGCTGCGCGAGAACAGTTGGAGCGTCTGCAGGCCGGCCTCGTCGACTTGCCGATCGTCACGGTGCCGGCACAGGCCGCTGGCGACCTGGCGCTCGAAACGATTCGGGCGCTCGCGCCCGAGTAATCACCGGGTTCGCTCGCCGGGCAGCTCGAACTCCGATTCGATGTCTTCGAGTTGCGTCTCTAACTCCTCGATGCGGGATTCGAGCCGGCTGAACTCCTCGTTGTCGGTGAGTTCGGCCTCGGGCTTCTCGACGGCCAGGACGTTTCGCTTCACCTTCAACGTGCTGAGCTCCTGATAGGCGTCGTCGTGCTCTTTCAGCGCCAGCAGCCGCTCTACCGTGGTGAGGAGTCGCTCTTTGCCGACCGGCTTGACGACGTAATCGTCGACGCCCAGCGAGAGGATGTCGAAATCGGGGTTGACGGCCGTCACCATCGCGACTCGACAGTCGAGGTGGCGGTCCTTGATCTCCTGGAGGACTTCGTTACCCGAGATATCGGACATCCGGCGGTCCAGGAGAACGACGTCAACCTCCTCGTCGATCCGGGCGAGCCCCTCCTCGCCACCGTAGGCGATTCGCACGTCGTACTCGTCGTCGAGCGCTGCGGCGTACGTGTCGGCTGCTCGCTTCTCGTCGTCGACGATCAGAACGGTGGCAGTGGCCGAGGACTCCTCGCTCATCGATGCGTTGCCGGGTATTTCCGGCATCAGGTAATAAAATTGACTTTGTATCCTGGCCGATACGTTGTGTCGGCCGACTGCGCGACCCCGGTTCAGTACGTGAACAGGTCCACGCCGCCGGTCACGCCGATGACCTGACCGGTGACGTAACTGGCCTGCTCGCTGGCCAGGTACGCGATGAGGTTCGAGACGTCCTCTTCCCGACCGAGATGGCCCATGGGCGTCGCCCGTGCGATGTCCGCCCAGTGTTCGTTGATGTTCTCGATCTGGTCGGCCGGCAGCTCCGCCAGGTCCCCGACGACGATGGACGGGGCGATGACGTTCGAGGTCACGCCATCGGGAGCGCCTTCGAGCGCCAGCGTCTTCCCCAGCCCGATGAGGCCGGCCTTCGTCGTCGAGTACGAAATCTGTCCGAAGCCGCCGTACGCGCCTGCCATCGAGGACATCGAGATGACGCGGCCCCACCCGCGCTCGCACATGTGTGGAAACACCTCTCGGGTGATGTTGAACGTCCCCGTCAGGTTGATGCTCATGTCTCGGTCCCAGGTACTCGGGTCGAGGTCGCCCGTTCGGCCGACGGCGTCGACCATCCCCGCGTTGTTGACGAGGACGTCCACGCCGCCGGTCGCGTCCCGAAGGTCTTCGACGGCGTCGGCCACGTCGTCTCGGTCCGTCAGGTCACACTCCAGCGCGATGGCGTCCCCGCCGTCTTCCTCGATCTCGTCGGCGACGTCTTTGGCACCGTCCTCGTCCACGTCGAGGACAACGACTTCCGCGCCCTCCTCGCCGAGAATTCGACAGTCCTCGCTTCCGATACGACCCGCTCCCCCCGTCACGAGGGCCGTCTTGTCGTCGAGTCCGAAATCCATTGCAACCGACTGTTCACCACCAGGTGTGTTAACGGTTCGCCCTCACAAACGAGGTGAGCTTACCAACAGTGCGCTGAACTCGCCTTCTCGAAGTCGTTGTTCACTCGTCGACGCCGACGATCTCGAGAAGCTCGCGGTGGTCTTCGACGAAAAAGTCCACGGCTGGGTCCCCGACTACACGGTGACCGTCACGGGAGTCGTCAGCGACGTCCTCGCCGATCCTGTCGCCGTAAGCGACGGTCCAGAGCCCGGCTCGCTGCCCGCCCTGCATGTCATGTTCGTAGCGGTCGCCGACGTACAGGGACCGCGCTGGGTCGACCTCTGCCTCGTCGATCGCCGCGTCGAAGATGCGGTCGTCCGGTTTCTTGTACCCGACGGCCTCCGAGGTGGTGATGCCGTCGAACGCCTCGTCCAGGCCGAAGGTGTCGAGCATCCGGTGTGCCTCCCAGGTGTCGATGTCAGAGATGATGCCCAGGTAGAGACCCGCCTCGTCGAGCGTTTCGATCGTCTTGACGACGTGCGGTTCCGGTTCCATGGCTTCGCGCGTCGTCGCTTCGAAACCCGGCCGCCAATCCGCCTCGGTGAGGTCGGCGTCCACGAGCGCGTCGAACGCCTTGGTGTAGCCGTCGCTGGCGGTCCGGTACTCGTTTCCCTCGGCCGCTTTGAAGTGCTCGCCGAGCGTCTCGCGCCAGGCGTCGATGGCCCGCTCTGGATCGAGGTCGTACTCGGTCGCGAACTCCTGGAGGTACGCCGCGTACCCGGCGCGGATGGACGGGAGGTTCACGATGACGCCGCCGATGTCGAAGAAGACTGCCGCCCACTCCTCGGGGACTGTCTCGGTCATGCCACCGTGAACCGACGGACGCCGTCTTCGAGGGTGCTCGACGCTTCGCCGTCGCGATCGAGTTTCGCCAGTGCGCTCGTGGTCTCGATGACGAGATACCGGATGTCCCGGTCGCCCTTCCGCTGGAACGCCACGTCGACGGCGGTCTTCCCGTCGTCGTCGAGCATCTCCAGGCTCCGCTCTAAGAGGTGGTCGAGGCTCTCCCTGTCGTCGGCGATCGCGTCGTCGAAGTCGGCGTGAACGGGACCGTGGCCGGGGTACACGCGGTCGACGGTGAGTTCGGCCAGGCGGTCGACCCCGGTGTAGTAGGCGTCGATCGCTTCGTCGTAGCCGTCGTCGAAGCCGGTGTGCATCGCGACCGGCCGGAAGGTCGCCAGCGCCATGTCGCCGGCGAACAGCCGTCGCTCACCGTCGAACTCGGTCTGAAAGACGAGGTGATCAGCCTGATGCCCGGGCGTGTGGGTCGTCTCGAACGTCAGCGGCCCGATGTCGATCTCCGTCCCGCCGTCGACCCAGTGGTCCACGTAGTCGGGGCTGAGGAGACCGCCGTCCCGCTCCAGGGATTCGACGGACATCTCGACGGCCTCGTCGAGATACTCGCCGCGGAGGCCGGCCGCCTTGGCGTTCTGCTCGACGGTCTCGGCGAGTTCGTCCGGATCACGATCGAACCGCTCGTCGACCCCCGCTGGCGCGTACACTTCTGGATCGGCGGTCTCGACGATCGCCGGAACTTGCCCGATGTGGTCGACGTGGGGGTGCGTGACGACCAGGTGGTCGACGTCAGCGAGGTCGTAGCCGCTGTCGGCGAGGCCGGCGACGAGTTCCTCGTGGGCGTCCTCGCCCGCCATGCCGGCGTCGAAGAGGATCGGTTCCGCACAGTCGACGAGATACGCCGCCACGTGTCCCGGCGGCCAGTCGACGCTGAACTCGATCCGATGGACTGCGACTGATTCCGCTCGCTGTTCGGCGTCCTGTTCGCTCATTACCCCAGAAAAACGGTTTCGACCCGTTAAGAGTTTGGTTTCCATACAATGTGGTGAACTGATATAAACTAACAACCGATATCGAAGCCAGGTTTTGTTTTACGAGCTACGAACGTGTGTGACAATCTCCCGCATTTCGTAAACTCGTCTGCTCGGCCGGATCGGGTGGCAACGTACTTTTATTAACGATGAACCCGACAGGGCTGATGTAGATTAACAATGGTAAGTACTGATGGTAGCTCGACCGGACCGAGCGGGGTGGCCCGATGAGATCGCAGTTCGGCGTCGACGGCCAGGCGGTCATCGTCACTGGCGCGTCACAGGGGATCGGTCGCTCGATCGCGGAGCGGTTCGCCGACGACGGGGCCGACGTGGTCGTCTGTTCGCGCGAACAGGAGAAAGTCGACGACGTGGCCGCGACGATCAACGACCGCGACGGTGGCGAGTGTCTCCCCGTCGAATGTGACGTGACCGACCGGGACGCCGTCGACGCGCTCGTCGACGCGACCGTCGAGGAGTTCGGCGGCGTCGACACGCTGGTCAACAACGCCGGCGCGTCGTTCATGGCTAACTTCGAGACGATCAGCGAGAACGGCTGGAAGACCATCGTGGACATCAACCTCCACGGCACCTACCACGCCACGCAGGCCGCCGGCGAAGTCATGCGCGAGAACGGCGGCGGCCAGATCGTCAACTTCGCCAGCGTCGCCGGCCAGATGGGCGCCCCGTGGATGAGCCACTACGCTGCCGCGAAGGCTGCGGTCATCAACCTGACCCAGTCGCTCGCCTTCGAGTGGTCCGACGATCAGGTTCGGGTCAACTGCATCGCACCCGGCTACGTCGCCACGCCCGGCGTCGAGTCCCAGATGGGCGTCTCGGCCGACGACATCGAGCGGGACGACGTCCACCGGCGCATCGGCCTCGAAGAGGAGATCGCCGACGTCGCGCAGTTCCTCGCCAGCGAAGCCTCGTCGTACATGACCGGCGAGACCATCACCGCCAAGGGCGTCCCGCAGATCGACGAGTCGCCGGACATCTAACTCCGCAGTACTGCGTTTTCCCGGCCGCTCACTGCGCCCATCCGGCACCGCCAGTCTCCAGTTCTCTCGGCGGTCTCCCCCCAGCAGTTCACACTCCAGCGAGTCGCCACGGCGGCGCTCGATATGTGAGGGTGAAAGTATTTGTTGCAGGAGGGAGCCGTCGGTACCATGGTAACACGAGACGTTTACCTGCCGGTGGCAGCGCAGCCGAGCGTCGAGACGCTGGTCGAGCAAGCCCAGCGCGGGGAACAGCTGGGGTACGAACGCGCCTGGCTTCCCGAAACGTGGGGTCGCGACGCCGTCACGACGCTGACCAGCATCGCCCATGGGACCGACGAGATCGGCATCGGAACCTCGATCGTGCCGATCTACTCGCGGACGCCGTCTCTCATCGGACAGACCGCGACGACCCTCCAGGAAGTCTCGGACGGTCGTTTCCGTCTCGGCCTCGGCCCCTCCGGCCCCATCGTCATCGAGGGCTGGCACGGCGAGGACTTCGGCAACCCGCTCCGCCGGACGCGCGAAACCATCGACATTGCCAAACAGGTGATGCGCGGCGAGGAGGTCGAGTACGACGGGGAGTACTACCAGCTCTCCGGCTTCCGACTGCGCTGTGACCCCCCGGACCCGATGCCGCCGATCGACGCCGCCGGAATGGGTCCCAAGTCCGTCGAACTCGCCGGCCGCTTCGCCGACGGCTGGCACGCCCTGATGCTCACTCGCGAGGGCCTCGAAGAGCGCATGGCGGACTTCGACCGCGGCTCCGACATGGGCGACCGCGACCGCGACGACCAGCGCGTGACGCTCTCGCTGACGTGCTGTGCGCTGGACGATCCCGGGGAGGCAGAACGACTTGTTCGACAACATATCGGATTCTATATAGGTGGGATGGGCACGTTCTATCGCGACGCCTTGGCACGACAGGGGTACGAGGACGAGGCCTACGAGGTGTCCGAGCAGTGGGCCAGCGGCAACCGCGAGGCGGCCATGGACGCTCTGCCTGACGAACTGATCGAGGAGGTCGCTGTCGCGGGCACGCCCGAGGACGCCGCCGACCAACTGGACGCGTTCGCGGACGTCGACGGCTTAGATGCGATCAACATCTCGTTCCCGCGCGCGGCCGACCACGACCAGATCCTCCAGACGATGGAAGCGCTCGCACCAGCCTAGGGGTCGGTTCTGGGGGCGGTGGACCGAGAGGACGCGTCGGTCAGTGACGGTTTATATATGATCGACCGAACATATTGCCCGTTCTTCCTTTTTATTTTTCATTAGATGGGAACGTGCTCCCGGCGTTATGGCCGTCTCAGGGAAAGTTACCGGGTGGGAGCACATGGAAGATCTCACTGGCCAAACAGGTCGTTCGCACGCTTCAGCGACGGTCGGTCCGTCGTGGCCGAATCGCTTCGCGTCCAGTGGCGTCGCTTCGCTACCGGGTGCGAGGCAGCGTCGCCAGATCCCGAGAGGCTCTACCGCCGCGAGTGTGATCGTCCGCCCCTGCGTGCGCCGGACGGGCGGCTACGAGCCTTCCACCATTCCCCACGCCACGAACGGTGCGGTTTGCCGAGGTGATTACTCATGAGTGACAACGACAAGACGCCAGAAGACACGATCAGCGACTACGAATCGAGACTGAACGACGTCCTCGCGGAGGTCGAGGACCCGGCGGTCACAGACGAGCGGGCGTCGCTCGAACTCGCTGGCCTGGAGATCAACCGGCGCGACCTCATGCGGACCGGCGTCGTCGCAGGTGCGGGTGCTGCGACCGGGTTCGCAGGCAGCTCCCTCATGACCCAGAGTGGGCACGCGACCAGCGACGACCACTTCGTCGAGCCCGGGGAGACAGACACGTACTACGGCTTCTGGAGCGGCGGCCACTCCGGCGAGGTGCGCGTCCTCGGGATGCCGTCGATGCGGGAGATCCGACGGATTCCGGTCTTCCAGCGGGACGGCGCGGTCGGCTACGGCCACGACGAGAAGACGAAACAGGTCCTCGAGGAGGGCGGGGACATGTCGTCCCGGCATGGACTGGAGTGGGGCGACTGTCACCACCCGATCCTCTCAGAAAGCGGAGGTGACTACGACGGCAAGTACCTCTGGATCAACGACAAGGGTGGCGGACGGATGGCCCGTATCAACCTGAAGTACTTCGAGACCGACGCCATCACCGACATTCCGAACATGCAGGCCTGTCACGGCTGTTCCGTGCAGTCGCCGGACACGAAGTACGTCTACGGCGTCGGCGAGTTCCGCGAACCCGTGCCGAACGACGGCCGGAACGTCGACAACCCCGACAAGTACTGGTCGACTTTCACGGCCCTGAACCCCGAGTCGATGGACGTCGAGTGGCAGGTCCGCGTCTCCGGCAACCTCGACAACGCAGACTCGGGGAAAAACGGGCGCTGGGCCTTCGCGACCGGCTACAACAAGGAAGCTGCCTTCAAGGTCGAGGGCATGACCCGCGACGACCGGGACTACGTGAAAGCGTTCGACGTCGACGCCATCGAGTCGGCTATCGACAGCGGCAACTACAGGAAAGTCAACGGAGTGAAAGTCCTCGACGGCCGGAAGGGGTCGAGACTCAACTCCAGCGGGGACCCGATCGTTCACTACATCCCCACGCCGAAGAGCCCGCACGGGTGCGACGTGACCCCCTCTGGCAAGTACGTCACCGCAAGCGGGAAGCTCTCCCCGACGGTCACCATCATCGACATCGAGAAGATTCCGAAGGTGGACGACCCCGAGGACGCGATCGTCGGCCAGCCGAAGGTCGGGCAGGGACCGCTTCACACTACCTGGGACGGCCGCGGTCACGGCTACACGACGCTGTTCATCGACTCGAAGGTCACCAAGTGGGACATCGAAGAAGCCGTCAACGCCAAGAAAGGGTCGACCAAGCCGGTCAAGGGGAAGGTGACTGTCCACTACAGTCCCGGCCACCTGCAGGCCGCCGAAGCCGAGACGACGAACCCGTCGGGCGATTGGTTGGTCAGTCTGAACAAGCTCTCGAAGGACCGCTTCCTCCCCGTCGGGCCCATCCACCCCGACAACGACCAGCTCATCGACATCAGCGAGGACGGGACCGACAAGCAGGGCGGGATGGACCTGATCGCGGACCACCCCGTTCACCCCGAACCTCACGACTGCGTCATCGCTCACCGTGACAAGATCAACCCGAAGACCACCTGGGAAAAGAGCGATTACGCGGACGAAAAGCCCTACGTCACGCCGAAGGACAGCGAGGTCAATCGGACCGGCGACCGCTCGGTCCACGTCAAGATGTCGGCCACGCGCAACCAGTACGGGCTCCGTGACTTCACCGTCAAGGAAGGCGACGAGGTCACGATTACGGTCACCAACATCGAAACGACGCGGGACATCATCCACGGGCTGGCGATTCCCAAGCACGGCATCAACCTCGCCGTCGCCCCGCAGGACACCAGGGAGGTCACGTTCACGGCCGACCAGCCGGGCGTCTACTGGTTGTACTGTACGTACTTCTGTAGTGCGCTGCACCTGGAGATGCGGAGCCGGATGATCGTCGAACCCCGGAAGTGACGCTGCCTCCGTGGGCTCCCACCTTATCAACCATGAACTATGAATTGCCAGAGGTCAGCCAGTTTCGCAACGCCCGCCGTGCGCTCCCGGTGGTAGCGGCGCTGCTGTTCGTCGCTGCGATCCTGTTTCCGGTGTGGCGCATCGCGGTTCACGCCGTCCAGTATCCCGAAACCGTCCTGCAGGTGCGGGTGTACGCGTACCCTCGCATCGAAGGGGACTACGTCGAGTTGGCGCGATTGAACCACTACGTCGGGTTCTACTACCCCGATCCGGTGTACTGGAGCCCCAACTTCGAACCCGACCCGTACGCGGTCGACGTGCCCGAGTGGTCGCTGGGTCCGCTCGCGTTCGTGGCCGTTGGCTCGCTGTCGCTGTTCGTCGCACTGGCTCCGACCACGGAGAAGCTAAAGCGCGGTATCAAGCTGCAACTCGCCGGGACCGTCGGCCTGTTCGCGGTGATCACGGCCGACATCCAGTACCGGCTCTACCGGGCCGGCCACCGCCTCGATCCCGACGCCCCGCTGATCGGCGTCGACCCGTTCACGCCACCCCTGTGGGGCCGCTACGAGATCGCCAACCTCACCACCTACTCGCGGTTCGGACTCGGCGCCTACATGGCGATGACCGCCATCGCGCTGTTGATCGTCGCCTACTACTACCGAGAGACGGAGGTGACCGTCGACGAACTGCCGGCTCGCGGCCTCGTCACGCTGTTGTCCTTCCTCTTCGGCGCCGAGAAGAGCTCAGGTCCCGACGCCGAGGTCGAAGGGGGCGACGCGTAACCGGAACGATGTCCTCCAAATCACCCCACCTGGAACGCGGATTCGCACTCCTGGCGGTCGGTCTACTGGTCCTCACCGTGGCCACGGCGGGCGCGCTCGGAACGGCCTCACGCACCGACTCGTCCGTCGCGTTCCAGCCCCCGGTACCGGACGAGTACGAGTTCACGTCGCCGAGCGCCGACGGCGTCGCCCGCGTGGACGGAACGACGTACGAGACGGTGGGCGCGGCGGTCGAGGCGGCGCGACCGGGCGACGTCGTGCATCTGCGCGGGCGCTTCGACGAGCGCGTCGTGGTTCGGACGCCCAACGTCACTCTCGCTGGCGCGGGACCGGATCGGACGGTCGTCGACGGAAACGGGTCCGGCGACGTCCTGACGATCGAGGCCGGCAACGTGACGGTCCGCGACCTGTGGGTCCGCAACGGCGGGTACAGCCCGTCCGACAACGACGCCGGCATCTGGGTCAACGCGAGCAACGCCACCGTCGTCGACGCCCGGGTCACGAACATGACCTTCGGGGTCTGGCTCGACGGCGGGCGGAACCTGCGCGTGAGCAACAACACAATCATCGGGCGCGAATCGGTCACGCCGCTGTCCAAACGCGGCAACGGCATCCACATCTGGAAGGTGACCGACGCGGTGATCACGAACAACCGCATCACCGACGTCCGGGACGGGGTGTACTACTCCTGGGCGTCGAACGTGACTGCCAGCGAGAACGTATTGTGGGACATCCGGTACGGCATCCACTACATGTACTCCGACGACTGCACGCTCAGGGAGAACCTCGCGTTCGATAACGACATCGGCTACGCGCTGATGGTCTCGAAGCAGCTGCACATCGTCGACAACACCGCCATCAACAATTCGGGCCAGAGCAGTCACGGCATCCTCCTGAAGGGCATCGACGACACGGAGATCAGGAACAACACGCTGGTGGACAACGGCAACGGCCAGTACGTGTTCAACTCGATGGACAACAACATCACTGGCAACCTGCACCTGGCGAACGACGTCGGCATCCACCTGACGGCCGGCAGCGTCAGGGAGCGGGTCCACCACAACAGTTTCATCGGGAACGGCGAGCAGGTTCGTCCGGTCATCGGCGAACAGGTGGCCTGGAACGCGAGTTCGAGCGGGAACTACTGGGCGAGCGCACGAACGGCGGACGTCGACGGCGATAGCGTCAGCGAGCTGCGCTACCAGCCGGCGGGGCTGGTCGAGCAACTGGTCGTCGACGAACCGGCGGCCGGCCTGTTCGTGGACAGCCCGGCCTTCCACCTGATCCGGCTCGCGGAGAGTTCGGTGCCGGTCATCGAGTCGCCGGGCGTCGTCGACCACCACCCGCTCGTCGACTCACCACACGAAGACTGGAGGCGATTCTATGAACGACGTTGAGATCAAGCGCGTGACCAAGAGCTACGGGCAGGTGACGGCGCTGGAGGACGTCAGTCTCGCCGTCGAGGCGGGGACGACCTTCGGCCTGCTCGGGACGAACGGAGCCGGAAAGACGACGCTGTTCCGCCTGCTCATCGGCCACGAGGCCCCCGACGCGGGCGCCGTCGAGATCGCGGGCCTGCCCGCGGAACGGGGCGTCGAAGTCAGACGACGGGTCGGTTACCTCCCGGAGCACGCCGGGTTCCCGCCCTCGTTCACCGGGCGGGAGGTCCTCGGGTTCCACGCAGACGTGCGCGGGGTTCCGGCCACCGTCCGGGACGAACGCATCGCCGCCGCGCTCGCGACGGTCGGCCTCGCGGACGCGGCCGACCGGTCCGTCGGCGGCTACTCAAACGGGATGAACCGCCGCCTCGGGCTGGCGACGGTGCTGTTGACCGAGCCACAGGTCCTGTTGCTCGACGAACCCACCGCCGGACTCGATCCGATGGGCGTGGACGCGTTCAACCGCATCGTGGAGCGCATCGCCGCGGAGACGCCGATCACCATCGTCTTTTCCTCGCACAGCCACGCCGAGGTCGAACGAGTCTGCGACCAGGTCGCCATCCTCGACGACGGCCGCGTCTGCGCGGCTGGCGACGTCGACGACCTCCGCCGCGACGTCGGCGAAACAGTCACCATCGACCTCCGCATCGGCGAGGACGACTCCCCGTCGGCCGTGGCCGACCGCCTGCGCGACGCGCCGGGCGTCACCAGCGCCGAACCCTCCGACGACCGCGGGCTCCGCGTCCGGTGTGCCCGTCCAGACACCTACGGCGTCCTGTCGATGGTTCACGACGTCGCCGCGGTGGACGGGTTCGAGGTGCGCGAACCAAGCATCGAGGACGTGTTTCGCGAGGCGATCGACGGGGGCGTGAGCGACGCGTCAGGAGACCAACGGGTCGGTTCGGGCCCCACGGGTGGTGCGCTGTGACTGATTCCGAGGCGGACCCCGACGGTGGCCACGTCCAGGCCAGCGTGGGCGACAGCGTCGACCACGAAGCTCCGATTCCGCTTTCGGGCCCGCGTGCCGTGGCGCGCATCGCCGTCCGAGAGTACCGCATCGCCGTGCGGAGTCGCTGGGGCGTCGGACTGGCCGTTCTCTTCGCCGTCTTCTCGGTGGCCGTCGTCGGGTTCGGCACCGCCGAAGTCGGCCCGAGTCGGTACGGCAGCGTCGTCGCCAGCCTCGTCGAATTGAGCGTCTACCTCGTCCCGCTGGCGGCGCTGGCGGTCGGGTACGACACCGTCGTCGGGGCCGAGGAGACCGGCGCACTGGACATGCTGTTTGCCCTTCCGGTGTCGCAGGCACAGGTCATCGTCGGGAAGTTCCTCGGGCGCGCCTGCGTCCTCGGCGGCGCGATGGTCGTCGGGTTCGCCGGCGGCGGCGTCGCCGCGGGCGCGACCATCGGGGTCGCTGGTCTCGGACAGTACGCGGTGTTCGTGCTCGCTGCCGTCCTGACGGCGGTTGCGTTCCTCGGTCTGAGCGTGCTGCTCTCGACGCTGGCGAGTGCGAAGACCCAGGCGCTCGGGACCGCGCTGGTCGCCTGGCTGTGGTTCGTGCTCCTCCACGACCTCGTGGCGCTGGGCCTCATCGCCGGCATGGACCTGCCCGACGCGGCCCTGACGGCGATGGCGCTGACGAACCCCGCCGACGTGTTCCGGCTGCTGGTGTTGAGCCAACTTGGGACGACGACCGGTGGGTTCGCTGCCGTCCTCACGGCCGCGAACCTCTCGACGCCGGTGTTGGCCGCGACCCTTCTCGGCTGGCTCGTCGTTCCGCTCTCCCTCGCGGTCGTGGCTATCCGCCGCCGGCGGCCGTAACCGACCGGTGCCGTTCACTCACAACCCCACCCACCGACCATGACTGAATCCAACGCAGACCAACGCGACGGACGACACGCATCGGCCACACGACTACGCTCCCGCGGCGACGGCGGTCGGCATCTCGTCGACCGCCGTACCGTCCTCCGGGCGAGCGGCGTCGTCGGCGTCGCAGCCCTCGCCGGCTGTTCGGGCTCGGGGTCCGACGCCTCGCCGTCGTCGCCGGACCCGACGTCGCTCGGCGACAGCGAACAGTGTGACGTCTGTGGGATGGTCGTCTCGGAGCATCCGGGGCCGAACGGACAGATCTTCTACCGGGAACACACGCCTGAGGGGCACGACGACCCGGCGGTGTTCGACTCGATCCGCGCGTGTCTCCTCCCGTACTACTTCGATCACAAACAGTCGGACTGGTCGGCCGCCGCGGTGTACGTCACCGACTATTCGGCCGTCGAGTACGACGTCTCGACCGTGCAGGGCACTCCCTACATCGAGACGGCCACGGCTTCCGAGACGTTCGCGGCGGCGGCGGACGTCGTCTTCGTGATCGAAAGCTCGGTCCACGGCGCGATGGGGCCGGACTTCGTGCCGTTCTCGGACACGGCCGACGCCGACGCGTTCGTCGAGCAGTACGGCGGCCGGACGGTCGCGTGGGACGAGATGAACCCGGACCTCCTGGCCGGCTAATCCTGTCGGACTGACGTTCGTACAGACCGGGACCCGGCCCCATACTTTTGGGCTGGAGGCTTCAACGAGTAGGTATGCGGACGAAGCGCGCGGTCGCCCTCTGCGGTGCGTTCGTCGCCGCGATGTTCGGCGCGAGCGTCCTCGTCGGTCCCCGTCTCCCCGAGACGATGGTGACCCACTGGAACGCCGTCGACCAGCCCGACGGCGCGATGCCGAAGTTCTGGGGGCAGTTCTTCGTGCCCCTGCTGGCGCTGGGGGTCGTCGCGCTGGTACTCCTCTCGCCCCGTATCGATCCGAAACGGGAGAACATCGAAGCGTTTCGCCCCCTGTACAACGAGTTCGTCGTCCTGTTGACGGCCTTCCTCGCCGGTGTGCACGGCGTCGTCCTGGCCGTCAATCTCGGCTACGACGTGCCGATCAGCAGCGTCGTCTTCGCCGGCGTGGGTCTGGTGGTGTTCTACACCGGGCGCGTGCTGGCAAACGCCGAGCAGAACTGGGTCGTCGGCATCCGGACGCCATGGACGCTGAGTGACGAACAGGTCTGGGAGCGAACCCACGACGTCGGCGCCGCGCTGTTCAAACTCTCGGGCGTCCTCGCGTTCCTGGGGGCGTTCTCCCCTCGCTACGGAGCGGCCCTCGCCGTCGGGCCGGTTCTGCTCTCCTCGCTCGCGCTGGTCGCGTACTCGTACTACCTGTACGAGGAGCGCGACGGAACTGACGGTCCCACGGCGTAGCCCGATTGTCTCTCGGTTCACCCCGAGGTGCTTTACAGATTTTACCCAGGAGGCCGAGAGGCCAACGGGTGAAAGGCCGCTGGTGCATGGGTGAACTATTTTAGGGGTGGCCGGCACAGTCCAGGTATCTCCATGCCAGACGAGTACACGGGTGCCGACCTGTTCGTCGACGCCCTCGAACAGTACGGGGTCGAACACGTGTTCGGCAATCCCGGCACGACCGAACTTCCGGTCCTCGAGTCGATCAGCGACAGCGACCTGGAGTACGTGCTCGGGCTCCACGAGGACATCGCGGTCGGGATGGCTTCCGGGTACGCCAGCACGCGCCGCTATCACAGCACGCACGACGACGACGTGATGCCAGCCGGCGTGGTGAACCTCCACATCACGCCCGGACTGGCCCACGGCCTGGGAAACGTCTACGCCGCGTCGTTCGCCGGGACGCCGCTGGTCGTCACCGCCGGCAATCACGAGCGGGACTTCCGCCACGAGGAACCGCTGCTGTACGGCGACCTCGTCGACATGGTCGACCAGTTCACCAAGTGGTCCGCCGAGGTCCTGGACGTCGAGGCGCTGCCGACGATGCTTCGCCGGGCGTTCCGCGTCGCGCTGACGCCGCCTACGGGACCGGTCTTCCTTGGGCTCCCCATGGACACGATGCTGGCCGAAACTGATCCGGCGGAAATCGAACCGCTGGGTCCCATCCCGAACGCGGGCCGCGGCGATCCCGCACAGATCGAGCGGGCGGCTGACCTCCTCGTCGAGGCCGACGATCCGGTGCTGGTGCTGGGCGATCACGTCGCCCGCTCGGGAGCGGACGCGGTCGACGCTGCCGTGGACTTCGCCGAGACGATCGGTGCACGCGTCCACGGCGAGATCCTCGCCTGCGAGGTGAATTTCCCCACGGGCCACGACCAGTGGATCTCCTACATCCCGCCGGACGAGGGCCTGGCGAGCATGCTCATGAGCAGCGACACGGTCGTGTTCGTCGGCTGTTCGACCAACACGACGCTGATGAACCACGACGACGACCTCGTGGGGGCAGACACGACCTGCATCCACGTCTCCGACGACGCCTGGCAGGTCGGGAAGAACCAGCCGGCCGACGCGGCCGTCGTCGGCGATCCGGGTCTCGTCGTAGAGCAGTTGACCGACCGCGTCGACGACCGGTTGTCGGACGAGACGCTGGAGCAGCGCCTCCAGAAAGTCGAGACGATGAAAGCCTCGCTCTCGGACACCATCACGGGGCTGAGCGAGGACGAGCGGCCGGACGGCGACACCCGCGCCGGGAAACACGAACTCGTCGACGCGATGCGGGAGGTCGCGCCCGACGCGTACGTCGTCGACGAAGGCGTCACGTCGAAGTATCCCCTCCTGATTCGCTGGGAGATGGAGGCCGAACAGATGGTCTCGAACAAGGGCGGTGGCCTCGGCTACGGCCTTCCCGCGTCCGTCGGTGCCGCGCTGGCCGAGTCCATGCGCGAGGACCCTCGCGAGGTCATCGGGTACGTCGGTGACGGCTCGTATCTCTACTACCCCCACTCGATCTACTCCGCCGTGCGCCACGACCTGGACCTGACCGTCGTCGTCCCGGACAACCGCAACTACCGCATCCTCAAGGACAACACCCAATCGATCTTCGGCGGAACCGACGAGGACCACGACTACGTCGGGATGGACTTCGACCCGCCGGTCGACCTGGTGAAAAACGCGGAGAGTCACGGCGCCACTGCACAGCGCGTCGAGACCGCAGACGAGATCGCCCCGGCGCTGGAGGACGCTCTCGACGCCGACGGCACCACGGTGCTCGACGTACTGGTCCACGATTGACGGAATCGAACCCTGCAACGGTTCTCGTACGTAGTTTATATATAATTCGTCCGTCAAGTATATACTACGGAGTCTCGACGAGTCTCACAACGGCAGTTTGGACACAGATGACGGGCACGACACTCGGTCGGCGATTCTGGTGGCTCACGCGGAACCGTCACGGCAAGCGGGTGTACGAGTTTCTGGCGGAACGGGGAATTCGCGTCTCCAAACTGGAGCGGTACGTGCGGTCGACCGGTGGCGTCGAGACGGCCGCGGTCACAGGCCCGGAGGACGTCGAGTTCACCTGTCAGCAGGCCAGCGACGTCGATGCGACCGCCGTCGACGCGTTCGAGGAACCGGCCGCGACCGACCGCATCCTGATCGCCACCGACGACGAGACGGTCGTGGGTTATCTCTTCCTGAGTCACGACCGCTCCGTGTGGGTCGACCCGTTGGAAACCGAACTGGACGTCGACGGTGCATACATCTGGCGCGTGTTCGTCGATCCGGCGCATCGAAAGCGCGGTATCGCGACCGCGCTCGTCGAACGAGCGGTCCAGGAAGCCGCACGGCTGGGGGCTGGGCAGGCCATAGCACTCGTCGCGGTCGACAACTACCCCTCGAAACAGGTGTTCCAGGCGAACGGATTTCGGGCCGACCGCGTCATCGGCTACTACCGATTGTTCGGGCTCACGCGGCGGACGGTTCGAGAGGGTCCCCGGTAACTCGTTAAACCGTACCCGGCAACTACCTCGCAGGCAGTATCGGTATTTCAGCTATATATTTATCTTAGCGTATTTTATATAGTCTCGATGTTGCAACTCAGGTGAACAGGTAATGACCGACGAGAACAGACACGCGGTACGAACGGCGTTGAATAGCCTGCGAACGCAGGTCGACCGTCGGACTGCCGGTGTGGACGAGCCCTACATGCTGTTCAGGCTGAACGTCGCCGACTACATCAGTCTCGTGGCGCTGTTTTTCGCCTGGTGCGCGACGTTGCTCTTGCTCTCGGGCGAACCCAACTGGGCGATCATCACGATGCTGGGTGCGTTCGGATTCGACAAACTCGACGGGTTCTACGCCCGCGAGTTCGGGGAACCGACGGTTCTCGGCCGGCAGATCGACGCGTACATCGACGTGTTCACCTACCTGGTTCCCGCTGCGGCCCTCTATCATTTCGTCCTCTCTCCCCACGTCGTCGTCAGCGCCGTCGTCGGCTTCGCGGTGCTGATGTTCGGTGGGCTGCGACTGATTCGCTTCACCAACGAGGGGCTGAAAGACGACGACGGGACCAGTTACTACCGCGGCATCACCGTCGTTCACGTGAACCTCCTGGTACTGGCGAACTACTTCGCGTTCGAGCTCCTGGCGCCGTGGAACGGCTGGGTGGCGGCTCTGACCGTCGTCGCGGCCGCTCCGGTCATGATCTCGGACTATCGGAGTTACAAGACGGTCGAGCGCCACTCGGTGGTCGGGGTGCTTGGACTCGTCGTCGTCGGACTCTGCTTTGTTCTCGAATACGGACTCTGAGCAGCGATGCCACCACTCTCTCTCCGAATCGATCCACACGTCCACTCGGCTGCATCGTTCGACGCGACCGCCTCGATCGACGCGATCCTCCGACGGGCTCGGGCCGTCGGTCTCGACGGCGTCGTGGTCACCGATCACGACGAACTCGACGCCTCACTGGAAGCCGCCGAGCGCGCCGCCGAATTCGGTCTCGTCGGGATCCCCGGCGTAGAGGTGTCGACGGCCGTCGGCCACCTGCTCGCACTCGGCGTCGAACGCCGCCCTGAGCTGGGCCTCCCGCTGGCCGAGACCGTCCGGCAGATCCGAACTCAGGGTGGCGTAGCAGTCGTGCCACACCCGTTCCAGCGCAGTCGCCACGGCATCCGAAAATCGGATCTGGGGGACGTCGACGGCATCGAGGTGTACAACGGCCTGGCGATGACGGGGTATCGAAACAGGTGCGCGCGTCTGTTCGCAGCCCAGTGCGGATATCCGATGATCGGGGGGAGCGACGCGCACACGCCCGATCTGATCGGGCGCACCCACACCCAGGTCCTCGTCGACACGCCGGCCGACCGTCCTGCCGACGTGTCCCCGTCAGCCGTCCTCGACGGCATCAAAGCCGGCGCGACCCGCATCGAAGGCCGTCGGACGCCGCTGTCTCGGTACGTCAGGAAACACGCCTGGCACGCGGAGTATCGGACGAGCATGGTGCTCCGGGCGGGCGTCGGCGCGCTGGTGGCCCGTCTCGTCTGACGGTCAGTCGTCGGTCGGCTCTGCTTGCACGCGTTCTCCCTTCGCGGTTTCGGGAAATATCTTCCCGGGGTTCAGCGTGTCTCTGGGGTCGAGCGCGCGTTTGAGCGCGCGCATCGCCTCGACGCTGTCGGCGCCGTGCTCCAGTTCGAGGTACTGACGCTTCCCTCGGCCGACGCCGTGCTCGCCGGTACAGGTGCCGCCCAACTCGATCGCTTTCTCGACGACGGCTTCGTAGATCTGTTCGCCCACGGCGACGTCGTCGGGGTCGTCACGATCGACCAGCGTCGTGTAGTGGACGTTGCCGTCGCCGGCGTGCCCGAAGCAGGGCACGATTTTGTCGTGTTCCGCGCCGAGTTCCTTCGCGTAGCGGATGATCGCCGGCAGTTCGCTGATCGGGACGGTCACGTCGCCGGGGTGGAGCGGTTTCAGGTCGGGGTCCCAGGTCTGGAGCGCGAAGGCGAGTTCGCTCCTGGCTTTCCAGAGTTCGTCCATCGCCTCCTCGTCGGCCAGCTCGAACCGCTCGACGTCGTGGGACTCGAAGATAGTTCGACAGAAGTCGATCTCCTCCTGGACGCCGTGGTTGGCGTGGAACTCGACGAACGTCATCGGCGCGTCGGGGAGGTCGGTCCCGAGGTAGTCGTTTGCCATCTCGGCGCTGATCGCGTCGACGAGTTCGATCTTCGCCACGTCCACCCCGGAGCGAACGGCGTCGAAGACGGCCTCGGCCGCGTCGTCCAGCGTCGGGAAGATCGCGCGCCCGCCGCGGATCTGCTGGGGAATCCCCTCCAGTTCGAGCGTCGCTCGGGTGACGACGCCCAGCGTCCCCTCGCTCCCGACGAGCAACTCCTTGAGGTTGTAGCCGCTCGAGGTCTTGACGGCCTTCGAGCCGGCGGTGACGACCGACCCGTCCGCGAGGACCGCCTCTAGTTCGAGCACCCAGTCGGCGATCTCGCCGTACTTGACCGTCTGCATTCCGCTCGCGTCGTTGGCGATCATCCCGCCGATCGTCGAGATGCCGCCCGAGGACGGGAGCGGGGGGAAAAACAGTCCCTCGCCGCTGACCGCGTCGTCGATCGCGGTGCCCATGACGCCGGGCTGGACGTCGATCTGGAAGTCGTCGGGGCGAACGTCGAGCACGTCGTTCATGCGCGTGAGGTCCATGCTGATGCCCGCGTACTCCGGCACGGCGTTGCCTTCCAGGCTCGTTCCGGCCGCGTAGGGCGTCACCGGGACGCCGCGGTCGTTTGCCGCTTCCAGCACTGCGGAGACGTCGTCGGTCGATTCGGGCCAGACGACGGCGTCGGGCGTCACGCCGGTTCCCGCTTCGTCGGCGGCCCAGTCGGCCGCGTGACTCTCCCGCGCGGACTCGCCGAACGACACGTTCCCCTCCCCCAGGCAGTCTGTGAGAAATTCACAATCGTATCCCATACCCAACATCCCGCTCCCGTGACGGCTTAAATTTACGCCGTAAACGACAGGTGATTCATATCGACGCTTCGAAGACGCGTTCGGAAGACCGTTCCCTGGAATCGAACGCTGATCGTGACTGTCGGGACGCGCTGGCCTCTCACCGGCGCCGCCGAGATCGAGGAGTGGAAAACGCCAAGAAACCCACTGCCTGTTCCGCTCTCCGGGGTTTTGCTATCGGACTGGCCTGCCGAAGGGAATGACTTTATCACGCATGATTTACAATGGAAAGTCATGCGAGCTGCAGAGGTAACAGAGTTTGGGGATAGTTCCGTGATCGAGGTCGCCGAGCAGGACGTGCCGGAGCCGGACGCGGGCGAACTCCGCATCGAGGTGAAGGCGGCGGGGATCAACTTCGCGGACATCATGCAGCGCCGCGGACACTACCCGGAAGGTCCCGACCCGGGCTACACGCCGGGGATGGAGGTCGCAGGCGTCGTCGACGCGGTCGGTGACGGCGTCGGTCGCGAAGTTGGCGACGAGGTCATGGGCTTCGTCAACCACGGTGGCTACGCCGAGTACGCCATCGCGAACGCGTCGGGCGTGTTCGACCTGCCGGAGGCAATGAGTTTCTCGGAGGGCGCGGGGTTCCCGGTGCAGTTCCTGACCGCGCACAACTGCCTGTTCGGGTGGGGCGACCTCACCGAGGACGAGTCGGTCCTGATCCACGCGGCGGCCGGCGGCGTCGGCACCGCTGCGGTCCAGCTCGCCAGCAACGCCGGTGCCGAGGTGTTCGGGACGGCCAGCACCGAGGAGAAACTCGGTCTCGCCGAAGACCTCGGCTGTGACCACCCGATCCAGTACACCGAGGTCGACTTCGTCGAGGCGGTCAACGACCAGACCGACCACGGCGTCGACCTCGTCCTCGACGGCATCGGGGGCGAGACGACCACCGAGAGCATGAAGTGCCTGAAAGACTTCGGCCGGATGGTGTCGTTCGGTGCCGCCAGCGGCGAACCGGGCAAACCCAACACCGGCGACCTCCTCTTCCACAACCAGACGGTCATCGGCTATCACCTGGGGCAGGCTATGCGGCGCGAGCCCGGGCGCGTCTTCCAGGCCGTCCCGAAACTCACCCAGCAGCTCCAATCGGGCGACCTCGACGTCATCGTCGGCCACGAGTTCCCGCTGGCCGACGCCGCCGAAGCCCACCAGTTCATCGAGGACAGAAAGAGCAGCGGCAAGGTCGTCCTGAAGCCCTGAGCGAACGCAGCTGAACGCGTCACCGACTGTCGCGCTTCCCGATCGTGACGCTCACTCGAACTGCAGGTCGATGTCCAGCGTGACTTCGTTGGTCACGTTGTCGTACACCGGCGACGTCTCTTTGACTTCCTCGTGCAGTTCGCGGAGCGCTTCCTCCGACGCGTCCGCGTCGATGTGCGTCGTGGCTCTGATCGCTTCGTACCCGGGCCGGACCTCGTCGCTCAGTCCGAGGAAGCCGCGGAGGTCGATGTCGCCCTCGAACTCGAAGCGCATGTCCTCGATTTCGATCCCCTTCGCAGCGGCGTGACCCGCGTAGGTAACGCTCAGGCACGAACCCAGCGCGGCGAGAAGGTGTTCGACCGCGTTCGGGCCGGCGCGGTCGCCGAGCAACGCTGCCGGCTCGTCACCGGTGATCGTGAACTCCGGCGATTCCACGGTGGTCCCGTCCTGTACGAAGTCACTAATGTGCGTCTCACTCGCGAACCCACCGGTCCACTCCGTCTCTGCCTTGAACGTGAACGACGCCTGTGCTGGGTCCGCTGCCGCGCCTTCGATCAGCTCTTCGAGGTCGTCGACGTCCAGTCCGTTGACTCCGGTCATGTATATAGTGTACAATACAATATCAGGGCATGCGCCCGTTAATCGTTTCGGACTTCGCCCAGAAATAGACGAACAGCCGTCATTAACGGATTGATGCGGTGTATGTTGCTGTTTGCGGATGGGTACGTCTTGGGGCGCATCGCACTATCTGAAATGGCATTTCGATAATTGGACACAGCTGGTGTGGATCTCCGAGACCCTCGGCTGTCAGTCGGTAGGGCCTGGGCCGGGGCGGGATCAGCGATCGGTGAGGCCGAAGTGTAGTCGAACAGGAGGCGAGTGGCCCGAACGCGAACGTAATCGGGGTATAACAATGGGTACTCACGGGGTCCGAGGCTCATGGACCGACGGACCGCTTTGCGGCGTGGCCTCGTGGTCGGGGCCGCCGGCCTGGCGGGATGTAACGATCTCCTCGGATCTGGACAGTCGACCGAACACCGCCCCGGGACGACGGAATCACCTTCGAACCACGACGGGAACCCGTCGGACGGCGCCGGCATCCGCGCGGTCTTCGAACGGCAGTTTCCAGCCTCTGACGGCGTCGGCGCCTTCGAGGACGTCACCGTGATCGACGACGGGGGTTACGTTCTCGTCGGAACGCAAACGACCCCGAGCGGCGGGTCCCGCGGGTGGATCACACGAACTGACGCTCAGGGACAGGAACGCTGGGGGAACACCTACGGGAGTGGTGCCGCCCAACTCCACGGCGTCACGATCGCGGCCGACGGCGACGTGCTCGCTGTCGGTCGCCGGGGAAATCAAACCGGGCGAGCCCGGGCCTGGGCACTCCGCCTCTCGCCTGACGGACGTGAACGGTGGTCCAGAACATACGAAGGCGCAAACGATCCCATCTTCCAGGCCGTTGCTCCCGCCCCGAACGGATTCGTTCTCGCTGGCGTTCACGAGATGACTACACAGGGCGGCGGGAGCGGGTGGCTCTTGGCGGTCGATGGCAACGGGAAGGTCGTCGACGACCGCGTGTTCGAGTCGGGGTACTACAGACTGTTCAACGACGTCGTCCGAACCGGCCAGGGCAGCTACGCGCTCGTCGGCAGTGCCAGCGACCGGCGTGACGGCACCAGCAGCGGGTTCCTCGTCGGAATCGACGCCGACGGGAAGACGCGATTCGAACGCCAGTTCTCAGCGGCACGGCAGAACGTGTTCAGGGCCGGCGTCGCCCGTCCGGACGGTGGCCTCCTCTGTTGCGGTGAGACGAGTCCAGCGCCGGCCGGGAGAAACTCCGGCGAGGACGCCTGGCTGGTCGCTGTCGACCCGTCCGGACGCGAACAGTGGTCGACGTCCCGCGACGATCTGAACGGCGACAGGCTGTGGGACGTTGCGACGGCCGCGGACGGCTCGGCGCTCGCCGTCGGCCAGACGAACGGAACCGGACAGGGCACCCGGACTGGGTTGCTTCTCTCGGTGGCTGCCGACGGGACCGTCCGGTCGGTCCGCACGACGGCTGACCTCCGCGGTAGCAGTGACTCCCTCGCAGCACTCACCGGCGTCGCGGCCGACGGGGACGACTACGTGGCGAGCGGCCTGCAGAACGTCGGGGGAACCGACGCCGACTCCGCCGAGGGGCGGGGATGGCTGCTGAAAATCTCCGCGTGATCGTCACGTCAAGGACACAAGAATTAGGGCGGGGTCGTCCGTATCACGTCGTCATGACGCGGGACGCCCTGGAGAAGGGGTTCGAAACGTACGTTTCTGACATCATCTCGACGGCCTACGAGCAGTTCGACGTGACCGCCGCGTTCGGCACCGGGACGACCGCCAGCGGTCGCCTGGTCAGCCAGCTCGTCAAGAACAACGCCCTCCTCGATCGGAAGGTCGTCCAGCCGGCGCTGGAATCGTACGAGACCGACGTGCTCGATCAGGTCCAGGTCCTGCTGGACTACGCGGAAGCCCCCGACGCTGACTTCGCCGACTACAGCGACGAGGCGCTCTCCCACGATACGTTCTACCAACAGCTCCGCGAGGACCTGCCGGCGGAGCGAAAGCGCGAGATTCGCGACGAACTCGTCGAGCAACAGCGGCGGCTCGCAGCGGCCGCGAGACCCATCGTCGAGGCCGACGAAGACGAGTTCTGGCCGGCGGTCGAGGCGACGCTCTCCCGCGACGAGGCCGAATCGCTCGTCACGGAACACTTCGCGTTCACCGACCCGCTCCGCGATCACCCGGACGCGTTCCGGTTCACGGAGACGGTGAATCCCGCGAAGCTACTGGCCGGCCCGCTCACTCTCGGGATGCCGACGCCGTCGCTGACTCTGGACTACACCGACGAGGTTCGCCGCGTCCTGACTGAGGCCGAACAGGACACGATCGAGCGCGTCCTCGACGAGATCGATCGCCGGTACGAGTGACCGCTATCTCGGGAGGTCGCTCGCGTCGATCGCGTCCCGCCGCCCGTCGAGAACGCCGAACCGCTCGCCGCGTCGCTGCTCCAGCCAGGACAGCAGCCGCTCGGCCCACGCCAGCTTCTGCCGCTTCAGCTGTCCGACCGCGGGGTCGTCGAAGTCCCAGCCGACGAACACCAATTCTCCGGCCCCGAAGTGATCCGCGAGGAACGCGGCCCTGTCGCCATCGGTGAACCCACCAAAGTTGCGAACGGGGCCGACCGGCTCGGCCTGCGTCGTCGGTAACACCCATTCGTCCTCGAAGGTCGGTACGTACTCGCGAACGGCCGGCACGTTGTCGCCGTGGGCGTGGGCGGCCACCGGTACCCCGCGCTCGGTCAACTCTCTCGCGGTCTCGGGCGTTTTGTCCAGATCAGTCACCATGCAGTCCACGTCGACGCCGGCCGCGAGCAGCCTGTCGGCCGCAGTCGACGCCGCCAGGACTGCATCGGCCGAGGCCGCACGATCCCGCTCGGCGTCGAGTGACGGTCCGGCACCGGCGATGGCGACCTGCCGGCCGGCCAACGAGAGCTTCGAGCAGTCGAACGAGTCGGTGAGGTCAGCGAGCACGTCGCGTGCGCGCTCGTCTGCGGCACGGTCGAAGCCGAAGTCGTCCAGGATCGCTTCGTAGACGGGTGCCCAGGTTGGATAGTCCATAGCCGTGGCTCACCGATCTGGTCCAGATAAATCGAGGCGAGCCGAAATGGCACAACCTGGTACCCCTACCCGGGTGCCCTTTCGGCCTTCACTCGTGCATTTAGGCGCATCTGTCATAAGTTTTCTCTCTCCGTCAGACACGCGATCCGTACGCCGTCTTGCGATTGGCGCTCTCAGCGGGATTCGCCAGACGGAACCGTATCATTTAAGTGATTCACCGATTCGTTCGAGGGCAGTTTCGACCTGTGCGGGACCGTCGAACCCGTCGGTCAGTCTGGCGAGCGCCCCGACCGTTCCGAACAGGAGCACCTCGTCGCCGGTTCCCGCGGCCACGGTGGCACCGTAGGTGCCGGCCTGGGCTGCGAGCCGATCGCAAGCCGCGTCGTCGAGATCGGACAGCTCGAACACGCGGATGGTCGTGTCCTCGGCGTACGCGTCGTCGATGCCGAGGCGTTCCACGTGCCGTTGGCTCTCTCGGACGGTCGTCACGTCGAGTTCCTCGACGCCGGCGTCCGGGTCGCGGAGGCGGTCACGGCTGAAGGCGTCGCCGATGACGGCGGCGTCCCTGGTCGCTGCCACGTCGTGGGTCCTGACGACGTGAGCACCGCGCTCGACGGCCATCGAAGTCGCAGCGAGACTCACGGGCAGCGCTTCCTCGGTCGAGCGACCGGCCAGTTCACGGAGGAAGTTCTTCCGGTTGATCGAGACCAGGATGGGGTAGCCGTAGCCGCGGAACTCGCGGAGCCGCCTGAAGGTGTCGCGGTCGTCTTCGAGCGTCTTGGCTTCGCTCCAGCCGCCGAACGCCGGATCGAGGATGGTCTTGTCGGTGAAACCGTTGAGTTCGAGGGCGTCGTAGATGTCGTCCACTTCTTCGATCGCGCCCGGCCGCTCCAGGTCAGGTGGACTGGCCATCTTCGCAACGGCCACGTCGTAGTCGTCACAGACGCGGGGCATCTCCGGGTCAGCGAAGCCGCAGATGTCGTTGACCATCTCGAAGCCGCGCTGCAGGGCTTCCTCGGCGACTTCGTGGTACCGGGTCTCGATGGAGAAGACGGCGTCGCCGCTGACGCTCTGGATGGCTTCGACGGCGGTGTCCAGTCGGTCGAGTTCCTGCTCGGCAGAGAGCACCTCGAACTTCTTGTTCGCCGATTCGAGGCCCACGTCGACGATGTCGGCCCCCTGGTCGATGAGTTGCTCGTCGACGTATGCGGCTGCCTCGCCGGGGTCGTCGAAGACGCTGGGATCGTACGGTGACTCCTGTGAAACGTTGAGGACGCCCATGATTCGGGGCGGATGGTCGTCACCGATTCCCAGCCCGGCCGCGTCCACGTTGCGCATACTGGTGGCTTGGGACAGACGGACAAAAACTGTCGGTTACTGACCCTTTGTCTCGGGCCGCGACCGCTCACGCTGCGTCCGCTCGATCACCGTTCGATTCGTGCTGCCCGAACACGTCCAGATTGTGCGCGACGAACAGTAACTCCCCGTCGGTGACCTGCCGATGACGGCGCGTGAGCCACTGTTCGAGCCGCTCGCCGTCGACGTCCGGCTGGTCGTCGACCGCGCTGGCGATCGTTTCGAGCAGGTAGTGCAAGACGTATCCTTCACCTTCGGGATACGTCCCGCCCGTCGGATGGATCGTCCAGTCAGCGCCGCCGACCGCCGGAACGTCCCAGCCCGCCCCTTTCAGTTCCGAGACGAGCCGCCGGCCAGCCTGACTCCCCAGCGCGCCGTCGTTCATGGTGGCGTGGTAGCGACGTTCGATCAGCGCGTCGAACGCCGGATCGGCCGCGGGATGGAATCGGGTCATACCGTCGAAGGTGATCGGGAAGTAACACGCGCCGTCGGGCACCGCGCCCAGCAGTCGCTCGACGGCCGACGCGCCCACCAGGTCGGCGAACGCGGCCCCGATCAGGAGGTCCCACGTGCGCTCCGCCCGCTCGACGAATGCGAACGCGTCCGCTTCGCGGACGGTCACCGTGATTTCACGGTCGTCGCGCACCAGTCTGACCTCCTCGGCGGCCTGCTCGCTGATGCGGTAGTCGGCAGCTCTCGCGGCCGCTCGAACTGTCTCGCGTGCGAGGGCGACGCTGTCGGGATCGATCTCGATGGCCGTGTAGGCGGTCCCGTCCGGGAGCAGGTCCCAGGCCAGCGCTCGGGCGACCATCGCACCAGTCCCGGCACCGACTTCGAGGACGTCGGGGGCGTCTCGCTCGTCGAGAAACGTCGTCACCCGGTCGAGGACGCGGCGATTCAGCGCCCGGTCATCCACGGATCGCTTCGCTGTCAGGTACTCCTGCATCGAGTAGGACGCCGGTGTGTCAGCCATCGACCAGGCCTCCCGACGACGCTGCTGGGGCTGACTGGTTGCTCTCGGCGACTGCAGCGACGAACTCCCTGGCACCTGCCATCGACTCCTCCCAGGTGGGATGCTCGGCGTAGCGATCGAGCGCAGCGAGCGAAAGCCGTTCGAGGCGGTCCCGGTCGGTCCGCAGCGATTCGACGACGCGAGCGATCGCCTTCGGATCGTCGGGCGGGACCAGCCGTCCGTTCTCGCCGTCGGTCACGAACTCGCTGGCGCCACCGGCAGTGGTCGCCACTGGTGGGACGCCGAATCCCATCGCTTCGAGGTAGACGATGCCGAACCCCTCGTACTCGGACGGGACGACGAGCAGGTGGGCGCGGGCGAGGTGGGCCGCGACCGCGTCGTCCGGTAGTCGACCAGTCAACGTCACCGCGGCGTCGAGACCTAACTCGTCGATTGCGGCTCGGAGCCGCCGGGTGTAGTCCGGCTCGACCGTCTCGTCGCCCACGATCGTCACCTCGGGTGGCGGTGAGAGGCCGGCGACGGCCCGCAGCAGGGTTTCGACGTTCTTCCGCGGCACGAGGTTGCCGAGAAAGAGCACGTGGAACGGGTCGGTCCGCGCGCGTTCGCGGACAGTTGCTCGGTCCACGTCGGGTTCGAAGCGGTCTCCGGCCGGGGGCGCAACCTGCGTCGGAACGTCGGCCAATGCGGTGACCGACGCGGCCGTGGTCGCGCTGTTACAGATGGCGCCGTCCACCGTCGCGAGGTACGCGCGCTCGACCTGCCGATAGAGCCCCTGTGCGAGTGACCCGCGCGCTTCGCTGCTCGTGAGGTGGTGGACCACGCTGACGACGGGACGGGCTCGGCCGAGCCGGTGGTTGATCCTGAAAAGCGACGGGTGACACAGTTCGTCCTGGAGGACCACGTCGAAGTCGCCGGCCAGCCGACGGTGGATCGACGGACGGGCGTTGTGGAGGAACTGTCTGGGATAGCTCGGCCACGGCAGGTCGATCACCTCGACTGTGTCACCTCGGGCGCGCAACTGCTCGACGAGCCGGCGGTCGTAGTGGAAGCCCCCGGACGTGTTGTCGAGACCACCGTAGACGGCGAAGCCGATCTTCATAGCGTTCGTTCGTAGGCCGCCCAGGCGACGTCGTCCTCGTGTATCCTGACGGTCACGCTCGTCAGCCGATCGGTCGGGAGCTGATCGAGGAACCGGTCGCAGAACAGTCGCGTGAACCGCTCGACGCTCGGGTTGTCGTCGCCGAACTCCGGTAAGTCGTTGAGCGTGGCATCGCGGTACCGCGCGACGAGGTCGTCGATCGTCGCGGTGACTGCGTCGATGTCCACGAGATACCCCCACTCGTTCAGCGACTCGGCTTCGAGTTCGACCTCGACCTCGTACTGGTGGGAGTGGAGATCGCCCTCCGGGCCCGGGTCCGGAACTGTGAGGTAGTGCTGTGCGACGAACGGCTCCGAGACGTTCAACGTGTACGTATCGTCGGTCATGGATAGGTCAAAAGCACCTGGAGCGTCGAGTTCGGCGCGTCGTCGAGTCGCTCGTAGGCCGTCGGTGCCGCCTCGACTGGCACCCGGTCGGTGATGAGCGGCGACGCGTCGAGCGAGTCGAGCCAGCGCCAGGCCTCGTCGAGCCGCCGGTCTTTCGACCACCGGCCCCGGTGGACCGGATCGATGGTACTGACCTGGCTGGCTTTGACGTCGATGCGGCTCCGGTGGAAGTAACCGCCCAGATCCAGCTCGGCGCGTTTCGTCCCGTAACAGGAGCCGACGACGACGCGCCCGTTCTCACCGGTCGCGGCGATGGCGTCGTCGAGCGCCGCTGGATCGCCACTCACCTCGATGGCCAGGTCCGCCCCGTTGCCGTCGAGACGCTCTCGGACGGCCCCCGCGACGTCCGCCGACTCGGGATCGATCACTGCGTCCGCGCCGAACTGCCGAGAGAGCGCCCGCCGGTGTTCCAGACACTCCACGGTGACGACGGTCTCGACGGGACACTCGGCGAGCAACGCCGTCGTGAGCAGCCCGACGATCCCCTGGCCGAACACGACGACGCGCTCGCCGATCATCGGCCGGCCGTCCATCAGGAAGTTGACGGCGGTCTCGACGTTCGGGACGAGGGCGGCCTGGTCGGTCTGGCACGTTTCCGGAACCCGGAGCAGGGTCGACGGCTCCGCGACGAAGTGACTCTCGTGGGGATGGAACGCGAAGACGCGCTCGCCGCGCCACCAGTCCGGGACGTGCTCCCCGACCGCATTCACCTCACCGACCGCGGCGTACCCGTACTGCATCGGGAACTCCGTTTCTCCGCCCACGGCGTCGATGGGGTCGTCGGCCAGCAGTTCCGCCGGCGCCTCGCCGTGGAACACTAACAGCTCCGTGCCGGGACTGATCGCCGAGACGTGCGTCTCGACGCGGACTTCCTCGGCGGCACACGCCGGAATCGGCCGCTCTTCGACTGTCACCGACTCCGCGTCGGTGAAGTACAGCGACTGCCGGGTCGAATCAGTCGCCATGGGCAGTCGCGAGGTCTCGTTCGATCCGCGTTCCGTTCGTTCGACACTCCTCGAGGGCGTGCTTGGCCGACATGCCGGCCTCGTGGGCGGTCCGTCCGCGGCCGATGCCGACCTTGAGCTCGATACCGGTCTCCGCGGTGACGTGCTGGATGGCACCCTGGTAGTTCGTCGGCTCGGCCGACGGACAGATCGAGACGATGTTGTCGCCACCCACGAAAAACGACAGGGCGTCGCACTCCCGATACAGGTACCGCATCAGGGTCGCGTACGCTGTCGTGACCGACATGTGCGCGTCGAACGCGTCGACTCGATCCGTGTATCGGCTGGTGAAGTCGTCCACGTCGAAGTGCGCGACGGTGACGTCCTCGGCCGTCCGGGCCTCGTCGTCGAGTGGGTCCCCGACGAGCGCTTCTTCCCGGTTGCTGTCCTGGGCACTGCCCACCCGCTGAAGTCGCTCGGAGGCCAGTTCGAGGGCGGCGGCCGGCGTGTCGCTGGCCGCCACGCTGAGACTCACTGTCACGGGATACTGGTTGCGAACCGTCCGTTGGATCGCTGTGTGGTCCTCGTCGTCGAGGCCGTTCGTCACTGCGATCATGTTGTCGAACCGGGAGTGGAACACGTATCCGCCACCGGTCCCGACCTGCCGAGACACGTCCGCGAACAGGCGCGCCTGCAACGACTGGAGGTCGGTCTCCCGCCGCGGTTCCGGTGTCACCGTCCAGGGACCGTAGTTGTCCAACTGGACCAGCGTCACCTGTATCGTTGGGGTTGACACACCCTCACAATCACCGGCTCGATTCTCAATACTTTTGCCGCCTCTGGATATACTTTCGCGCTTATTCGATGCGCAGAGACGGCTCCTGCGGGTGATGCGCTGACAGGGGCCCAGGCGTCCGTCACGCCACCTCGCGAGACCGGGAGGAAGGGTGCGGTGACAGCGGCTTACTCGTGCTCGTTGCCGATTCCACTGATCTCGAACCTGGCACCGCCGGAGGTGCCTTCAGTGACGCTGATCGACCACCCGTGGGCGTCGACGATCTCTTTGACGATGTTGAGCCCGAAGCCGGTCCCCGACGAGTGGGTGGTGTACCCGTGATCGAACACCTCGTCTCGGTCCTCGGGGTCGATGCCCGGCCCGTCGTCTTCGACGTAGAACCCGTCCGCCAGCGTCCCGACTCTGACGGTGACGTCTCTGCCGCCGTGTTCGATGGCGTTCCGGAAGAGATTCTCGAACAGTTGCTGGGCGCGGCCGGTGTCGACGTCGAGGGTCAGATCGGTGTCGACGACGATCTCGGCGGCGTCCGTCTCGACCGTTTGCCAGCAGCTCTCGACGAGTCTGGCGAGATCGACGCGTTCGGTGTCTTCGACCTGCTGGCCGTGGCGAGCGATCGCCAGTACGTCCTCGATGAGTTCCTCCATGCGGACGAGTTGCTCGTCGATCACTGCCATGTTCTCGTGGAGTTCCTCGTCCTCGCAGGAGCGCTCGACGAGTTCGAGCCGCGATTGCGCCGCGTTGAGCGGGTTGCGAAGGTCGTGCGTGACGATGCTGGCGAACTGTTCGAGCTGCTCGTTCTTCCGTTCGAGTTCGCGCTCGCGGCGCTTCCGATCGGTGATGTCCTGGAGGATACCGTCGAAGTACACCTCGCCGTCCTCTTCGACTTTCATCGCCGTGAGCGACACCTGGATGGTCTCGCCGGCCAGCGTCTCCTGTTCGACCTCCAGGCCCGTGATCGTGCCTTCCTCCCGAAGAGACTGACTGAACGCCGCGCGCTCGTCGGCGTCGGCGTAGAACTCGCTGACGTTTCGCTGGAGGAGTTCGCTCTTCGAGTACGCGTCGTAGATCGACACGAGTTCCGAGTTCACCTCGACGAACTCGCCGTCGTCCCCCGGCGTGGTCCGGAACACGCCGACGGGCAGGTTCTCGATGATGTGCTCGTACTGCTCTAACTTCTGCTCGTAGGCCTTTCGCTGGGTGATGTCGGTGTTGATGGCGACGAACCGATCGATCTCGCCATCGGCGGTTTCGACCGGTGCGATGGTCTGTTCGACCACGTACTGGTGACCGTTCTTTCGCTCGTTTATCACCTCGCCCTTCCAGGTGCTCCCCGAGAGGATCGTGTTCCACAGCGACGCGTAGTACTCGCTGCTGTGCTCGCCCGAGTTGAGGATGTTCGGGTTCTCCCCGACCGCCTCCTCGTAGGAGTAGCCCGTCGACTCCTCGAACGCCGGGTTGACGTACTCGATCAGTCCGTCGGGGTCGGTGATGTAGATCGCGTGGCCTGCCTGCTCGACCACTTCGCGAAACCGGCGGAGTTCCCGCTCTCGCTGCTTGTGTTGTGAGATGTCCGTGAGCGTCACGACGACGCCGTTGACGGCCGGGTTCGAAAGCTGATTGCGGGCGCGACATTCGACCCAGCACCACGACCCGTCGTTGCACTCGATCCGGAACTGGACCGTGACGGTTCGTTCGGGCTTTGCGAGCACCGTCTCGAACACGTCGTGAATCCGGTCGACGTCGTCGGGATGGGTGATCGCTCCAACCTCTTTGCCGGTCAACGTGGACGGTTCGCACTCGAACAACCGGTCGCCAGACGGACTCACGTACTGAATCGTCCCCGACTCGTCGAGGACGCAGATGGTATCGGTCGTCTCCGCGAGCAGCGTGTGGACCGTCCCCCCGGCGCCGGTCCTGGGTACCGTGGTTCGATACCGCTCTGCCGCGCGCTGAATCCGCTGGGCCGTGACCGCGTACGGCGCCGGCTCCGCGTCGAGCAGGACGTACTCCGTGCGGTCGGCGTCGAGTGCGTCGAGGACCTGGTCAGTGGCTCCGTCGCTCACGAGGAGCAGGAACGGCAGTGCGGCGTCGTGCTCGGCGACGGACTGGCGAACTGATTCCCAGTCGGAGTCGGCCAACTCGTCGTCACAGACCACGCAGGCGAACGACTCCTCGGACAGTCGATCGAGCGCGTCTGGAGCCGCTGGTTCTTTGACGACGACGGCGTTCTCACACCCGAGTTCGTCAGTCACGCGTTCGACCAGGAGAGAATCGGACCCGATGTAGAGGACGCGGAGATGGGGTTTGCTGCCCATAGGTGAAACTCAATTGCTTTGATCGTTGGCTTCCAGTTCGGAAATACTCCCCGGTTTGTGATATGTGTCTAGTCCACGCTGCTTATATCAGTCAGCCGGCTAGCGTTCGAACATGGGTAAGGTCAATATCGGGCTCCGCGGTTGGCGGTTCGACGAAGACGAGGTGTTCGACGAGAGCGGCGAGTTGCGCCCCCTGGAGACGATGGAACCGGACACTCGCGACCGGATCGTCCGCCTCGCGTCGATGATGGGCGAACCCTGCGACGCGTGCTATCTGATTCACGGCGACGAGGACATCCAGCAGTGTAACGTCGCCCGCGTCATCTACGGTGAACCGCTCGGCGAAGTGTTGCTCTGTCCCGACCACGAGGCGGACTTCCTCTACTGGTTCCGCGAGGACGGCGGCAAACAGTACGCCGGCGAGACGGAACTCGAAGACGAGTTCCACGAGTGGTTCGCCGCCGGCGGTCGCGCCCCCGAGAACTACGGCGGCCTTCAGCACGTCAACACCGACCCGGACGACATCCCCGAGGAACCGGACATCAGCGACGAGATTCCGACGCTCGAAGAGGAAATCGAGAAACTCGACGACGAAGATCTCGACGCGCTGGACGTGAACCTCGACGATCTGGACTTCTAACATGTCCATCGCCGTCGCCGTCGTCGACGCAACGGAACCGGGCAACGTCGGCACGATCGCCCGCTCGATGAAGAACTTCGGGTTCTCGGAGCTGCTGCTGGTCGACCCGCCGACGCTGGACCCCGACGGGGAAGCCTACGGCTTCGCCGGGCAGGCGCGTGAAGACGTCCTCCCGAACGCACGGGAAATCGAGTTCGAAGACCTGGCCGCGAACTACCACACCGTCGGCTGTACGGCCGTCACGAACGAGGACTCGACGAAACACACGCGCTATCCGTTCAAAACCCCGACTGAGATCGCTGACAGTCTGGCCGGCGTCGAGGCCGACACGGCCATCGTCTTCGGACGCGAGCGCGTGGGGCTCACCAACGACGAACTCGCGCAACTGGACGAGATCTGCTCGATTCCGGCCAGCGCCGAGTATCCCGTGTTGAATCTCGGGCAGGCCGCGACGATCGTGCTCTACGAGTTGCGGTCGCTGACGCTCGACACCACCCAGCATCCCGACGAACGCCACGAGCGAGCCGACGAGGCCGCGATCGAGGGGCTGCACGACGAGTTCGCGGACTTCCTGGCGGCGATCGGCCATCCGGCGGAAAAACGGTCGAAGGCACAGCGGCTCTGGCGACGGTTCGTCGGGCGCGCACACCCGACGGGCCGCGAGGCCCGAACGTTACGCGGCTTCTTCCGGAAGGCGACGCTCCGCGCCACCGACGACTCGTCGGAGGACGACTAGCGTCACCGAGCGGATGTGTGCGGCGGTCCGAACACCGGCGTGAAATCGTACACGACGTCCGAGAGGATGTGGCCCAGCAGGACGACGCCGGTGACGATCGCCAGCGATGAGCTCACTGGGGCGAGTCCGGCGACGAGTCCGACGGTGATGACGGCGTGACTCGCGAGCCGCCTCACTGCCCCGACTTCCCCGTCCTCGAAGATGGCTTCCTGCTCGAACAGCAGCAGTCGAGGGTTCTCGACGACGGCGACTGTCGCTCGCCAACTGCCGGTGTTTCGCCGTGCGAGCAGGAAGTGATCCAGGTCGACCAGGACGCCCAGCGCCGCTCCGTAGCCGACGACGAGCAGTGGCGACACCGGCGGCTCGACGAGTACGACGACTACCGCGGCGAGGACCACCGAGATGAGGAAGTGATGTTTCGAGAGAATCGGAACCCACCTGTCGGTATCTCGGCGTCCGCGGCCGAATGGGTTACGGTCGGGGGAACACTCGCCGACCCCGTCGAACTGTCACCGCAGAAGGCCGACGAACGGTCGCGTTCGTATCTGTGAGCAGATGGGTGGCATAGCTGTCAATTGTGGAACAATGCTTATTCTCGCTCCGGAGTAGCTTGGCGTAACGATTCAACGATGACTGGGAGCTTTAACGGGGGCGAAACGCAGGATACTGCGCCGCTCACGACTGACGTACTGTTCGACGTGTTCTCGGACGTCACCCGGCGGATCGTCCTGTTTCACCTCCGCCAGCAACGGGCGGCGACGACCGACGAACTGGTCGACGTGATCGCAGAGGTCGGCGAGTACAACTTCTGTGAGGTCGATCACGACCGCATCCTCTCGTTGTTAGTCCACACACATCTGCCCAAACTCGAAGCCGAGGGGCTGGTGACCTACGACCCGAGCGACGGCGTGGTCACGTCCTCGGCCCTCCACCAGGAGATCGGCGAGTGGCTCGACCTGGCGGTGCGGCGCGATCTCCAACTCGAACCGACGGCCGACGACGAGGACCAGACCGACGAGCAGGGGACGATCCGCGTGTTGCTCGCCGACGACGAGCCGGGGCTCCCCGAAACGATCGCGGGATACATCGAACGCGAGAACCCGGACGTCTCGGTGACGACAGCGACGAGCGCGCTCGAAGCGGTGACCACGCTCGAATCCGAGCCGTTCGATTGCATCGTCAGCGACTACCAGATGCCGGCCATCAGCGGGTTGGACTTCCTGAACGCCGTGCGTGACAAAGATTCGGCGATCCCGTTTATCGTCTTTACTGCCAAGGGGAGCGAGGAAGTCGCCAGCAAGGCCATCGCGACGGGCGTCACGGACTACGTCCAGAAGGGGCCCGACACCGACCAGTACGACAAACTGGTCGAGCGCGTCCGAAACGCCGTCGAGCGCGCACAGTCGAGGTAGTACGCCGAACGACGATGAGCGACCAGCGCAGTGCCGTCACAGACGGATCTGAGGCCCGCGACGAGCCGACCATCTCTGTCCTCTGTGTCGACGACGAACGTGACGTCGTCGATCTAACTGGGGCGTTCCTGGAGCGGGAGAGCGACCGCATCACGACGCGGACTGTCACGAACGTCCGGGACGCGCTCGAACGACTCGACGCGGAACCGATCGACTGCGTCGTCAGCGACTACCAGATGCCCGGCACCGACGGCCTGGCGTTTCTCGACGTCGTCCGCGACGACTACGACGACCTCCCGTTCGTGCTGTTCACGGGGCAGGGGAGCGAAGAGATCGCCAGCGAAGCCATCTCGCGCGGAGTGACGGACTACCTCCAGAAGGAACCGGGGACTGACCAGTACGCGGTACTGGCGAACCGCATCGAGAACGTCGTCGTTCGACACCGGGCCGAGAGTCGCTTCGAGAGCTTCCTCAACTCTGCCCCCTACGGCATCGTCATCAGTGACGCCGAGGGCCACATCCACCAGGTCAACGAGCACCTGAACGAGCAGTTCGGCTACGAACGCGACCAGTTGCTCGGTGAACCGATCGAGGTGTTGTTGCCCGAACGCTACCGGGACGAACACGCGCGACACCGCGGGCGGTACGTCGCCTCGCCCGAACGTCGCCCGATGGGTGCCGACTTCGATCTGTGGGGCCGCCGGACGGACGGGTCCGAGTTTCCCGTCGAAATCACGCTCAGCCCGATCGACCTCGACAGCGACCTCGAAGTCGTCGCGTCCGTCCACGACGTGACCGTCCAGCGGGAGCGCGAAGAGCAATTCGAACTCGCCGAGACGCTGTTCGAGAACGCGCAGGACGCGCTGTTCATCATCGACGTGGACGAAGCCGCCGACGAGTTCCGGCTGGAACGTGTCAGTCCTGCCTACGAGGCACACGCCGGACTCTCGAACGACGAAATCCAGGGTCGATCACTGCGAGACGTCTTCGGCGACGAGGAAGGGGAGGCCATCCTCCGCCGCTACCGCGAGTGCGTCGACCGGCGCGAACCGCTCGAATACGAGGAGCGACTGTCGGTCCCCGAAGCGGGGACGTACTGGGAGACGCGAATCGCCCCGGTCGTCATCGACGGGTGCGTCGAGCAACTCGTCGGCGCGACGCGCAACGTCACCGAACGGAAGAAGCGCGAACAGAAGTACGACGCGATCTTCAACCAAACGTACCAGTTCACCGGTCTGATGGAGCCCGACGGAACCATGGTGGAAGCGAACGAATCTGCCCTGGAATTCGGCGGGCTCGCCCGCGAGGACGTCGTCGGCAAACCAGTGTGGGAGACTGGCTGGTTCACTGATGACGAGGCCACGAAAGACGTGGTGTCGGACCTCGTCGATCGCGCGAGCAGTGGCGAGTTCGTCCGTGCTGAACTGGACATCTGCGGAGCGGACCGGGACGTAACCGTCGACTACTCCATCAAACCCATCACCGACGAGACGGGCGAGGTCGGCCTGCTGTTACCGGAAGCCCGGGACATCACGGCCCTCAAAGAGCGCGAGGAGGAGTTAGAACAAAAGCGTGAGTTCCTGGCTCAGATCCAGGAGGTCGCCGACATCGGTGGCTGGGAGTACGACAGCCGAACGGACACGATGCGGTGGACCGAGGAGGTCTACCGCATCCACGGGATGCCGCTGGACTACGAGCCGACAGTCGAGGAAGGTATCGACTTTTACCATCCCGGCGACAGAGCGACGATCAGGGACGCGTTCGAGCGCCTGACGACGGCTGGGGAGCCGTACGATCTGAAGCTCCGGATCATCACGAACGACGACGAGATGCGCTGGGTCCGCTCTCGGGGGGAGCCGTGGTACGACGACGACGGCGACCTCGTCGGTGTGCGAGGCGCGTTCAGAGACATCACCGAGCGGACGGAACGCGAGCGGGAACTCGAACGGCAGAACGACCGGTTAGAGGAGTTCGCCGCCGTCGTGAGCCACGACCTCCGCAATCCGCTGACCGTCGCCCAGGGATCGCTCGAACTCGGCCGCCAGAGCGGTGCACCGGAGGACTTCGAACGCGTCGAGAACGCCCACGAGCGGATGAACACGCTCATCAACGACCTGCTGACGCTCGCTCGGCAAGGACAACTCGTCGAGGAGACCCAGTCGGTCGTGCTCGATACGATTGTCGCGGCTGCCTGGGAGACCGTCCGGAACGGGCCGGCGACGCTGGACGTCGCCCTCGATGGCTACCGACTCGACGCCGACGAATCGCGGTTGCGCCAGTTGTTCGAGAACCTCCTCTCGAACGCGGTCCGACACGGCGGCGATGACGTGTCGATCCGCGTCGGGCTGCTCGACGATGGTGACGGGTTCTACGTCGAAGACGACGGACCGGGCATCCCGGCTGCCGAACGCGAGAGCGTCTTCGAACACGGCTACTCGACGACCCGCAAAGGGACCGGGTTCGGGCTGGCGATCGTCGAGGAGATCGCCGAGGCCCACGGCTGGACGGTCGCGGCGACCGAAAGCGCCGACGGCGGCGCACGCTTCGAGATCGCTGTCGAACCCGCGAACGCGGCCGTGACGGCCGAGTAAAAGGCGATCTGCAGGCCGACCGACTCAGGCTCGCTTCTGAATCTCTTCGCGCAGGACTTCGCTGACGAGGTCGCCGTCGGCCTGACCGCGGAGCGCGCCCATGCACTCGCCCATCAGGCCGGAGAACGCCTGCATCCCCTCGTCTTCGACCTGGGCTGCGTTGCGTTCGACGACCTCGACGACGGCGTCGCGAACCTCGTCCTCGGCGGCGCTGCCGAGGTCTTCCTGTTCTGCGGCCTCGGACGCCGTCAGTTCGGGGTTCTCGGCCAGCGCGGTCAACAGGTCCGGAACGCCCTCCTTGGCGAGTTCGCCGTCGGCGAGCAACGCGAAGACCCCGCGGAAGTGGTCGTCGGTGAGGTTCTCGACTGGCACGTCGTCACGCCGGATCTCCGTCACGTCTGACTCGACGGTCCGTGCCGCGAGGTTCGGGTCGACGCCCGTCTCGACGGCCTCCTCGAACAGTTCCCACCGCTGGCCGTAGGCGACCTGGTTGGCGACGCCCTCGCCGAGGTCGAACTCGGCCTGATACCGCTCGACTTTCTCGGTGAGCAGTTCCGGCGGCTTGACCTCGGCTGGATCGGGCTCGACGGGGGGCACGTCCGTCTCGGGGTACATCCGCGCCGCACCGGGGAGCGGGCGGAGGTAACTGGACGTACAGTCCTCGTTGGCGTCGCGCGTCTCCTCGGGCACGCCGTCCATCGCCGTCTCGGCGCGAGCGGCGACGGCCTCGATGGCCTGCTCGGCGGTCTCCGGGTCGTCGGCGACGATGGCGACGGCGTCGTCCTCGCCCGCACCGACTGCCTCGGAGAGGGCGCTGACTTCGTCCTCGGTCACGCCGTAGGCCGGCAGTTCGTCCGTGTGGAAGATGCCGCCCGCACCGTGGCGCTTGGCGTGATCGGAGAACTCCGTTCCCAGCCGGCGGTCGGGCTGGATCTCCCGACCCACGAGGCCGTCGAAGCCGTAGAGGGGGACGGCCATGACTTTCCCGCCCGAAGAGAGCGCGCCACCGATGACGCCAGAGTCGGTGTCCTCGAACACTTCGGTGACGTCCCGGGGATCGCCGACCTGGCCGTCGCGTTCGTGGAGTTCGTCCTTGATGTCGAGGAGTTCGACCTGGCGGCGGACCTCGTTGCGGACGAGGTCGTCGATGTCGTCCAAACTCTGGACGCCCTTCATCTCGATGCGGGCGCCGTCGGCGATAGAGACGTTGACGTCCTGGCGGATCGTCCCGAGGCCGCGCTTGACGTGGCCCGTCGAGCGCAGGAGCATCCCGATGCGCTTGGCGGCCTCTTTGGCCTGTTCGGGTGAGCGGATGTCCGGCTTGGTGCCGATCTCGACCAGCGGGATGCCCAGACGGTCGAGGCTGAAGCGGACGCCGTCGTCGGTTTCTTCGACGCGCTGGCAGGACTCCTCTTCGAGCATCATGTCCTCGACGCCGACCGGCCCCTCCGAGGTTTCGATCTCGCCGTCGTTGGCGACGAGCATGGAGCGCTGGAAGCCGGTGGTGTTCGACCCGTCGACGACGATCTTGCGCATGACGTTGATCTGGTCGACGACGTTCATATCGAGCAGCTGGGCGATCTCCATCGACACCTCGATCGCCTCGTCGTCGACCCGGTGTGGCGGCTCGTCGTCTTCCTCGACGAGGCAGGTCGTGTCGTAGGCGAGGTACTCGAACTCGCGATCGACCATGCTCTCTTCGAGGGCGGCCTCGTCGATCTCGCCGAGTTCGCTCTTCGTGGGGTGGAGATAGCGGGTGAACCGTCGATCGGACGCTTCGGGTTCGCGCAGTTCCGTCGGGCAGCCACAGAACAGTTTCTCCGCGGTGTCCAGTTGCTGGTGGATCTCCAGCCCTGCAACGAGCCCCAACTCCTCGTAGTCGTAGTCGTCCGCGTCAGTCATTACTCGGTGGTGGGTCCCCGGGGCGCAAAAAACACACCGTTGTCGGTCACGCACACCGCCGCCGACCGATCGCTGGCGCCGCTCAGTCGACCGACCTCTCGATTTCGAATGGAAATTTCGCTCTCACTGAACGTCTTGAGGCTGGGCGTCGACAATACCGTCATGCGTCGCCGAAAGCTCCTCACAGGTATCGGGACCGCGTCACTGATCGGGCTGGCAGGCTGTGGCGGGAACGGCGGTGGCGACGGCGGCGGCAGTCCGACGGACGGTGGCGGCGGTAGTCCGGGCGGTGGCGGCGGCGGAAACCAGATCGAGATGCGCACGGAGGGCTCCGAATACATCTTCGATCCCATGGGCCTGTTCGTCGAATCTGGAACCACTATCACGTGGCTAAACGTGTCGGGTGCACACTCTTCGACGGCCTACGCGGAAGGGACCGGACCGGCGACAGTCACACAGATTCCCCAGGACGCCGAGCCCTGGAACAGCGAGACCATCAGTCAACAGGGCGCGACCTTCGAGCACACCTTCGAGGTTCCGGGGACGTACAACTACTTCTGTATCCCGCACAAGACGCTGGGGATGCTCGGCCGAATCGTCGTGGACGAACCCGGCGGGCCCGGCGAGGAAAGCATGCCCCCGGACGGCGAGGTGCCAGAGAGCAGCACGATCGTCGAGCAAGGCTCGGTCAGCTGGCAAGAGTTCCACGGTTAGCCGATTCGAGCGACGGCCGTCGACTCAGAACGGTTTCAGCCCCCCTCGACGGGGATCTTCGCCAGGTGAACTCGCTTCGTGAGCGTCCGAGGCGTCCCGGAGTCGTTGTCGAACCGCACCGCACTGACCGTCACCGAGTGGGGAGTCGTCCCCGAGGGTATCCGCCAGCGAGCGGTGACCGTGGCGGTCTCCCCCGGTTGCAGTCGGCGCGTCGTGTTCCCGTCCGGTACCGTTCGCCCGTCACCGAGCGTCAACTCCTCTAGGCGGAGTTCGTACGGCGTCGTTCCGTTGTTTTCGACCTGGACTGTCAACGTGACGGTCCACTGCCCCGAACCGGTCCCGAGAGAGGCGTCGGTCAGCGTTTCCCGCTGGGGCGTCTCCGGCAGTAGCTCCTCACCCACGGCGACGCGACGGGGCTGCGGCGTGGCCGGGGTCGGTTCGTCGCCGCCGTCACCGAACAGCTGGAACTGCATCAGCCCGGCGAACGTCAGCACCTCGACCAGGATGGGGATGGCGATCGCGACGACGACGAGAACTCGAACGAGCGTGCGGCGCTCCATAGCGATGACTCGGTCAGGGCTGGACGGGTGGCAGCCCCGGGACCAGTGGTCCGTTCGCGACGAGCCCGTAGACTGCGGCTCCGTACGCCAGGACGACGAGGACGATCGCGAGGGCTGTCCAGAGCTTGAGGTTGTCGAGGATCTCGGGGGCGTGTTCCGGCCCGGAGAGTGCGGGCGGGATCGTCCCGTCGGCCTCGATCGATCCGTCGCGGCCGGTGAACCACGTCGCGAGGACGACGAACAGGTAGAGGAGCAGGGAGGTGAACAGCAGGACGGCGCCGAGCCCCATCTGGAGGCGCATCTCCGTGACGTCGCCCAGCACCGGCTGAAACTCGACGAACCGGTACTCGGTCGCGACGGCGGTTCGGCGCGGGACGCCCGCGAGCCCCGCCCGGAACATGGCGTTGGCGAGGAACGTGACGCCGACGAACCAGAGGTACGGCTGGACGAGTGCGACCCCGCGGAACCGGAGTCGCTTGCCCGTCACCTGGGGGAGGAGCCAGTAACTGCCGGCCATCATCGTGAGCGCCGAGGCCGTGCCGACCATGAGGTGAAAGTGACCCGGCACCCAGAGCGTGTTGTGTACCAGGTAGTTGACGTTCATGCCAGCGTTGACCATCCCGGAGAAGCCGCCGGCGGCGAACATCAGGCCCGAGAGCACCATCCCGGCGAACGCCCCGTCGCCCCACGGCAGGTCGGTCAGCCAGCCGAGATACCCCTCGCCGCCGAGTTGTCGGCCGCCGTGCTCGATGCTCGCGATGACGGTGAACGCGGTCAACAGCGACGGCAGTAACAGGAACATCGTGTTCGTCATCGCGATGAACTTGAACCCCTCCGAGATGCCCGGGTCGAGGAACTGGTGGTGGAAGCCCACCGGCGTCGACAGGAGGATGAACAGGACGAACACGACGCGAGCGAGGGGGTCGCTGAACAGCCGGCCGCCCGAGAGCTTCGGAAGTACCGAGTACCACAGGAAGTACGCCGGCAGCAGCCAGAAGTACACGACCGGGTGGCCGAAGTACCAGAACATCGTCCGGGTCAACAGGGGGTCGACGACGTCGATGATCCCGAGCGACCAGGGGAGCAGAAAGACGAGGATTTCGGCCGCCACGCTCACGCTGGCGATGTACCACATGATCATCGTCGCCAGCACCATGAACGTCTGGAGCGGGATGCGCGCGTCGGAGTTGTCGTCACGCCAGTCGAAGTACTGCCAGAACCAGTCGACGCCGGCGAGCCACGTGCCCACGACGAACAGCGCCAGTCCCGCGTAGAACAGCGGGTGCGCCTCGAGCGGCGCGTAGAACGTGTAGAGAACCGCCGCGCTGAAATCTACCTCGGAGAGCAAGCCGCCGAGGATCGCGATCGTCGCCATGACCGCCCCGACGAGCATCAGGCCGAACCAGAGCCAGGAGAACCACCGATAGCGGACCGGCTGGTCCAGACTCCGCGTGGTTCCCCAGTGATAGAGCGCACAGAGGCCGAAAATCGTGAACACGAGCGCCAGCAGGACGCCGTGGCCGGTCAGGACCGTGTAGTACTCCACGGACGTGATGAGGTCGCGGTAGATGCCGGTCCGGTGCAGGGCCTGGATCAGCCCGAAGAGTCCCCCGATGACCAGCGCCGTCAGAGAGACGGCGTAGCACGCCCGCGTCACCCGCGCTTCGGCCGGATAGTCGTCGACGAACGCCACGGTCAGTCCTCCTCCTCGTACTCGGACGGCGGGACGACCTCGATTCGCCCCTCCATCGTGTGGTGGCCGGAGCCACAGTACTCGTTACAGACGACGTCGTACTCGCCGGTGTCGTCGAAGGTGACCGAGAACACCGCTGACTGACCGGGCACTGCCATCACGTTGACGTTCGTACCGACGACTTCGAACCCGTGGAGGACGTCCGGACTCGTGAGGTGGAAGGTCACGTTACTTCCCGCCGGAACCCGAATGGGCTGGGCCGTCCCGGGCTGGAAGAAGAAGCGTCGAGCCAGCACGTACACGTCACACGACGACCGATCGTCGTTGCAGTACACCCCGGGGTCGCGGAAGTCCGGCGATTCCGTGGGGTCCTGTGGGTTTGCGAGCGCCCCGCCCCGGTCGCCGACCATGTCGACGCCCGCAACGACCGCGCCGTAGACGACCGTCGCGACGAGTCCCACGATGAACAGGAGGGCGACGAAGAGCCACCCCTTCTCGTAGCGATGAATCTCCACGGCTGTCACCCCCCGATAGTCGGTCCACCGCCGAGGAACTCCACGAAGTACGTGAACAGCCAGAGGAGGGTTATCAGCGCGAAATACAGCGCGATGAGGACGACCGTTCCGATCGGATCGTAGTCGTCGTGGTCGATGTGACGGACGACCGTCCGGCGCGGTGACGCCCACGCGTCGGGGTCGATCCGCCCGGCGAGCCCCACGGCTCCGACGAGGCCCGCACTCACTGCTAACTCGACGACGCCGGGGTGCAGCGGCGCGTCCGTCGTTCGGACAGCGGACGCTCCGCGGAGCGTTCCAGGACGTCGCAGTCGCGTCGGTTCCGAGCGGCGAGCGATCGACGGTGTCCCAGCGTGACTCCTGGTCGGCCAGCGGTGTGGCGTCGGCTGATGGATCGGTAGCCTGTTCGACGGCCAGCGGCGGTGTCGGAGAGCGGGGGCCAGCGGACGCTGGCTCCAGGTCGGAGGCCGGCGAGACTGCTCGTCGAAGCTGCGTGCGGGCGAGAACTCGGCTCGTTCGCTCCCTGCGTCTCGGAGCCGAATAGCCATACCCGGCTATCCACGAATAGCCGGAAAAAGATTCTCTGCGCCTTCTGGAACCTCTCTCGGGGGGACATGTCGAGTGCGGAATCGGTGGGTGCCGTCGGCGCACGGGGCGGCGAGTAATTGACGGTGCTGGACGTGGACCCTCGCTGCATGGACCCCCGCGCAGCGCTTGCAGACCTCCCGACGTTCATCGCCCTGGAGGCGACCTCGGTGCTCACGGGCCATCGGCGGGGTGCCAGTTTCCCGCTGGACCTGCCCTACCTCCAGAGCGTCGTCCAGGCAGCACGTGCGTACGCAACCACCAGCGGCGACAGCGAACGCAGCCAGCGCCGGATCGAGTGCGTCCACCAGTCGCGATTGCGCCTCCAGACGACGCAGGTCTCGGTCGACGAACTGGAGCTCGACCCATTGCGGGAGACCTCGGCACGGATTCGGGACGTGGCAGCCCAACTCCCCGAAGTCCAGTTCCTCCGGGAATCGTATCCCGGCGACGCCGTCGTCGTCCCGGAGTGGCTTCGATACGGGCGCTCGGTCGAGTGGGGTCTTCGGGTGTACCTGTTCCGCGGCGGGGAGGCTCCTGCACCGGAGACCGTCGTCGACCGGAACCTCGAAGCGGTCGTCGACGGGTCCCGCTCCGAGTTCGAGGAGTACCAGGGGCGACTCCACGGCTACCCGGACTGTTGTATCGACGCCTTTCTGGAGCGAGCGAGCGACGACGAGCGACCGGAAGCGCGGTCGGTCGCCCCGTTGGCCGACCGCATCGACGAGCGCGCCCTCGGTGGTTCCTCCTCGATCGAGACGGTCCTCCCCGAGTTCTTCGCGTCCGATCACGCCGACGCCTTCTTCGCGCGGGAGTTCTTCCCGGAACCGGACTGCGAGACCGCACGCGAGATGGGGACGACGGTGTTCGACGCGATGACCGCGCACCTCGACACCACGCTCGTCCGGGATTTCTTCCGGCTGAATTACGCGTACTGCTACGCGGTCGCGATGACGCTGTCGAACGCGTCGGTAGCGGCGGGTGCTGGGCGGCCGGGGGCCGGCGACCTCGCTGCGGAGCACCAACTGTGGTACCTCCCGCTCGGGACGACCGCGGCGATGCCGCGGTACGACTGACTCCCCGACGCGTATCAGACCACCGTGCTGTTGTGTTCTTTCGTCTCGTAGGTGACCAGTTCGGCGGGCTCGTAGTAGCTGCGGCTGTTGTACTCCCAGGTGTACGAACTGGCCATGGACACGCTCCCCGGTTTCTCGGGGGCGGGGTACAGCTGCGTGTGGTTCTCGTCCGGGGTGTGATCGACCACGAACGTCACCAGTCCGGAGCTGCTGGTCGTGAACTCGTCGATCTGGACCGCTCCGTAGCAGGTCGCGTTCGCCGACCGGTTGGAGAACTCACCGACCTGTATTTGCTTGGTCTCGTTGCTGATGACGGCAGTGCCGAACGTGGTCGCGCCGAGCGAGGTCTCCTCGACGCAGCCCGGGAACCTGACGTTCAAGTTGTAGTTCGTGAGCACTCTGTTGTCGTCGTTGCGGAGTTCGACCACGTACAGCGAGTAGTTCTCCTCCTCGTGGATGTCGAAGTTCTCGGCGATGGCCTCGTCGGACACGCCGCTGACCTCGTGCACCGAGACCGACGGCTCCGGCTTGTCGACGATCCCGCTCTGGACGTGGAGGTCGTACATCGCCGGTCCGATCGCGGGACTGAGACTCGCGAACACGACGCCACCGATGAGACCGCCGATGATGGCAGTCTCGACCTTGTCGGCGAGCTCTAAGTTCCAGCCAGACACGCCAGCGTGCTGACAGAGGGAGCGGGCGGTCTCGCTACCGATCGCCTGGCGCAGGAACTTCGCGATGACGACGGTGAGCGGCAGCAGGACCGCCGCCGCGACGATACTGATCACGACGCCGATGAGGATGCGGAGGAGCGAATCTATCATCTGGAAGACAGTCATCGGCGATTCTCCCAGGGCTGTTAAGAATTAATCCGTTTCATATATGGTACAGGTAGTTGCGGGATGGAAACGACAGTACGGTACAGGCCCTGCGTACCTCGCGGACAGCAGACGAGCGGTCAGTCCTCAGCCGTCAGCGATTCGACGTCGATCTCACCGCGGAGGTACGACCGGCCTCGCTCGGAGAGCCGATAGAGGGCACGCGGTTCGTCGTGATACTCCACGAGGTCGTGGTCCGAGAGGAGCAGCAGGTGCTCACGGACAGTCTGGCGCTTCCAGTCTGTGTTCGCAGCGATGACGCCGGGCGTCAGGATCAACTCTCGGCGATCCCCGTTCTGGAGCAGTTCCAGGATGTCCCTGTCTACCGGCGTCATCCACGGGGCGAGGGAAGGGCGCATTGCTTGCTATACTGATTTTCCCTCTGAAATTCATTTCCATGTGAATTTCGTCTTCGATGAAGTTATTTGTCGAGCACACAGTGTCGGTGGTAACAATTAAATACATAATCAACAGGGCTGTTGCTAGGGACGTATCGGAAACCTGTTCGCTGATCGACTCACCAAGCGCGTTCATTTGACAGCGAACTGTCTCCATACGGAAAATGACAGAACAGGTGGTTTGCCCCGAGGGAGAACGACGGCGAGACGGTCTCGATCACGGGTCACAGCGGTGACTCGCTCCGCAGACGGGACGTGTTGGGCTGTCGTCGTGCTCGAACGACCGGTCGCGACCCGACAGCCAGCACAGGACGCCACCACACCAACTGTAGCATGACAGAAAACACCGCAGATACGAAGGAAGACGTCCAGTATGCTAATCTGAGTGCATTCCAGCGCGACATTCTGCTCGTTCTCCAGCGCCTGGAAGGCAGTGAGGAGGACAGCTACGGGCTCGCGATCAAACGACATCTCGAAGATCGCTACGACAGCGAAGTCAATCACGGACGGCTGTATCCGAACCTCGACGAACTGATCGAGCTGTCGCTCGTGGAACGGGGACAGATCGACAAGCGGACGAACCGCTACACGCTCACTGACGCTGGTCGCGAGTTGCTCCGATCACACGGTGCAGAAGTCACTGAACTGTTCAAGTAGTCCCACATCCTTCCGGCCAGGCGACCGGTCGTCTCGGGCGACTCGGTGCCCCGCCTGTCGTCGGTTGCCACGAGTGGTCTGTCGCGTCAATCGTCGCTCGGATACCGTTGTCGGGCCGGCGAGCGACTCTGCGGACGTCGTTTCGTGTACAGTGAGTAGGTGAGCACGGCGAAGCCGGCGGCCGTGAACACGCTCTGGATACTGGTACTCAACTCGAGCGGCAATCCAGCGAGTTGGTGGAGGATACCTCCCAGGATGACGCCGCTGGTGACCAGTCCGATCCCGATGGTCAGCGCACGTAACGCCGGTGAACCCGTGCGACGAAACGCCCTGTACGAGAGGTAGGTGATCGTCCCACCGAACAACAGGGTGACCGACTTTGTGGCAACCAGGAGGGCGATACTCCCATTCATACTTTTCGATTCGCTATTCTCACCAATATAAACGCGGGCGCGTTTCCACGCTTCGAGAATAGGCGACCGTTTCATCTTTTCAGTGCGTCTTGATGTGCATACTGAGGCGAGAGAGCGACGCGGTAGACGGCCATTCCCGGTGCCCGGGGTCGCCGCTTGGTCCGTGGGAGAAACCAAAACCATTGAACCACTCTCGACGAAGTTATCACAAATGGTTTCAAGGCTGCGAAAGAACCTGGACATCTGACATGGAACTCTCGCGACGGGCGCTACTCGGCACGATCGGCGGGGCAACGATAGCCGGCGTCACTGGCGTGACTCTCTACGGCGAGGTCGGTCGCGAAACGGAGGACCGTACGACCGCACTCGTCGCGGGCAGTTTGCTCGCAGTCGCAAACGAGGTCCCGGGCGCGACGGTGGAGGCGCACGGGAGCGCGGCAGTCAGGCGTTTGATCCTCGACGGTCACCGGGACCCCGACGCCGTCGCGCTCGCAGATCCGACGCTGTTCGAGGGGATCAGCTCCGATGCGACCTTGTTCGCGACGAACAGCCTGGTCCTGGCGTACAATCCGGAGTCGGACGTTGCAGACGACATCAGGCGCGACTGGCAAGCTGCGGTCCAGGACCCCGACGTCGGCGTGGGGCGGACGGACCCGGACCTCGATCCGCTGGGCTATCGCACGGTCATGGCGCTCGAACTGGCTGCGAACCGCACCGATATCGACGCTGATCGCGTCCTCGCGAACGCGACGACAGTACCGGAGACGGATCTGCTGAACGTCCTGGAGGGCGGGGAACTGGACGCCGCCTTCGCCTACCGGAACATGGCCGTCCAGCGCGACCTCCCAGCAGTGTCGCTGCCCACCTGGATGAACTTCTCCGACCCCGAGGCCGCCGACCAGTACGGCCAGGTCACGTACGATCTGGGGGACAAAACAGTCCGCGGGGCTCCGATCCGCTACGGCGCCACGGCCCTGACCGAGGCGGGCCAGTCGTGGATCGAGCGACTCGTGACGGGGACGGAGCGCCTCGAACGGATGGGCTTCAGCGTTCCCCAGTCGTATCCCGACCGCGACCGATCGGTCGCGACCGTCGGCGGCGAGTGACCTTCCGAACGCCTAAGCCCTCCCGCCCGTCATCGCCGGACAGATGCGACCGATTCGCGAGAGTCTCACCGCGGGGTCCTTGCTCGTCGTGACTGGCGCCCTCGCCTGGGCGACCGGCCAGCCGTTCGTGTTCCCGAGCCTCGGCCCGTCCGCGTACCTGCTGGCGACGACGCGACCGGGATCGATCCGCGGGCGAGAACTCGTGGGTGGCCATCTCGTCGGGATCGTCGCCGGCCTGGCGGCGTATCACGCGTTCGCGACGGGCACCTCGATCATGACCACCGAGCCGGGGTTCACGACGGCCCAGCTTCGCCTCGTGGCCAGTGCGGTCACTGCCGTGACGCTGACGACCGGGGGGATGCGGCTCACCGGGACCGGTCACGCGCCCGCGTGTGCGACGACACTCATCGTTTCTCTCGGACTGCTCACGACGCCGACCGAGGCGACTATCATCGCAGTCTCGGTCGTGACCCTCTACCTCGCGTTCGTCGCCCTCGACGGGACCGACCTGGCGAGGTGACGGCACCACGGCTCGGCGGCAGCTACTCCAGCGCGTCTGCAGTCCGAATGGTGACGTCGTAGTGCTGTGGGACGTCTCCGAGGTCGACGCGGACGATCAACACGGTCGTGTCCGGGTCGCTCTCGGCGTGGTGCCGGACCATCTGGTCTCGCTGGTTGCGACCGAAACTCGTCGACCCGTGTTTGATTTCCGCGACGTAGCGGTGGAGAAGCGGCCCGTCATACGCGTACGGCTGTTGGTCTGTTTTTCGCCGCACGCGGAACTCGAAGTCAGGACGCCAGAGGCCGCTCCCGCCCTTCGATTCCGGCGTGCCGACGGGCGACGGGGCGCGTTCGACCGCCACGCGGAACGCGTCGGGATCGAGCTCCAACTGGCGAGCGGCGAAGTCGACGATCGGCGGCGGATCGTAACTGTAGGCGCCGAACAGCGTCTCCGCGAGTGCGCCGACTTGTTGGGCGTCGAGCTGGTGGGTCCAGCCGTCGGCTGGTGGCCCGCGCTCGTCGGGCTCCGGCCGCAGCTCTCTCCCCTTGATCAGGTACGCGTCGACCGGGTTGGGGTCGTTCGGCGCCGCGTCCTGCAATCGGAGCGCTCGGCAGTCGATCGACTCGAGGAGTTTCTCTTCGGCCGCCCGCCGCGACTCGTACGTGACTACCTCGCCACCGTCTTCGCGTCGGGCCGCCACCTCGGGCGAGACCTCACACGCCGACTCTTTGAGCGCGACCCGAAACGGTCCCGACTCGTCCTCGGCCGGGTCGTCATCGTCGTCGAGCGGTTCACCGGGGACACCCGGCCACTCGTCTTTCCAGGACATGGTCACTCGAAGCGAGCGGTCAGTTCCGCTCGGCCCGGCCAGTCGTCCACTCTCATGTGCTTGGCCGTCGTTCGGCGACGCCAGTTGTTAGTTCACCGGTTCTCCCCGTCCACTCGACCGGGCGATTGTTTCGAGCGGTTGCGCGGTGACCCGTCGTAGTCCCCGACTGCGTGCTGGTTCCGGTCGGGCGTCTTTCCCGGATTCGAGTGGAGTTCCCGGTATGGACCTCCAGCAAATGACGCTCCTGTTGATACAACTCGTCGCCTTGCTGTTTCCCTTTCTGGGCATCGTCCTCCAGATGACGATCGGCCAACTCCGCGACGTCGACGAGACGCAGCACTGGCTTCCAGTCAGGGACATCGTCCTCGTCGGTGGCGGCTTCTCCGTCATCTTCCTCACCGGCGCGACGATACTGCTGGTGAACGTCGTCATCAGAACTACCCAGTACGGTATCGACACGCCGTTCGGATTGGCGCTCACCTTCCTGCTGGCGTCGCTGGTCATCTTCGGTCTCGTTACGGTACTGTTCCTGTGGGGAGTGTTGGTCACCGAGACCGAGTAGTCGGCGACAGGTCGTGCTCGAACGCCCGCAACAGCCCCCCGAAGACGAAGAGGCTGCCGTACACGACGTACAACCACCAGGGAACCTGGACTCGTCGCTGCGTCGGCGCCGAGGTCGAATCGTCCCGGGCGGGTTCTGATCGTCGCGGAGTGGCGGACTGTCGGTCGTCTGCGTTCTGAATCCCCTGCTCGGCGATGGACGGCAACCGATGGGTTCCCAGCGGCTCTCTGATCTCGACCGACGCGATGTCTCGCTGATCGTAGATGTGGAGGTCGTCGGCGAATATCCCGCTCGCAGTCCCGGTGTCCGAGACGATCCGCGGAACGAACTGCCACCGTGACGCGATCGATCGGTTCTCGCCGAAATCCCGGCGGATCTCCCAGGTGCCGTTGGGTTGCTGTTCGACGGTCAGTCGCGACACGTCTGCAGCGCGCAGCGTCGATCTGTCGTCGTACGCTGCCTGGCGCGTGTCGTACGCGGCAACGTTTCCGACCCACTCGTAGGTCCATCGGGCGGCGTAGTACTCGTAGGTGGTGTTGTCGACGAACTGAATCGCGAACGTCCAGTTCGGCTCGTACGCCGGCTCTGACGTGCGCGTCGGCGTCGGCGAAGGGGTGGCTGTCGGTGTCTCTGTCGGTGTCGGTGTTCCGTTGCCGTAGCCCCCGCCACTCACGATGGGTGGAACGAGAGCCAGCGTGACGAGCCCCACGACCCCGAAGACGATCAGTAGATTGTAGCCGTTCGTGACGACGTCGTCGCACGACAGGAAGACGCCCAGCGTGACCAGTCCCGCAACGGCGATCACCGCCTCGATTTCGATCCGGCCCCAGTCGGTGAGGACGGTCAACAGCGCGTATTCCGAGAGGATCACCAGCAACGAGAACGAGAGCGTTTCGAGGGCGTAGAGAAGCCGTACCTGGCCGCCGTCCTCTGCCTGCAGAACCTCGGCTCCGACGACCCCGCCGATGATCCACCCGACGAGTGCCACCGCTCCTCCGACAGGCCTGAACAGTAGCGCCCCGACGAGTGCACCCAGAACGAGCCCCACCTTGCTCCGATCGGCGAACGAGGGCGGGACGGCGAACCCTGTGCTACCGTCCCCCATGCTAGGCGGTTCGGTGAATCTCGGGTTAAGTCAATTGTCGGCTTGTTTTTCCCTTGGGTTTGCGTCGCACGACGGGAGCAGGTTCACACCACCCTGTCTGTGACTCGTGGTCGCGGCCAGGCGACCGTCCGTGTGAGAACCTGCGTGAATGGGGACGACGTACCAGTACACTGGACCTACAGTTTCGGTGTCTAGTGAGAAACTGCGGTGTGACTCCTGGGCTGTGTCGCCGACTTGTGTTCTCTCTATTATGGGCGAAACGAATGCGTATGCGTGGATTACGACCCATCTACCCTTCGAATTGCGGCTTCGAATCTAGCGATTGATGGCAGAGGGAGTATTAAGAGGCTGCTAACTAGTACCAAAAAGTATGTCGAGTACCCCCGAACGGGACAATACGGAACAGCAGTTGGCGCGCGTGTGCGAAGCGCTGGGGATTCCGGAGAGTACTGCCCGGAGCGCGCGCGAGCGATTCGACGGCGTTCGTTCCGTGACAGTGCTGGAAGACAAACGAAACGCGGCCATCGGTGCGGCGGTGCTGTCGCTCACCACGCGCGAGGACGGGTTGCCGATCACGGTTGCGAACATCGCCGACACGTGGTCGAAGACGCTGAGCGATCAGCCGCTCGACCCCGACGAGATCACCTCGCTGTTCGGGGTACTCACAGCGAATCTCGATTTCCAGGGGACGCCACCGCAGCCGCGGGCGCTCATCGAGCGGTTCGGCACCGACCTGGGTCTCCCGGACGGGATCATCGTCGTCGCGAACCGCATTCTCGTCGACGTCTTCACCCAGGACCCCGAAATGATCGCGGAAGGAACGTCTCCGGACGGCATCGCCGGGTCCATTCTCTATCTGGCTGCCAAGCTCAACGGCTACGACGACCTCACCGAAAGCGACATCAGCGACACGCTGGGGACGGGCCAGTTCACCGTCCAGAACCGGAGCAAGAAGCTCCGCGACGCGCTCGGGAAGGAGCGACTCGCGAACGACGATCGGTACCACCTCCATCCGGAGACGGGAGTGCCGAAGTCGAACGAACCAGCTCCCAGCGACCCGGGAAGCGGCGATCCAAACGCGAAAGCCCGACCGGACGGCTCGGCTGATTCCCCAGCGGCCACCGACGAAGACGCGGACGAGTCGACGACCGCTGCAGACGACCAGGCGTCGGACTCGCAGACTGAAACCGAAGCGGGCGCCGACGAAGCCGAGGACGCGGACAGCGAGGACGACCCGGCGGCTGCTCCTGAAGACGAGCAGGATGACGCCACGGCGGCCGACGACGACGAGTCGGCGGCCGATGGGGACGACGCTGACGCTGTGGTGACCGGTGACGGGGAGTTCAGGGACATCGAAGCGGTCGTCCAGTCCCTGTTCCCAGACGAGTTGCCCACGACGGAACACGTCGCTGCGGAACTCGACGTGCCGATCGCGACGGCGCAGTCCGCGCTCGAAAGTGCAGCAGCCGACGGCGACATCGACCAGAAAGAGGCGGGGTCGACCGTCGTCTGGCTGCCAGGCGACCGGTCGCACCTGACGCCCGACCTGACCGAGGACGCCGTCCAGAACGAAGTCGACGAACTCGCCGAGGAACTCGACCTGAGCGCCTCGCTCCGGGTGTTCGCCCGTGGGCTGGTCAGTGACGCCGTCGACACGCTCTCCGTCGAGGACGCGAACGAGATGGCCGGGGCAGCCGTCCAGGCCGCCAGCCGAATCCAGGACGTCGACGTCGAGGCGGCCGACATCGCTGCCGCTGGCGAGTTCGAGGTGCGGATGCTCCACACGTGGCTCGACAGACTCGCCGAGACAGTCGCCGTCGAGATTCCCCGGTCCAGTCCGGAGTCGCTCGCCGAAGAGATCGCAGCGTCCCTCGACCTCGACGAGACCGTCCGTGAAGAGGGACTCCGCGCGCTCGAACAGTACGAACCTCGCGACGACGATCTCGAATACACGGCGTCCGAACTGGCCGCCGGGGGGATGTTCTTCGCCGCGACGGTCGGTGGTGCCCCGGTCGACCTCGACGAGCTGGGGTCCGTCAGCGGTGCCGACCCCGAGTACATCGAGGACGCCATGAACAGCATCCTCGTGTCGCTGTGTCTCGCGCTCGTCCGCGGCGAACTCGCGTACGAAGAGACGCCGTGGACCGGCGACCTGCTCGAATCGGACCTCTCCCAGGACTTCGGCGACATCGAGGTCGAGAAAGCCATCGCACTGGCGAAGACCCACGTCGCCGGCCGCGAGTCCCAGGCCGTCGACGAAGCGACGATCGACGTGTTGCTCCAGGAGTAGTTCCCCGCGGCTGGCCGTTTTTACATCTCGATCCAGTGGCCGAAACCACAGCCCACTTGCTCGTCCGCCGTCGAGCAACGTCTGTGCCAGACGGTCACGAGAACGCAGGCTATCAGCGCGTGTTCGGCCCCGACGCTCTCACGTTCGGAACGGGATTTCCGCTCACGGGGGCTCGGGAGTCGCGGCCAGCGATCGAGCGGGAACTGGACCTCGCTGCACACGCCGAGCGCGTCGGCTTCGACGCGCTCTGGGCGCGTGACGTGCCGCTCTACTGGCCGCGATTCGGCGACGCGGGACAGACGTTCGACACGTGGCCGTGGCTGAGTCACGTCGCCGCCCACACCGACGACATCGCCTTGGGGACGGCCAGCGTCGTCCTTCCCCTCCGACACCCGCTCCACGTCGCCAAGAGTGCGGCGACCGTCGATCGACTCTCCGACGGGCGCCTCCTGCTCGGGATCGCAACGGGGGATCGCGATCCCGAGTTCCCGGCGTTCGGGGTCGACCGCGACGACCGCGGCGAGCTGTTCCGCGAGAGCGTCGACGTCATGCGGACCGTCTGGCGAGAGGACTTCCCCGAGCTAGCCACTTCCTGGGGAGAGCTAGACGGCGACTTAGACCTCGTGCCGACACCGACGACCGAGACGATTCCACTGCTGCCGACCGGACGGTCACGCCAGTCGATGGAGTGGCTCGGCACGCACGGCGACGGCTGGCTGTTCTATCAGTTGCCGCGGGAGACGCTGGAGACGTATCTCGACGACTGGCGAGCCGTTGCCGGTGCGAAACCGTACGCGATGGCTGTCCGGACCGAACTCGCCGACGATCCGACCGCCGACCCGGAACACGTCCATCAGGGGTTCCGCGCTGGCAGCGAGTGGTTCGTGGAATACTTCCGCGACCTCGATGCCATGGGCGTCGACCACGTGCTCGTCTCGACGGCCGGCGACGACCCCGAGCGCGAACTCACTCGATTCGCCCAGTCGGTCATCGAACAGCTATGACCGTCGACTGAGACCCCGACAGTCGCGGGACCTACGATCCGCCGACCAGTCGCCAGCCGTCGTCGTCGGCGACGACGACCTCCCGCCGCTCCATCTCGGCGAGGATTTCGTCCATCCGGTCTGGTTGGGCGATCTCCATCTCGATGCGGTCTACCGAGTGATACGCCGAGAGGAAGTGACGGATGTCGTCTTCGGCGAACACCTCCTGGTCGGCCCGGTCCATGACGCCGCTGACGAGTTCGATCATGTCCTCGATGAAGTTCCACGGGTAGACGACCCAGGTCCACGATTCGAGGTGTTCCCCGACGAACTCGGGTTCGAACTCGCTGGTGTCGAGTAACTGGAGCGTGGCCGTGCGGACGTCGTTGGCCTCGCGGTCGGTGACGTATTCGTAGGCGCGGCTGATCGAGCCGCCGGTGTCGGCGATGTCGTCGATAATTAGGACGTCTTTGTCGGCGACGGAGCCCTCGGGCATGGGGTAGCGGACCTGCGCTTCGGTTCCTTTCTCCGCCGTCCCGACGTAGTGTTCCATCTTGAGACTCGTCAGGTCGTCGAGTCCGAGGAAGTCACAGAGACACCGGCCGGCGAACCAGCCGCCGCGTGCGAGTGCCACGACGACGTCCGGTTCGAATTCGGACGCCTTCACCTGGTCGCTGACGTCGCGACAGAGACCGTAGATGTACTCCCAGTTCGTTATCGTACAGTCGAAGTCGTCGGGCAGATCAGACATTCTCGAGTTCACCTTGAGCGGTTACTCTCGACAACGAAGCGACCGTAGTAGAATGCTCCGACAGGGATTCGAACCCTGGTCATTGCCGTGAGAGGGCAATATGATTGGCCGGACTACACCATCGGAGCGTGTGCACTCATTCGTAGCCGCGAGTTGTGTTTAACAGTTGCGCTTTGACTCGGCCCTGCTGCGAATTACCATCTGACACGGCACCCGCAGTCTGTTACTCCCAGACTGCCACCAGTCGTTCCGATGATCTCCGCAGCTGAAGTCAGGTCCTTAATTCCAAACTAATGCCTGAAACAAGAATCTGCGAGCAGCAGCCGAACGTGAGCGACTCTATCGTGGACTGCAAGTAAATGGACAGTAGACGGCCGCGATTCGCGTATATTCCCGCGAAATTGTTGCGAAAATATACTGGGTAGAGACTGACGAACGTACACAGGTGGTTGCGAGAGAGGAACGCGTTGGTTTGGGGGTACGATAGCTGGAGCAACCACACGAAGTAGGGACCCTCTTGGGGGCGGTAGCGTGTCTCGTGGCGACAGGAGCTGTCAGCCACGTCGAGTGCTACGGAGGGGCGACGGTTGGTCGGTCACGAGACAATCGCAGCACTGCACCCATGTACGATACAAACCTCCTCGCTAAGAGCACCGGCGCATCGTTGGGGGTCGTCGCGCTCGTCGGTGTCCTCTTTCTGAGCACCGGAACAGCCTTCGCCATGCCAGTCGCCGGCATCGGCGGCTTCCAGATCCAGGCGGATAGCATCGAGGGCGACGACCTGCTCCTGTATCCCGGCCTCGCTGACGGGAGCAACGAAGACGACTACCCACACTCGATCGTCGAGCTTCGAAACAACGAGATCGAGGACCTTCGACTGACGAAGACGCTCGACCTCTCGGACTACTCGGATTCGGTGGACGGCAGAGCGCGGCTGGTCATCGAGTCCGGTGGGACGGTCACGATCGACCGCCTGCTGTTGAAGACGCCGAAACTCTCCGCTGACGAGGCGACGTTCAGCGGACTCGAAATCAGCGAGAGTGATTCCGACACCCTCGAAGAATCGTTCTCGATTCGCGCCCCGTCCGACCCGCCGGATACCCGGCAGATCGAACTCGACGGTGGGAGCAATCCCGGCCTCGAGATGACGGACGCCAACATTCGGGCCACGTACCTCGCAACCGACGAAATCACGCTGCCGGACCTCGAACTCAAGTTCCAGTACGACAGTGACGACGACGGTGACTACGAGTACACGTAAGGTTCCGCAAGTAGCCCCGTCGCCATTTTTTCCACGGGTTTCCGGTCCCCGGTTCGTCGCCGGTCAGTCCTCGTCGTCGAACGGTGAGCCTGCGGCGTCGGGTTCGTGACCGACGAGGCTGACGATGTTTTCCCTGCCGACCCGGAGTTTGCTGATCAGTTCGTCGTCTTCCATGTCGGACAGGAGCATACTGACCTTGGATTTCGACCAGCCGGTTTCGTCGACGATGTTCGCCTGTTTCATCCGGCCACCGTTCGTCTCGAGCATCTGGAGCACGCGGTCTTCGTCCGAAAGGAGTTCCTCGTCGGTCACCGCCGGTTCGTCGCCTGCGGCCTGGTCGGCCGTCTCAGTCCCGACTGCTCGCGTGCCGGTGTCAGCGGGCGAACTCGCAGCGGCGTCCGTCTGTGTCTCCCCGTCCCCGCTCGGATCGGTGTCAGCGGTAACCGCCTCGACCAGCCCCGACCGCCAGACGACGCCGGCGACGAGCCCGACTACGAGGATGACGAGTCCGAGCACCACGATCGGAACGGAGCCGTCGCCGCCTGCCTGCTTGGCCGAGACGTTCGGCGTCGCCGTCTGTGACGATGCGCCACGAGATTGCTCCGCGGCAGTGAACACGATTCGCGGGCGGTTGTCCGGAAATCGCTGCTCCCCGAACCAGGTGATCGTGTCGCTCTCGACCACCGTCGTCCCGGAGTGCTCGTCGGGGGCGGGATCGATTCCGTCGGCAGTGAACGACAGTTCCGGCCCCGTCTCGAAGACCAGCCACTGGTTCGGCGCGATGTAGAACTCGCCTTCGAAGACGTCACCGACGATCACTCGCTGGGCCTCCGTTCGGGCGAATTCGTGCCACACGAACGACATCCGCACCTGTCCGCGGTTGCCGACCGATTCGAGCGAGGCAGACCGTTCGAACCCCGTCGCCGACATGTTCCGGCCTGTGCTGTTGGCGCCCGTGTTGACGAGCGCTCGGGCGCTCCCCCGGAAGTTCGTCCACATGTCGAGTTCCTGAGATTCGAATCGCCGAGCGTAGTCCCTGAACTGCGTTCGCTCGCTCTCGTTCAACGAGTCGGTGTAGTAATTGAACGACCACCGCGCCGACCCGTTCTCGTAGACGTGAATGTTGAACGTCGCGGACGCGAACCGACTGGGCGTCATCATTTCGGGCGAGCGGTCGCTCGTAGAAGGGACACCGTCAGTCGCCGTCGCGACACCTGCAGGCATCACGACCGCCCCGACCAGAAGGACGCAAACGAAAGCCAGCGAGAGCAGGCGAGACATCTAGTAGCAGATGAACTGCCGGCCAGCATAAAAAACACTGTGTCTGACCGAGTGAACGATTCCCAACGAAACCTGTCCGTTCCGGTGATTCGTCGGCGGGAAACCGTGCCGGGATTCCACAGCCCGATGTCGAAAACAATCAGTTCCAATACGTGTTTGAGAGCAGAACGATCCTCCGTTACGGGGCGAGTCTGTTCTTTCTGTTTTTCATGTGCTCTTCGTAGTACTCGAACGTGATCGGACACCACTCCTCGGCGAGATCGAGGATGCGTTCTGTCATCTCTCTGATCTCCCACTGGGCGTCGGCCGCGGCGCGCATGTCCGCGACGTGCATGAGCATCCTGACGTTCATCGACATGACCATGTTGACCTCCGTCCCGATCGGCAGGACGAAGCGGGCGTCCTCGGGCGGCATTCCCAGTTCGAGGAGTTCCTGGTAGGACTCGACGGCGTTCTCGATGGCGTCATTGAAGACCTGTTCGCGGCGCTCGGCCTCGTCTTCGCCGATGCTCCCGGTCTTCTGGTTGCGGCCCACCCAGTCCGGATCAGTTGCCGAGGGCGGCGTGACGACGAGTTCACCTTCGCGGACGTCCGCGGGATCGACGTCGTCGAAGGAAACGTACCGCATACTACGCACGTCGAACGACACGTGGCGGTGACGGGTGATCTGACCCATACAAGAGCGACTGATACCCTTGACCGCAAAGGTGGCCTGGGGATGCTCGAACGGGCCGAAGTGGCCGTGATCGAGCAGATGACCGATCAGCGTTTCCATCTTCTCTTCTGTGGAATCCCCTTCCACTGTTGTCATGATCTCCTCGAACGAGAGATCTCCCACGAACTCCTCCATATAATCGTTCCGTGCCCCTTTGCAGATGAGCCGCTCCGGCTCGGACGTTGCCTCGAGTAATTCGACTTCCATGTCAGGTTGCATTGGTGGTCGTGTGCCTCCAATAAAACGCTTCCTTCGTTTTCTCGTACTGTTCCTTGCTTTCTGTCGCAAACTTGTACTCGAATCCTGGTACTGGCCTGCCGATGTACTCGAAAAACCACTCCGTCTCGTCACTGGTGAGCATGAGCCGACCATCACGGAAAGAGGGTGAAATCGGTGTCTGCTCGAACAGCTCTCGAATGTATGCAATCCGATCCCTTTCGTTTTCCGCTGAGACCCATACCTGTGGACGGACGTGTCCTCCAGATCCCCAGATCAGATGCCCATCACAGACGTACCATAGCTTGAGAATCGTTGGCGAGAGGGTGAGGTCTCTCGGGTATCGTTTCTGACCTGTATCGTACCACTTCACGTACCTCTCGAGTTCCGGGTGGCGTCTCGTCGTGAGAACGTACTGATCGCGGACACTGTATTCACACGAAGCAAATCGCTCCAAACTCGATTCCCTGTTTGTTTCGTAGATGTCATCACTGGTTCGTCGGAGTTTCACGCCGGTAGATAGCCACTCGAACTGTTTGTCAATCCACGACAGAAAAGTGATTGATGTTGTGGATCTCGATGCGCGGATTGGCCGCAGATTTCGCTTCGTGAACTGTCCCATCACCCATGAGTAATCCCGTGAGCATCTTGTGGATCGCGTCGGGAATCGTTGGATACGAACACGCTGCGGACATGGCCCAGTGTTGATCCAACCGTTCGTATTTCACTCCACAGGACGGACACTTGTCTGATCCCATCGAGACAGAGCCTTCGTCGTGATCTCTGATAAACATCTGTCGGCTATTCTCTGTGGGGTCGGGCGTGTAAATTGAAACCGTTCGCTCCCGAATCCGTGCCATGGGCTATCAAACAGCCTCGACAGCGACCGTCGACTCGGTCATCGACGACGAGTACGGCGGCATGTGGTTCCTGAAGGACGCACTCGGGACGGACGAACTCGGCCTCACGATCATGGCACTCGAACCGGGGGCCAAGGGCAAAGAACACGACCACAGCGCCGACGGACAAGAGGAAGTGTACTGCGTCGTCGACGGCATCGTGGACGTGGATCTCGACGACGAGACGGTGACGCTGGGCGAGGGAGAAGCGATCCGGATCGACCCGGACGAAACTCGACAGCTGTACAATCGGGGCGACCAGCGGGCGAGACTGGTGCTGGCGGGAGCGCCGGTGTAGCGGTGGCAGCCAGGACTACAGCGTGGCCCAGGTGGTAGGGCTGTCGGTGATGCCGAGGACGCGCGCCTGGCGAGCACCTTCTGACTCCCGGATTTCGATGAGTCCGTCGAAGGCCTGCTTGATGACCTGGAGCGTCTGTTCGTCGTGAGCGCCGGTGTCGATGGTGAACACGCCGACGTAGCCGGCGGCGTCCAGTCGGGACGACAGGACGTGACAGAACTTGAACACCGTCTCGCGGTCGGTGTAGGTGAGCATCGTCGACAGCGAGACGAGGGCGAGTCGGCCCTCGGTCGCACCGTTGCTGTGGAGCGATTCGAGACACTTCGTGATGCCGATCCCGATCCCGGTCAGGTCGCCCGGTGAGGAGACGTGGTGGATGTACAGCCCGGGGGGCGTCTCGGTATCGCCGCCGCGGCCGCTCGATCCCTCGGCACGGCAGTCGACGACGCCGAGTTGGATGTTGTTCGCTCCGGAGACGCGTTCCTGGTAGTCCTCGACGACGGTGTCAGCGTCGTCGCCAGTGGTCACGACGAGCGCGCCTTCGCCCTTCCGTGACCCGTCAGCGAGAATCTCCATCGCCAGGCTCTCCTTGCCAGTCATCGCCGGGCCAGCGATGAGTACGCTCGTCCCGGGACGAATCTCCGACACCGCTTCGGTTTCAAGAACGTTTGAGAGGTCGTACATAGTTGCTACGTGTCATCTCCGCCGATCTGCTGAATCGCGGTAATGAAGTCCGAATCGTCTTCGATACCGCCCATCGTCTGCGAGAGGTCGTCTTGTAGTTCGGACACCCGGCCCTGTAATTGTTCGTATTCGTCACTCTCGGCCAGTTCCGCTCCGCTCTTTGCCGTCTCCAGGGTCGCTTGCTTTTCCACGAGTGCGTAGTACTCCTGGAGGAGGTCGTCGTAGTTCGAGCGTTCGAGGAGTTTTTCCACCGTGTCGTGGAGGTCCTCACTGCGAATCGGCTTGCTGAGATAGGCGTCGAACCCCATCTCGAGAATGTCGAAGTCAGGCTCGACCGCGGTGACCATCGCAACCCGGCAGCTCAGGTCTCGGCTCCGGATGCGCGCTAACACCTCGTCGCCAGAGAGGCCCGGCATCATCCGGTCCAAGAGAACCACGTTCACGTCTTCGTCGAGTTTGTCGAGCCCCTCGTCGCCGCTCTCGGCGATCCGAACCTCGTAGTCCGCCTTGAGCCAGAGGTTGTACGTCTCGGCGACGTCGGGCTCGTCCTCGACGATCAACACGACAGGCGCTGTCGAGTCTGTCATTCTGCTCTCTTTTACTCGTTTACCATTCCTCATACATAGCCCTGTGGGTCGTTCCGGTCCCGGGCAACCGCCACGCGGCTGCGGTTCTCGGCCACGCCCCTGCTGACGAGGAGCGCAGGAAAACGGTACGCACAAGCGGCGGGTCACTGTAGGGACTGTTATGATTGTAAATCTCGCTCGGGGTCAACGCGTCTTCACCAGCAACGCCTTTCTGGTCGACGGGGACCGCACCGTGCTCGTCGACGTCGGCAACGACTTCGACGTGGTGAGCGAAGTCCGTGACCACGTGGACGATCTCGACGCCGTCGTTCTGACTCACACGCATCCCGACCACGTCGGGAACCTCGGCGCGGTGACGGACGCCTTCGACGTCGACGTCTGGGGATACGACCCCGACTTCGCCGGCGTCGACCACGAGATCGACGACGAGGAGACGGTCACGCTCGGCGACCACGACTACGTGGCACTGCACACCCCGGGGCACAAGAACGACCACCTCTGCTTCTACTCCGAGGCGGCGGGAGTGCTGTTCGCCGGCGACCTCGTGTTCGCCAACGGCGGCTTCGGCCGGACGGACCTCGCAGAGGGCGACCGCCAACTCCTCATCAACAGCATCGAGCACCTCGTCGCCGTGATCGACGACGACCTCGAAGAACTGTACACGGGACACGGTCCGGCCGTAGTGACCAACCCGTCCCAGGACGTCGAACTCGCCCTGCAGGCCGCCCGAATGGGGTGAGTCCCTACACCGCGTCGTCCGGGTCGTGTCGGTCCATCATGCGCGCGGCTTCGTCGGCGTAGCGCTCGCGCGTCTCGGCGTCCTCGACCGGCGCGAGTTCGTCCGGATTCGCCTCGATGGCCGCCGTCACCTCCGGGGCACGGCCACCGAACCGGTTGAACGCCCGCTCTTGCTGCAGATACCGCTCGCCGTATGGCGTCGCGTAGACGATGACGAGAATGTGCGGTGAATCCGCCGAGAACGTCCGTTCGACCATCCAGACCTGCTCGGTTTCGGACTCGGACAGTTCTGCCATAGCGGAACTCGGCCGTACCGACGTATCAACCGACGGGCCGCTTCCCACACCCTGAGAACCCGTCCCTCTCAGGCCGTGCTGGCAGCATCGAACAGTGACTCGTACGCGTGCCCGTACGCGTCCGCGACCGCCGTCGGGTCCGTTCGTTCGGCCGACGACAGTGCGGGCAACTGCACCGAGTCGACGGCGTCGATGAGGTCGACGACGGCCGGGGCGCGTTCTTCGAGTTGCCCCTCGCGCGGGCCGCCGCTCGCGACCGAACAGGCCTTGACGTATCGGCTGCCCTCGTACACCCTGGCACGGCCCGGTTCGACCACTGCGACGGCGTCGGGATCGTACTCTTGCAGCGGCCGGGCGACGTTCCCGTAGGACTCGACGACTGCGCGGTCCTGCTCGCGGATTCGTCGGAGAATGCCCTCCAGTGCGACCAGATGGAGTTGCTCCATCACCTCGTTGAGTTCGTCCAGGGTGCTGACGTGGATCGCGTCGTCGAGCGGGAGGTGAGTTGCGGCGAACTCGGGGACGTCGACGGTCTCGTTGACGACGTAGTTCTCGGCGACTCTGTCGACGACGAACTCGCGGTCTTTCTGGCCCAGCATACCGGTCCCGTTGCCGGGTGACGGTCGCCAGAACCGGTGGACCGGGTTGATGTCCTCGGGATCGAACTCGCCGGCACTCGCGTCGGCGAGGCGGCGGGCGTCCTTCCCGAATAGCCGGCCCTGTTCGACGGCGTGACGGTAGTCGTCGTGGTGGAACCAGTGATCGTTCCCGGCGCGGGGTTTGAACCCGACCGCGCCGGTGTGTTCGAGGAGGCCGACGGTGAACGTCGTCTTGCCGGCGTCGACCCGGTCGGCCCCGGCGACGAGGAGCTTCATTCCTCAGCGAGTCCGTACAGCCCCGGCTCGTCCTCGCTCTGTGGCTCGGCGAAGACGAACGACTCGGCGTTGTTCACCATCCACGGGATGGTCCAGTCCAGCAGGATAGCCTCGGTCTCGGGATCGAGCTGCTGGCCCGGCTCCAGACCCTGGAAGAGGCGGGCGATCTCGTAGACGCTGTACATCTCGTCGGGATCGAGGACTTCCTCCGGGTCGCGGAAGGAAAGCGATCGCAGGTCTTCGAACTCGGACTTGGGAACTGGCATTGCCGGGCGTTGGCACCGACGGGAGTAAACCCTCCGGACTCGCCCCGAGGTGCCCGCCGGAACAGCGACTCAGGCGAGGGCGTCCCGGATCTTCTCGATCGGATGGGGCGGCCGGTCCTCGCCCGGACGGTCTCCGAGCTGGGTCCGACACGATGCGCCGGGCGCGACCACTTCCTCACCCGGACTCTCGTCGACCTGGTCGAACAGGATGCGCCCGATGGCCTTCGAGAGGTCGTAGTGTTCGGCCTCGTAGCCGAACGAGCCGGCCATGCCACAGCAGCCCGAATCCAGCTGATCGACGTCGTAGCCGGCCCGCTGGAGCGCCGCTGCGGCGTGGTGGTCCCGGTTGAGCGCCTTCTGGTTGCAGTGGCCGTGATAGGTCAGGAACTCACCGGCTCCGTCGAACTCGATGCGATCGTGGACGCGATGGGTGTGGAGGTACTCACAGACGCCGTACGCGTTCGCACCGACTGCCGCGACGTCGTCGCCGTCCAGGAGGTCCTGGTATTCGTCCTGGAACATCACGGCGTCCGAGGGCTCGACGAACAGCACCGACCAGCCGTTCTCGACTGACGGAGCGAGCGTGTCGACGTTCCGCTCGGCGCGTTCGCGAGCATCGTCCAGCAGTCCCATCGAGAACGCTGCGCGACCGCTCGGTGCCACCTCGTCAGTGTCGAGCACGCGGACGTGGACGTTCGCGGCCTCTAAGACCTCGACGGCGGCTTTCCCCGGCTTGGGGTAGCTGTAGTTCGTGAACGTGTCCGGGAAGAGCAACACCTTGTCGTCGGCCTCGTCGAGCGAGACCTGCGGCCCTCGCTCGTCGAACCAGTCGACTAGCGTCTCCCGGCGGAACGTCGGGAACGTCCGCTCGGGCGCGACGCCCAGCACCTTCTCGGCGACGAGGTCGGCACCGGGCAGTTTCTGGGCGACGTTCGAGAGCGGAGCGAACGCACTCCCGAGGGCGCTCACGCGGTCGACGTTGCCGAAGAGGCGGTCCCGGAGCGTCGTCCCCTTTTCCTCGTGGTACTGGTGTTTGACCTCGGCTTTCAGCTTCGCCAGGTCGACCCCGGTCGGGCAGTCGCTCGAACAGCCCTTGCAGCCGACACAGAGATCGAGCACTTCCTCCTGGAACCGGTCGGAGTAGATCTCCTCCTCGGGGAGTTCGCCGCTGATGGCCGCCCGGAGCATGTTCGCCCGGCCGCGAGTGGCCTGGATCTCCTCGCGGGACGCCCGGAAGGTCGGACACATCACGTCCGACCCGTGCTGGCGACAGGTCCCACAGCCGTTACACAGTTCGACGAGGTGGGAGAACCCGCCCTCGTCGGCGAAGTCGAGTTCGGTCTGCGGTTCGATCGACTGGTAGGACGGCCCGTACCGGAGGTTCTCGCGCATGTCCGCGCCGACGCCGCGGTCGCTTTCCGGACCCACGTCGGCTGCGCCGTCGCGGTAAACGACGTTGCCCGGGTGCAACAGCCACTCCGGATCGACGGCGGTCTTGATCTCCTTGAACGCCGTCCAGAGGTCGTCCCCGTACATCTTGGGGTTGAACTCCGTGCGTGCCATCCCGTCGCCGTGTTCACCGGAGAACGCGCCGTGGTGATCGAGGACGAGATCGGTCACGTCCTCGGTGATCGAGTGCATCTTCTCGATGTCGGCCTCGGTTTTGAGGTTGAGGATGGGGCGAATGTGGAGCGTGCCGCTGCCGGCGTGGGCGAAGTACGCCGCGGAGGTGTCGTGGTCTGCGAGGACGTCCTGGAACTCCTGGACGTACTCGGCGAGTTCCGCGGGGGGGACCGTCGCGTCCTCGATGAACGGGTACGGCTTGGGGTCGCCTTCCAGGCTCATGAGGAGCGGAATCGCGGCCTTCCGGAGCTTCCAGAGGTCGGTCTGGTCCTCGTCGGTGTAGGCCTCGATGACGTCGAAGGCGTCGCCCTTGTCGACGAAGTGGGCGTTCGTCTCGGCGACGGCCGCCTCGAAGTCGTCGTGGAGCTCCGAGTCGAACTCGATCATGAGCGCGGCGGCCGCGTCCTCGGGGATCGGTTCGACGTACTCCGAGTACCCGTCGGACTCGGCGGCCAGCCGGAACACCTCGTCGTCCATCAACTCGACCGCGCTCACGTCGAACTCCAGGGCCTCCGGGACCGCTCTCATCGCAGCCACCAGGTCCTCGAAACAGTACAGCGCGAGCGCCGTCTCTTCCGGAACTGTCACCAACCCGACTGTCGCCTCGACGATCACGCCGAGGGTCCCCTCGGCGCCGACGTAGAGTTTCGCGAGGTTGATGACGTCCTCGCCGTCGTCGTTCTCGTAGATGACCCGGTCGAGGTTGTAGCCGCTCACCCGTCGCTTGAGGTCGGGATAGCGTGACTCGATCTCGTCGGTGTTGTCCTCCACCAGCGACCGAACTGTCTGGTAGACGTGGGCCTCGCGGTCGTCTCTGGCGACGATCTCGTCCCACTCCTCGCTGTCGAGGACGACTTCGCGGGCGTGGAGTAACGTGCCGTCCGGGAGAACGGCCTTGACCTCCTCAGTGTAGGCGTCGGTGATGCCGTAGCGCACCGAGTGGGCTCCGGTGGAGTTGTTGCCGATGCCGCCACCGACGGTCGCCCGGCCAGAGGAGGCCGGGTCGGGGGCGAACTTCAGGCCGTGCTCGGCGAGGTGGTCGTCGAGGTCGTCCTGGACGACGCCGGGTTGAACCGTCGCGCGCTTCGCCTCGGGATCGACGTCGAGAATGCCGTCCATGTGCCGGGACATGTCGAGCACCACGCAGCCGGGTCCGACTGCCTGGCCGGCGAGTGAGGAGCCGGCTCCCCGAGGCATGATCGGGGTTTCGTGCGCTGTCGCGACTTCGACGGCAGCGCGGACGTCGTCGACGTCCGTCGGCGCGACGACGCCGGCCGGTCTGGCCTGGTAAATACTGCCGTCGGTCGCGTAGAGGATCTGTGCGTACTCGTCGAACCTCACGGCACCGTCGACGGCCTCGCGGAGATCCGCCGCGAGGTCCGTGTACTCCTCGACGGTTGCTCCTGCCTCGCGTGCGAACGCCGACGGATCGCCGGGTGGATCCGCCGGTCGAACCATCGGATCCCGATTATCAATTCCCATACTCGACACTGGGGATTGCCACCCATTAACTCTCTGGGTGTCCCAACGCGTGCACCAGACGCCCCTGACCCGGACCCACAGTGAGTGAAACGGTCGAACCCACTATATGATGGTAGCAGCAATATTGCCTTGCATTGCCAAACCTGACCGCATCGCCGCAGGACATCATCCGCATCGCGGGCACGGTGATCGTCCTCGCGCTGGCGTTCGTCACGGTCCGGCATCGACGGGAGTCCGGTGCCTGGGCGGTGACCGGACTGCTCGTCTCCATCGCGGTGTGGCTCGGCTCCTCGGTGCTATCCGCGGCCAGCGGACAGTCGCCACAGGCCGTCGTCTGGGGCAAACTCCTCTACACTGCTGCCCCGTTCGTCGTGTTGTTTCTGTTCCTGTTCGTCCTCCGGTACACGGGCAACGACGAGTACATTACACCGCGAACCCTGGCGCTTCTGGCCATCGAACCGGCCGTTGTCACCGTCGCTGTCTGGACGAATCAGTTCCATCACCTCTTCTGGCGGGACCTGCAGTTCGTCTCGGGTGGCTACTGGCACTTCCAGATGACTATGGGGCCCGTTTTCCACGCGAACGTCGCGTACTCCTATCTGCTCGTGCTGGTCGGCATCGGACTCGTGGTGCGGCTGCTTCAGGTGAGCCAGTCTCTCTATCCGGGGCAGGTGTACGCCGTGCTGGCGGCGATTCTCGCGCCGTTCGTCACCGATCTCGTGCGCCAGTTCGGCGACCTCCCGATCTCTCTGACGCCGGTCGCGTTCACGTTCAGCGGCCTCGTCGTGACGATGGCCATCTTCCGATTCAAACTGTTGGACATCTCGCCCGTCGCCCAGGACAGCGTCGTCGAAAACATTCGAGACGGGTTGTTCGTCCTCGACCGGGACGACGAGTTCGTCGAGATCAACTCGGTGGCCCGCGAGTATCTCGACCTCGAAGCCGAGCAGGTCGTCGGCAGGTCGTTCGCCGACGTGCTCACCGACTACCCCGAACTGTTCGACGAGTTCGCGGACGAGACGGACAAGGAAAGCGAGGTACGCGTCCGGACCGCAGACAGCGAGCGATTCTTCCACGTGCAGGTGACGCCGTTGACCGACCACCGCGACGAGCTGATCGGCCGCCAGTTCCTGATACACGACGTTACCGAGCGAGTTGCGCGAAAACGGGAACTCGAACGGCAGAACGAACAACTCGACCGGTTCGCGAGCGTCGTGAGCCACGACCTGCGCAATCCGCTCAACGTCGCGAGCGGACGGGTGGAACTGTTACGCGAAGAGATCGACGATCAGCACGGCCACGTCGACGCGATCCAGCAGTCCCACTACCGCATGGAGCGATTGATCGACGACATGCTGACGCTGGCTCGTGACGGACAGACAATCTCGGAGACGGAGCGCGTGTCGCTCCCGTCAGTCGCGAACGCTGCCTGGGAGAACGTGACGACGCGAGACGCGACGCTGACTCTCGGGACCGCCCTCAGCCTGGAAGCCGACGAGGCGCGGCTCTGCCGCCTGTTCGAGAACCTGTTCCGGAACGCCGTCGAACACAGTTCTACGGCCCCTCAGTCGCAGGCTCCTGAGGACGCCGTCGAGCGCGGATCGACGAGTCTGACCATCGAAATCGGAGCGCTCACTGGACCCGCGGACCGACGGCCTGTCGGCTTCTACGTCGCCGACGACGGCCCCGGCATTCCACCCGAGCAGCGCGACCGGGTCCTTGAGGACGGGTTCACGACTGACGACGACGGTACCGGGTTGGGGCTGTCGATCGTCGCGAGCATCGTCGACGCCCATGGCTGGACGATCGACGTGACGGAGAGCGACCAGGGCGGCGCGCGGTTCGAGATCCGCGACGTGACCTCTGCCAGGCAGGCCGAGCGAGCAGCCGAGCACTCGTCGTGAGAGCGCCGTCGCTGGCGGACCGAGCGCGAAAGAAGTGTGCTGTTTGACGACTGGGCTGCTTACTCGTGTTTCGAGACCGTGTTCTGGTACTGCTCTTCGACGTTGTCCCAGTCGACGACCTCGAAGAACGCGTCGATGAAGCTGCCGCGGTCCGGGCCGTAGTCGTAGTAGTAGGAGTGCTCCCAGACGTCGAGTGCCAGGATCGGATGGGCGCCCCAGAGCGCACCCTGGTCGTGCTTGTCGACCACGACGTTGCGCAGTTGCTTGGCGACGGGGTCGTACACGAGCAGGGCCCACCCACCGGCAGCGCCGGCAGCGGCCTTGAACTCGCCCTTCCAGCCCTCGTAGGAGCCGAAGTCCTCCTCGATGCGGTCAGCGAGTTCACCGGACGGCTCGCCGCCGCCGTTGGGGTCCATGTTCTCCCAGAACAGCGTGTGGAGATAGTGACCACAGCCGTTGTGGGTGACGTTCCCGATGGCGGCTGCAGACGAGCTGAAGTCGCCGTTCTCGCGGTTCTCCGCGAGGGTCTCCTCGGCGCTTTCGAGACCGTTGACGTAGCCCTGATGGTGGGTGTCGTGATGCCATTCGAGCACCTGCTGACTGATCGAGGGCTCGAGGGCGTCGTAATCGTACGGCAGTGGCGGCAGTTCGGGTTCAGATTTCTCGGGCATGCGTAATTCCTCCAGACAGAGAGTCGGCTGGACACCTGTTAAAGGTTTAGAAGGCGGCCTTTATCGTGCAATAACCGGCCCTCACGTAACTGATCGTGGCTAGTTCCCCGCCACTGGATTCGACCAGTCGGCACGAGAACGGTGCGGGGGTCGACGGCGCAATCGTGGCATCTCGCTGTCATTCGTCCGCGACTGCTGCCTGGGGTGGAACCGTCGGAACCTCGACGCGGACGACCGTCCCTCGCTCCGCTCGGGACTCGACGCTGACCGATCCACCCATCGTCTGGACGCCCCAGTTGACGAGCCACAGGCCCAGGCCGTTGGAGTGTTTCAGTGGGGTCTCGTCGCCACGCCGCAGCACCGCGCGCTCCTCGTCGGGAATCCCCGGCCCGTTGTCTCGTACGTCGACGGTCGCGGTGTCGGCGTCGAGCGTGACGTCGACGGTGACGCGTGGCTCGTCGGCGTCGTTGTGCTTGGCGGCGTTCTCGATGAGGTTTCGCAGGACCGAGCCGATCGTTCGCGGCACGAGGCGATCGGTGTCGGGACAGGACAGTTCGAAGGTGACCCCGGGGTGTGCGTCTCGTGCGCGATCGACTTCGATCTCCACGATGTCCGAGATCTCGATCGGGGGCCCGTCCTGATCGTCGTTCAACATCTGGTCGATCTCGCGGGCTTTGTTGCCCAGGTTGACCATCGTCATGGCCTTCTCCTGAATCCGGTCGACCGCGTCGCCGTCGTCCAGTTGGTCCGCGTAGCCGTACACGACGTTCATCTCGTTGCGGAGGTTGTGACGGAGGACTCGGTTCAACACGTCCAGTTGTTTGACGCGGTTGCGCCGGTTAGTCACGTCGTGAATCGAGACGACGGCCCCGCGCTGGCGGTCGTCACGCAGCCCGGTCATGCTCAGTTCGTAGTAGTGGGTGCCGTTCGCCCGGTCGAATTCGACCGTTTCGCAGTGATCGGGGTCGTCGGCCGTCCGTAACCGCTCGTACGCCGGGACGATCTCGCCCGCCGGGGCGTCGATGACCGCCGAATCGGAACAGTCCAGGATCGACGCCGCCTGGCGGTTGATGTCGACGATGCGGTCGTTCGCGTCCACGACGACGACGCCGTCGTCCATGCTCTCGATGACCGTCTCCCTGGCGATGCGGCTCGTGACCGGCAGCGCGTCGAGGAGCTTGAACTGCGTGAGAGCCGCGATCCCGGTCGCCCCGGAGATGAGAAACATGAACGGCGTCGGATCGAAGTTCCGCACCGGGGAGAGCCCGGAGATGAAGACGACGTTGCCCGCCCACGGCGCGAGGACGGTAATGAGCAGTGCCACCGCCTGGGTTCGGTAGAGTGCGCTCGCCTCGCCGATGAGTTGGAGCATCAACAGCGTCCCGACCCCCATGAGCACGTACGCATATGCGGTGTACACCCAGAACCACGGACCGGTGGACAGTTCGACGATGCTGACGTCCCCGTAGACGTGGACCGCTCGCGACGCGTACACCAGGCCGTGACTGTCCGTCGTCATCGCCAGGACGAACGTGACGACCGGAATCACCGCCAGCAGCGCAACGGTCCGCTTCGTGAGGTACTCGTCGCGGCTCGTGTATTCGAGCGCGAACAGGATCCAGGCCAGCGGAATCACGATCAGGCCGGCCCATTCGAGTTTGTGCAGGAGCAACCGACGCGCCGCGTCGAGCGTGAACAACCCGATCGACGACGTCGCCACCCACCAGGTGCCCGCTGCCATCAAGACCGCAAATGGCTCGGCCCCTGCCTTGGGCCGCTGGCGCCACGCCAGCACCGTCAACGCCGCGGCCGCAGTGATCGACCCCCAGACGAGGGCAAAGGACAGAAGCGGGCTCACCATGGTCAAAGAGACAACGTATCTAACACCTGTTCACTCTTTATTCATAAGATAACCGGTAGGTTATGACAGCCTACTAACTGGACGTGCGACCGAGCGAACGGGTTACTCGCCGTCGCGTGCGTGCTCGAACATCTCGATCGCTCGCTCCCTGCGCTCGCTGTGTTCGACGATCGGATCGGGATACTCCGGTGCGGCTTTCCGGCGCTGCGTCGGGGAGAGTGACGGCCAGTCGTGGATCAGGTCGGGGTCGACCCCCCGGAGTTCGGGGACGTATGTCGTGATGTAGTCCGCGTGTGGGTCGTAGCGTTCCCCCTGGGTCATCGGGTTGAAGATGCGGAAGTACGGCTGGGCGTCGGTCCCGGTCGAGGCGGCCCACTGCCAGCCGCCGTTGTCGTTGCCCGTGTCGTGATCGACGAGTTTCTCGCGGAACCAGTCGTACCCGCGCTGCCAGTCGACGAGCAGGTCCTTTGTCAGGAAGGAGGCGACGATCATCCGAACGCGGTTGTGCATGTAGGCCTCCTCGCGGAGCTGGCGCATCCCGGCGTCGACGATGGGATACCCCGTTTCACCCGCTTTCCAGGCGGCCAGCGCCTCCGGGTCGTCTCGCCACTCGATGGGCCGGGCGTACTCCTTGTAGTTCGCCGTGACGACGCTCGGGTTGTAGAAGAGCACCTGCGTGTAGAACTCCCGCCAGGCCAGTTGCTCCTGGAACGCTTCGACCGATTGCCGTCTCGCCTCGGCGTCGCCGACGCCCTCTGCGTTGACGTCGACGCTTTCCGCGTCGGCTTTCGCGGACTCGGTCGCGGCGTACACCTCGCGGATCCCGATAGTGCCCCACTTGAGGTGTGCCGAGAGCCGGGACGTGCAGTCGTCAGCGGGGTAGTCTCGCCGCTCGTCGTAGCGATAGACGTCCTCGGCACAGAACTCGCCGAGCCGACGCCGGGCGGCCTCGGGACTCGCCTCCGGGACGGTCGCCTCGGGGTGCTCGAAGCCGAGGTCGTCGAGCGTGGGGATCGGTTCCGCGTCGGTGAACGCGTAGAGGGCGTCTTCGTCCGGCGGATCGACGGGGGCGTCTTTCTCCCGGTCGTGCCACTTTCGGCCGTAGTAGGTGAACACCGAGTACGGCTCCCCGTCGGTAGTCGTGATGGCACCCGGCTCGTGATGGACGGCGTCGTGGACGCTTTTGCGCGCCACGTCTTCGTCGGCGAGCGCGGAGCGAACGTCGATGTCGCGGTGGCGGGCGAGCCCGGAGTAGTCCTTTCCCCACGTCACGCCGTCGGCGTCGTACTCCGCAGCCAGGTCGGGGAGCACGCCCGACGGATCGCCGTCTGTGACGAGGAGATCGCTGCCGCGGTCGCGATACCAGTCGCGCAGCGACTGGAGCGCGTCGAGCATGAACGCGACGCGCGGCGGCCCAGCGTGAGCGAGGACGTCGCGATCGAAGACGAACACCGGGAGCACGCCGCGGTCGTCGGGGTCGTCAGCGGCCGCCTCGACGGCCGCGTCGAGACCGAGATTGTCACCACCGCGGAGGTCGCGTCGGTGCCAGTGGATGCGCATACTCGGTGAGTCGCCCCCAACGGACCTGAATCCAGTGCCCAACCTGTGGGGTATCGGGTACTGTCAGCGCTCAGAGTGGATTCCTCACGCGAGTAAATCGAGGGAGAAGGGGTATCAGCCCGTTTCAGACGAGCTGCGTCGCGGTTACCGGCCCCGTTCCGTCACTCCGACGGCGTCCCGCTCTGCTGCTGGAGCCGTGATTTGACCTGCTGGAAGTCTTCTTCGGCCAGGAGGGCGCTCACTTCCTCGTAGGAGAGCGTTCCGAGGAGCGCGCTCGGGGAGCCCGACACCAGAAAGACGCCGAACTGATCGAGGGAGTCGTCGATGGTGAGGTCAGACTCGTCGCTGAGCCGGTTCTCGAAGGTGGTTGCGACCTCCCCAGTCATCTCTTCCTGAATGCGCTGCATCTCCTGCTGTGCTTCCTGCCGACTCATGTTCCCGCTCTGTACCTGTGACTGGACCTCCATCTGCTGTTGCTGGAGCTCCTGTTGATCGGGCTGGACCTGCACCGCCACCCTGTCGCCGTCACCGGTACTGCCGTCGTCGGTCCCGTCGGCGGTCGTCTCGCTCCCCGACTGGAGCGCGTTACAGCCGGCGATCGAGAGAGCTGTTCCCGTTCCCGCGAGTTGCATAAACCGTCTCCGGCCTGTGCTGTCGACCATTCGCTCGGAATTGCGAAGCGGTCCGGATAAGTGTTGGTTTTCCGTCTACTGACAGCGGACCGAACAGAACGCTCGTTCTACGGCCTCCGGCGTCACCACGGCGTCGTTCGCAACCGGAGACTCCCGAGCACGCCAACGCTTATTCGAGCGGTGGCGAAACACGGGCGCATGTCAGATCTGTTCGACCTCTCGGGACGAGTCGCGGTCGTCACCGGCGGGAGTCGTGGTATCGGTCGGGCCATCGCAGAGGAGATGGCCGCCGCCGGCGCGGCCGTCGTGCCTGCGTCACGGAGCGCCGACGCCGTCACCCAGGTCGCAAGCGACATCCGGGACGCTGGTGGCACCGCTCACGGCGCCACGGTCGACGTGGCCGACCCCGAGAGCGTCGATAGCCTCATGGACGAAGTCGTGGACACGTTCGACGGCGTCGACGTCGTGGTGAACAACGCCGGCGTGAACCCGGACGACGCGCTCGGTCGCCCGGAAGACGTCACGCAGTCCGGGTTCGAACAGACCGTCGCGGTCAACCTCGAGGGCGCGTTCACCTGTGCGCGAACGGCCGCTCCGTACTTGCAGGCGAGCGATCACGGATCGCTCATCAACGTCGCGAGCGTCGGCGGACTGGTCGGCCTCCCGCGACAACACCCGTACGTTGCGAGCAAACACGGCGTCGTGGGCCTCACCAAGAGCATGGCGCTGGACTGGGCACCGGACGTGCGCGTCAACGCCGTCGCCCCGGGCTACGTCGCCACCGACCTCATCGAGGACGCGCTGAACACCGAATCCGTTCGCCAGTCCCTGCTCGACCAGACGCCTCTGAACCGATTCGCCGAGCCTTCGGAGATCGCCGGCCCCGCCATCTTCCTGGCGAGCGACGCTGCATCGTTCGTCACTGGTTCCACCCTCAGCGTGGATGGCGGCTGGACCTGCCGGTAACTCCTGTACGCTTCTTACACTGTTAGGAACCTTCTCAGAATCAGCAACTACTGGTAGGTTCCAGGACAAGTTATTTGAACGGTTGCGTCGTTAGCAGTTGTAGCATGTCAGAAGAGGCCGTACTACTCGACGTCGAGGACGAGATCGCCACGATCACGCTGAACAACCCGGAGATGCGGAACGCGTTGACCGGGGACATCTCTTCCGGTATCGTCGACGCGCTCGACGAGATCGATGACACCGACGCCCGCTGTGTGGTCATCGAAGGCGCTGGCGACGCGTTTTCCGCCGGCGGAGACATCAATTCGATGATGGAGGGACTGGCCGGGGAGACGGAACCCTACGAGAAAGTCGAGGTCGTCGAGGAGACCGGCGCTGCGCTCCAGGAAGTCTACGAGTTTTCCCTGCCGGTCATCGCGAAAATCGACGGGACGGCGTTCGGCGCAGGAGCGAACCTCGCCATCGCCTGCGACACGCAGATCGCCAGCGAGGGCTCGAAGATCAGTTTCGGCTTCCGGCAGGTCGGCCTCGCCGTCGACTCCGGGACGTCGTATTTCCTCCCCCGCATCGTCGGCGAGAACAAGGCCAAAGAACTCGTGTTCACCGGTGAGATGCTCGGCGCGAACGAGGCCCACCGGCTCGGCATCTTCACGAAGGTCTTCGACGACGACGAGTTCGAGGCCCAGGCCGAAGAATACGTCGACCGGATCGCCTCCGGGCCGACCATCGCCCTGAAAACCTCGAAGCGACTCATCCGCCAGGGTCTCCAGAGCGACATCGACCAGGCGATGACCAACGAAGCCGCCGGCCAGACTGCCGTCTTCGCCACCCAGGATCACGAGGAGGGTGCCACTGCCTTCATGGAGCAGCGAGACGCCGAGTTCGAAGGCGAATAATTACGTCATCTGTAGAACATTGGATTCTAACGACAGTTGTTAGCCTCTGCAACATTTCCCAATCCATTGTAAGGTATAGGGGCGTTTTCTGGGAACGATGGTTGGCTTTGCCGCAACTATTTTAACCAGTAGAATCATACTGGTACTTGATGACAAATCTCGTCGCAGACATTGCCGACACGGCAGCGGAGATGCCCGAGAACGTCGCGCTTTCCTTCGCCGGTCAGGACGTTCCGTACGCCGCGTTCTGGGCGCGTGTCGGGCAGTTCGCGCGGGGGCTGGCCGACGCCGGCGTCGAACCGGGCGACAGGGTCGGCATCTACCTGCCGAACCTCCCGCAGTACGTGACGGCGTTCCACGGCGTTCTCCGTGCCGGGGGGATCGTCGTCCCGATGAACCCCCAGTACAAGTCCCGGGAGATCAGTCACCTGCTCGCCGACAGCGAGGCATCTGTCGTCGTGACGCTGTCGGACCTCGTCCCGTTCGTTCAGGAAGTGCGGGACGAAACGGCGGTCGAAACGGTCGTCTCCGTCAACGGTGAGGCCGACGGGGCCGTCACCTTCGAGGAGTTCCTGGCCGACGAGGTACTCGACGTGGTCGACCGCGCTGACGACGACGTGGCCGTCCAACCGTACACCTCTGGGACGACGGGAACGCCCAAAGGCGTCCTGCTCACCCACGAGAACCTCGCCTGGGACGCCCGCGCGACGGCGGACCTGATGCCCGGTGGCGTGAAGGAAGACGACATGTTCCTCGGCGTGCTGCCGCTGTTCCACATCTACGGGATGACGGTCACGATGATCGCCACGCTGTTCGAGGGCGGTGGCTACCGTCCGGTCCCGGAGTGGGACGCCCAACAGGCCGCCGACATCATCGAATCCGAGGGCATCACGGTCATGCACGGCGTCCCCGCGATGTTCAACGACCTCGTCAATCAGCCCAACGCCGACGAGTTCGACCTCTCGTCGCTCCGGTTCGCGAACTCCGGCGGCTCGAGCCTGCCGATCGAAGTGATGGAGCGGTTCGAGGACCTGTTCGATGTCGAGCTCTTCGAGGGCTACGGACTCACGGAGACGGCGCCGGTCACGCACGCGAACCAGCCCGGTGAGCGTCGACCCGGGAGCATCGGTCGACCGCTCGACGGCGTGGAGGCGAAGATCGTCGACGGCAACTTCGACGAAGTGGCGCCGGTCCCCGAAGGCCCGGTCGACGAGGAAGAGACCGACCTGGACGAGATCACTGGCGAACTCGTGGTCTCCGGTCCGAACGTGATGAAGGGGTATTACAACCTCCCCGAGGCCAACGAGGGCGCGTTCACCGAGGCAGCGGGCAAGCGGTGGTTCCACACGGGCGACATCGGCTACCACGACGAGGACGGCTACTTCTTCGTCGTCGACCGCGAGAAGCACATGATCGTCACCGGCGGGTACAACGTCTACCCCCGCGAGGTCGAGGAACTCCTCTTCGAGCACGAAGACGTCGCCGACGCGGCCGTCGTCGGCATCGAGGACGAACGCCGCGGCGAGACGGTCAAGGCCTTCGTCGTTCCCACCCCCGGTGCCGAGGCGACGCCCGAAGACGTCAAGCAGTACTGTCTCGACAACCTCGCGGAGTACAAGCATCCCCGTGAGGTCGAGTTCGTCGACGAACTCCCCCGCACGACCACTGGGAAAGTCCAGAAGTTCGAGCTGCGCGAGGACGCGGCCGAGTAACTGCAGTCGACTGGCAGTCAGTACGGTCCTGCTGAACGTCCGTTTTCTTCTCGTGGTGGACTGGCGGAGCGGTGGTGTCACCCCCAGGAGTGACACCGGTTATATGGCGACGGCGTTCCACCTGCAAGTATGATCGACCAGATTCTCTTCCCGACCGACGGGAGCGAGGCGGCAGCCGACGTGTTCGAGTTCGCACAGCAGATCGCGCTCGAACACGACGCGACGCTGACCGTGCTCAACGTCGCAGACACGAACAGGGACAGCGTCACCCAGATCAGCGGCGAGGTGATCGACGCCCTGGAGACCGAAGGCGAGCAGATCGTTCAGGAGCTGGCCGACGACGCGAACCCGAGGGTTTCGATCAGGACAGACGTGGTGCAGGGTGAACCGCGCCAGACCATCGTCGAGTACGGCGAGCGGATCGACGCCGATCTCATCGTGATGCCGACACACGGTCGGCGAGGCCTCGAACGCGTGCTCCTGGGGAGCGTCACCGAGCGGGTCGTCAGCACGGCGACCGTCCCGGTGCTGGCGGTCAATCCCGGGGACGACGGTGCGCCGTCGTATCCGTGTGACGACGTCCTCGTTCCGACCGACGGTAGCGAGGGCGCGACGCGGGCGCTACGGACCGGCGTCGACCTCGCGAAAGCGACTGGCGCGACCCTCCACGTCCTGACCGTCGTCGAGACGGCGAGTCTCGGATTCGACGCGCGCTCGATGCTCAAAGACGAGGAGCTCGAATCGAACGCGACCGAGACCATCACGGAAGCGACGGACGTCGCCGAGGCATCGCTGGACGACGTCAGGAGCTCGATCCGGCACGGGCGGCCCTATCGAGAGATCCGCGCGTACGTCGACGACAACGACGTCGATCTCATCGCGATGGGAACTCACGGCCGCACCGACTTCAGTCGCTATCTGCTCGGAAGCGTCGCGAACAAGCTCCTGCGCTCTTCACCGGTTCCGGTGCTGACAGTGCGGGCTGACGCGGACGACTGACGAGCCGGCGCCGTCCAGGCGAGCCGGCCCACGGACCGGACGACTGGGCTCGCCGACTCGGACGGGCCGTCGATACGGGGTGTAAGGAGCGGGATAACTGTCGTGAACTGGGGTCGCACGCCTGTCGCGGCTCGGCTCACGGCGTGGCGGATTCGTTCTAACGTCGTTTCCGTGGGGCGGAAGATATTTTTCCAATGGAAGTGAACGGCGAGATATGTCGTTTCGGCAAATCGCATTCCGGCGAGCCCAGACGGCACGTGCATTCGCCGAGCACTGGGACGGGACAGTCGATGGGCGAGCGACCGGGCTCGCGGACTGGAGCGCTGATCCACGCCGATGACCGAAACGACGTCCCTCTGGTGCCGATCCGACCTGGGTGGCGACGCGGTCGAACTCGACGCCTCTCACTCGGTCGTCGAGGACCGTCCCGGGCGAGTCACGGCAGGCGTAAATCGATTCCTAATGGAGTGAGACAGACGAGATGAACACACAGCACGAGGCGGTACGAACGGAGGGCGAATCGTGACGGCAGACCAGAACCCACCGGACTGGGAGTTCAAGGAGCGCGACGTGCTCATTCTGCGAGAGCTCTCGCGGGACCCGCAGCTGTCCTCGCGCGACCTCGCTCGCATCCTCGAAGAGGACCACGACATCCAGGTGTCCCACGTGACCGTCAGCGAGTCGATCCGCGGGATGCGCGAAGAGGGAGTCTTCCGCGAGGCCATCATCCCCAACGAGGAGTACTTCCTCTTTGCCATGTTCGAGTTCAAGATCAACCCCGAACACTTCGAGGAGGGGTGGCGCGAGGCTATGGAGTCCATCCGCGACTCCCCGAACACCCTGATGTACTTCCTCTCGGACGGGGAGTACCAGTGGAAATCGGTGATGATGTTCCCGGACCGCGTCGCCGAGTCCAAGTGGATCCACGATTTCTACAAGGAACACGGCGACGTCGTCCACAACATCAGAAACTCCGTGGTTCACAACGTCCTCAAGTTCCGCACTGATCCCGAGATCCTCGAAACCCTCCACAACGAGGAGTAACCGACGTCTGGACGCACCGGTAGGAGACGCCTTCGATCGGTGGCCGGCTCGTCGGCCGGCTCGTCGGCCGGTACCGACGGACGGTGCGCCGGTCGGTCGTCGCTCACTCACGGCATCGAACGATCCCAGGCCGACAGCCTCAGCAGTGAACACTCGGTTGGTCTCGTGTCTGCCCACCGTGTCAGGACGCTGATCGGGGGTCGTCGTCGGGGGCTGGGCGTTGCGTCCCAACCGCGTCGGGGCGTGTGTAATCACACGGACGATTTCCGACAGCGGCCGGTGTAGAAACGGTCGTGGCACCTCTGTGGTGCTTAGGAAGAGTTTCAGGCCTCGTCCAGTGCCACGAAGATAGCTATCGGGTGTTCACGGTTGGTGACACACCACACCCTGGTAAGTCACTGTTTCCGGAGAAAGCGTAGATAAGTACTGGCCACTTATTCGGGCCTGGTATCAATCCATATTTGAATTCGAATTCGTGAAGTCCGAAGACATTTACCTATTCGTGGTGGACGAATTAGCGACACCGGACATCGCACGTTCGGTCGGTCCCCGTGCGTGGTCCGTGGTGTCAGACATACCATGTTGCCCTCCACAAAAAAGGCGCTCCTCGTGAGCGTCACGGTTCTCTTAGTCGGGGGAATCGTCACAGCGTCCGCGATGCCGGCGCTGGCATCGAGCCAGTCGTCACAGGCGGATGCGAACAACCTACAGAACGTACAAGAAGACGCAGAGATCAGTTGGAACGCCCGCCTCCAGTCGGACGAAACCGTCTGGCAGAACCAGCGGGTGTACGTTAACGGTGCGGAAGTCGTGAACAACGCGAGTATTCAGCCGGTCGCACGCGCCAGTGCACAGGCCCGGACGTTCGAGATTCGAACCGTGCAGAACGACTCACTCGGTTCGAGAGTCGGACAGTTCCAGGTCAGTCCGTCTGGCGTCGCCGTCATCGATATGGGTAGCTACGAGCCGGGCGAGTACGTCATCTCGTACGAAGACATGCCGGTCATGATCGACGACGGTGACGCCGAGTTCACCACCGACGTCGCGGAGGCGTCCTTCGGCGTCGCCACGCAGACGATCAACGCGTCGTTCGATCCAGACCAGGCAGATCCTGACGAGTCGACGCAGCTCGAAGTCGACTCGAACCGGGACAGCAGTTACCTCATCAGCGTCACGGCGACGGGACTCCACCAGGCCCAGGTGACGCGCCTCTTCCAGGAAGGTGAGCCCTTCGAGAACTCCTCGGTGCAGAGCGGAACGATCCTGCGCATCGACGACGACGTCGAGATCCAGCTCTTCAACGCTGGCATCGACCCCGGGACCTACGAGTTCCAGATCGACGTTCTCGGCGCCAGCGCGAGTGACACCACGTCACTGACGGTCGGCGAACCCCAGGAGACTGGAAACGAGACGATGGGGAACGAGACGGGTGGCGTCGGTGCCACGCCCGGCAACGAGACGGGTGCCGAGAACGGCACTGACGACATGTTCACTGACACGCCCGGCAACGAAACGGACATGCCGTCAGACAGCGACACGCCCACCGAGAGCCAACCCGCCGGCGAGGAATCGCCCACGTCGACGGAACCAGGCGACGGAAGCACTGAAACGACGACGGAAACCGGTCCCGGATTCGGTCTCCTCGTCGCCGTCGTCGGGTTGCTCGGTGCTGCCCTGCTCGCCCGACGCAGAACGGACTGACTCCGTACAGCGATTCAGCACCCGTCTTTTTTGCGACCGCTCCGTGGTAGTGGCGACAGCAAAAGTCGTGCTGCGGGACCGCTACTGCATCAGCGAGAGGAACTCGCAGGTGATGACCGGTGCGTCGTTCTGTTTTTTGATCTCGGCCGCGGTGTGAAGCACGCCAGCGGCCACCGGGTGCTCTGGCTTCTCGCGTTTCTCGACGACCTCCGTCTCGACGTGGATCGTGTCGCCGAACACGACGGGGCCGACGAATCGGAGGTCGTCGACGCCGTAGAAGGCCACGAGGCTCTCGCGTTCGGCCTCGGAGCGTGACTGCCACAGGAGCCCCGTCGCGACCGAGAACACGAGCGTCCCGTGTGCGATGCGCTGGCCGAACTGGGAGTCTTCCATCCGCTCGGCGTCCATGTGGAGGTGGTTGAAGTCACCGCTCACGCCGGCGAAGTTGACCACGTCCGCTTCCGTGATGGTGCGCGCTTCGGTTCGGTCCGTCTCACCGACCTCGACGGTCTCGAAGTAGCTGTCGGATGTCCGTGTCGCGTCGTCGCTCATAGGGAACTCTCCGTGAACAGTCGGTACGTCGTCGCACCGATCGCGATCTCTTTGCTGTTGCCGTCGTCGTCGGTTCCGAGCACTGTGACTCGCGTCACGCCCGTCGACGTGCCCGCGCGGATGACCTCCGCCTCGACCGTGATGTCCGACGTGGCTGGCCGGACGTACTTCACGTTCAGGTCGGTCGTGGCCAGCGTCGTGTTCATCGGATCGTCGACGCAGGTCCGGAGCGCGAAGGCGCTACAGGTGTCGACGACCGTCGCCGTGACGCCGCCGTGGATGGTTCCCGTGACCCAGTTCGTCAGCTTCTCCTGATATGGCAGTTCCATGACCGCGCGGCCGTCCTCGAGCGTTTCCAGGGAGACGTTCAACCACGACAGGAAGCCGTGGTTCTCGATGACTGCCGAGGCGTCCTCGACGGTCACCTCGCCCTCGAAGTCGATTGGCACGTCGTCGGACCCGTCGCTCATCTATTTCCCCTCGAACTCGGGGTCACGGTCTTCCATGAACGCGCTCGCACCCTCCATCATGTCGTCGGTGCTCATCAGGAGGCCGAACGCCTGGCTCTCCATGGCGAGGGCGGCCGGCATGCTGGCGTCGTCGCCTTCGTTCATCACCTGTTTGGCGAAGCGCAGGCCGACCGGGGGTCCGGACACCAGGTCGTCGACGAACTCACCGACGACGTCGTCGAACGCTTCGCTGGGGACGGCGCGGTTGATTAGTCCCCAGTTCTCGGCCCGGTCTGCGCTGATCCGGTTGCCTCGGAAGACCAGTTCCTTGGCGCGCGCTTCGCCGATCATCCGCAGGGCGCGCTGGGTACCGCCGCCACCGGGCAGGAGGCCGAGGCTGATCTCGGGGAAGCCGAACTCCGAGTCCTCGGTGGCGACGCGCAGGTCACAGGCCAGCGCGAGTTCGTGGCCGCCGCCCAGGCAGAAGCCGTCGATCTTCGCCAGCGTGGGGCGCGGGAAGTCGTTGACCGTCTCGAACATCGACGTGACTTCGGCGGCCTCGTAGGGCTCCATGCCGGCGAACCCGCCGATGTCGGCGCCGGCCGAGAACGCTCGATCGCCCGCGCCCTCGAAGGTGACACACCGGACTTCGTCCAGGTCGGCGTTGTCAAGGACGTGTTCGACCTCGTCCATGAGGTCCTCGTTGAGAGCGTTCATGCGCTCGGGACGGTCCAGCTCGATGGCGAGCACGCCGCGGTCGTCCCGCTCGACGTTGATGGTGCGGTACTCGCGGTTGCCGTCGTCGCTCCCGTACTCGTAGAACCCGCGGCCAGCGTCCTCGCCCGTGTGGCCGCCGTTGACGAGTTCGACGAGGTAGTCCGCCGGGCGGTAGCGTTCGGCTTCCGTCTGTTCGTAGCGAGTCTCTAACGTATCGAGAATCTCGTCGAGGCCGATCTTGTCGGCGCGACGGCACGGCCCCTCGGGGAAGCCTGCACCGAGCCGCATGCCGGTGTCGATGGCGTCGGGGGTCGCAACGTCGTTGCCGACGAGCTTTGCCGCTTCGTTGACCATCCGTGCCTCGATGCGAAGCGTGTCGAAGCCCTCGCCGTCACCGGGTTCGTACGTGGTCCCGTCACCGTCCTCGTACTCGTAGTAGCCTTTGCCGGTTTTCTGGCCGAGGTTGTCGTTCTCGACTTTCTCCTCGACGATCGGCGGGATGGGCTGGCCGGCTTCTTTCCGGACGTGATAGCCGATGTCGATGCCGGTCATGTCAGACAGCTCGAACGGCCCCATGGGGTACCCGCGCTGGTGGACCATCGCGGCGTCGACCTGTTCGATCGTCGCGTCACCCTCCGAGACCGCCCAGGCAGCCTCGTCACCGAACGGCCCGAGGACCGAGTTGACGACGAACCCGCGGACGTCTTTCTTGACGTAGATCGGCGTCTTGTCGATGGATTCGATGAACTGGGAGGCCGTCTCTGCGGTCTCGTCGCTGGTCTCGTCGCCGTAGATGACCTCGACGAGATCCATCTTCACCGGCGGGTTGAAAAAGTGCGTCCCGACGACCTGTTCGGGGCGATCGGTCGCGCTCGCCATCTCGGTGATCGAGAGCGAGGACGTGTTCGACGCGAGGATGGCGTGTTCGGGGGTAAACTCGTCCAGATCCCCGTAGATGTCTTTCTTGAGATCCATCTGCTCGGGGGCCGCCTCGATGACGAGGTCGACGTCTTCGACGGCGGCTTCGAGGTCCACGGCCGTCGAGACCCGAGCCATCACGTCGTCGGGGTCCTCGTCGATCAGGCCCTTCTCCGAGAGTTTCTGCAGGCTCCACTCGATGTCGTCGTACCCCTCGTCGACGATCTCCTGTTCGATGTCTCGCATCACCACGTCGTACCCGCCGATGGCGACGACCTCTGTGATACCGTGACCCATGCTTCCTGCACCGAGCACCGCTACTCGGTCGATGTCATCGACTTGCATGCCAGAAAATGTGTCCGCGTCCGATATAACTCCACCGACGACCCGAACCAGTGTAAGGCATATGCGCCTTTTCTGGTTACTATGTTAGGGCCAGTGTACGTGACTCGCTCACTGTTAACTGCACTGGCGAAGCAGGTTTCGTATAGTCGACTCTGTCTGTTTGTCGTCGGTAGTATCCGGATTTGAGCGAACGGTTCGTGACTCGTCACGCCGGACACTCGGGAGTCCTGCGGGTCTCGACGGGGTGGCTACGTGAGAAATATCGTCGTATTACAGCTTGCTCTCGGCGTCTTCGGCGAGTTCCTTCATGCGTTTGCCGATTCGCCCGGCGTCCGAGAACTCGTCTTCGCTCATGGCAGTCGCCAGTGCGTTTCCGAGGACGAACACGGCGTGCTTGTGCTCGCTTTTCGACATGTGCACGTCGTTCGGCGTGACGTCGAGTTCGTCGTAGCCCTCGAACAAACTCGAGTCGACGTCCTCGAGATCTTTGAAATACTCCATGATCATGACCATGTGCTCGTGAAGTTCGAGTAACTCGTCTTTGTGCATCCGTACGTTCTCATTCGTGAGACGCCGGTTTAAGAATTTCTGACAACCGTTCGCACAACCGGCAACGCGTCAGTTGCCAATAAACGGCGACGTGAGTACATCTCGCTGCTGTTTGTTTCTGGCCCCGGCAGTACCGACGGGTAATCTGCTAGTTACACTACACAGCGACGGGGCAGTGCAGTTTGCGGAGTGGTATGCCTCCTGGCTGCGGAGACGTCGCGAAAAATCGGCACTAGAACACGTATTCGTCGTCGTGGCCCATCATACCGTCGTCTTCCAGACCGGTCTCCTCCTCGTCATCAACGGGTCCACTCGTCTTGTACGCCTTGATCCCTGTCGAGAGTAGGTCCTCGATGGCCTCCTCGCGGTTGAGGAATTCGCCCTTCTCGACTAACTGGGCGATCTGCATTTCGAGGTGCTCCGGGATTGTGATCTCTGCCTTCGGCATCTGAACGTTGGGGATTTCGACAGAGGGGTATTTAATTCTGACGGGGGTCATCCGCCTCTATTTAAAACGATTTCGCGATAAGAAAACCTGTGTTTTCGTACTGCAGGATGATGTTCCCGACATCGGTATTGATGTTGTGTGATATGAAACCGTCACTGCTAGTTCGGGACGAAGCTGGTTCCTAATCAGGCCTCTCTGTGTGTGACGTGCGCGAGGGTTTCGTGGTGGATCTCGATTCCTGGAGGCCGTTCGAGTCGATACGCATAGGGGCTGCCGGTCCCGTCTCTATACTGTGACAGCAACCGACGTCACGGACCTCTACGAGGAGTTCGGCGACGAGCGATTACCGCCGGGACAACACGAGACGACGGACTTTCCGGTGCTCTCGAAGTCCGGCCGACCGTCGTGGGATCCCGACAGCTGGGAGTTCACGGTCACCGGGGCCGTCGACGAGGAGTTGTCCTTCTCCTGGTCGGAGTTTCAGGCCCTCCCAGCAGAGACACAGCGGCAGGACTTTCACTGCGTGACTGGGTGGAGCAAATTCGATTGCGAGTTCACAGGCGTCCCGTTCCCCGAACTCGCAGAGCGTGCGGGCGTCCACGAGGACGCCTGTCACGTCATGTTCGTCGCCCTCGACGACTACACGACGGACCTCTCACTCGACGCGTGCATGCGGGACGAGGTCCTGTTCGCCTGGGCGTTCGATGGCGAACCGCTGGCCCCGGACCACGGCGGGCCACTGCGCGTCGTCACGCCGCACAAGTACGCGTACAAGGGGGCAAAGTGGGTCAGTGGCCTCGAGTTTCTCACCGAACCCGAGCGAGGGTTCTGGGAGCGGCGCGGCTACTCCGACACGGCGAACCCGTGGGCCGAAGACCGATACAGTTGAGGGGTGGACGTGTCGGCGCAGGAAGGACACTCTCAAGAGGGCGGAACCCTGAGTTGCAGCAGATGGAACCGGCCCAGCGCGAGGAGCGAGCAGGCCCACGCGAGGGTGCGGTGCTCGTCGGCCGCACCCGCGAGGTCACGGACGTCTCGTATCGTGCGTTTCTGGCGAGCCAACCAGCACCACGGGTCCACTGGGCAGCGCCCGACGGCCTCGAAATCGTCGGGAGCGGCTCTGCGGTAACTGTCACTGCCCACGGCCCGGATCGGTTCGACAGCCTCCGCGAGGCTGCCTCGACCGTGTTCACTGACGTCGACCGGACGGGACCCCCCGAGACCCGTCCGCGACTGCTCGGCGGACTTGCGTTCAACGAGCATCACGAGTCCGAACCGCCGTGGGAGGACTTCCCGGCGGCCGCGTTCACGCTCCCGCAGACACAGTTGACGACTGCAGGCGATACCACCTGGCTGACCGTGCGGGCCTACGGAGAGGACGTCACGGCCGACCAGGTCGAACAGCGACTTGACGCCGCCGCCGAGTCGTTGTCGACCCTCCCGATGATGCGCCCGAGCGGCGGCCCACCTGGCGTCGTCGAGACCCGCACGACGCCGTCGAAAGCCGAGTGGACCGAGCAGGTCGAGCGGGCGATCGATCGGATCGAAGCGGGCAACCTCCGAAAGGTCGTCCTCGCGACGGCACTGGAAGTCGATCTCGCCGGCGAACTCGACGTGCCGGACGCGCTCGAACGGCTCCGACGGACGTACCCGAACTGCTATCGCTTCCTCGTCCAGCCGGGCACCGAGGCCGCCTTTTTCGGTCCGCCACCCGAGCGACTCGTCAAACTGACGGGCCAGCGCGTCGAGACGGAAGCGCTCGCCGGCTCGGTTCCCCGGGGAGAGACGCCCGAGGAGGACGCCGATCTGGCGGCGTCGATGCTCGACAGCGAGAAACTCCAGCACGAACAGCGACTCGTCGTCGATGCGATCATGGATCAACTGTCGCCGCTCGGTGACGTGCAGGAGGGCGAGCAGGGCGTTCGGAAGCTGACCAACATTCAGCACCTCCAGACGCCGATCACGGCGACGCTCTCGGCGGACGAACACGTCCTGAGTCTCGTCGAGGCGCTCCACCCGACGCCGGCAGTAGGCGGTCTGCCGCCGGACAAGGCCTGGCAGGTCATCCGCGAGACGGAGACGTTCGATCGGGGCTGGTACGCCGGGCCGATCGGCTGGTTCGACGCCGACGGTGACGGGGAGTTCGCGGTCGGAATCCGCTCCAGCGTCGCCGGCGGTGAGACGGCCACGCTGTTCGCCGGCTGTGGCATCGTCGCTGACTCCGATCCCGACGAGGAGTGGGAGGAAGTCCAGCCGAAGTACCGGCCGATCCTCGACGAACTGACGAGCGACGACGCGGCGACCGACGGACGATGACTGCACCCAACCGCGCCACGCTCTGGGGCCGACTCGTCGCCGACGAACTCGCGAAGTCTGGCGTCACCGCCGCGTGCATCTCGCCCGGCAGTCGATCGACGCCGCTGACAGTCGCTATCGCGGATCATCCCGACATCGAGGTGTTTTCGATACTCGACGAGCGCGCGGCGGCTTTCTTCGCGCTCGGTCGCGGTCGTCGCACCGGCGAACCGACGGCCATCGTCTGTACGTCGGGCACCGCCGCGGCGAACTTCCACCCGGCCGTCATCGAAGCCAACCAGGCACGCGTCCCGCTGGTCGTCCTGACCGCCGATCGTCCCACCGAACTCCACGACAGCGGCGCGAACCAGACCGTCGATCAGCAGGACCTCTACGGCGACGCCGTCAGATTCCAGCGGACGCTGCCAGAGCCGGAACCGACGGCCCGAAAACTCCGCTCGGTCCGGACGACGGTCGACCGGGCAGTGGCCGCGGCGATCGGCGTCCCTGCCGGCCCAGTCCACCTCAACTGTCCGTTCCGAAAACCGCTCGAACCGGTCGAGGTTTCCGGCGACGTTCCCGAGGAACTCGCCGACGAGGCGCCAGCGGCCGTCGACGGCCGCGACGGTCCCTTCGTCGAGACCGCCCAGGGGCGTCCCGAACTGGCTGACGGTGCAATTCGAGACCTCGTCGCCGAGGTCGAGCGCGCTGAACGCGGGCTGATCGTCGCGGGTCCGATGGACCCGAGGACGGGCGACACTGACGCGATAGCCGACCTCGCGGCCGCGACGGGCTTTCCGATCCTCGCGGATCCCCTCTCTGGCCTTCGGTTCGGCGAGCACTGCGACCGCGACGGCGTGACGGTCTGCGGCGGCTACGACTCGTATCTCGCGGGCGCTGACGACTGGCCGACACCCGAGTTCGTTCTCAGAGTCGGTGCCTCCCCCACCTCGAAGGTCCTGCGTCACTCTCTCCGAGACAACGCCGACCGACAGATCGTGGTCGATCCCGCCGGTGGCTGGCGTGAGGCCGAGTTTACCGCGACGGACCTCGTCGTCGCGGATCCGATGCGACTGGCCCGCGCGGTCGCCGAACGGCTCGGAGACGACGAACCCGACGACGCCTACCGCGAGCGCTTCGAGACCGCCGAACGGGAGTACTGGGACCTGATCGCGGACGCCCGCCAGTCCGAATCCTTCGAAGGCAAAATACTCGCAGACGTCGTCGAGCGAGCGCCGGACCCGTCGACCGTCTTCGTCTCGAACAGCATGCCAGTTCGGGACGTCGACCGGTTCGGGCGACCGCGGGCGGCCGACCTGACCGTGCTCGCCAACCGCGGCGCCAGCGGCATCGACGGGATCACGAGTACGGCCCTCGGTGCCGGGAGCGCGACAGACGACCCGCTCGTCCTGGTGACTGGCGACCTGGCGTACTATCACGACATGAATGGCCTGTTGTCGATCGCTCGCTGTGGCGTCGACGCGACCATCGTGCTCGTCAACAACGACGGCGGCGGCATCTTCCACCTCCTCCCGATCGAGGAGTTCGACCCGCCCTTTACCGAGCAGTTCAGGACGCCGCACGGACTCGACTTCGAGCCGACCGCCGACCTTTACGGACTCGCGTTCCAGCGCGTTACCCCCGGCGAGGCGTTCCAGCGGGCGTTCGACGAGTCGGTCGCGAGTGAGGGAACGCAGGTCATCGAAGTTCGCGTCGACGGCGCGGCAAGTCACCGAACCCGCGAGCGGATACACGAAACCGTGCGTGACCGGATCGACGGCGCCTGATTCATCGGCGCAGCGCGTGCCGGGTCAGCAGCGCGAGGCCGAACGGGAACCACGTGACGAGAAGCGCGAGCACGCCCCAGATGCTAACCAACGGTAGTTCGAACAGCGACAGGAACAGGAGCGGGGCGAGCAGGCTCCAGGCGCCGAACACGACGATCGCGACCTCCGGGATCGAGAGGAGATAGGCGACGACGAACAGCGTACAGAGGCCGACGGTGACGTTTACGGCCACCGGGAACGCGGGGAAGAAACTCGCGAGCAGGAAGACCGGATAGAGCGCGAACAGCGCGCCGATCTGGATGATCGTTTGTGGCGTCAACGGCAGTCGAACCCGGTCGACCGAGTGGTCGGTGTAGGTCGTCCGTGTCGCGTACCCGCTGGATTCTCGCTGCCGTCCGCTTCCCGTCGTCGTTCGTTGCCACTCGGCCGTCCCCGGGTTACTCCCTGTTCGACCGGTCGACTCGTGAGCTCCGTCGGTACTCTCAGAGTCTGACTCCGACCCGGACGGCCCCTGCTCCCGTCGCCCGGATCGATCGTCAGCGGTCCCGTCACCTGCCGTGGGTTCGCTGCTCGACGGTCCCGCCTGCGCTGGCTCGTCACCCGTCTCACCGCCGGCGTGCTTGCTCCCGTCGACGACGTTGTCGGCGGCGCTGACGAACTGTTCGTGGCCGAGTCGGTCGTATCGAGCCCGCAGGTCTGGGTCGGTCAACACTTCTTTCGCCCGCGTGATTCGCTTGAACCGGGCTTCGGCGTCCGGCGCGTCGCTCACGTCGGGATGTGTCTCTTTGACCTTCGCGCGGTAGGCCGACTCGATCTCCTCGGTCGTGGCGTCGTCGTCGACGCCGAGGACCTCGTAGTACGTCTCTGACATGGAGGGTGTCACGGGGATGGACCGACTCAGCGGGGACGCCGCGTCTACGCGCACATCTGGTGACGTCCTGATAAGAACTTCGGCGCGATTCTCACGAGTGAACCTCGACGAGTGTCTACGCGACGGCAGTCCGGTCGTTCTCGTTTCAGGGTCCCGAACGCGGCCGCGGAAATCGAAGACGGGGAATCTATTTGGTGTCGCCGGTCGGAGTCCGCGTATGGTCTCGGATCTTTTCGACGCAGAGCGGTGGGAATCTATCGACGAGTTCGACTTCGAGGACATCACCTATCACCGCGCCGTCGACACCGGCGCGGTCCGGATCGCCTTCGACAGGCCCGAACTCCGCAACGCGTTCCGACCCCCGACGGTCGACGAACTCTACGTCGCGCTCGACCACGCCAAGCGCCAGACCGACGTGGGCTGCGTCCTGCTCACCGGTAACGGCCCCTCGCCGAAAGACGGCGGGTGGGCGTTCTGTTCCGGCGGCGACCAAACCGTTCGCGGGCCGGACGGCTACGAATACGACGAGGAGGGCAAAACTGGACGGTTACACATTCTGGAAGTCCAGCGACTCATTCGGACCATGCCGAAGGTCGTCGTCGCCGTCGTGCCCGGTTGGGCCGTCGGCGGCGGTCACTCCCTGCACGTCGTCTGTGACATGACGCTCGCCTCCGAAGAACACGCCAAGTTCCTCCAGACCGACCCAGACGTGGCCTCTTTCGACGCCGGCTTCGGCTCGGCGTACCTCGCTAAGCAGATTGGCCAGAAGAAGGCCCGTGAGGTGTTCTTCCTCGGGAAGACGTACGACGCCGACGAGGCCGAGGAGATGGGCATGGTCAACGACGTGGTCCCACACGAGGAGCTAGAGGAGGAAGCCCTCGCGTGGGCCGAGACGATCATGAACAAGTCGCCGACGGCCATTCGCATGCTGAAGTACGCCTTCAACCTCGTCGACGACGGACTGATGGGACAGCAGGTCTTCGCCGGCGAGGCCACGCGACTCGGTTACGGGACCGCCGAAGCCCAGGAGGGTCGTGACGCGTTCAACGAAAATCGGCAGCCGAACTTCGGGCAGTTCCCCTGGCACTACTAAAGCACCTTTTTTCTTCGGCGGGTTTCCTCGCGCGCCGAAGGCGCGCTGTGGGAACCCACCTCGAAAAAATCTGCACCAAATAAGGCCGAGAGCGCGCGTCGCGCGCTCTCGGATGCTCTACCTAGTTTCTGCCGCACTGCACTGCACTGCGCCGCACTGCACCGCACTCCTGTCCACCACAGATCTCCAAATCCCTTCGCTCCTGCCGGTCGTTCGTCATTTCCCAACTCCGTCGCGCCACGAACGCCGCGACCAGCGCGCGCCAAACTGTTGGTGGTCCGCCAGTAGGCGATTCCTGGCGTGGCGTCTGCTGGCACGCCGCAACCGCAGGAACAAGGGCCAAACTTCACACGGCTGGGGAACGAACGCCGTTGTAATGGCAACGGCTGATGCCGAGGTGTCACGCACGAAAGCCTGGCTGATGGCCGCACGACCCCAGACGCTCCCCGCGGGGGCGGCACCGGTGATCGTCGGGACTGGGCTCGCAGTTCACAGCGGCGTGTTCGCCGCGATACCGGCGGTTGCAGCGCTGCTGGGGGCGCTGCTGCTGCAGGTCGGGACGAACTTCGCGAACGACTACTTCGACGCCGTCAACGGGGCCGACACCGCCGAGCGCGAGGGGTTCACTCGCGTCACGGCAGGTGGGCTCATCGAACCGGCGCGCGTCAAGCAAGCGATGGCCGCGACGTACGCCCTGGCCGTCGTCGTCGGTCTCTATCTCGTCTACGTCGGCGGACTCCCGATCGTCGTCGTCGGCCTCTCCAGCATCGCGGCCGGCGTCGCCTACACCGGCGGGCCGTACCCGTACGGCTACCGCGGACTGGGCGACCTCTTCGTGTTCGTTTACTTCGGTCTCGTCGCGGTGATGGGGACCTACTACGTGCAGGCGGCTGCGACGCTCCCGTGGGTCGACCCGCTCGCACTCGCGGTTCCGGCGGGGACGGTCACGATGGAAGCGTTCGTCGTGAGTCTCCCGGCCGCGGGGCTCTCGACGGCCATCTTGGTCGTCAACAACATCCGGGACCGCGAGACCGACGCGGCCTCCGGCAAGAAGACGCTCGCAGTCATGCTCGGCTACACGTGGAGTCGCGTCGAGTGGCTCGCGATGGTCGGGATGGCCTACGTCGTCCCCGTCTTCTTCGCGCTCGACGCGGAGTTCGGGCTGCCGGCGTTGCTCCCGCTAGTGACGCTCCCGCTGGCGGTCTCGCTGGGACAAACGGTGCTGACGCGCACCGACGGCGAGGCGCTCAACCCCGCGCTAGAACGGACCGGACAGTTGCTGGCCGCGCACTCGGCGCTGTTCGCAACCGGGCTGGCACTCACATGATGGACGTCGAACCTTTCACACTCGACCTGGCGCGTCCGCTCTCGACCGCCCGCGGAGAACTCGAGCACCGCGAGGGCTTTCTCGTCAGAATCCAGTACGCTGACGCCGTCGGTGTCGGTGAGGCCAGTCCGCTCCCGGGCTGGACGGAGTCGCTGGACGCGTGCCGAGAGGCCCTCGAATGGGCGCCCGAACTCGCCGAGGACGAAGACTGGGGCGTCGCGCTCGGCGAGACGAACGCGCCGGCGGCCCGCCACGCGCTCTCGCTGGCGCTGGGTGACGCCCGCGCACAGCGTGCGAACAAACCTCTCTATCGCTCGCTGGGCAACGATAGACTCGTCCGTCGCGTCCCGGTCAACGCCACGGTCGGTGACGGCGCGGTCGAGGAGACGGCTGACCGCGCCGCCGCGGCGGTCGACGCCGGCTTCGACTGCGTCAAGATCAAGGTGGGCGCTCGGTCGGTCGACGACGACGTCGAACGACTCCGTGCAGTGAGGGACGCGATCGGCCCCGAGGTCGCCCTGCGGGCCGATGCAAACGGCGCCTGGTCTCGCGAAGCGGCCGAGCGCGCCTTCGACCAACTGGCCGCGCTCGACCTGGAGTACGTCGAACAGCCGCTCCCCGCCGACGACATTCCCGATCTGTCCGGCCTCCGTGACGACGGGGTGGCGGTCGCGCTCGACGAATCGCTGTCCAGCCGATCGGTGACCGACGTGTTGGCCGCCGAAGCCGCCGATTACCTCGTCCTCAAGCCGATGGCGCTGGGCGGCCCGGACCGCGCGCGGATGGCCGCACGGCAGGCCCGTCAGGCCGGCGTCACGCCGGTCATCTCGACGACCATCGACAGCGTCGTCGCCCGGACTGCCGCGGTTCACGTGGCGGCTGCGATTCCGGAGATTCCCGCGTGCGGACTCGCCACGGCGGAGTGGCTCGCCGAGGACCTCGGGCCGGACCCGGCGCCCGTCGCGGACGGCCAGATCGAAGTCCCACAACACAAGGGCCTCGGCGTCGAACTGGCGGAGTAATGCCGACGCCGGGCGAGTGGCCCACACAGGACCTCGTTTCGCACCGCGTAGCAGCGACGCCCGATCGGACCGCCGTCGTCGACGTCGACTCCGGCGAGTGCCTGACCTACCGGGCGCTGGACACTGCTGTCGCCGAACGCACTGCCGCACTCGATCGACTGTGTGACCGCGGTGGACCGACCGTCGCCGTCCTCCTCGACACGCGCGTCGCGTTCGCCGAAGTCGTCTTCGCCGTGCAGCGACTCGGCGGCCGCCTGGTCCCGCTGAACGCCAGGCTGACGCCGGACGAACTGGCCGCCCAGGTCGATCGCCTCGATCTCGACGTGCTCGTCTGTGGAAGCGACACCGAAGCGACGGCCGTCGAGGTGACTGACGCGCCAGTCGCGACCGTCGACGAGTCCGAACGGGAAGCGGGGCTGGAGCTGCGGGCACCAGCCGACGCTGCTCCCGACCCGGTCTCGTTGGACCGCGAGTCCGACGCGCTCGTCATGTTCACGTCGGGAACCACCGGCCAGCCGAAGGGCGTTCGCCTGACGATCGGGAACCTGCTTGCCAGTGCGACCGCCTCCGCGTTCCGACTGGGGGTCGACCCGACCGACCGCTGGCTCTGCTGTCTCCCGATGTACCACATGGGCGGTCTCGCTCCCGTGATTCGGTCAGTCCTCTACGGAACGACGGTGGTCGTTCAGTCCGACTTCGACGCCGCGCGGACTCCCCGCGTCGTCGACGAGTACACGGTCACCGGCGTGTCGCTCGTCCCGACGATGCTCCAGCGACTGCTCGACGCCGGGTGGACGGCACCTGACCAGCTCCGATTCGTCCTCCTGGGCGGTGCGCCAGCGTCAGCCGAACTCGTCGACCGGTGTGCAATCGCAGGCGTCCCGGTGTACCCGACCTACGGCATGACCGAAACCGCCTCGCAGATCGCGACAGCGACGCCGGAACAGGCGTTTTCCCACGAAGGTACTGTCGGCCAGCCGCTCCTGGGGACGGACGTGACGGTCGTCGACGAGGCGGGTAGTCCCTTACCGACCGGTGAGCGCGGTGAACTCGTCGTCGACGGCCCGACGGTGACGCCCGGCTACCTCGACTCGACGACGACCGACGACGCGTTCGGTGAGTTCGGGTTGCACACGGGAGACGTCGGCTATCGCGACGACGACGGGCGGCTGTGGGTGCTCAACCGGGTTGACGACCGTATCATCAGCGGCGGCGAGAACGTCGATCCGGGCGAAGTGGCTGACACACTCACCAGCCATCCCGATGTCGCGGCCGCTGCCGTCGTCGGACTCGACGATCCGGAGTGGGGCGAACGGGTGGGTGCGCTGGTCGTTCCGGCGGCGGACGAGTCGCTCGATGTCGACGCCGTGGTGGCCTACTGTCGAGGCCGGTTGGCGGGATTCAAGTGTCCGCGAACGACCGCCGTCGCCGAGGAGCTGCCGCGGACGGCGTCGGGAACGGTCGACCGCGAGGCCGTGCGTGATCGCCTGCGGTGACCCGGATACTTAACCGAGACGGACGTCTATGCTGGGGCGTGTGCACACTCGTCATCGCCTGGCAGGTGTTCGCGGACACGCCCATCGCCGTCGCCGCGAATCGCGACGAACACCTCGATCGACCGTCGGACCCGCCCGCGAAGATCGCTGCCGATCCAGGCGTGGTCGCACCCCGAGACAGCGAGGCCGGTGGCACGTGGATCGGGTACAACGAACACGGCCTGTTCGTCGCGATCACGAACCGGTGGGTGGAGGCCGACCTCGCCGGCGATCGCTCTCGCGGCCTGCTGGTCCGGGACGCGCTCAGACACCGGACGGCGGAGGACGCTGCCCGATTCGTCGAGCGCGAAGTCCAGGACCTCGAGTTCGAGGGGTTCAATCTCGTCGTCGCCGACGCCAACGCGGCGGTCCTGCTGGAGTGGGGTGGCCAACTCGCCGTGCGAAACTTCGATCCCGGCGTCCACGTCGTCGTGAACGTCGGTGCCGACGGCGACTTCGTCGTCCCGAGTCACCGCCCCGAGGTGAGCGAGCAACAAGCGGCAAACGCCGCTTCGGTCCGGACGGCCCTGCAGCCCGAACCCGGCGAACGGGCCGGGGTCTGGCTCGAACGAGCGGCGGACGTCATTAGCGACCACGAGTACGGCGTCTGCGTCCACCACAACTCCTTCGGCACGCGCTCGTCCTCCTTGGTCACCATCGGTCCCGACGGCGCAAGCTACCGGTTCGCGCCCGGCCCGCCCTGTGAAACGGAGTACTACCGCGTCGACGCGTCGTTGTAGCGGATCGCTCCGACTGCGACCGCGGTCGGATCCGTCGCGTCGAAAGCCAGTTTTAAGCGGGAGACAGTCTGAAGGTAGATATGAGCATGGCAGCGTCGGAAGAAAACCTCACCGAAGACGAGCGCGCCGGGCTGGAACTCGTCCGCGAGACGGGCGGTATTCACCAGAGCGAGTTCTGGAAGGAACTGGACGTCTCATCGCGGAAAGGCAGCCGAATCGTGGAGTCGCTCGCAGAGAAAGGACTCATCCAGCGCGAGGAGACCATCTACGAAGGGCACAACACCTATCACCTCACACCTGCACCCCGTGATCTCAACTTCTCGCTGCTGATGGCTGGCGACATGTTGTCTCCGTTCATCGGCGACGAAGAGGTCGATCCCCACTCCGACGCGTTCTCACAGTGGGTCATGAACCTCGCGTACGAAGAGTAGCTACCCGCCGTCCGCTCGCGCTCTTCTCGTCGTTCGCGACACGTCACAAGAAGTAGCGTCCAGCATCCAAAACGTCGCTCAGTCCGCGTCGCCGGAGAGCCGACTCGCGAGTCGGCGAGCCCCCGTAGTAGGTCATCTCGGCACCGTAACAGAACACACAGCCGCGGAACGGCGGGCGCTCGATACCGTCGCCGTCAGCAGAGACTTCGGCCGATTCGGTCGCCATACCGTCTCAGTGGCGAGCGACGAAAATGAACCTTCGGCCGCCAGCGTCCGTCACGCACAGTCGCGGCTTCCGAACTCAGGCAAGCGCACTGCCTGCCCGAATGATCTCCTCCTGCACCCACCTTTTACATCGTCGGGTTTCCTCGCTCACGCCGTTCGCTGCGGGAACCGCGTGGCGGCGAAGCCGCCACGTTATCCGGTTGCGGGCCGCTGGCCCGCAACCCACTCCTCGTAAAATCTGGACCAAAACCGCTGCTCGCGCTGGGGCGCTCGCAGTCGTCAGGCCAGCGCACTGCCGGCCCGAATGATCTCTTTCTCGCCGAACGCCGGGCCGATCAGCTGGAGGCCCACAGGTCCCTCCTCGGTTTCGCCCGCCGGAACTGAGATCGCCGGGAGGTTCGCCAGGTTCACCGGCGTCGTGTTGCAGTCGGCCAGGTACATCTGCATCGGGTCGTCTAAGCTCTCGCCCATCTTCATCGGGGGCACAGGCATGGTCGGCGATGCGAGCACGTCCGCCTCGTCGAGCGCTTCGTCGAAGTCCCGTTTGACCCACGCACGGGCGTCCTGGGCCTTCTTGTAGTACTTGTCGTGGTAGCCCGCTGAGAGCGCGTAGGTGCCCAGGAGGACGCGACGCTTGACTTCCTCGCCGAACCCTTCCTCGCGGCTTTTGGCGAACTCCTCGTTCCAGTTGCCCTCGTACTCGCCACCGCGTCCGTAGCGGACGCCGTCGAACCGCGCCAGGTTCGAGGAGGCTTCCGACATCGCGATGACGTAGTAGGCTTCGACCGCGTGTTCGACCGACGGGAGGTCGACCTCGTGGTAGCTGGCGCCCTGGGCTTCGAGTTCCTCGATGGCGTCCCAGAAGGTTTCGACGACGCCCTCGTCTGCGCCCTCGACGAGTTCGGTCGGAATCCCGATGTCGAGGCCCTCGACGTCGCCGTCGGCGGCAGCGGCGAAGTCGTAGTCCGAGCCCGCTTCCCGTGCGTCCCGGGTGGTCGAATCGTGCTGGTCGGGGCCGGCGATAACCTCCAGGAGTTCGGCCGCTTCCTCGACGGAGGGGGCGATCGGCCCGATCTGCTCTAAGGAGTTGGCGTAGGCGACGAGCCCGTAGCGAGAGACTAACCCGTACGTGGGCTTGATGCCGACGACGCCGCAGAACGCGGCCGGACAGCGGATCGAGCCGCCGGTGTCGGACCCGAGCGCCATGTCCGTCTCGCCCGCAGCGACCGCTGCAGCGGAGCCGCCAGAGGACCCGCCGGGAACGCGCCCCTCAGCCGCGGGGTTCTCAGTGGGGCCGAACGCGGAGGTCTCGGTGGTCGTCCCCATCCCGAACTCGTCCATGTTGGTCTTCCCGGGGATGGTCGCACCGGCGTCTTTCAGCCGCTCGACGACCGTCGCGTCGTAGGGTGGGACGTAGTTGGCGAGCATCTCCGAGCCGCAGGTCGTCGGCACGCCCTCGGTCGAGATGTTGTCCTTGACTGCGACGCTCCGTCCGGCGAGGGGTCCGTCTTCCTCGCCTTCGATCGACTTCGTCGTGATATATGCGTTGTAGGACATGCTTTACGAGACCTTCGGGCCCTTGAAGTAGCCTGCTTCGCTCTCCGGCGCGTTTTGCAGCGCCTCTTCCTGGCTGAGACACTCACGTTCCTCGTCGGGGCGCATCACGTTCGTCAGGTCCGGCTCCGCCTCGGTCTCGGGCACTTCGTCGAGACGCTCGAACGAGGCGAGGATGTCGGCGAACTGCTCGGTGAAGCGGTCGACCTCGTCCTCCTCGAGATCGACGCGGGCCAACGAGGCGACGTGACGCACTTCCTCGGGGTCGACGGCCGAATCGGTCATACTCGCCGGCAGGCCCGGGCCAGCGGTAAGGGTTTCGGTCGCCGCTGTTATCACCTGTCTCGCCGCGGGGCCCACGCTCGCACGACCGAGCGCAGTCGGGGCCAACAACCGGCAAAATGGGCTGCTTACTCCTCGGCAGTGCTGTAACCGCAAACGGCCGATATCGGCAACTCTGAGGGCTCAAACGGTCGAAAGGTTTAAGTCGGCGCAGCCACAACATAACATCGTACTGGATAGTTCTCTGGGCACCAGTGCCCGCCGATTCAACCAATGACTGACACCACCATCAGAGAGTACACGGGCGAACGCGCGAGCGAGAGCCAGGACGAGGAACCCATCGAGCAGGAGGACGAAACGCTCGTCTGTCCGGAGTGCGGTGGGTCGTTAGCCACGGATTCGGAACGCGGTGAGACGGTCTGTGAGGAGTGTGGCCTGGTCGTCTCGGAAGACGAGATCGATCCCGGGCCGGAGTGGCGCGCGTTCAACGCCAACGAGAAAGACGAGAAGAGTCGGGTGGGAGCGCCGACGACGAACATGATGCACGATAAGGGGCTCTCGACCAACATCGGCTGGCAGGACAAGGACGCGTACGGCAACTCACTGTCGTCGCGACAGCGCGAGAAGATGCAGCGACTGCGCACGTGGAACGAGCGCTTCCGGACACGCGACTCCAAGGAGCGCAACCTGAAACAGGCCCTCGGCGAGATCGACCGCATGGCCTCGGCACTGGGGCTGCCAGAGAGCGTCCGGGAAACCGCGAGCGTCATCTACCGCCGCGCCCTCGACGAGGATCTGCTGCCGGGCCGGTCCATCGAAGGCGTCGCCACCGCGTCCCTGTACGCCGCTGCCCGACAGGCCGGGACGCCCCGCAGTCTCGACGAGATCGAGGGCGTCTCTCGCGTCGAGAAAGACGAGATCGCCCGCACCTATCGGTACGTCATTCGGGAGCTAAACCTGGAGATACAGCCCGCTGACCCGGAGAGCTACGTCCCGCGCTTTGCCTCCGAACTGAACCTCTCGGACGAGGTCGAGCGGCGGGCGCGTGACCTCCTCCAGACCGCAAAACAGGAAGGCGTCCACAGCGGGAAGAGCCCCGTCGGACTCGCTGCCGCCGCAGTGTACGCGGCCTCGCTGCTGGCCAACGAGAAGGTCACGCAGTCGGAGGTCAGCGACGTCGCTTCCATCAGCGAGGTCACGATCCGCAACCGCTACCACGAGTTGCTCGACGCAGAAGGACAGATGCTGTAACGCGGTCGAGACTGGTTTTCCGGGGCGGATCGCTCGCTACTGTTCGCGGAGTCGCTCCACGTCGGTCTCGATGCTGTGGACCTGTTCGACCTGTTTCTCGTTTAGGTCTGCGACCTCGATCGCGCGGTCGGAGATGCTGTCGGCTTTCCGCACGGCGTCGTCGACCATGCCCGCGACCTGCTCGGTGCTGTGGGCCTGTTCGTCAGTCGCGGCGGCGACTTCGTCGATCCCGTTCGAGGTTTCACGCACTGCGGTGACGATGTCTTCGAGGTTCCCCATCGACTCTTCGACCATCTCCCGACCCATGTCCACCTGCTCGTTGGCGTCTTGCAGGCTGGCGACGGTCTCTTCGGTGTCTTCGCTGATGGTCGAGACGACGGACTCGATCTCGCTTGCGTGCTGCTGTGACTCCTCGGCCAGCGATTTGACTTCGTTGGCGACGACGGCGAAGCCTTCCCCGGCCTCACCGGCGCGCGCGGCTTCGATGGAGGCGTTGAGCGCCAGGATGTTCGTTTGCTCGGCGATGTCGTTGATGACGTCGACGATATCGTCGATCTCCGCGACCGCTTCTCGGAGGCGGTTCACGTCGCTCGTGACGTCGGCGGCAGCCGAATCGATGTTTTCCATCACGTCGATCGCGTCTTCGGCCGAGTCGCGGCCCTCCTCGGCGAGTCGTTCGGCCTGCTCGCTCGACGCGTTGACCTCTTCGGCGGAGGACGCGATCTCCTCGACCGTCGCGGAGAGGTTCGAGACCTCTGCCGAGATGTCTTGCATACTCGCGTGTTGCTCTTCGACCAGCGCCGTGATCTCCTGAGAGTCGCTGCTCACTTCCTCGGAACTGTCGAGCAGGTCGTTCACGGACGTCTGGACGCCGTCGGCGACCGAGCGGCGGCGCTGCATCTCCTCGATCATGTGCTCTGCCGTCTGGTCCAGGTCGTCGACGATCTTGCCGAAGATGCCCGGCAGCGAGTCGACGTCGCGGTCGGTGTCGAGGCGCGCGTCCCGGAGGTCGTCCGTGATCTGATCGAGTTGCTCCATGGCCTCGTCGACGACCGCGATCATCTCGTTGAGCGACTCGCCCATGTCCTCGTAGTACCACTCCAGGTCCGTGGTGTCGACTTCTGTGTCGAGGGACCCGCTGGACACGTCGTCGACGACGTCGTTGAACTGCTCGGTCACGGACTTCATGTCCGAGAGGTCGATGAAGCTCTCGGAGATCGCGACCACGTCGCCCGCGTCGTTTTTGATCGCGGTGGCGACGAGTTTGGTCGGAACGGTCCGCCCGTCGTAGGTGTCTTTCTCCACTTCCACTTCGATCCGGTCGGTTTCACCGGCCATGAGTCGCTTGAGGGTGCAGTTGTCCGTCCCGCAGACGTCGTCGTTGCACATCGCACCGTAGCAGGGCACCTCCTCGAGCCTGTCGTCGTCGACGCCCGACAACTCGTCCATCATGTCGTTTTGCATGATGACGTTGAACTCCGGGCCGATGATCCGCATCGCCGTCCCCGAGGCGTTGAGTACCTGCTCCAGGTTGGCCCGAACGGTGCCTTCGACTTCGCCTGTCGTGAACTCTGTGGGTGCGTCGATTTCCTGGTAGTAGTCCTCGTCGTGATCGAGCGACGGGCTGGGTGCCGCCTCGTCCGCAGAGACGACCGCGCCCCCATCGCTCGCAACTGCCGACGCTGGCGATTCCTCGTCCGCTGCTCGAACAGGGTCGGTCTGTCCCGTCCTCTCCGAGTCTATCTCTCGTTCGTTAGTGCCGGTAAATCGACGCAGTAATGATGAGATCATTGCGTGGTACTCTCTCGTTACCGGGACTTTGCCACACCCCATAAAAACTCTATACTCCTATTTTCATATTTTGAGAACAATATTTCTGACACTCGGTGTGAATAGCCAATTTGCCCACAAATATTTCTGTTACTTATATTGACAGTAGGGCTCGAATACATATATTGGGCGCTGTCTGGGCTAAGCCGTCGATTTTCATCGAACTGGTCGCGATTGCTGTGCACCCAGACGATCGGTGAACGAGATCGGAATCTCCGATAACGAGTAACTTCACAATTATTTATACCTATACGACATTTATAGTGCAGTGTTCGCGGAGATGATTGGTCGGAAGGAATCCGCCGTCGGTCCGATGGCTTGCTGCCGCTCCTCTTCGCCTCGGCCGTTTTCGCCGTCGGTTCCGGTCTCTCTCTGGGAGAATCCACCGTCTACAAACCGAACGAGCGCTTCGCGACTCACATGGAGACGACGCGTCACTACACCGCGACTGTCTACATCGTGGCTGACGGAGCGACGGCCCTCCACGAACACGAGCGTCTCGGAATCCGCATTCCACCGGGCGGACACGTCCACCGTGACGAACTACCCCACGAGGCCGCCGTTCGGGAGGTCCGCGAGGAGACCGGGCACGATCCGGACCTCGTGGCCGACGACCCAGGAATTCGCACCGACACCGGTCGCTCACTCCCGCAGCCGCGCTATCAGATGCTGTACGACATCGACGTCTGCGACGGCGAGGTGGCACACCAGCACGTCGATCACGTCTACTTCGCGCGCGTGGACAGCAGGGACGTCGATCCCGCTGCCGGCGAGGAAGGCCCCGAGGTCTGGGACTGGAACACGCCCGCGGACCTTCGGGCAACGAGCGTGGACGAGGACGTGGCGCAGATCGGCACGGAAGCGATCGAGACCGTCTCTGACGCCTGAAAACAGCGTTACGCGAGCAACGATTCGACGTACTTCGTCACGTGGTCGTCCATCCTGCGTTTGAACCCGTTCTGTCTGGCTAGCCGGTCGAGTTCGCGAGCGATCAGACTCCCGTACTGGACGGCTTTCTTGTCTCGAGTCGCGATCTCGTCGGGCAGCCACTCGCTGGCCGCGCGCCGGAGCGCGTGCTTGCGCACCCCGTCGTCACCGGGCTCGGTGACGAGCATGTGACCGGGCAACTGGAGTGCGGCTTCGACGACCCGGTCGTGGAGCAGCGGCGCGACGGGTTCGACGCCTGCGGCACGGAGCGTCAACACGTCCCGTTCGAGTTGGTCGGGGAGGGACTGAATCACTTCTCGCGTGGCGCCCCGGACCGTGTCGGCGTCGACCCGGGGATCAGTGGGCGCCTTGGCGACTTTCGCGTAGCCGCCGAACAGTTCGTCAGCGCCCTGTCCCACTGCGAGCCGGTCGTAGCCGTCGTCGGCGACCCGCTCGGCGACCAGGTACAGCGGGAGCGCGATCTGGACGTCCATCGCGTTCGTCCGACCGATTGCGGTCGCGACTTCCGGCACGGCCCGGACGACGTCGTCGTGCGTGACCTCGACGACGCGAACGTCTCGGTCGAGCGACGCCGCAGCCGACTGCGCCGCCTCGACGTCGTGACTGTCGGGGAATCCAACCACGTACAGCGGGGCGTCCAGCCGCGCGGCCAGGAGCGCGGAGTCGACGCCACCGGAGAACGCGATCGCAAGCGAGTCCGCGACCACCTCGTCCAGACTCGCGTCGATAGACGCACGAACCGTCGCGACGGCCGCCTCGTCGTCCTCGATGGTCGGCACGTCGGGGAGCGACCAGACGCGCTGGTCTCCCTCAGCAGTCCTACCATGCCCTGCCGGTACCGATTCCGGCTGGTCCAGTTCGGTCGGATCGAAACTCCACGTCGTCGGATCGTCGCGCTCGGTGAAACAGGGGTATCGACCCAAAACGTCTCTGACGAGTCGATCGTCGACCGCGCCGGCGAAGCCCCGGGTGCCTGACAACGGGTCGCCCGACTCGATGGCAGCTCGGACGCAGTCGACGGACGCCCCGTCGAGACTCGACTCATTGCCGTCGGAAGCCCTGCCGGTCATAGGAAACTGTAGAATCGGTTCTTCACGCGGCGCTTGACGCCGCCGGCGGCCTGTCGGAAACTGATCCGCCACGGCGTTCGACGACCCTCAACCGTGGTCCGACCGTCGCGGATGGCGTCGAGGATGGCGTCGACGCTACGTTCGGCGGCGTCGATGCGAGTGACCGCCTGGCCGACCATCTCGCTGATGTGGGCGTCGCTCCCGGCCGTCATCGGCATTTCGCGGAGCTTGGCGAATCGTTCCGCCTGCCGGTTCGCTCGTCCGGTCAGCAGCCGGGAGTTGTACACCTCGATGGCGTCGGCCGCAGTCAGGTCGTCACGCGAGATGTGGGCCAGCACGCCGCTGCGTGACTCCTGGAACGGGTGTGGAACGACGGCGATGCCGCCGAGATCGCGGACGCGGCCGAGCGTCTCTCCGAACGAGAGGCCCGACGGAACTGCTTCGGTCACGCCGAGTGCGAGGACGTGGCCGGCAGCCGTCGACACCTCCAGCCCCGGAATGGCGATGAGGCCGTACTCCGGGGCACGCTCGGCGGCCTCTAGGCTCGCGTCGATCTCGTCGTGATCCGTGACGGCGATGGCGTCCAGGCCGACCGCTTCTGCCTGCCCGAGCAGAAGGTCGACGGGATCGCGGCCGTCGTACGAAAGCGACGAGTGACAGTGCAACTCGGCGGCGAGCACACCTGAGCGTATGGGGCGTCTGCTCAAAAGCGAACCGGTCCTGACCAGTCAGACGTAATGACATGTGCTATCGTGAGACACGAAACGTAGTGGGCTGCTCAGTAGTGATTGTGGTGTTACATATCCGTGTAGCGGCTACCCACGGGCGGGCTGGCGGTTGTGTGGCAGGTATGTCGGAGCGGTTATATGGCTTCGTCCGCCAACCTCCGTTACATGGTCCGTGATCCGTTCGCGGACGAGGAAGGACCCGACCTGCAGGACGTTCTGGACGCCCTTGACGATCCGAAGTGTCGCGTCATCGTCCGGAACCTGGAGGAACCCATGACAGCAGAGGAAATCGCCGAAACCTGTGACGTGCCGCTCTCGACGACCTACCGAAAGTTGGACATGCTGACGGAAGCTTCGTTGCTCCGCGAGGGGATGGAGATCCGTCCGGATGGTCAACACGCTAGTAAGTACGAGGTCGATTTCGAGGAAGTCGTCGTCGGACTCTCGGAAGACCGAGACTTCGACGTCGGCATCAGCCGCGTGCCCAGAACAGCGGACGAACGGCTACAGGACCTCTGGTCGGAGGTGCGCAAAGAAACGTGACCGGAATCGTCCCACTCATCCACGTCCCGTCAGTGATCGTTGCCCTCAAGACAATCACCCTGTTCCTCGGGGGCCTGATAGCGTTCTTCTCGTTCAAGGCCTACCGTCGGACCGGGGCGAAACCGCTGCAGTTGCTAGCCGTCGGCTTCACCCTCGTCACGCTCGGATCACTCATCGCAGGTGCGCTCGACCTCGCAGGAACGGCCAACATCGGGCCAGTAATCGACCGCGGATACGCGATCGTCGTCGAAGCCGCCCTCACGGCGCTGGGCTTCGCGGTGATCGTCTACTCGCTGTACGCTCAGCAGTAAGCGGCGCGACGGTTCGATGCTGCGTTTCTGAGTTGCTTTCTCCCGTCAGGTGGCCGGCCCGGCGTTGTGAGCTTCGGAGCACCGGTGTCGATTCGGTTCGGCATTGCTCTCGGGAACTTCCATTCTTCGCTCGCGTGTGCGAATCGGGACACTGGCACTGAGTTTTCAGACGCCGAGAACGAACTACGAAGTTATGTGGGGGGCCCGACTATCTTCAGGTATGAGCGAACACGTACTCGTTCCGATGGACGAATCGCCGCTGTCAGCGAAAGCGCTCGAACACGCACTCGAGAAACACGAGGACGCCGAGTTCACCGTGATCCACGTGCTGGACTTCGTCGACGCGGGTTACGGAGCTCCGATGGAGTCGACTCTGCCCGGGTACTGGGAGGAGTGGTACGAAAGCGCCAAGGAAGAGGCCGAGACGCTGTTCGACGACGCCCAGGACGCGGCCGACGACTACGACGTCACGCTGGACTCCGAGGCTGTCGTCGGCCAGCCGGGACGCAGCATCGTCGAGTTCGCCGACGAAAACGACGTCGACCACATCGTCATGGGGAGCCACGGTCGGAAAGGACTCTCCCGACTCATCCTCGGCAGCGTCGCCGAGAACGTCGTCCGCCGCGCTCACTGTCCCGTCACCATCGTTCGGTGAGGGGGACCGACTGAGCGGTTTTCTTTGGTACTGGTTCCCACTCCCCGAGACGTTTAGGCGGGCTTTTAACTATCGGTGAAAATCGTCGCATATGGAGCGGCGTGGAGACGTCCGGCCCCCGCAGACGCCGCACTGGGACGGACGGCAGGGCAGCGACGAGACGCGCCACGGAGTGCGGCGGAGTTCGGAGTGACAGACATGAGCACGAACGACAACACCGGTGCATCCACGCAGAGCCGTCGCGGGTTCCTTCGGGCGACGGCCACTGGCGCCGCAGCCGCGGGGCTGGGCGCGAGTGCAACCGGCACGGCAGCAGCACAGGACGGTAGCAAATTCGGCGGCTATCTCGCGGAAGCGAACAACTACGACGGCACGGTCGTCGACGAGACGGGCAAAAGCGAAGTGACCGTCGAGGTCGGCGCCGCAGACACCGGGCTCGCGTTCGGGCCCGCAGCCGTCAAAGTCGATCCCGGCACGAAGATCGTCTGGGAGTGGACCGGTGACGGTGGCTCGCACAACGTCGTCGCCGAGGACGGCAGCTTCGACTCGGGCTCGGCCGTCTCTCAGGCTGGCACGACGTTCGAACAGACCTTCGAGGAGGAAGGCGTCGTCCAGTACTTCTGCGAACCGCACAAGATCTCGGGCATGAAAGGCGTGATCGTCGTCGGAGACGTCGACACGTCCGGCGGTGGCGGCGAAGGCGGCGAACACGGCGGCGGCATCGTCTTCACGCCGGAACTGCAGGCGATGGGCGCTGCACTCGCGCTGGGTATCCTGTCGCCGATCGTGTTCGCGGTGCTGCTCGCGCTCAACCGCGACAAACTCGGCGGGACCGAGCAGTCCGGCCGCGCGGACCGCGACCTCAAGCGGATCGAATAGGCCCGTCGATCGAAACGATTGACCCCCGACCGTCGCCGTTGACGGGCAGTGTTTTTCCCCTCCCACGTCCCCGTGACGCAGGAAGCGGACAGCGCGTTCAGTCCGCAGCAGCGGTGCCGTCGGTGTCGAGACTCACGAGCTCGTCCACGTCCGGGATCACCGCGTCTTCGTCGGTGATGATGTCGATGCGTCGGGTCAGCTTGTCGCGCGCGTACGTGACGAGCGGGACCGCGTTGACTGCCTCCTCGAAGTCGTTCACCGTGTTCGCGACGTGGGGCATGAGTTCCTGCAGGGTGTCCTGGACGACCTGCTCGTCGACCTCGCCGCTCTGGACGTAGCGGCGGACTTTCTGCATGCCGAAGCCGACGTGACGGCCCTCGTCGCTGCGGATCTTGCTGATGCCCTCGACCAGCCCTTCGAGGTGCGGGAACTCGCGAATCGCCACCTCGTCGGATCCCTTCGAACTGAACGCCGACGTGATGCCGTAATAGCCTGTCTGGGCGAGCACTGATTCCACCGTCAGGTGGTAGTGACAGTACGCCTTGGCGCGGTTTTCCGGCGTGTCCTCTTCGAGGAGTAGCTCCATCGCGGCCTCGGTGTCGTCGAACAGTTGGATGTAGCCGTCAGGATAGTATCGCTGATCGGTCGGGTTCGTCACCTCGAACCCGTGGTGTTCGGCGACGGGGTTGATGACGTCCCGCCAGTAGCGGTCGAAAAACTGCGTGTGTTTGGCCTCCTCGTAGATCTGGCTGGAGACGAACATCTGGTCGTTGATGTCCTCCAGCACGAGCCCCAGGGGCATCAGGTCCTCCGTCACCGCCTCTTCGCCCGCGCCGAACCGAGCGAGCGTCTGCCGGAGTTCCTCGTACTCGGCCTCGGTCAGATCGTCCTCGTCCATCAGTTTCTGTTTGTCCTCTTCGAGTCCCTCGATCGCGTACGGGTCCCAGTGACGATACACTGCGTTCTCGAAGTACCCCTGTGCGAACGAATCGCGGTCAAGCCGCATCTCGCGGCTGGTGTCCTCTACCTGCGTCATGGTACACCACACCGTAGGGTGGGGACTGCCCTATAAATACCGCCGAACAATTCGGGTAATTTAAATGGTGGCTACTGCGAACGCAATTTTCGGGCCGACGAGCGGTGTCTCGTCGGGCGCAACGGTGAAGACGCCGTGTCCGCAAGACGGCGTGTGGACGAGACAATCGAGTGGCTCCGCGGGCGGCCGTACTACGAGGGGCAGGTTCACCACCACGAGGTCGTCCCCGGTCGCGACGCCAGTTTCGCCGACGTTGATCTCGACTCTCGGCTCGGGAGCACGCTCCGTGACCGCGGCATCGAGCGTCTCTACAGTCATCAGGCGGCTGCCATCGACGCCGTCCGCGGCGGTCGGAACGTCGTCCTCGCCACCGAGACGGCCAGCGGGAAGAGCCTGGCATACACGGTCCCCGCGTTCGAGCGCGCACTCGACCACACTGGCTGTACCCTCTATATTGCGCCCCAGGTCGCGCTCATCAACGACCAGACCGACACCCTCCAGAACCTCGCCCGTGGCCTCGGGTTCGGGAGTCGCGTCACGGTCGACCAGTACACCGGCCGGCAGTCGAAAACCGAGAAACGCCAGGTGCGCGACCGCCAGCCGACCGTCCTGTTGACGACGCCGGACATGCTCCACTACGGGATTCTCCCGCACTCGCACCGGCTCTGGGACTGGTTCTTCGAGCGCCTGGAGACGGTCGTCGTCGACGAAGTTCACGAGTACCGCGGCGTGTTCGGCAGCCAGGTGTCGCTCGTGCTCCGTCGTCTCAATCGCGTCTGCGAGCGGTTCGAAGCGGATCCGGAGTACGTCTGTTGTTCGGCGACCATCGGCAATCCCGTCGAGCACGCGGCGACCGTCACCGGGCGGCCCGCGGCCTCGTTCGCGGCGGTCACCGAAGATCGGAGCGCGACGGGACCGACCCACTGGCTGCTGTGGAACCCGCCGGAGTATGCCGACGGCGGGGGCTGGGGGAGCGGTCGCCGGAAGTCCAGCCACACCGAGACCAAGCGGCTGTTCGTCGACCTGGTGAGTCGTGGTTTCCAGACCGTGGTCTTCACCAGTTCGCGCCAGACCGCAGAGCGTTACGCCACCGACAGCGCTACTGAACTGCGCCGACGCGGTGAGCGCGACGCGGCCGAGAGCGTCACTGCGTACCAGGCGGCGCTGACCAGCGACCGACGGGAGACGGTCGAACAGGGGCTGTCCACCGGCGAGATTCGCGGCGTCTGGAGCACGAACGCACTGGAACTCGGCGTCGACATCGGCGGGCTCGACGCGGTTCTGCTGGACGGCTACCCGGGCACGCGAATGGCCGCCCACCAGCAGGCAGGGCGGGCCGGTCGCGGGACCGATCCGAGCCTCGTCGTCATGGTCGGCGGCGAGGACCAGCTCGACCAGTACTTCATGGCCAATCCCGACGAGTTCTTCGAGGGCGAGGCGGAACGCGCCATCTCGAACCCCGAAAATCAGACGCTCATGCCTGGACACGTCCTGTCCGCTGCTCGGGAGACGTGGCTGAAACCCGACGACGACCGCCACTTCGGCCCGACGTTTCCGGAACTCGTGGGCGACCTCACCGAGTCGGGCGAGCTCGATCGACGGGAGACCGACGCCGGCATCCGCTGGCTGTACGACGGCGACGGCAGCCCCCAACACGAGATGAATCTCCGGACCATCGACGACCGGCAGGTCCAACTGCGGGACCGCGCGAACGGCGAGACGATCGCGAAACTCCCTTTCGGCGACGCGCTGCGGGACGCCCATCCGGGCGCGATCTACCACCACCAGGGCCAGAGTTACGAGGTGACCGACCTCGACCTGGACCACCGGATCGCCGACCTCTCGCGGACGCGCGCGGAGTACTACACCCAGGTCCTTCACGACAAGACGATCACCGTCGAGTCCGACCTCGAGGAGCGACCGATGCCCGGCCGCGAGGACAGCACCCTCCGGTTCGCGGACGTGACGATGCGCAAGCAGATCACCGGGTACGAACGTCGCGACATCGCGTCCGGCGAGCCGGTCGGGCAGTTCTCCCTCGACCTTCCGGAGACCACGCTGGAGACCAAAGCCCTGTACTTCACCGTCCCCGGCCCGGTCGAGATGGAGATGCGGGCACGCGACGGCGACTTCGACGGCGGCATCCACGCGGCCGAACACGCGATGATTTCGATGATGCCCGTGGAGTTGCTCTGTGACCGGCGAGACATCGGCGGGCTCTCGACGCCCCTCCATCCCCACACCGAGAAATCGACGATTTTCATCTACGACGGCTATCCGGGCGGCGTCGGGTTGACCGACCGCGCCTACCGTGACGTTAGTTCCCTCGTAGGAACCACTCGGAAGATGGTCGCGTCTTGCCCCTGTGCCGACGGCTGTCCGGCCTGCGTGCAGTCGCCCCACTGCGGCAACGCGAACGATCCGCTGGACAAGGAGTTGGCGCTCGTGTTGCTCGACGCGCTCGAGGGCGAGAACTGAGCGGTCCCGTCAGTCCGCGGGCTCGGGACCGGTGTCGACGACGGGGTTCGAGCCGGTGACCTCGCCATCGGTGAGATAACACTGCGGGTCCGGCGCGAAGGGGTCGTCGTGGACCGAGAGCGCCCGGAGTCGCGACCCACCGCGACAGATGGACTGGTACTGGCAGTCCGCACACTTTCCGGTGAGGTGGTCCTCGCGGTTCCGGAGTGCGCGGAGAAGCGGGTTCGAGTCGTCCTCCCAGATGGACGAGAACGGGCGGTCGCGGACGTTCCCGAGCGAGTAGCCCTGCCAGAACTGGGTGAGGTGGACGTTGCCCTGGTAGTCGATGTCGGCGACGCGCTCGCCGGTCGGGTCGCCACCGTTGGCCTCGAGGTAGCGATACACGCGCTCGGCCGTGTCGTGGCCGAGGTGTTCGCGGGCGTACTCGACCATGTACGCCGCGTCGGCGTAGTTGCCGACCAGCAGCGTCTCGATCTCTTCGCCCCGGTCGTGGTACTCGCGGGTCATGTCACACACCGTCTCGACAGCCTCGCGGCGTTCCTCGGGTGTGAGGTCGACGTCCATGATCTCGTTGCCGCGGCCGCCGTAATCGAGGTGGTAGAAACAGAACCGGTCGAGCCCCTCGTCGTACAGCATCGAGACGATGTCTTCGAGGTCGGGGGCGTTGTGTTTCGTGATCGTGTACCGGAGTCCGGTCTTGAGTCCCACGTCGAGACAGGCGTTGATTCCCCGGAGGGCGGCGTCGAAAGCGCCCTCCTTGCCGCGGAACTCGTCGTTCGCTTCCGGGAGGCCGTCCACGGAGATGCCGGCGTACTTCAGACCCGCGTCCTTGAGGGCCTGAGCGCGTTCCTCGGTGATAAGCGTCCCGTTGGTCGAGAGAACTGCGCGAATCCCCTGGTCGGTCGCATAGGCGATCAACTCCTCTAAGTCCTCGCGAACCAGGGGTTCCCCGCCCGAGAAGAGCACGACGGGGATGCCGTAGTCGGCGAGATCGTCGAGGAGTCGCTTCCCCTCTTCCGTCGAGAGTTCGCCCGGCGCACACTCCGTGTCGGCGGCGGCGTAACAGTGGTCGCAGTAGAGGTTGCACTGCTTGGTGAGGTTCCAGACGACGACCGGTCGTTGCTGCTTGCGCTCGGTGATCTGCGGTTTCTTCGACTCCTCGGCGGCGTCGTATCGGAGGCCGTCCCCCTCGGCGTCCAGGTCACAGAGCAGTTTGCTGACCGAAATCATTGGTCCGTCTCCGTGGTCGAGAACCGCTCTACCTCGTCGGCGGGACAGAGCCACACGTCGGTGACGCTCCACCCCAACAACTGCGTGGCCTGGTCGCGGGCCACGTCGGCTGTGGGTGCAGAGACACTGCCGGCGTGTCTCGGCGGGCCGTCGTCGTCACGCACGAACACTTCCCATTCGCGGCCTGTGGTCGCTCGGACATTACTGGGTCCGGTCGAGTGGGCACGCTCTGCCATGCGAATATGTTCGAAAACGCACTATATACCCCTCACTACGATTCCCATTCTCTGGGAACGGAACCGGTGAATTTACAACTGGCACGTTCTGAGACACAATGAGGTGACCAAGTGATGGATAGACGGAATTTCGTACGCGGTGTTGGTGTTCTGACAATCACCGGCGGACTGGCCGGGTGCTCGGAGGGTAGTAATTCAGGCGACTCGAACAACGGTGATACCACGACCGAGGGTGGCAGCGCCGAGATGGTGTCGGCACCGAGCGAGGTGTCGAGCTACCTCGACGGGGCGATCGGATTCGACGGCGACATGGCGGATCACACCGGCAAGGACTCCGTCGAGGTTCAGGTCGGTGTCGGCCAGGGCGGCCTCGGCTTCGGTCCCGCCGCGATCAAGGTCTCGCCCGGGACGACCGTGACCTGGGTCTGGACCGGTGACGGTGGCGCACACAACGTCGTTGCCGAAAGCGAAGCGTTCGACTCCGGCACCTCCGAAGCGGGCGCCGGGGTGACCTTCGAACACACGTTCGAGGAATCCGGAACGGAGACGTACTACTGCAACCCTCACAAGGTCTCCGGCATGAAAGGCGCCGTCGTCGTCGCGTCGGAATAAGGGCGTTCTCGACGATTCGTCACGGCGTTCTTTTTTACGTGTTGTCGCCGTGTGCAGCGCGTTAGCTCAGTACCAGGACGAAACCCGTCAGGAACATCAGTACAGCGATGCCGGCGAGGACGAGGAGCAGGAGGTCCTTTTCGGACATTACTCGTGGGTAGGAAGTGAAACGGTTAATCACCTTCGTCTCCAATCTGGAGCAATGACAGATGCCGACACGACGAGCGGAAGCCGGGTGGTCCTCACTGTTTTCACGGTCGTCGTCCTCATCGCTGGCGTGATGGGCACGATTCTGGGTGCGATCAGACCCGAGGATCTGGACCCGGAGCTGTTCGGGATCATCCAGCTTCCGCCGACGCCCCTGGGAACCGCTCTCTTCGGAATGATAACCGTCGGGGTCGGGCTCGGTGCCCTGATCGGCGCGGTCGTCTACATCTCCAATCGCTACGACGCCGACGCCGTCGAGTGAGCCAGGTTATCCCTGGCCGACCATCTGGTCTTCGTCTTCCCACTCCTGTTCGCGGAGTTCGTACTTCTGGACTTTCCCGGTCGACGTGGTCGGCAGTTCCTCGACGAACTCGAAGCGGCGCACGACCTTGTAGCCCGCCAGGTTGTCCTCACAGAACTCCTTGAGTTCCTCTTTCGTCACGCCCGGTTCCTCGGGGTCGCCGTTGTCCGGAACGACGAACGCCTTGGGCGTCTCGCCCCACTCCTCGCTCGGCGACGGGATGACTGCAGCGGACCCGACGGCGTCGTGCTCGAACAGCGTGTCCTCCAGTTCGATGCTGGAGATGTTCTCCCCGCCGGAGATGATGATGTCCTTCTTGCGGTCCTGGATGGAAATCATCCCGTTGTCGTCGACGGTGGCGAGGTCGCCCATGTGGTAGTACCCCTCCACGCGGTCGTTGAACGCTTGCTCGGTCTGCTCGGGCTTGTTCCAGTACTTGTCCATCACCTGGTTGCCCCGGACGACGATCTCCCCGATGGTGGCGTCGTCGCGCGGCACGTCGTTGCCGTCCTCGTCGACGACTCTGACCTCGGTGCCGAGGTAGCCCAGCCCCTGGCGCTTCTTGATCTTGAAGCGGGCGCTGGAGTCGTCGTCGAACAGCCGCTTGGCGTCGGAGGTGGTGATGAGCGGCCCGGTCTCGGTCGCGCCGTACACGTGTTTGAGGTACCAGTCGAACTCGTCTTCGACCGTGCGGATGGTCGCCTCCGGCGGGGCGCTCCCCGCCGTGGCGATGCGGACGTCGTTTTCCCCGCTCGTGGGGATGTCGCCGTCGTTCTCGTCGTAGTGGTCGCTCAGCATGTTCAGCACCGTGGGGGCACCGCACATGTACGAGACGTCCTCGTCGACGACGGTGTCGAAGATCCACTCGGCGTCGACCCCGCGGGTACAGACGTGTTTCGCGCCCATGCCGGTGATGGCGTAGATGTGCCCCCAGCCGTTGACGTGGAACATCGGCAGCGTCCACAGGTAGACGTCGTCGTCCGTGATCTCCTGGTGAACGGTGATGAGGTACGCGTGGATCGTCTCCGTGCGGTGGGTGCGACACACGCCCTTCGGGTCGCCGGTCGTCCCGGACGTGTAGTTGATGGTGATGACGTCGCTCTCGTCCATCTCCGGCCGGTCGTAGTCGGTGCCGGCGTCCTCGATGACCTCCTCGAAGGACTCCCAGTCGCCGTCGACGGCGTCGGCGTCGTTCGTGATGAACGTCTCCGTCGGGACCTCGTCTCGGATGGCCTCGATCCGGTCTGCGTACTCGTAATCGGCGAAGATCGCGTCGACTTCGGCGTCAGAGAGAATATATGCGAAGTCGTCCGGCGTCAGTCGGTAGTTCAGCGGCGTGTGGACGGCACCGAGCTGCATGCTCCCGTACGCCGCAGCCAGGTGGTAGTGCGTGTTCGGGTCGAGTACAGCGACGCGGTCTCCCTTCTCGATGCCGCGCTGCTGGAGTGCCGCCGAGAACCTGTCGGCGCGCTCCCCGAGTTCGTCGTAGGTGAACCGTTCGCCGGTCGTCGCCACGACGGCCTCTTCCTCCCCGTAGTACTTCCGGGCACGGTCCAGAAAGTCCGTGACTAGCAGTGGTTTTTCCATCGCACCTCGGACAAACGTGAATGAATAAAAAAGTGGTTTCTGTTTGTTCCCGAGATTTGAGAACTCGGTCAGTTGCCACGTTTCGTCGCCAAGAACACGTCGAACTCGGCGTCAGCGCCACGCTGCCACCGATCGAGCGCTGGCGAATACGTGCTGACTGCCAACCGTCGCCGATCGGGGTCGACGGTGAGCAGTCTGAGCCACCCGTTCCCGCCCCGGCGCTCGGTCTGGTAGTTGACGAACATCTGTGACACTGCGGTTCCGGCCCCGCCGTCGTCGAGTCGACGGCCGGTGTTGCCGGGGACGTGGTGACCGCTGTGGACGTTCACGAGGTTTGCGTGGTTCCGGACCAGTTCCGCCCACAGCTCGACGCCGTTGTGAACGTCGGTCAACCCGTACTGTCGCGGATTGTGATCGTCGTCCCTGTCGACCCTCGTGTCGTCGAAGTAGAGATACGAGTGTGTCGTGAGGAACGCGAGAGCGTCGCTGTGGGCCGAGAGGACGCGGTCGGCCCACTCGACGACTGCCTGTCGGGGTCCGAACTCGACGGTGAGGTACAGCAGGTCTTCGCCGGCGACCCGCTGGCGAAGGTACGCGTTCTCGGGATTCCCGTCGTACGTGCCGTATCCCACGATGGAGTCCGTCCGCGACTCGGCGGTCGCGTATCGCGCCGTCGGCAGTCGCCTCCGGAACGCGGTCGGGGCCCGGATCTCGGCCGCGTCGTGATTGCCCAGTGCGACGAGCGTCGGAATCCCGGCGTCGTCGAGCATCGACACTGCGTCCGTCGCCACGTCCCACTCTGAGTCCTCCGCCGGATTGTCGACGAGGTCCCCGAGATGGAGTACCGCCGCGACGTCGTGTTCGTCCTGGTTGTCGACGATCCACCGCGCCTGTTGCTCGAAGAGACCGTTGTCGAGTCGGGAGTAATGCTGGGTGTCCGGCAGGACGACGATGGAGAACCGTCGCTGGGCAGACTCGGGTGGACGGACGCGACAGCCCGAGAGCGTCGCTCCCAGGGCCAGACTCCCGACTGTCGCGATCGTCCGTCGACGTGTCGGCTTCCTCGGGTCTCTCTCGGTGCGCGTCATCCGTTACGCAATATGATGGTCTGTCGAAATCGTGACCCTCGCGTAATGTGTTTTGTGAAGGTCACTTTGCATATCGGACTCGTTGACACCGAGGCCAGCGCATCGAGCAGGCCTGCGTGCAGCTGTCACTCCGCGGCAGGAAACGTGAGGCGGATCGTCGTCCCTCGGTCGCTGGACTCGACGACCGTGATCGTGCCTCCGTTCGTCCGGACGATCCAGTTCGCGAGCCAGAGGCCGAGTCCGCTGCCGTGGTTGAGCGGCGTCTCCGTCTCCCCCTCCAAGACGGCACAGTCCTGGGACGGCAGGCCTGGGCCCTCGTCGCTGATCGTGACCGCGAACTGTTGCCCGTTCGAAACCCGCGAGACGGTCACGGACACGGTCGGCTCGGCCGTCGTCGCGTGTTGGAGCCCGTTCTCACAGAGTTCACGGAACGCGACGTCGACGGTCGTCTCGACGGCGGCGGGCGCGGCTTCGGCACCAGCAACGTCGACTGTCCCTGCGGGATAGTCGGCTTCGAGGTTCGCACTGATCTGGTCGAGTATCGCCCGGAGATCGACCTGCTCCAGGTCGGTGTCGCGTTCGTCGACTTTCTGGAACGTCCGGGCTTTCTCACCGAGTGCCGTCAGCTTTCGGCCCGTCTTCAGAATCTCGGCTGCGCTGCGTTCGAGGGCGGGATCGCTGGCCTGATCGCGGATCATCGCGGCGCGCCCGATGACGACGTTCATGTCGTTTCGGATGTTGTGCCGGAGCACGCGGTTGAACACGTTCAGCGCCTGTTCGCGACGCTTGCGCTCGCTGATGTCCCGGAGGCTGGCGAGAATCCTGGTCCCTTCGGGCAGTGCTATCGTCGCGGCCGTCACCTCGAGGGGGATTCGGTGGCCGTCCTGGCCCGCACAGGCGAGTTCCTCGATCCACCCGCGACCGCCCTCTCGAACCTCCGTGATCAGTTCCTCGAACCGTTCTCGGTCCTCGGGACAGATCGTCGACGCGGCGACCGACTGGAGGGATTCGGGGTCGTCGTACCCGAAGAGGTCCGTGGCCCGGTCGTTGCAGTCGACGATCTCGTCGTCGTCCGGATCGATGAGCAAGAGTCCGTCGCTGGCGGACTCGAAGATGCGTCTGGAGCGTTCGTGTGCAGCGCTGAGTTCCTCGATCCACTCGGTCCGCTCGAGTGCTGCCACGGTGTTCGATCCGATCATCTTCAACAACGAGACGTCGATCGCGTCGAAGGCTTCGGCCGTCTCGGCGGACACCGTTACGACGCCGAATCCGTCGAGCGGGATGACGACCTCGCTCTGGACGGTTCCCGCCGACGCTGCCTCGTTCTGCGGGACCGCGGTGCTGTCGAACGTCGTCACCTCGCCCTCGTCGACGGCCGCCCACAGTCGGTCCGTTCCGGCGTCTCCCCGGTGGAGCGTTCGTGACCCTACGTTGCCGCTGAGACTCGTCACCTGCTCGAGGGTCGTCTCGTCGTCGTCCAGGAGCCACGCGCGGGCGCTGGGGGCCTCCACGGCGTCCCCGGCGATGCCGATCGCGATCTCGCAGACGCCGGCTTTCGTCGTCGCACGCATGAGTTCCGTCATCCCACCCTGGAGCGTTTCCAGTGCCTCCTCTCGTCGCGTCCGCTCGAGTTCGTGGCTCAGCCACCGGGCGATGAGGCTCACGAAGGTCTGTTCAGCCTCGCTGAAGCTACTGTGGGGCGAACGGTCGAGAAAGCAGACGGTCCCGTACAGCGTGCCGCCGACCACGACGCGCGACCCCAGATAACACTCGATGTTGCTCCGCTCGTAGGCCGGATCGTCGCTCCACCCCTGTTCACTGGCGTGGCTGAACGCGAGGACGTCGTCGGTCTCGATCGTCTTCCGGCAGAACGTCCGTGGGAGGTCCATGAGATCGCCCGGTTCGATCGGCAGGTCGCCGATGCTCGCGACGATCTCGTAGTGTTCGGGTTCCCGGTCGATGGTCGACAGGTGGGCGTTCTCGACGTCGAGCCTGTCCAGCCCGATTTCGAGCATCCGGTTCGCTTTCTCCGTGAACGACAGCGACGCGTCGGTCGCGACTTCGTAGAGGTCGGTCAGGTGCGCCACGGACGCCGTCTGCTCGCGTTCGTCGTCCGACCGCCGCATCTCGACCATCCCCCGAACGCGGTTCGCCAACCGCTCGAACCGGTCCTCGCCCCCCGCGACGACGTCCGTCACCGTCGCCGTCTCCGGGCCGCGATGCCCGCCAGCCTCGGATTCGCCGGCGAGCACGACCACGGGCGGCCGGGATGCGCTGGCCGCCGCGTCTTCGACGACCGCCCACTCGTCGTCGGAGAGCGGAGCGACGGCGACGATACAGTCCACTGCGGGTCGACCGTCTGTCGATTCCAGGATCGTCACTCCGTCGTAAACCTCATCGAGTGCTGTCTCGATGCGGTCGACCGGCTCTGCCGTGTTAGCGACGACCACCGCGGTGAGTCCTTCAGACATCACGCGCTGGTTCCGAGACGACGCCAGCTACTTGCCAACTGATGAGAAGTGAGCTCCACTTCGATGCCACGTGGCAATTCATTACGTAACTCGCAGGACCAGACCGATATGAAGGTATTGGGACACACTCCACCAATGGCCACGCTGTGGGCCCGTGACAGCAGGCGGGATGCCGAGTTCTCGGACGTCACGCCAGTCCGACGGTCTCCTGGTAGGACCCGTAGTACTCCTCGAAGACGGCCATGATCTCCCCCATCGTCGCGTAGGCCTTGACGGCCGCGATGATCGACGGCATCACGTTCTCGTCGTTCGCGATGGCCTCGCGAACCGACTCGAGGGCGTCCGCGACCGCTTCGTCGTCGCGGTCGGCTTTGACCTCTGCGAGCCGTTCGCGCTGGCGTTCCTGCACGTCGTCGTCGACTTTCAGGATGTCCGGCTCGGTGTCCTCCTCGATGGTGTACTTGTTGACCCCGACGACAATCTCCTCCCCGTCGTCGACGCGCTCCTGGTACTCGTAGGCCGAGTCCTGAATCTCGCGGTGGAAGTACCCCTGCCGGATACCCTCCAGCACGCCGTCCCGGACGGAGCCGTCGCCCATTTCCTTGATCTCCTCGATGTAGGCCATCGTCTGCTGTTCGACCTCGTCGGTCAGCGCCTCGATAGCGAAGGAGCCGCCCATCGGGTCGACGATGTCCGCCGCACCGGACTCCTCGGCGATGATCTGCTGCGTGCGGAGCGCGACTCTGACGGCTTCTTCGCTGGGCAGGGCCAGGGCCTCGTCGAAACTGTTGGTGTGGAGGCTCTGGCTGCCGCCCATGACGCCCGCCAGCGCCTGAATGGTGACGCGGACGACGTTGTTGAGCGGTTGCTGGGCCGTCAGGGACTGACCCGCCGTCTGGGTGTGGAACTTCAGCTGCTTGGCCGCCGGTTCGTCGGCGCCGTACCACTCGTCCATGATCCGCGCGTAGATGCGGCGTCCGGCGCGGAACTTCGCGACTTCCTCGAAGATGGAGTTGTGCGAGTTGAAGAAAAAGGAGAGTTGGGGACCGAACTCGTCGACGTCGAGGCCCCGCTCCAGACAGTCCTCGACGTAGGCGAAGCCGTCCGCCAGCGTGAACGCGAGTTCCTGGACGGCTGTCGATCCGGCTTCGCGGATGTGGTACCCCGAGACGGAGACCGGCTTGAACGTCGGCGTTTCCGCGACGGCGAACTCGATGACGTCGGTGACGACCGAGAGCGAGGGTTCCGGCGGCACGACCCACTCCTTCTGCGCGATGAACTCCTTGAGCATGTCGTTCTGGAGTGTCCCGCGGATCTCCTCGCGCGGAACGCCCTGCTGGTCCGCCAGCGCGATGTACATCGCGTAGATGACCGGCGCGCTCGGGTTGATGGTAAAGGACGTGGAGACCTCGCCGAGGTCGATCCCGTCGAACAGGATCTCCATGTCTCGCAGCGTGTCGACGGCGACGCCTTCCTTTCCGACTTCGCCGTCGCTCATCTCGTCGTCGCTGTCCAGGCCCATGAGGCTCGGCATGTCGAACGCCGTCGACAGGCCGGTCTGGCCCTCGTCGATGAGGTAGTGGAAGCGCTCGTTGGTCTCTTCGGCGGTGCCGAACCCGGCGAACTGCCGCATCGTCCAGGTCCGCCCGCGGTACATCGTCGGATACGGCCCGCGAGTGAACGGCTCCTCGCCGGGGAATCCGAGATCCTCTGCGTAATCCAGATCGGCGACGTCCGCGGGCGTGTACAGCCGGTCGACCTCGAGGTTCGAGACGGTCGCGAAACGCTCTCGGCGCTCTCCGTAGGCGTCGAGCACCGGCCCGAGGGTCTCTTCTTCCCACTCAGTGCGCCCCTCGCGAATCGCCGCGAGGTCGTCCTCGTCGTACATGCCACATGTTTACATTCGGCGCGCGCTTAACCCTTCGGCCGGGAATAATGACTTCGATGTCGGGGACGACACCGACCGCCGACGAAGTGTGTCGGTTTCGAAGTTTCAATTTGAACCTCATTTCTTAATAGGGGGGACTCGACTGGGGAATCGTCCGAAATGGATTCGTTCCAAACACTCCTTATCATCGCCTATATTGCGTGCGGTCTTTTGCCGTTGATTCTCGTCCGTCCGGTGCTCCGGAACAGGGACAATCCGGGAGCGGTCGGCATGGGAATCGTCATTGCGGGGCTCAGCCTCTGGGGACTCGCCAGTGCTGCACACACGGCTGTCACGACGCAGGGACTGGCGTTCATCACCTGGAACGTTCTCCTCCTGGGCGCGAGTTTCTCGATCATCGGTTGGTTTCTCGTCTTATCTGTGTACACTGGGCTGCTCACACCGACGCGTCGCGTGCTTGGTCTCCTCGCGCTCGAACCCCTCCTTTTCCAATTGTTCGTCTGGACGAATCCCGCTCACCACCTCGTCTACGGTCAGGGAACCTCGTTTACCGCCGTCACGAGCATCGTGTCGAACTATCAGGCTATCTTCTGGGTGCACGCCGTCGTCGGATACGTGTTCAACCTCGTCGCTGCCCTGCTCGTTCTCAGTGAGGTGCTCAGTGCACGCGGCGTTCGCCGAACGCAGAGCATTGCACTGTTCGCGAGCCTGATTCCGCCGACCATATTCAACGTGGTCCACATCGTTGCGGAGACGCCGTTCGACCTGACGCCGTTCGGGTACGTTGCGACGGTGTTCATCCTGGGCTGGGCGCTCTTTCGCGCGCAGCTGCTGGACATCGTCCCGATCGGTCGAGCACGGGCCGTCGAGAACATGTCGGACGCAGTCGTCACTGTCGATACCAACGGGCGAGTCGTCGACTGTAATCCGGCTGCCCGCGAGATGGTCGACGTCGGCCCGAACTACGTCGGCATCTCGGGTGAGGAATTCTTCTCCGCGTTCCCGGACGCGGTCGATCGCTTCCAAGACAGGGACGTGGTCGACACGGAGATCAGCGTCACCCAGGACGGTACTGTCCGATACTTCGACATTAGCATCTCGCCGATTCACGATCTCGCCGGTAAACAGGAGGGGCGACTGATCGTCCTTCGGGAGATCACGCTCCTGAAAAAACGGGAACAGGAGCTCCGGGAGCGCGAGCAGGAACTCGATCTGTTACGGCAGGTACTGTCACGCGTGCTTCGCCACAACATCCGGAACGACCTCACGGTCGTCAAAGGCTACAACGAACTGTTGGCCGCTGACCTCGCCGGTGAGCAGCAGGCGATGGCGGAGAAAGTCATCTCGAAAGCGGACGACCTGGTCGCGATCAGTGAGAAAGCACGATCCATCGAGAAACTGATCCAGAAAGACCAGCAGCCGATGACGATCGACCTGAGTCAGATCCTTACGGAGACGTTCAACGAATACCGGACGCAGTTTCCGACGGTGTCGTTCACGCTCGACTGTCCCGAGAACTGTACCGCGGTCGTGACGCCGTCTATCGAACTCGCAGTCAAGAATCTACTCGGGAACGCAGCGAAGCACAACGACTCGGCAGCCCCTGAGGTCGACGTGAGACTCACCGAACGTGACGAGACCGTTCGCCTGACCATCAGTGACAACGGACCGGGAGTACCCGCGCAGGAACTCCGAGTGCTCGAGCAGGGAGAGGAAACGCCGCTCGAACACGGGAGCGGCATCGGCCTCTGGATCGTGCACTGGGTCATCAGCAACTCGAACGCGTCCATCGACTTCGACGTCGACGACGACGGAACCACTGCCGTACTCACCGTCCCAGCGTGACCCAGCCTCGCGAGTCCCCACTCGACGTCCTGGGGCCGTCCCGATGAGCGAAGGAAGGGCTCGTTGGGGTCGCGTCGCGCCTACCCTGCTCGAACTGTCCCGGAGGACGTCGCTACTCCGTGATCCGTGGGACCACGTCGCTCGTGATACTCGCCCGTTGCGTTCTCGATGTTTTCGACGCGAACTGTGACGGTCGTTTCACCCGGGAGCGTGTAAGGAACGCCGTTCTCGTCGACGACCCAGTCCAGCCGGACGGTGACCGTGTTCGTCGGCTGCGACTCGGGATCGAGGTTGTCGGCCGTGACCGACAGTGTGCCGATCTCGACGGTCCCGTTGGCCGTGTTCGCGTCGAAGACTTGTGCGTCCGCCTCCGAGCGGTGATCGCCCCAGCTGGAGCCGGCTTGCATCGACGTGGCGTTGACGTCCAGATCCAGCGAGAGGCCGATGGCGGGCGGTCCCGTTCGGTTCGCGCTCATCGACATCGCACCGACACCTGCGGTGACGTCGTGGAGCGTCACGTTCGTCGCGGTTTCGTTCCCCACCGGGACCGAGAGCGTGGTGTTGCGCAGCGAGAACGACACGGGGCGTGGCGTCTCTGCGCCGATCACGAGTCGACGCTCCGCGACCGCACCGCCCTCGCTGGTGTCAGCACCGCGGAACGTGAAGTCGTACAGGCCGGCGTCCACGTCGTCGACGGTGAGCGTGAGGTTCTCCGTTCCGCTCGCCGGGAGTCGCGCGACCGTCGTGCCCCGGAACTGCTCGATGCTGACGGACTCGTCGGCGAACAGGTTCCGGAGGGTCTCGGCTCCGACCTCGTCCCCGCGGAACCGATCGGCGCTGACGAGCAGGTCGTAGTTCTGGCGCTCGGATTCGATCGTGAGCGTCGCGTTGGACTCGCCAGCGGCGCGATCGACGTACTGCTTCGGTTCGCGCCCGGGGTAGTAGCCCCGGTGGAGCTCCTGGGTCTCGAGCTGGAAGGTCGCACTGTCGCGGTCGCTCTCTTTCAGCGCCCACCCGCTCGTGCTCCGGATCGGCGATCCGTCGCTCGTCTGGAGGTAGTACGTCCCGCGCTCCAGGGTCGCTGATTCGACGATCACGCGGCCGTCCCCGTCGAGTTCGACGCGGCGGACGACGTGCGGATCGAAGTCGTCGTATTCGCCGGGCACGACGACGAGGTCGACCGTCTCACCAGCCGCGCTCGGCCGAACGAATTCCAGATCCTGGCCGCGGTAGTACGTCTCCCCGGATGTGAGCGGCTCGATCGGTGACTCCTCTTGGTCCGTGGCGTTCTCCGGGAGTGTCATCGTCAGGACGCTACTCGAGACGGTTCCGGACGGACCTGGGTACCCCTGTATCCCGACGAGAGTGACCTGCCGGTTCGATCCGGGAACTGCGACTGTCGACCTGGCGCCGTCGACGCGCTCGCTGAAGCGTTCGTTGCCGTTCGGTCCGACGCCGACGAGATAGCTGCTCGCGTCTTCGGGGTCGCTCATGTCACCGCCTCCGACGAGGGTGATGCCGTCGCCGTCGGGGAAGGCGTTCTGCACCTGCACGTCGTCCGCCTGCGGATACACTCGACTCCAGCGGGCGACGCCGTCACGTCCGAGTTTGGCCGCCCACGGGTTCTGTCCGTGGTGATCTGCGCTGTACGCGCCGGCGACGAGGTACCCGTCGTCGGTCGGCACCACGCCGGCGAGTCGCTCGACGCGAGAGCTCTCGTAGGTCCGATTCGCCTCGACGGCTCCGTCGTCGCCGGTCTCCAGCACCCACGGGTGTTCGTATCCGACGGTGCCGGCGATGAGATAGCCGTCGCCGTGCGCTTCGATCGTCTGCGGCGAGGCGTCGATCTCGTACGTGCGATTCCAGCGCAGGTCGCCGTCAGTGCCGAACTGCTGGAGGGTGACGGCTTCTCGGTCCGGCGACGGACCGATGAGCGCAGGGCCGTCGGCGCCGACGGCGAACCCGCCGCCACCGTAGTGCCCACTGCGGTTGAGCGGTTCTCGCCATCTGACCTCGCCGGCTTCCGTCGCGCTGACCAGCCAGACGGAGTACCCGCCGAACCCGTCCTCCGACGGCTCGTACGCGTACTGGAGGAAGTAGACGTTACCGTTCGGTCCGGTATCGAGGGCAGCGATACCGCTTCGGTTCGCCGTGTCGTAACTCCGGGTCCACGCCGTCGACCCGTTGGCGGCGAGCTTCAACAGGGTACCGTCTCCGTCTCGGAAGCCGGTACTCCCGCCGAGGAGGACACCACCGTCGGGCGTTCTCGTGGCCGTTACGATGGCCGTGTCGTTGAAGGTTCGATTGCTGCCGTCGTCGGCCGACTGGGCTGACGACGCGTCCGATACACCCGTCTCACTGGCCGTCACTGGCGCCGCCATCGCGGCGACGCCGAGGAGGGCGACGATGACTGCCAGTTCACGTGTTCGCAGTCTGCGAGGACACATCGTCCGAGGGGTTTCATTTCATTCGAGAACAACCTTTCGAAATTAGAGACGTCTGTGAGAACGTGTGTCGTAACCAGACGCGACGTGTCCACCGGGACGTTACTGGTCGTCCTGGAGTCGTTTCGTCGTCTCGATCAGCGGATGGTGGGCGTAGTCGACCTCTTCGATGTCGTCGATGCTGGAGAGATTCTCCTTTTCGGCGGTCTTCGCCATGCCCAACTCGACGCGTTCGTCGATGACGATGACGTACGCGTCCATCTTTTCGATGTCCAGTTTGTCGGCGGCTTTCACGCGGTGGTGCCCGTCTGCGAGCAGCAACTGGCCGTCGTTGTCGATGACGACGAGCGGTTCGGCGAGGCCACGCTCGAGTTCGTACCGTCGGCCTTCGAGTTCGTCGGCGTACACTCGACTCTGGGTGGGAATCAGGTCCGACAGGGGGACCTTCCGGCGATCCTCGCTGGCCTCGATGCCGTGGATGCTTTCGAGCGTCCGGATCAGCTTGTCGACTTTCCCGGGCGTCGCGCGCTCGATCTGGCTGCGGATGACGTCGGCGTTGCTGATGATCCCGACGAGATTGCCGGCGTCGTCGACGACCGGGAGGCGCTGGATCCCCGCCCGGAGGATGACCCGAGACGCGTCGGTCAACTTCATGTCCGGATGTGCGACCAGCAGATCCTGGGTCATGACCTTGAAAATCGGCTCGTGATCTTCGGCCAGCAGGAGGTCGCGTGCGCTGACGAACCCCTCGACGTGGCGACCGTCACAGACCGGGAACCCGCTGTGGGTGTCGTCAGACTCAGCAATGCGTCGAGCGACGTCGTCGACGAAATCATCGGGTGACACGGTCGCAACGTCGCGGGTCATGTAATCTTTGACCCGTGGCTTCCCGTCGTCGTCCATCAGGGGAGTCATCTTCCCCCGCGGTGAAAACCCCTTCGCTACCGTCCCTATTCGGTCGTCGACACCGGCTCGTGGCCCTCACCGAGTCGCGAACCACGAGTCGTCGGTCGTGAACGCCAACCCGGCCGTCTCCCGTCGTGGCCGAGACCTGAGTGCCTCGTAGAAGCGCTCGGTGACGAACGTCTCCAGATCCGTCGAGGGACTGGGTTCCGAGGTCACTGCGGCCGTCGACTCGCCGTCTGACGCGCTCTCTTCGGACCCGACGGCGTCGACCGTCGCCTGGCCGTCGCCGTCGGCGCTCGTGATCGGCACCTCCGGGTCCGTCGCGAGCGTCGTCTCGGCGACCGGAATCTGTGCCCCGGCCATGTCGGCGTGGCCGCCGGCGCTGCCGATCTGGTCGAAGGCGTCCCGGAGCGTCTCGCCGAGGTCCAGGTCGGTGCCGCGGGCGCGACCGGACACGTAGATGACGCCGTCGATGACGCCGAAGACGACCGTCGCGTTGATCCCGTCGAGGTCGAGTAACTGGTCGGCTGCCTGGGCGAGCGCGTCCCTGTCACCGAGGCCGTCGACGCAACTCGTGAGGACTGCTCCGCGGCGCTCGCGGTTGCTGATCGCGCTCGCGACGGTCTCCATCGTATCGCCGCTGATGCTGGGCGACTCGATCCGTTCGAGCGTGCCGATGTCGGCCGTCGGGACGATCGTCGCAGCCGCGTGGAAGTCCGCGATGGACACCTCCCGACTGAAGTCTTTGGTGTCGATTCGAATCCCGAACAGCAGCGCCGTCGCGACCGTCTCGTCGAGTTGGATGCCGAACTGCTGGAGGTACTGGACGAGGAGCGTGCTCGTCGCACCGACGCTGCTCCGCAGGTCCACGAATCGGGCGTCGACGGGCGCCCGCGGCGGATGGTGGTCGATCACGATGTCGATGTCCGTGTCCGGCGGCAACTGATCGTTGACGCCGGGGCGCGAGTGATCGACCAGCGCGAAGCCGGCGTACTCCGAGAGATCGACGTCGGACTCCAGGCGACAGAGGTCCAGGTCGAGCAGATTGATGAACGCGCGGTTCTCCTGGTGGGAGATGCGGCCGTAGTAACAGATCTCGGCGTCGACGCCGAGCGCGTCCGCGATCCGCTGGAGGGCGACCGCGCTCGCGATCGCGTCCGGGTCCGGGTTGTCGTGTGTCACGATGGCCAGCGTGCCCTCGATGTCCCAGAATACCTGGCGGAGCTGGCGAATCTGGAGCCCGTCGTCGCCGATGCGATCCATCAGGAACTCCGTCGTCGCCGTCCCAGAGTCCACGACGTCGTCGGCGACCGAACGGAGCTCCGCCACGACGTCCGAATCCGGGTGGTCGCCTGCGTACGCTAACACAATCGCGCCGGGAAACGCGACGCTGACGGCGCGAGCCGCGTCGAGGTTGGCCGAAGGGTCGTCGTCCGCGACGACGACTGTGTCGACGCCGTCGACCTGTTCCCTGAGCGTCCCGGCATCGATGGTGGGCACGTGCGTGGCTGCGACGCCTTCTTCGCGCAATCGCTCGACGCGCCGCTCGTTCTCGTCGACGACGAGCAGCGTCCCCGGATAGCCCGCCATGGCTTCGACGAGGCCGTGTCCGAGCGACCCACACCCCACCACCAGCCGGGTGTCCATGTCCGTCCCTCACCGCCCGAGGTCAATAAAGGCTTAGAAGCAGGGCTGTCCGCCGACGAACCGGGAAACCAAGCACCGTCCACGGAGCGGACGGGCGTCTGCGATCGTTACTTCAGGCGTTCCTGCAGGAACGAGGGATGAGCGGCCGGAACGCCGTCGATGGTGAGGATGTCCTCGTTGATGACGTCCCCGAGCGCGTCGCCGTCGGGGGCGTGGACCTCGGCCATCAGCATGTGGTCGCCGCTCGAGGTGTACAACGCCTCTACCTCGTCGATGTTTTTCAGCGTCCGCGTCACCTCGACGTACCTCTCGCTTTCGACGTCCAACCCGACCAGGGCGATGGACTTCGAGGAGAGTTTCTTCGGATCGACGTCGGCAGAGTACCCGACGATGACGCCTTCGTCTTCCATCTTTTTGATGTACTTGCGAACGGTCGGTTTGGAGACGTTTGCCCGTTCGGCGATCTCCGCGTAGGATGCCTGGGCATCCTCCTCCAGAACAGATAAGATGCGTTCCTCCGTGGACTCGACGGCCATAGTAGTAGGTTTTGCTTCCGCGAAAAAATACCTTCCGAATCCGCAAATCGCGGTTTGGCTGGTCGAGTCTCGATTCGTTCCGGCCGACATCGCACCGTCGCCTACCGACGAAACCCCACGAACAGCGGTTTGCAGCCGTCCGGAGACGATTGTCGCTCTGTGGACAGGAACGCGACGGTGGTCGGGGAGTGGAAAATATCGGCGTGGTGGGTTACCGGTGGTAGTGCATCAGGTCGGCGGACCGCTCCCACTCGGCGTCGTCGTCGAAGTACTTCTCGGCGAGCGGCTCCTCGGGCATCTCACCGATCGCGCGCTTCTCTTCGCCGTAGGACGGGCGGTCCTCGTCGACGTAGAAGCGGCCGGTGAGGACTTCGCCCTCGTACAGTTTGGACTCGACTTCGTACATCATCTTCCCGGCTTCCTCCCGGTCGGTCACGTCGAAGTCGTAGTCGTCGGACTGCTGGACGTCCGTGTACGGGACGTACTGTTTCGCGTCCTTGTTCCAGGTGGGACACTGGGTCAGGAAGTCCACGTGGGCGAAGCCGTCGTGCTCGATCGCCTCGGCGAGGATCTCCTTGGCCTGGTTGGGGTTGACGGCCGCCGTCCGGGCCACGTAGGTCGCCCCGGCGGTCAGCGACAGCGAGAGCGGCCGGATCGGCGATTTGGCGCTCCCGTGGGGCTGGGTCTTGGACTTGTGGCCCATCGGACTCGTCGGGGAGGTCTGACCCTTCGTCAGCCCGAAGATCTCGTTGTTGAACACGATGTAGGTCATGTCGTGGTTCTCGCGGGCCGTGTGGATGAAGTGGTTGCCGCCGATCCCGTAGCCGTCACCGTCACCGCCGGCCGCGATGACCTCCAGACCGGGGTTGGCCAACTTGGCAGCGCGAGCGACCGGCAGCGATCGGCCGTGGATGGTGTGGAAGCCGTAGCTCTCGAAATACGAAGAGAGCTTCCCGGAACAGCCGATGCCGGTACACAGGAGCGTCTCCTCGGGGGTACGGCCCACTTCGGGCATGGCCTGTTTCAGCGCCTTGAGGACGCCGAAGTCGCCACAACCCGGACACCACGTCGGTTGCGGTTCGATGCCGGGGGTAAACTCGTCGCGGTCGATCTCCCGTTCTTCGTCGATTGCACTGAATGCACTCATGATTAATCACCTGCCGCAGGGACGAATTTCGTTCCCTCGGGGATTTCCGGCTCCCCGTCGACCGTCCGTTTGAACCCGTCGACGACCTCGTAGGGCTCGAACGGTTCGCCGTTGTACTTGAGGAAGCTGTGCAGTTTCGGCCCGAACCGACCCAGTTCCTTCTGGGTGAGGCCGCGGAACTGCGCGGTCGCGTTCATCTCCACGACGACGCACTCCTCGACCGATTCGAGGAAGTCCGTGACTTCCTGTTCCGGGAAGGGGGCGAGGTCGCTGACGCCCAGGGCCTTCACGGAGTGACCGTTGTCGTTCAGTCGGTCGACGGCCTCGAACACCGTGTCCTGGTGACTGCCCCACGCCATGATGCCGTACTCGGCGTCCTCGGGGCCGTGGTACGTCTGGTGGGACTCCTCGCCGCCGTCGAGTTCCTCGCGAATGGCGTTCAGTTTGTCGAGTCGGGCGTCCATCTGGAGGACGCGGTTCGTCGGGTCCTCGCTGATGTGGCCGACCTCGTTGTGCTCGTTGCCGGTCGCGAGGAACCGACCGCCCTTCTGGCCGGGCACCGAACGCTGGGCGACGCCGTCCTCGCGGTCGTAGTTGAACCGCTTGAACTTTCCGGAGGCGTGGTGGGCGGCTTCAGCGAGTTCCTCCTCGGTCATGGTCGCGCCGGGGTCCGGATTTGGTTCCCGGTCGAAGAAGGACTCGTCGACGTTGCGCAGTTCCCCCTGGAGCTTCTGGTCGTAGACGAGAATCGCAGGGATCTGGTACTCGTAGGCGAGGCGGAACGCCGCGCGAATCTGGTCGTAACACTCCCGGATGTTGGCCGGGGCGAACACCACGCGCGTGGAGTCGCCCTGGCTCGTATACAGGACGTGTTCGAGGTCTGCCTGCTCTGGTTTGGTCGGCATCCCGGTCGATGGGCCGGCGCGCATCGCCTCGATGAGGACGACCGGCGTCTCGGTCATCTCCGCTAGCCCGAGTGGCTCGGACATCAGCGCGAAGCCGCCGCCGGACGAGCCGGACATCGCCTTCACGCCGGCGTGGGAGGCGCCGATCGCCAGCGACGCGGCGGCGATCTCGTCCTCGACCTGCTCGGAGATGCCGCCGATCTCGGGCAGGTGCTTGGACATGATCGTGAACACGTCGGTCCACGGCGTCATCGGATAGCCCGAGATGAACCGACAGCCCTCGTCGATCGCCCCGTAGGCGATGGCGTTCGACCCCGAGAGCAGGACTTGCTGTTCGTCGTGCTCGCCCGTCGGTGCGCGGAGGTCGTGCGTGAACTCGTAGTTCTCTTTGACGTCCTCGTAGGCCTCTTCGAGGATCTGCAGGTTCGCCTCCAGCACGTCGCCGGACATGGCGTCTTCCATCAGGTCCTCGACGTGGGTCAGATCCATGTCGAGTAGCGCTGCCGTCGCGCCCACGCCGGCGGTGTTGCGCATGACCTCGCGGCCGTGCTCGCGGGCCAGGCCGCGCAGATCCAGGGGGTAGACGTGCCAGTCGTTCTCCTCGGCGCGCTCGTCGAGGTCGGCGACGTCGTCCTCGTCGAGGAGCCCTTCGTCGTAGACGACGACGCCGCCCTCGTTCAGTTCGTCAAGGTTCTCGGTGAGCGGTTTGACTTCCTCGTTGCCGTAGTAGGAGTCCTCCGAGGGGTTCCGCGCGAAGCTGTCGCCCAGCGCCAGGAGGAAGTTGAAGCCGTCGCCCCGCGAGCGGACCGGCTCCGAGTCCGCGCGTACTTCCACGTACGTATGCCCGCCGCGAATACGCGACGGATAGTGTCTGTGTGTGAACACGTGCAGTCCCGCCCGCATCAAGGCCTTGGCGAAGTTCTGGCTCGTCGAATCGATCCCGTCCCCGGAACCGCCAGCGATTCGCCACATCAATTCCGTGTCTGTCATGATAAATCATCGGCCGTGGTCGGCCGCCGTATACGAGAAACCGTTCGCCGTAGCCAAAGAGTTTGCGAATTGTTAGCACGAATTAATAATGACAAATCGCGGAAACAAACACAGAAGTTCGTGATGAACAGCGGGGGCGTTGTCGGTCGTCACCCGGCTGTCACGCCCGGCCGCACAAACGCTAAGGGGACCGACCGCCGATGGAGGGACAAGGCGAATGTCTCTCACGGAACTGATCGCGGGGGTTGAAGCCCACGAGAAGACGCTGACGGTGTTCAACGCTGCCGACGCAGTCACCCAGGAGCTGCGCGATCAGTTCGCAGACCGGAACCTGACCGTGACGAGCGAGACGACAGCGAGCGGAAAACCCGGAGAGTTCGTCACGCTAAGCGACGACGGCGAGGTGCTGACGGCGACGAGTCTCGACAGGCTCCGGTCGACGCTCGCCGACGGCGAGACGGTCATCGGACTTTCGGAGAGCCCCTATCGTCCGCTGCTCGAGTACCTCGACGAGACGATGTTCACGTCCTGGAGCACTGATCGGATGGTCGCGGCCTCTCGGGAGATCGAAGATCGCGCCTGGCGAGTGGGCGACGGCGAACTCTACGCCGGCTTCCAGTACCTCTCGACGCTCCGCGGTGAGCTCCCCGCCTACGAACGACTGGGCTCGAAAAACCTCGACGTCCACGCGTACGCGACCCCCGACGAGGACCCGCCCAGCCATCTCGGGTTCACTCTCCACATCGAACGCGCCGAAGAGATCGAACAGTCCTGGTTCGTCGTCTTCGACGGCAACGGGAAGGACGCGAACAAGTGCGCACTGCTCGCTGAGGAGCGCGAGCCGCGATCCTTCTACGGCTTCTGGACCTACGACCCCGACACCGTCGACTGGATCATCGACTACCTGGACTCGGAGTACGGGTACGTCGAGCAGTGATCTGACGGCCCTTCACGGAGGTTACGGTCGTTACCCGTGCCTCACCACTGCCCGTAGATCAGATTGCGCTGCACCTCGTTGGCACCCTCGTAGATGACGGGGATGCGCACGTCGCGGTACACCCGAGAGATGCGGTTTTCGGTGAGCACGGATCGACCCCCGTGAAGTTGCATCCCGCGTTCGGCACACATAGTCGCGGTCTCGGTCGATTTGACCTTCGCCTGTGCGGCCCAGAAGCCAGCGTTCTCGTCGTCTTCCACCTTCTGACAGGCGCGCCAGTTGAGTGCGCGGGCGCTCTCGAACTCCGTGCGCATGTCCGCGAGCGTGTGCTGGACGGCCTGGAACTCGCTCACGGTGCGGCCGAACGCGTTGCGACCGTGGACGAAGTCGTAGGCTTCCTCGATGGCCGCGGCAGCGAGCCCGAGCCCGTGGCCGCCGACGACGACGCGACCGTGGTTGAAAAACTCCGCCAGCATGTAGAACCCCGCGCCCTCGGTACCGATGAGGTTCGCTTCGGGGATGCGGCAGTCGTCGAGGGTAATGTGGGCCTGCTTGGAGGCGCGAAAGCCCATCTTCTCGGGGATGTGTTCGGCCTCGTAGCCGGGCGCGTCGGTCGGAACGACGAACAGCGAGAAGTTGCCGTAGCGGTTCGTCTCGTCGTCGCCCGTCCGCGCGTACAGCGTGATCCAGTCGGCCTCGACGCCGTTGCCGATCCAGTACTTCTCGCCGTCGATGACCCACTCGTCGCCCTCCTTCCTGGCGGTGGTCTGCATCCCAGCCAGGTCGCTCCCGGTCTCGGGCTCGGACACCCCGAGCCCCGTGCGCTGGTCGTTTTCCGCGACCGGGCGGAGGAACTGTTCTTTCTGCCGCTCGTCGCCGTACTCCTGGAGGATCTCTGCGCCGAAACTCGCCAGTTGAAGGGTCAGGGCGATACCGGCATCCGCCCGGTAGAACTCCTCTGCGATCGCCAGCACTTGCGCGAGCGACAGTCCGCGGCCGCCGTACTCCTCGCTGATGTCCTGTGAGACCAATCCGGCGTCCATCCCGGCCTGGAGGATCTCCTCGGGATACTCGCCCGACTCGTAGTACTCGGCGGCGTTGGGCTCGATGTGCTCCGCCGCGAACTCTCTCGCTTCCTGTTTCACGTCGCGAGCGTGCTCGGGGACGATGTCCTCGGTCAGTAGTTCCATGCCGTACGTCCACAGGGGCCACACTTTATTAAGCGCATGGAACGCTGGAAAGTAAAAACGGGGTTGTAGTTTAATCTGGTAACGCAGGCAGGTAGAAAATATACCGTTTCTGAGGACGGGTGCGGCGGGACCCGGTCGCTCGATCAGTAGCCTGGTCGAGACGGCTCAGTCGTCGTCGGGGGCTGCTTCTTCCGGGACTTGCCCCTCGACGAGTGACTCGTCGGCGTACTGCTCGCGCAGGACCTTCTTGTCGAACTTCCCGGTCGCGGTTTTGGGGACCTCGTCGATGGTCATGAACTCGTCCGGGAGCCACCACTTCGGATACTCGTCCTGGATGAGGTCGCGCAGGTCGGCCTCCAACTGCTCGTCGTCGACGCCTTCGGCGGGGACGACGAACGCGACGGGTCGTTCCTGCCAGCGCTCGTGGGGAACGCCGATGACCGTCGCCTCTGCCACGTCCTCGTGCGCCATGAGAGCGTTCTCGAGTTCGACCGAGGAGATCCACTCGCCGCCGCTCTTGATGACGTCTTTCGACCGGTCGACGATCTTGACGTACCCGTCGTTGTCGACGCTGACGATGTCGCCCGTTTTCAGCCATCTTCCGGAAGACGTACCGTCTTCCGACTCCCCGGTCGCTTCGCTCCCGGGGACGTCTTCGAAGTCGGATTCGTTCGCTTCCGGACGCTTGAAGTACTCCGTGGTGACCCACGGTCCGCGGACGTACAGTTCGCCGAACTCCACGCCGTTCCAGGCGATCTCCTCGCCGTCGTCGTCGATGACCTTGAACTCAAGGCCGGGCGCGATGAGGCCCTGTTTGGTGCGCTTTTCGACCTGCGTGTCGTAGTCCGCGTCTTCGAGATCGCCCTTGAGATGCGAGACGCTGCCGATGGGCGCCATCTCGGTCATCCCCCAGGCGTGGAGGACTTCGACGCCGTGGTCGTCGAAGAAGCGCACCATCGCCTCGGGCGCTGCGCTCCCGCCGACGATGACGGTCTCCAGCTCGGAGAGGTCAACGTCGTTCTCCTTGACGTACTCCATCAGCCCGAGCCACACGGTCGGGACGCCCGCAGTGATCGTCACGCCCTCGTTTTCGATGAGTTTCGCGAGGTCTTCGGGCTCGGGCGATGGACCGGGATAGACGTGTTTCGCGCCGCCGGCCGTCGCACTGAATGGCATTCCCCAGGCGTTGACGTGGAACATCGGGACCACGGGCATGACGACGTCGGTGTCCTCCATCGGAATCCCCTGGGGCGACTGGCTCGCCATCGTGTGGCTCCAGAGCATCTTGTGGGTGTACTCGACGCCCTTCGGCTTGCCCGTCGTCCCCGAGGTGTAACACATCCCCGCGGGTCGGTCCTCGGAGAGCGTGGGCCAGTCGTAGTCGATGTCGTGGCCCTCGATGAACGACTCGTAGTCGGTGATCGGGTCGAGGTCGGTTTCGGGCACCTCGTCGCCGATGACGACGAACTGGTCGACGCCGTCGAACTCCTCGGCGCCGGCGGCTGCACCCTCAAGTTTCGGCAGGAGTGAGGGATCGACGAAAATGACGCTATCGTCGGCGTCGTCCACGATGAACTGGATGTGCTCGTCGGGGAGCAGCGGGTTGATGAGGTGGAGTTGCCGCCCCGTCGTCGGGATGGCGAAGTACGTCTCGAAGTGGCGGTTGTGGTTCCAGCAGAACGTCGCCACGCGGGCGTCCTCGGCGACGCCTGCCTCGTCCAGCGCGTGCGCGAGTTGTGCTGTCCGGTCGCTGAACTCGGTGTACGTGTACCGCTCGATTCCCTGGTGGGTACGGGAGACGATCTCGGTCTCGGGATAGAGTTTCTCCGCGCGCCACAAGAACGGCCGTAGGGTCTGGTCCGTGCCTCCGGGCATGTGAAGGGATACCAGCGCTTGCGCCTTGATTGTTCCCCCAAACTATGTTGGGATCTAGTTACGAAACGGTTGTCACTGTTTGGGTCCGGGGTGGCTGCAGTAACCAACGGAAACGAAGGACCAGGTCCGGACTACACTTCGAGTTGCTGCATCAGCCCGACGAGTTCGTTGAGCTGGGGGAACGTGTACACCTTGACGTCGATGTCCTCGTCCTGGGCGTGCACGCGAGAGTCGAACATCAGCGCCATGTCGCTGTCTCGGTCGCCGATGATCTCTTTGACCGTTCCGCTGCCGGGACCGAACGTGAAGTTCGGCGTTCCCATGTCGATGGTCGTCTCCAGCACGTTCGCCCACCCGTCGATGAACGCGCTGGTCATGATGTTGCCGATCTCCTGGATCGCGCTCTTCTCCATTTCGGTGAACCCGCTGGCGTTGGGGTCGGTGTCGCCCATGTCCCCGATCATCCCGGCTGCGAGGTTCTTCGCGCTCTGGGAGCTGAACAGAAAGAGAACGTGCCCGTGTGGCGGTTCCTTCATCTCGATGTAGATCCCGATCTGGCGCTCGTCGCCGACGTGTTTCAGGATGTCCGGCACGTCGATGAAGTTGATCTTCGTGATCTCCATCTCCGTTTCCATCCCGGTCATCTGGCTCATGTGGCTCGCGACCGTGTTCCCGCCCTCCTTGGCCATCTTGTTAAAAATACTCAACTTACGGATATCGATCATCAACTCGCTCATACTGGGCCCTAACTGCCCGTGAGTTCCCATGGGTCCTATATAACTGGTCCCCAGCGAGTATCAAATGCTATAACGTACGGCCCGGCGGCCCCGTCACGCCGTCCGGTGACTGACGGCGATCCCCTCGCCCAGCGGGATGACGCCGGTCTCGAAGGCGGGGTCGCCGCGGACGGCTTCGAGGTACTCGTAGACGCCCTGCGTCTGTGCGTTCACGTCACCGATGGGTTCGTCGCCCTCGACCAGCGTCGAGAGCGCATCGAAGTCGATCGGACCGGCAGTCATCGCGTTGTCGGCGACCACGACGCCGCCGGGGGCCACCTTCTCCCGGACGGACTCGAATGCCTCGCGGTACCGATCTTTCTCGTTGTCGATGAGTACCACGTCGAACGGGCCGTCGTACTCGTCGATCGTCTCGATGGCGTCGCCGAGTTCGTAGCTCGCGAGGTCGTCGAACCCGCCGCGGGCCATGTACTCGCGGGCCTGGTCCAGTTCGTCCTGGTCGACCTCTGTCAGGACGACCTCGCCGTCGTCGGGGAGCGCACGAGCGAACCAGTACGCCGAGTAGCCGAACCCGGAGCCGAACTCGAACACGCGGCGCGCGTCGACCAGGCGGGCGAGCAACTGGAGCCACCCGCCGACCTCGGGGCCGACCGTCGGGAATCCCTCGGCGGCGGCCTGGTCGTCCATCTCGTCGATGACGTCGTCGGTCTCGGGGCCGAGCATCCGCGCGAACCTGGCGCTCGTCTCGGGGACGATGTCCGCAGTCATCACCTCATCTTCACTCGGCGTGGACAAAACGCTGGCCCAGGACGTTACCGGTCTCGCGCGGCCACGATCCGGCTCACCCGCTCCGGATCGACCGGATTCGTCGTCACGCCGTCCGTTTTCAGTGCCGTCCCGACGATAGCGCCGTCGGCCACCGAGAGCAGGTCGCCGACGTTCTCGGGGGTGACGCCGCTGCCGACGAACACCGGGATCGACGCGTCGACGTCGTCGCGCTGGTCAGTTACGCGCCGGAGGTCGGTCGTCTCTGTCGCGCGCCCGGTCGCCGGTCCTGAGACGATCAGCCCGTCGGCGTTGCCGCGGTCGATGACGTCCGCGACGGCCGTCTCCAGCGTCCGATTCCCCAGCGGCGCGGAGTGTTTGACCGCCACGTCCGCGAAGATGGCGACGTCTGCGTCAAGCCGGTCGCGGAGGCGGAGCGTCTCGTGGGCCCGCCCCTCGATGACGCCCTGATCCGTGACGCGCGCGCCAGTGTGGACGTTCACGCGGACGAAGTCGGCGTCGACTGCCGCTGCGACCGAGAGCGCAGCGGTCGCGTCGTTTCGAAGGACGTTGATCCCCAGCGGGAGGTCGACGGCCGTCGAGATCACCTCGGCCACACACGTCATGTCTGCGACGACGTGCTCTGGAACGCTCTCGGGGTAGAACGGCGCATCACCGTAGTTCTCGATCACGAGTCCGTCGACGCCGCCGTCGGCGAGGGCGCGAGCGTCCGCGAGTGCACGCTCTCTGATCCCGGCCCGGCCGGCCTGCTCGTCGTAGCCAGGTGCGCCCGGGAGCGCCGGCAGGTGGACCATCCCGACGACGGGCTGGGCGGTGCCGAACGTCGCTGTGGGGTCGAGTGGCATTGTACCCTCTTCTCTGCCGGCGACAAAACAACTTGGCTGTCTGGGTGTCCGATCTCTAACGGGTCACCCGAACATACTCCCGGCTTCTGCCCGTAGTTCACTCGTCCGATGTCTCCCGACCACCCACAACCTGATCCGCTCTACCGATTCCGCCACCTGATCGGACCGGCGATCGACCACATCGCACACGCGTTCGGACAGCGGGAGTACGTCGTTCGCGACGAGGGGTACGTCGGCACGGCCCCGGAAACGGCACCGGAGTTCGAGAAGACGCTCCGTGACCTCGGCTTTGCCTGGGACCCGCTGAGCCTCTACCACCACACGCCATCGGGACGGACGTCAGACGCGAGTTGGACCTACCGGGAGACCCCACTGGTGGACCGGCAACTCCACGTCGTGCTCTTCGAACAGGGGGACGACACCGTCGACATCTACGCTCACGAGGAACCCAGTTGGGTCCGGCATCCGCTGAAACACGCGTTGATGGACGACATCGATCGCTCCAAAGGCGTCGCCAGGACGTGCGCGCTGTTCGATCAGGCAGCGATCGAGTACCAGCAAAAGTCACCCTCGGCGATCACAGCCGGGCGGCTCACTGACTCCATCCGAGCCAAGCTCCCCGTACTGTAGCAGTCAGTCACAGTCGGGCGACGGTCGAAAAGACCGCCTGTCGTCGATCAGTCGTCCTTCCACTTGATCGAGCAGCCGCGACTCGGCTTGAACTCGTCGTCGATCGCTTCGCCGTCGAGCAGGCGGTCGATGAGCTCGCGCATCTCGTGGTTCGTCGGTTCGTCGTCGGGATTCAGCGCGTCGTCGATGCGGCCGTGGTACGCGAGCCTGAACTCTCCGTCGTCGGCCTCGAAGAGGAACGGGTCGGGCGTACACACGGCGCCGTACTCCCGGGCGACGTCCTGGGACTCGTCGCGGAGGTACGCGTCGTACTGGATCGTCCCGTCGGCGACGAGCTCCTGCATCTTCTCGTAGGAGTCCTCGGGATACTCCTCGGCGTCGTTGGCGTTGATCCCGATGACGGCGACGGAGTCGTAGGCGTCGGCGATGTGGTTCAACTCGTCGAACTTCGCCTTCGCGTACGGACAGTGGTTACACGTGAACACGACGAGTGCTGCGTCGTGGTCGTCGAAGTCCGCCAGCGAGTGCGTCTCCCCGTCTGCGCCCTCGAGTTCGAACTCGGGTGCGACGTCCCCGCGCTCGATGGCGTCCGCTTCGGAGTCGAGTGCGACCATACGAACGGTTTGGAGGGCCGCAACCAAAAGGATGGTACTACCGTGGTCAGACCAACGACTGGCAGTTACTCGTCACTGTCGGTGTGGACGTAGTTGCGGACGGTCACGTATCCGGGGACGAACAGCGAACCGACGACGCCGGCACCGACGCCGAGCAGCGTTCTCGTCTCGGTGCTGGAGGTCGGGGAACCGACTGCCTGCAACGCGAACTGACCGCTGTGCCAGACCGCGAGCACGGCACCGATCGTCGCGAGGACCGCCGCCAGTGCACGGACCGGGATGGACACGAGCTTGCGGGCATGGGAGGGGGACATGCATGCGGTCGTTGGCGGGTCCGACCCATGTGTCTTCAGCCAATCCTTTGTGGCCCTTTTAATTCACGCCAGTGAGGTAGACGGCAAGTATCGCGAAGCCGATCCCGGCTAGTTTCCGGGCTGTGAGCGGTTCATCGAGGACGGCCATCCCGATGATGGAACTCGTGACGATGAACAGACCGAAGATCGGAACGACGACGCTCACCGGTCCGGCTGCGAGCGCCCGGTAGTACGCGAGAATGCCGATCGTGAGACAGATCCCGGCACCGTAGGCGTAGATCGCGTGGGAGTCAGTGAGATACGGGACGACGGCCGTGTCGGAGGCGACGACGACGACCGTAGCACCGATCACGAGCATCCCGTTCGCGACCAGGAGCGCGACGTCGCTGGGGATCTCGGCCGTCGCAAGCTTCACCAGCGGTGCAACGAGCGTGTAACTCGCCAGTGCCAGCAGTGCCCACGAGAGATAGCGCATGGAGAGACGCAGTGTCTCATCGTGATAGCCCTTTCCTGTTGACGTCGACGCAGTTCCGTCGCGACCGATAGGTCAAAACTCGTCCGGACCGTACGTCTCGACATGACCGGCCCGTCACTGCTGGCGATGCGCTGGGAAGACGTCGTGTTCGCTCACTGGGCCATCGATCCAGCGATCGTCGCTACGAAACTACCGGCGGACCTGTCGGTCGATACCTTCGACGGAAACGCCTACCTCAGCGTCGTCGGGTTCGACATGCGAGACATCCGTCCCCGCGGGTTCCCGCTCGGCCGGTCGTTCCCAGAGCTGAACCTGCGGACGTACGTGCAGGGCGATGCCGGCCCCGGGATCTACTTCTTCAACCTGGACGCCGACGACGCTCTGAGCGTGGCGCTGGCCCGCCGGCTGTTTCGCCTGTCGTACTACCGCGCCGAGATCGAGATCGAGGAGGGCGACGACGGCGTTCTGATTCGGAGTCACCGAACGGACGACAGCGTGCCGCCGACGGACTTCGACGCGACCTGTCGACCGCGGGGCGACCCCGACGAGCCCGAACCGGGGACGCTCGCGTGGTTCCTGACCGAGCGCTACCGGTTCTACGCCAACGTCGGCGGCGGCGACCACCTGTTCGTCGGGACCGTCGATCATCCTTCCTGGCCGCTCCAGTCGGCCGCACTCACTATCCGCGAGAACGATCTGTTCAGAGTCAACGGGTTCGAGACGCCCTCCGAGGACCCGCTGGTCCACTACAGCCCGGGCGTGGACGTGACGGCCGGCGCCGCCCTCCCGCTCGCGGCGACCGGGTCGTTGTGGGGCTGATCCGCCGGGACGGTCCGCTTGCTGCAACCGAAAACGGAAACCGACGCGGCGGTGACACTCCGGGTATGCCATGGACGGTGATGCCGTCGTTCGAGACGCACGAGCAGGCCCGCGAGGAGTTCGCGTGGGACCTGCCCGACGAGTTCAACCCGGCCGTCGATTTCCTGCAGAAACAGGACAATCCGGACCGCATCGCGCTCGAACAGGCCTACCCGGACGGTCGTCGAGAGTCCTACAGCTACCGTGACCTGGACCGCCGCTCGGACCGGCTCGCACGGGGCCTCGCCGATCTCGGGATCGAAGCGGGCGACCGCGTCGGCGTCGTCGTGCCGCAGAAACCCCAGAACCCCATCACCCATCTGGCGAACTGGAAACTCGGCGCGGTGTCGATCCCGCTCACCGTCCTCTTCGGCGAGGACGCGCTCCGGTACCGCCTCGACGACGCCGGTGCGTCGGCCGTCGTCGTCGACCCGAGCGTCCGCGAGGAGATCGACGCCGTCCGCGACGACTGCCCGGCCCTGGAGCACGTCGTCGAGATCGAGACCGACGACCCCGCGGGTGACGTCCGCGCCTTCGAGGACGTGCTGGCGGGCGAGGACGGTGACGACGTCGGTTTCGAGCCCTACGACGCGACGCCCGACACCCACACCGCCATCATGTACACCAGCGGCTCGACCGGCCCGCCGAAGGGCGTGCTTCACAGCCACGCGCTCTGGCTCGGTCGCGCGGCCGCAGCGTACAACTACTTCGACCAGGGACTCGGTCCCGACGCGACGGTCTGGACGCCGGCAGACTGGGCCTGGGGCGCGGCACTCGGTGGGACGCTGTTTGCGACCTGGCACCACGGCGGCACCATCGTCGGCTACCCCGCCCGGGGATTCGACGCCGACGACGCGTTCTCGCTGCTGGAGGAGTACGACGTCACGCAGTCGTTCATGCCGCCGACGGCGCTCCGGATGTTGATGGACGTGGACGACCCCACCGACGAATACGACCTGGCGGTCGAGACGTTCGCCGCGGCCGGCGAGCCGATGACGCCAGAGATCGTCGAGTGGGTCGAGACCGCGTTCGCGGACGTGGCGGTCAACGAGTTCTACGGCCAGACGGAGCTCAACCTGGCCGTCGGGAACTCCTCGACGTGGTTCGAGACCCAACCGGGAAGCATGGGCAAACCCCTGCCGGGCTACGACCTGGCGATCCTCGACCCCGAGGCGGCCGACGCGGGTGACGTCGAGCGCCTCGACGCGGGAGAGACGGGTGAAATCGCACTCCGTCCCTACGACCGGTCGGTCTTCTTCGACGAGTACTGGAACATGCCCGCGAAGACCGCGGCGAAACGGGTCGGCGACTGGTTCCTCACCGGCGACCTCGCCGAACGAGACGAGGACGGCTACGTCTGGTTCAAATCGCGCAAGGACGACGTCATCATCACTGCGGGCTATCGCGTCGGTCCGATGGAGGTCGAGGAAGCCATCCTCGAACACCCGGCGGTCGCTCAGGCCGGCGTCGTCGGCGTCCCCGACGAGACCCGCGGGGAGATCATCAAAGCGTTCGTGGAGCCGACCGAGGCCCCGCGTGAGACCGACGACCTGCGCGCGGAGATTCGAGACCTCGTCCGAGACAACCTCGCCGAGTACGAGTACCCGCGCGAGATCGAGTTCGTGGACGAACTCCCGCAGACGACCACGGGGAAGATCCGGCGGCTCGAACTGCGCGAACGCGAAAACGAGTAGCGAGGGGATTCAGTCCGACTGTGCAGCGGTGACGGCGTCGCCGAACTCGCGGGCTTTCTCGAGGACTGTGCTGTCTTCGTTGACCGAGTAGGCGACTTCTTCACCCTCGGATTGGTGTTTCTCCAAGATCCCGAGTTCCACGACGTGTTCGACGTCGTCCATGAGATGCAGCGTCTTCAGGGCGATCCCGGTCATCTCTGCGAGCTCCGAGCGGCTGTACGTCTCCCCTTCCTCCATGGTGAGGGCAGTGTTGATGATCGTTGCGACCTCGTCGTTGTCCGCGACGAAGGCCCATCCCGTCTCCGCTGTCGTATCACCCTGCATGTGAGTGTCAGGTTCGTTGGGGTGCTGATATCTTAAACCTAGGAGCCCTTCGGCGCGCTGAGTCGCCGTCGAGTAAACAGCGGCTGCCGCGCGGGAGGTCGCAGTCTGGACGAGATACCTATTTCCCCGGTCGGGGGCAATACGAGAATATGTCGCCGAATCGAGATTCGCTCGCGGGGTCGTGGCTCAAGCGACAACTTGTGGTGTTCGGTGGCGTGTCGTGCGTCTCAGCCGTGCTGGTGAAACTGCTGTGGCTGACGACGCTGAGCGAACTCTACGGCACGCTGGCCGTCGATCTCTGGCTCTCGCTTTCCGTCGCGCTCTCGGTAGCCATCGTCTTTTACGTCAGAACTGACGCGCTGTAGGGGCGGTCCCACTGGGAATCGGAGCGGCATGTAGCAAGTCTTTAGTCCGCGCTCGGGTGCGTGTAGGTATGAGCAGTCGCGCTGAGATACTGGAGTTGCTCCGGGAGAATGCGCGCTACTCCACCGAGGACATGGCGCGCCAGACCGACCTATCGGAGAGCGAGGTCGAGGCAGCGATCGAGGAGCTCGAAGCCGACGGCGTCATTCGCGGGTACACGGCCGTCGTCGACTGGGGCGAGACGGACGAGGAACGGGTCCGCGCACTGGTCGAACTCAACGTCACCCTCGACCGCGAGACCAGCTACGCCGACATCGCGGCGCGACTGGCGAAGTTCCCCGAGGTCGAGTCGCTCCGACTCGTCAGCGGCGACTACGACTTCGACATGGAGGTCGAGGGCGACTCCATGCGCGAAGTGTCCCGGTTCATCAGCGACAAGGTCGCGCCCGTCCCCGAGATCACCCAGACCGTGACCCACTACGTCATGGAATCCTACAAGGAAAGCGGGATCGAGTTCGGTGACGGCCACGACGACGACCGCCTGTCCGTCTCACCGTGACCATGAAGGTGTCAGATCGCGTCGACCAGGTGCCGCCGTCGGGCATCCGCCGGTTCTTCGAACTCGCCGAGGAGATGGACGACATCATCTCACTGGGAGTCGGTGAACCGGATTTCTCGGCACCCTGGAGCGCCCGAGACGCCGCCATCGCGTCGCTCGAGCGGGGCCAGACCTCCTACACGGCCAACCGCGGCAAGAAAGAACTCCGCGAGGCCATCGCCCGCGACCAGAACGAGCGGTACGGTCTCGACTACGACCCCGAGGAGGAGATCATCGTCACGGCGGGTGCGAGCGAAGCCATCGACCTGGCGTTCCGGGCGCTGGTCGACCCCGGCGACACCGTGGCCGTCGCCCAGCCCAGTTACGTCTCGTACGTGCCGGGCGTTATCTTCGCCGGCGGCGATCCACTGCCGGTGGCGACCCGCGCCGAAGACGAGTTCAAACTGACCTACGAGGTCTTAGAAGAGAGCGGTGCGGCCGACGCCGAGGTGCTGGTCTACTGCTACCCGAACAACCCGACGGGGGCGACGATGACGGGCGACGAACTCCAGGAGGTCGCGGAGTTCTGTCGCGAACACGATCTGATCGTCCTCTCGGACGAGATCTACTCCGAACTCACCTACGAGCACGAGCACACCTCTATCGCGACGCTGCCGGGCATGCGCGAACGGACCATCGTGTTCAACGGTTTCTCGAAGGCCTACGCGATGACCGGTCTCCGCCTCGGGTACGCGATGGGGCCGCCGGAGGCAATCGCGGGGATGAACCGCGTCCACCAGTACACGATGCTGTCGGCGCCGACGACGGCCCAGCACGCGGCGCTCGACGCCCTCGAGAACTGCGACGAGGACGTCAGGGAGATGACCACCCAGTACGACCGCCGCCGCAAATTCGTCCTCTCGCGGTTCGAAGAGATGGGCCTGTCCTGCTTCGACGCGGCCGGTGCGTTCTACGCGTTCCCCGAGTGTCCCTGGGACGACGCCGACGAGTTCGCCGAGGAACTCCTCCACGAGGAGAAGGTCGCGGTCGTTCCCGGCAACGCCTTCGGAGAGGGCGGCGACGGCCACCTCCGCGTCTCGTACGCGACGGGACTGGGCGAACTCAAAGAGGCGATGTCGCGCATCGAAGCGTTCCTCGACTGACGGCCCGCGTTCACCGTTGCTGTACTGTCGGTTCCACGGTTAGTACCGCGATTTCGACCCCGATTATCAGACTTCGAATTCACAGGGCCACCGGCGGCTATCGCGTCGACTTGTCTCTCATCTAATCTGATAGCGAATCATCTTGTTTGGTTCGAGACTCGACCGATACCGCATATTGAATCCCTAAAAAGACGTCTGTCCGCGGAATCTACTTCCGTTGGTCGGATATCACAAAAATGTCTACTGACGACTGGTCTGTGATTCAACTGGTCGGATAGAGTTGGTGAAATAGTCAAACCGCAAGACGTGAAGGTTGTGTGATTTGATAAACCGCCCACAACCTTTTTTCCCTCTTACGAGCAACCTGTTGAGCAATGGCAGCCGATGACAAAGACGGGGGCGACGCCGAGCAGGCCCAATCCGATCAGAGCCTCGGGAGCGACTCTGAGGCGGAGGAACTCCTCGCTCGCGTCGAACGCGCGTCCGTCGGGGAGTACACGTGGGAGGACTTCAGACGAGAGTTCCACACGGGTGGTCCGTTCGACCGGACGGAGTATCTCGGATTCGACCCGCGGAAGATCGAGGACAAGCTCATCCAGGGAGCGAGCGCAGCCAAGGGCGTCAACGAACCCTGGGAGGAGTTTCTCGATCCCGATAACGTCCCGATCGTCAAGGACACGTACAAGTGGGAACACTACAAGCAGGAGTACTACTACGACGCCAACGGTGATGCACCGCGGACCAGCGGCGGCGAGAAAAAGCCCTTCGACAAGGAGGAGGAACTCGGCATGTCGACTGCCGACCTCGAGGGGCTGCTCAGTTTCGGACAGGGACTGGCGGACGAACTCCACGGGATCGTCGACGAGCGGACGGTCAACGTCAACGAGGATCTAGACGAGGACATGTTCTTCTCGACCGTCGACGGCAAGACGACGGTCGTCAACCGCTACGACGTCGAGAAAGCCGTCCCACTGGAGAAAAAGTCCCACTTCGAGGAGATCGAACGCTACTGGGTGAACAAGCCCTACGCGTGCGTCATCATCTTCCACTCGAAGAAGGAAAACGAGAAGAAGTACTACGTCATCGAGCCGTATCTCAACTCTATCGAAACGGACCTGCAGGACTTTCTGGCCGGGAAGCTCAAGACCGCGATCAAGTACTCGGAGGACGACGTCATCGTCGAGGGGACCGAGGCGGACCGGGCCAAAGTCATCCAGCGCGAAGCCCAGCGGTTGATGGACCGGTACAACCTCTACGAGGACGGCGCGGAGCCGGTCTTCGAATCCCCGATCGACGACGAAGACGAGGAGCCCGAACCCGAGCCAGAACCTGAACTCGGCGCGATCGGCGAGTTCAAGAAGATGCTCGGGATGGAGGTCGAACCGCCCGAACCGCAACCGCCGGAACCCGTCGAGGAGTCCGAAGACGAACCGGAACCCGACTCCGACGGTGAACCGGAACTCGGTGCGATCGGCGAGTTCAAGAAGATGCTCGGGATGGACGTCGAAGTACCCGACGCAAACGACGGCGACCTCGCCGGGATCAGCGCCCGTCCGGAACCCGCGGTGCTCGAAGAGGACCCGGACGAGCTGAACGAGTACCAGGTCGAGAAGCTCCTCTACGTTCTCAAGCGGAACTTCATCGGGTTCGCGAAGATCGACCCCATCAAACACGACATCAACGTGGAGGACGTGTCGTGTGACGGATACAACTCGCGGGTGTTCGTCTATCACACCGACTACGAACAGATAATCTCGAACGTCGAACACGGCGAGAAGAGCTTGGACGACTTCGTCGTCAAGCTCGCGCAGCGGTCAGGGAAAGGCATCTCGAAGCGGCAACCGCAGGTCGACGCGACGCTCCCGGACGGGTCGCGTGCCCAGCTCACCCTCGGACGCGAGGTGTCCGATCACGGGACCAACTACACCATCCGTCAGTTCAAGGACGTCCCGTTCACGCCGATCGACCTCATCAACTGGAACACCTTCTCCCTGGACGAGATGGCGTTCCTGTGGCTCTGCATCGAGAACCACAAGTCGCTCATCTTCGCCGGGGGTACCGCGTCCGGGAAGACGACGTCGCTGAACGCGGTGTCGCTTTTCATTCCGTCGAGCGCAAAAATCGTCTCCATCGAGGACACCCGCGAGGTCGAACTGCCCCAGCGCAACTGGGTCGCGAGCGTCACTCGACCGTCGTTCGGTGAAGACGACACCGGTGACGTCGACGAGTTCGACCTGCTGGAGGCCGCACTGCGCCAACGTCCGGACTACATCGTGATGGGTGAGATCCGTGGTGAGGAGGGTCGGACCCTCTTCCAGGTCATGTCGACGGGTCACACCACCTACACCACGTTCCACGCCGACTCCGTTGGCGAGGTCATCAAGCGGTTTACCACGGAACCGATCAACGTCTCGAAGACGCTGTTCACGGCGCTGGATCTCGTCTCCATCCAGACCCAGACGCGGACGGGCGGGCGCAAGGTACGTCGGAACAAGACGCTGACCGAGATCAACGAGTACTCCGCGGAACACGACGAGATCAACGTCAGGGACGTCTACCAGTGGCAGGCCGAGACGGACACGTTCATCCAGATGGGCCAGTCCAACACGCTGGAAGACATCAAGTTCGACCGCGGATGGAACCAGGATCGGTTGGACGAAGAGCTGTTCAAACGCGAAGTCGTCCTGGCGTACCTCATCAACAACAACATCAACACCTATCAGCAGGTGGCCGCGACCATCCAGGCGTTCATCAACGATCCGGACACGATTCTCACTCTCATCGCCCACGGGGCGCTCGAGGAGAGCCTCGAAGACCTCCGGGAGATGGAGTCGGTCTCGATCAACATCGACCAGAAGAAAGAGGAGATGGTTCCTCGGCCGGAGGCAGGCGAGGAGATGCTGGAGGAGACCGACGAGATTCTGGACAACGCCCAGCCGATGTTCGACCGGTTTAAGAGCACCGAGACGCCGGACATCGTCCAGGCGCTGGGTGGCATCGAGATCGAGGACGACGTCGAAGCCACCGAAGAACAAGAGACGGACACGGAGATCGACTTCGGCCAGTTCGTGACGAAGGCCGGGACAGAAATGGAAGAAGGAGAGTAAACGATGAGTCTCGATACTCGCGACAGCCAGTCGATCAGTAGTGGCGGCAGCCTCGGCGACACGTTCTATCCCCTCTACGAGTCGATGTTCGACACGGAGGGCGACTTCGTCAGCGGCGTCGAGAACAAGCTCGCCCAGGCGCGTATGCCCCAGAACGTCGAGTTGTTCCTCTCCCGCGCGCTCGGCGTCGGTGCTCTCGCCGGCCTCGCGCTGTGGCTGATCGGCTCGATGATCGGGTACGCCATCTTCATGCTCTTTCTGGACGAGGCGCCCGTCATTCTCGGGCTGCCCAAGTCACAGATCCCGCCCATCGTCACGACGCTGAAGGTACCGCTGCTGATCTTCATCACCGGTATCGTCTTCGGCCTGATCGGCTTCGGGATCGGCTTCGGCTCGATGGTGTCGATCCCGTACTTCCGTGCCGGAGCGCGCAAACGCGAGATCAACGTCCTGCTGTCGGACGCCATCTCGTTCATGTACGCGCTGTCCGTCGGTGGCCTCAACCAGCTCGAAATCCTGCAGGCGATGGCACGGGCGGACGACACGTACGGCGAAGTGTCCAAGGAGTTCCAGTCCATCGTCCTGGAGACCGAGTACTTCGACACCGACTACCGCACCTCGATCCGGAATCAGGCGCTCCAGACGCCCAGCGACGAACTGGCGCAGTTCCTGACCGACATGCTCTCGATCGTCGACTCGGGGGGTGACATGACGGGGTTCCTCGAGGACCAGAAGGAAAAGCACATGCGAACGGCCAAGCAGGAGCAAAAGCAGGTTCTGGAGACCATGGAGCTGTTCGGCGAGATGTACATGACGCTCTCGCTGTTCCCACTCCTGCTCATCATCATCCTCGTCATCATGTCGATGATGGGAAGCTCCAAGCAGATGCTGCTGCTGGGGACCGTCTACGGACTGATCCCGCTCACCGGCATCGGCTTCCTGGTGTTGGTCTCGACGATCACGCAGGACGAGATCGGCGACGGCTACCTCCGACCGGAAGGCAAGCGAGAAGACGTCGTCGTCCGCGAAGGGCTTGACGTGCTCAACCTCGGACTGGTCGAGCGCTACACGGGCGAGTACGGCGTCTTCGACAAGATCAGGAGCCGGGAACGCTCCTACGAAGTCAACGAGATTCTCGCGAAACCCCACCTCTTCTTCAGAGACAACCCGACGGTCGTGCTGGCGGCGACGGTGCCGCTGTCGCTCGTGGCACTGCTCATCTCCGTGCTGTGGGGCATGGCGCCCCTGTCGCCGCAGGGCTTCGTCGACCATCCAGTCAGGTCGACGTTCTTCTGGGTGTACGTTCCCCTGTACATCAACTTCGTCCCGCTGATGATCTTCTACGAGTGGAACGTCCGCGCTCGGAAGGGCGTCGTGGGCCAGCTCTCGGAGAACCTACGGAAACTCTCCAGTGCTAACGACACCGGGATGACGCTGCTGGAATCGATGAAGGTGGTGTCCGAGACCTCTTCGGGGAAACTGGCCGACGAGTTCGAGACGATGTACGCGAAGGTCAACTACGGCACCAGCCTCAGGGACGCGATGCGGGAGTTCAACAACAAGTACCACATCCCGCGACTCGCCCGCACTGTCAAGCTCATCAGCAAGGCACAGGAAGCGTCGAGCCAGATTCAGGACGTCCTGACGACCGCGGCGCAGGCCTCGGAGAATCAGGACGACATCGACCGCGAGCGCAAGTCGCGGACGCGGATGCAGGTCGCCATCATCATCATGACGTACCTGACGCTGCTCGGCGTCATGGCCCTGCTGAAAACCCAGTTCCTCGACGTGATGTCGGGGCTCGCCAACCAGGCGTCAGGGAGCGGTGGCGGCGGCGCAGCGGCCGGCGGTGGCCAGTTCGGCGGTAACGTCGACACGAACCTGCTGTCGGTGCTGTTCTTCCACGCCGTGACGCTGCAGGCGATCCTGTCGTCGTTCATCGCCGGGTACATCCGCGACGTCGATCTCATCTCCGGGGTCAAGTTTGCGGTGATCCTCCCGACGATCGCACTGATCACCTGGATCGCGGTGGCCTGACGACCCTCTCCCCCAACAATGTCCTCGAAACCTCCGACCAGAACGCGCCGCTCGGGATCGCTGAGCGATGACGACCGGGCGCAAACGCTCCACGACTTCCTGTTCGGCATCAGCCTGTTCCTGGTGACGGTCACGCTCGTGTTCGGGCTGTTCCCGAGTTTTCTGACGCCGTTTACCTCCGGTGTCGGCTCTGCGGAAAAGGCGCAGGCAGACCGCGTGGGGCGAGCCATCCTCCTGAACCTCTCGGAAGGGACTGAACGAAACGAGCTGAACGCCACGGAGCTGCAAACCGTCCTCAGTAAATCTGAAGACCAGCTCCGGACTCGGTACGGACTCCCGAGGAATGCAAACATAAATATATCTGTCAAGTCAATCAACAACAACGAATTGGTGACGTACGACGGGACCGTCATGGCCACGCCGAACTCCGCGTCGAATCAGAGCGCGGCGTCGAGCGCCCGGATCGTCACGTTTCGCAATCGAACGACCGACGCTTGTCGCCCCGCCTGTCGCCTGGTGGTCAAAGTCTGGTAATCATGTCTCGGAGAACGAAACGCACACGCACGGATCGATCGCAGGCGTTCACACTCGAGGGGCTCGTCGGCTCGATCGTGGTGCTGTCCGCGGTCGTGTTCGCACTGCAGGCCGTCGTCATCACGCCGACGACGGGCGGATCGGTCAATCCGGAGGTACGGACGCAGCTCCAGACCGAGGCGAGCGACATCCTCATTTCTGTCGGCCAGAACGAGACGTTCGGGCTCCAGCAGTACGTCCTGTACTGGTCACAGGACAGCCAACGGTACGCAGGCTCCGTCAACCAGCGGATCGGGTACGGGAGTTCCACTCCGCCCGGGTCGTTCGGTGACCTCCTCTCGACGACGTTCTCGGAGCGTGGCCAATCGTACAACGTCGTGTTCAAATACCGAACGAACGACTCGAATCGGACCGGGACGGTCCCGTTCGCGTACCGCGGTGAACCCTCGGACGACGCGGTGACCGCGACGTACACGGTGACGCTGTACGACAACATGACCCTCACGGCCCCGAACGCGACGGGCGTCGAAATCTGGCGGTACGACACGAACCAGACCAACAACGAGCGCGGCTACTACCCGATTCCCAACGCCATCGACGGTCCGGTGTACAACGTCGTGGAGGTGCGATTGACAGTATGGTGACCCCTGATACAGCCGCCGACGACTCGGACCGGGAACGCGGACAGCTCGTCCTCACTGCGGCCATCGGGATCGGACTCGTCATCGTCGGGCTCGTCGTCGTCATCAACACGGTGCTGGTGTCCGAGAACCTCTCGACCAGCGAGTCGCTCGAAAGCTCGGACGAGGTGACGAAGTTCAGCACGAGCGCGCAGCGGAACACGCGCTCGCTGGTCCTTCGTCTCAACCACTGGCAGCGCAACCAGACTGGACCGCAGATCGGCCGCAACGTCCGCCACAACGTCTCGAATTACAGCCGTGCGCTCGGCGAGAGCTACGCTGAAACCGGTATCTCCGTCGTGAACCTCTCGTACAACAACGACAGCTCGACGTGGGGGACCCGGATCGTCCAGACGAACGACAGTTGGATCACGGACGCCGCGAACGACTCCGACTGGACGCTCTTCGAGTCGAACGATCACGCTAACGCTCGCCGATTCGTCTTCAACCTGAACACGAGCCACACGTCGACGGACCAGTTCAACGTCACCTTCGACAACGGGACCGAGACCGTCGAGATCGGCATTCAGCGGAAACGCGAGTCGATCGCGGTGAGTTCGGAGCGCAGCCTCGGCGGGGACGTCCAGGACGTGATGTGTGATCCGTCCGGCAACCGCGTGCTGATCGATCTGATGACCGGCGAGGCGTTCACTGGTGACTGCGAGTTCAACGGCGTTCTCAATCGAACGGACCCTGAACGCACGCTCGAGCCACCGTACACTGTCTCCGTCGCCGACGGCGAGCACGGGTTCGGGAAGTTCAGCGTCGTCACGAACAGCTCGTTGGACACGTCCAGCGGGCCGTTCGGTCCCTGTGACCCACAGCAGGCTGACGATCTCGGGGTGAGCAGAACGAATCCCCACGACCCGTGTCGGTCGCCGATCGTCTGGCGTGCGAACATCACGACCACGTATCAGTCGACGTCGATCGACTACTGGCAGCAACACAACGTGAGTGTCTATCCATGAGCAGGCGCTTCCTCGACGACCGACGCGGCGTTTCGACGGTGGTGAGTCACACCCTGGCGATCGGTATCACGAGCATTCTGATCCTCGGACTGCTCTTTGCAGCCAACACGTATCTGGCCGACCAGGAGACGTTGGTGACCGAGGATTCCCTGGAGACGGTCGGGAACCGACTTGCCTCCGAACTGTCCCAGCTCGACCGGCTCAGTACCCGTCGTGCGAACGTGACGATGTGGGCCACCCACCAGGAACGCATCGCCGGGGCGTCCTACGACGTTCGGATAGATCACGGGCCAGAGTGCGACACGAACACGATCACTGCCGAGACCTGCCTCGTGGTGTACTCCGCCGAACTCGACGTCGAACGGCGCGTCCCGATCCAGAACGACAGCGATCTCGCGATCAATCAGACCAGTCCGGGACGGTTCCAACTCGTCGCGCTCGACACCGGGACGCGGTCCGGTCGGTCCTCACTCGCTGGCACGAGCGACCTCGTCGAGTCGAACATGCGAGTCGGGATCGGGGAAGACGTCAAGCGAGACAACATCGGAGAGGCGCGTGAACTCCAGAACATCCCACCGACGAACCTGTCGATCAGGATCGATCGGCGAACGTCCTCGGAGTACCCGCAGAACGGCGAGCCGATCGACTTCGTCGTCGAAGCGGACGACGCCGACGGGAAGATCGACACCTACAGCATCGAGTGGGGCGACGGCTCTGCCCAGTTCTCGCGCGATCCGGACCCCAACGTGACCGACCTGAAAGACGGCACGCCCACACACCAGTACGCGAGCGCCGGCGTGTACGGGCTCACGTTCACGGCGACCGACGACGACGGGGAATCAGCGACGATCACCGAACCCATCAACATCTCCGGTCTCCACTTGAACAGTCTCACGCGAGTGGGCTCGCCTTCTGGCTACGCCATTACGCTCGACGTGACGAACACGCACGATCGGGCCGTCGACGTCGAGAGTCTGTTCCTGAACCCCAGCGACGACGATACCGACAGAATCGACAACGACGCCGGTCCGGAGTTGGCGATCGACACCGACGATGACGGCGACTACGAACGGGCGTACTCCGCGGATGATCTCCCACAACGGAACGACATTCCCGAGACGGGGCTGTTCACTGGGACGAGTCTCGACGACGGAGACGATCCGGACGACCTGCCGACAATTCCCGCGAACGCGGACGCGAAGATCGCGTTCCGCGGCGTCGAATCGGGCGGTGACGACACCTACGACATCGGCGTCAACTACCTGCTCGACGAGCGGATCGTGACCAGTAAGTTCACCGACGTCGGTCCGGACGCTGGTCCGACGGTGTCGATCACCGGCTACTCCCCGTCGAACCCCGAGCCGTCAGATACGATCCAGTTCACGGCGAGTGCGTCTGATCCCGACGGGTCCATCACCAACTACGAATGGAACTTCGGTGACGGGGACACCGCCAGCGGACCGAGTCGGACCAACCCGTCGCACACGTACAGTTCCCCCGGCTGGTACACGGTCACGCTGACGGTCACTGACGACGCCGGCGCGACGTACACGACCACGGAAACGATTCGCGTCGCCCCAGATGCGAACGAAGTCGTCCAGCTCGACGGCAGTCCGGACGCCGGCTACGGATGGCTCCAGTTCGACCTCGAAAACACCGGCTCGGTCACCGTTTCCGTCGAGGACGTGACAGTGGACGTCACGAGCAGTAGCGACGCGACGGAGGTCGAGTGGGGAGCGTGGCGAGAGATCGAGTTCGACGAAGGGTGGCGAACCATCGGCCACTACTCGGACGACTTCGACCTGGGCACGCGTGTCGAACTCGATGACGCTGCCCAGATCGACGGCGGACACGAGACGGAAGTCACGGTGGCGTACGTCAGGGACGACGACGGTGACAGAGTCCACATGGACGACGAGACAATCGAGTTCACGGTCTACTTCAGCGACGGCACGCAGGAGACGTACACGCTCGACACATAGGACACGCAAACAATGGTTGACAAGAACCGAGTATCCGGCGCACACGAGTCCGAGACGGCCGACCAGGTCCCCGCCAGTTGGAGAGACGAACGTGGACTGAGCGATCTCGTCGGCTTCGTCCTCGCGTTTTTCGTCATTCTCGCGAGCGTGGGGTTCGTCTCGACGTTCGGCGTCGACGTGCTCGAAGACGTGCGGAACTCACAGCAGGAAAACAACGCCGAACAGGCGTTCAACGTGATGGCTAAGAACTTCGACGAGATCGAGCAGGCCCAGGCGCCGTCACGGACCGCCGAAATCGACCTGCGAGACGGGGACCTGTCGGTCAGGAACACCACGAAAGTAACGATCGAGGTGACCCACGACAACACCGGCTCGTTCGAGACGGCCGTGTATCCGCGGCAGATACGACTGCAGCCGAACCCGACCGATTCCACGGTTCTCCTCTACGAGAACGGAGCGACGATCCGGGGCACCAACCGGACCTCGCAAGGTATCGTCGACAACCCGCCGACGATGTCCTGCAGCGAGGACCAGGCGATCGTGTCGATCGTCCAGCTGAACACTTCGACCGACCGCCAGCTCGGGTCGGGAACGGTCAGAATCACTGGCTCCGAAAATCGAACGTCCCTCGTCTATCCGGTCAACCGGACCGGACAGAACAGTTCGACGAACGTCACTGATCTTCACCTCTCGTTCGAGTCGGAATTCAACACGGCGTGGGTCAGTTACCTCACCAAGAGTAGCGACGACGGGTGGGAGAAGGTGTCCGACACGGAAGTCCGCTGTCACGACATCGAACGAGTGTTCGTCCGGGAAACGGAAATCAACGTCCAGTTCGTGCGGTAACGGCTCGTCGCGTTCGGTTCGGTGACCGTCGCGAGGTCACGACCTGCCATCGTTCTTCGCGTCTCGTTACGCAGGGACTCGTCACCGTTGACAGGTGCGAGCGTGGCATCCAGGCTCACCGTCGGTCGGCTATCTGAAACCGAGCGCACGAGACCGGTCGTCCGTTCGTTCATTCTCTCGACGACGCGGTCGCGTGCTCAGCCAGCGTCACGCATCCGGACGTTCCGAACGCGGATGTTGATGATGTCCTCCGGTCGGGCTTCCTGTTCGGAGTGGCCGACTCGGTAGATGAGCGCCAGGCGGTTCCAGAGCGGGTCGTCTTCGCTCGCGACGCTATAGTTGTAGACGACGATCGCCTCGTTACTGGAGAGGTTCAGCCGGTAGTCCAGTCGGGTTCCGTTCACTTCTCGTTCGAGGTGCGACGAGAGCTGCATCGTCATGTTCTGCTCCCAGGGCGCGGATTCGTTCGCCAGGAGCGGCGTGGAACCTCTGATGTTCTCGAACTCCTGGGGATCGCCGCCGGGACCGCCAGACGGCGATCCCTTGTCGATGCCTGCCAGATACCCGTCAGTGTAGACGGTGATGTTCTCGTCGGAGATGTTGTTGGCGTTGTCCTCGTTGGGATCGTTACAGCGAACGACCTGGTGGCCGTTCTGGACCAGCGGCGTGACGGTCCAGTTGGGTTCGTCCTTGCCGTCCCCGTCGTCGTCGTGGTTGTCACCGCATCCGTACCAAGTTGCGTTGAGATACACCGTCTCGCCGTCGTCGACGGCGAACGCGTGTCTGAACGTCGAGGGCGCGAGGGGATCGTTGACGTTCAGGAACTCGCCGTTCCCCGTCGCCATCTCGTCCGTATCGCCTGCGACGAACGGCTCGAACACGCGCCCGCCCTCGATCGACGCGTTCGTCGAGACAGCGGTGCGCCGGATCTGCGTCCGAGTCACCGTCGTCGTCAGTGATTCCCTGAAGAACTCTCGGAGCTCCTCCGGATCACTCGTGTCCTTGTACTCGCCGCCGGTGATGTCGGCGATTTTCTTGAGCAACCCGTCCGCTGGGCCGCCGATTCTGACAGTGTAGACCGTGACGTTGCGAGCCGCGGCGCGTCTGGCGACGTCTTTCACGTCGCTGTTCGGATACACGTTGTTTTGCCCGTCCGTCAGGAGGACGACCGTCTGATTGCGGGTCTGGTTGCTGGCGGCGCTCAACGTGTGGAGCGCGCTGCTCAGTCCACAGTAGATACAGGTCGACCCCCCGTTGCCGACGGCGGCGATGCTCTCGTTGACGCCTGACGGAGACCATGACGTGATCCGGTCTCCCATATTACTCGTCAACAGGTGTTCGTTCCCGTGTTCGTCTTCCGGCCGGAGGATGCGCGCCGAAGCCGAATAGCCGACCACGCCGGCGCGGTCTGAGGTGTTGAGGACGGGCAACGACCCGGCTGCGGCCTCCTTTGCCTCCGACATTCTCGATCCACAGGAGTCACACAGATCGTTGCTGAGCATCGACCCGGACTCGTCGAGCACGAACACCGCGTCCGATGACACGCCGGTCTCTGCGAGCGACTGGACGACCTGGGTTTTGTTCGAGATCGAGAACGCCGTCGAGTTCGAGAGCGGCTGATACTGGACGGTGTAGGTGTTGGCTGCGCCTTTGTCGACGCTGATGTGTGCCGGCTTCGAGTCGGTGGCACTCGCACTGATCGTCGCCCCGGGACCGTTCTCGGTCATGTAGTCGGGCTGAGAACCGTCCGTAGTCAGGTTGACGACGTTGTTTTCGACGTCGTTTGCGACTTCCGAGAGTTCGTCCTGTCGGACGTACGTCAGCGCGGTCTGATTCTCCTCGAAGGTGCGTGCGTGTCCGACCTCGCTTTCGAGATAGTCGCCCCAGGCCTGATAGAAGATGCTGCCGTTGACTTTCAGCGTCACGTTGTCCGGACGGACGCAGGCCCCGCTGAGCACGCGGCCGGTCTTTCGAGCGGTCACTGTGGCCGAGGCAGTTTCGTTGAGGATCGCCTCGTTCGAGTTCTGGGTGATTCGACCCGAGAGATTGATCGCCGAGACGTCGAGCGTTCCGTTCTGGAACGTCACGTCGGGACTCGTCTGCATCACCGTGCCGCCGCCGGGATTCCCTCGCCAGACCCCACCGACCTCGTACCCCACGACCTGGTCCCGGTCCTCCTCGTACCGAATGGACGTGATGTTCACCGTGGTCTGACAATCTGGTCCCCCCGTGTGGCTGACGTTCCTGTTGACAGTGATGTTGATGACCCCGTCCCGCCTCACGCTCAAATCCCGCGGCGCCGTGTCACCGAGATCGAATCTGATCCGCGTGACGTCGGATAGCGACGAGAGCGTACTGAACCGCGAGTCGAGTTCCTGCAACACCAGCTGGGCGGACTGGTGGTTGACGTCGTTTTGCGCGTCGTCGATGAGGGTCGACCCGTTGACGGCGATGAGTAACACGGACGTGAGCACGATGCCCACCAGAATCACGTACCCGATCACCTCAGACGCACCACGGCGGTCACCCCGCAACCGAGATATGTCGCTCATGAACTTTCGGTTACACTTGATTGTTACACGATGGACATAAGATTGCCGCCTGTATTGACGTTCGTCACCGATTGCACAGCGCATGGCGACCACTACTTCACACGACAGGCTACGGTGGTCGCAGGAAGAATCTAAAGTGGCGTTCGGGTCGACGGCCTCGCGGTCACACCGGTACCGCTCAGAAGCCGTAGTCGTCGTCTTGCACGTCGTCGCTCAGGGCGGGATCGTGCTGATCGGCGACGGACTGCGTGAACAGGTCGCCACCGGTCTGTTCTTCCGGTTCCTCTGCCGGGCCGTACGCCGAGACGCCCCGTGCGAGGAGTTTTTCGACCGCTTCGTCCCAGTTGACGAACTCGCCTTGGGCCACCATCTGGTCGATGTCGGTTTCGATTCTGTCGGGCAACTCGATCTCGAGTTTGGCCATACCGACGTTCTGTGAGTTACCGGTATAACGTTTGGGCCTGCCAGTCAGACATCATCGATCGGCAACAGGTCGTCGTCGCGGGCACGACTCAGTTCCTGCTGTCGGGATACGTCTCTGCGAGCGCGTCGAGTGCTTCGTGCCGTTCGGTCGTGTGTGGGGCCGTGAGCGGTGAGACGCTGATCTTCCCGTCGACGACGGCGCGTCGGTCTGTGCCTTCCGGATCGGGGATGTCGCCCTCGGCCATCAGTTCCCAGATGCCGTCTTGGAGCGAGATCTCCTCGCCGTCCTTGACGGCGGTCATCAGATACGCAGTCGACGGTTCGGTGATCGCCATTTCCGGGCGGGTCCCATCGCTGTCGGGGTCCGGTACCGGGGCATTGACGTTCAGGTAATCGGCCTGGTCGAACACGCCCGCGTCGAGCGAGTGGTCGGCGAGGTATCGAGCCGCTTCGGCGGCGTAGTCGTAGGCTTCGTAGTCGACCTCGACGTCGGCGTAACTCGTGTCTTCGCCGACCGGCACGTACAGCGAGACTGCGATGGCGGGCACGTCGAAGAAGGCGGCTTCGACGGCCGCCGAGACCGTTCCGGAGCGGCCCAGCACGTACGCACCGAGGTTCGCGCCGCGGTTGCAGCCGGCGACCACCATGTCGGCGTCGGTGACGAGCGCCTCCATGCCGGCGACGACGCAGTCGGCCGGCGTGCCCTCGATGGCGTAGCCGAGTTCGTGCTCGCGCACTTCGACCGAGTGGGACATCGCTCGGCCGACGGCGCTCTTGTCGTCGGCGGGCGCGACGGCCGTGACGTCGGCGATCTCCGAGAGTGCATCGTAGAGGGCGCGAAAGCCGGGGCTCTCGATGCCGTCGTCGTTCGTCAACATGATCTGCAGGTCGGCCATGGCAATCACTCCGGACGGCCACCGCAAAAGTCCATTGCCTCCCCGCCCGGAAACTACCCGCCTGCAGGGACCCGGTCGATCACCGTCTCGCCGTCCACGACGAGGTTGTACGCTTCCTCGTCGTCGTTCCAGAGCGCCAGGATGTTCTCACAGAGCAACAGATCCCCGTAGTCAGCAGTTTCGAGGTCGCTGTTCAGTGCCGATTCCCGCGTCTGCACGGCGTAGTGGGCCACCTGCTCGCTGCCGTCTCCGATCTTGTACAGCGGGTTGGCGTCTTCGTCGTCGGTGAGGTCGTGGCTGAGTTTGATCGCGGCCACGTCGATGCGGTTCGAGACGTGGTTCTCCATGTTCTCCATCTTCGCCCACTGGCTGATGTCGGGCGTGAAATCGACGCGGCGCTTCTCGTCCGGTCGGAGGATGGAGTAGGCGTACTGGATGTCGACGCTGACGAACTCGCCGGGGTCGTGGTCAGGGGCGGTCGCGCCCTCGTCCAGGCGGCGCTGGAACACCGGCACGTCGATGTCGGGCTGCACGTCGAACGACCACCCCTCGTCCGCCGGTTGGTCACCCGGCCACAGGCGCACCGCCGGTGCGTAGACGCCGAGCCCGTCCTCGACGCGCCGCTCGACTTCCCGGAGGTTGATCGCCGTGTTGCGATCGGCCGGGGCGATGGCGACGACGCTCCCGTCGTCGGCCACCGAGTCGCGGTACCGTTCCACGACGGCTGCCGGATCGTCGAGTTCGCTCAGAACGTTGGCGAACAGCACCAGGTCGTACTCTCCGGACGGCTCGAACGCCTCGGCCGTCGTCTCGTGGATCGTCGTGCGGAAGTTCGGGCCCGTCTCCGCCAACATCGCGTCGAGCACGTCGGTGGCGCTGCTCGGCTCGACGGCGTGGTACTCGACCAGCGCGTCCTCGGGGAGGAGGTCGGAGAGACCCAGTGCCGGGCCGCCGACCCCCGCTCCCACGTCGAGGACGCGCAGCGTTCGGGGCAAGAGTCCGTCTTCGACCAGCACGGAGAGGACGTACTGGACCGTGGCGTAGTAATCGGGGAGGTGATAGAGCGCGTACGCCAGCGCCGTTTCGTGGTCGTACTCGACGTCGTTCTGCCAGAGGTAGTCGGTTTTGAGGTCCCGGATGCGTTCGCGGATGGCGTCGCCGGTTTCGCCGTCGGGCCAGCCGGCGCCGTACTCGGCGACGAGCAACTCCTCCAGCGCCATGGAGTAGTCCGCGGGAAACGCCTCCACGCCGCGGAACGGGGCCGCTACTGGCTCGTCTGGTATCGGTTCGAAGGTCCCGTCCTCGCGTTCGACCAGACCGAGATCGAACCCCTCCTCCCGGAGGACCTGCTTGACGGCGGCAGGGTGTGGTTGTCCCTCGACGTACTCGTGAATCTCGTCGGGATCGATCGGTCTGACTTCTCGGAGGTACTTGGCGTTCGAGCGTATCTGTTCGCGTTGTGATTCCTTCATAACTTCTCGTGCACCTGGCGGTAGAGCGTCTCGAACCGCGTCGAGTCGGCCGCTGCCAGTTCCTCGGCCGCTGCGGCCACGTCGTCGGCGCCCTCGAACGCGTCCTGGATGTCGGCGTACACGCGCGGGTCACCGCCGGTCACCTGCTCGACGAGGGCGAACAGTTCCTCCGAGATCGGGGTCTGGAACGCGTCTGGCACGTCCGCGGCCGCGAGCCCGAACGACAGCACGGCCGCGTGTGCCTGGGCCTGGACGGTCTCCATGGCCGTGTCGTGTTCGTCGGCGGTCGTCTCGAAGACGTCGTTCCCCTGGGCAGCCAGCGCGGCTCGGACGTCGTCGGTCACCGGCCCGGCTTCGTCGACGACGGCGGCGACGTTTCCGGGGGCGTTCTCCGGGGCGAACAGCGGGTGGAGGCTCAGCCGTTCGCGGTCCGGTGCGTGCTCGCGCATCGCAGCGACGGGCTCGGTGGCGACGCCAGTCACGTCGACGATGGCACGCGTCGCGCGCCCGGCGTGGGCCGCGATCGCCTCGGTCGCGACCGGAATGGGGACCGCGATACAGACGACTTCGAACCGATCGCTCGTATCGAGCGCCACCGTCCGGGCCTCCTGGACGCGGTCCGCAGCAGTCGCTGCGGCCGACGAATCGGCATCGGCGAACGCGATGTCGGGGTCGTCGGGGAGTCCGTCCGCCACTGCATCGGCGAACCACCGACCCATCGCCCCGGCACCGACGACGAGTAGTCTCATCGGCAACGGGTAGCCGGGCGGCTCTCAAAAGGGATTCGGGTCTCGACCGGACGGTACTCTTTTCTTTTCGGGCCGACAGGTCCGGATATGAACAGGCGACTGCTGCTGGTGGGTGCACTCGTCGCCACGGTCGCGTTCGCGGGGTGTTCGTGGGTGGCGGAGACGCCCGAGTCGACCCCGGCGTCGTCGGATACCGACTCGGCGGAGCACGCGATTCCGGTGTTCCGTCTCGACGGGCACGCCAGCGCGCTCGCGAACACGAGCTACGCGCTCGACATCGAAACACGGGCGTTGAAGGCACAGCAACGCGCGAACCGCACGATCACCGTCAGGAGTAACCGTTCGGCGAAGCGCTTCCTGCTCCACAACGAGATCGGGAACCGGTCGCTCACCCGGTACGTCAACGAGACCGCCATCTACTCTCGAGTCGTTCGCAACGGGACCACGAACTACACGGTCCAGTCACTCTCGGCGGTCCCAGTCAACTTCTCGCAGATCCATCGCAGGGCCATCCAGCGGGACCGGCTGACCACGGTCTACCGCGTCGCGAGCTTCGAGAAGACGGACAACGCTACTGAGGACGGGCGACGATACACCGAGTTCACGCTCGAAAATACGACCCTCTCGCCGAACGCGACGGTCGAGTCGTCCGCCGGACGGATCACGATCAGGGACGACGACGTGATCGACCGGGCGTTCGTCGACATCAGCGGCGGGGAGAGCGGAGCGCCGTTCCACATGCTCGTCGACTACCGGACGACGCGGACCGAGGACGTCAGCGTCGCGGCACCGACGTGGCTCGACGACGCCGTGGCCGCCAGCGCTGCCAATGCGACGGCCGGCACCACGACGGCCGCGAACTGACCACGCGCCCGCCTATTCGACGACCAGAGCTTCGGGATAGCTCGTGAAGTTCCGGTACCCGTCCTCGGTGACGACGACGATGTCTTCGATCCGGACGCCCCCGACCGCCGGGTCGTAGAGACCGGGTTCGATCGTGATGACGTGGCCGGGTTCGAGTTCACCGCCCCCCGGCCCGACGAGCGGTTGTTCGTGGACGTCCAGACCGACGCCGTGACCGGTGTTGTGGATGAAGCCCGTTTCGGTGGTCTCGTCGCTCCGCAGCGTCGGTTCGCCGGCGTCCTCGTAGACGTCGCAGACAGCGTCGTGGACGTCCGCGCCCGTGACGCCTGGCTCGACGAGGGCGAGCGCCGCTTCCTTGGCCGCCGCCGTGAGGTCGTACCACTCGCGGATCTCGTCGCTGGGGTCCCCTTTGCAGAACGTCCGGGTCATATCCGCGTGGTATTTCGTGGACTTGTCCCGCGGGAAGATGTCGACGATGATGGGCTCGCCGGCGGTGAGCGGCCCGCTCCCGCGGTCGTGTGGGTCCGCCGCGTTCGCGCCACACGCGACGATGGTCTCGTCCAGCGCACAGCCGTGGCGCAGGAGGGTCACCTCGATCTCCTCTTTGACGCGCTCGCTGGTCAGCGGTTCGCCCTCGTAGTGGAGTTCGTCGCCCTCGACGGTTGCCGCACGGACGAGGTCCTCGGCCGCTTCCATCGCGGCTTCGTTCGCCTCCTGCGCCGTGGCGACGTGCTCGATCTCTTCGTCGGTCTTCGTCGCGCGGATGGTCTCGATGACGTTGGCACCGCCGCGTCCGATCGGTGGGCTCTCGGGCGTCCGGACGTCGATTCCCTGCTCGCGGAGGCCGTCAGCGGTCGCCAGCGGGAAGCGTGCCGGAACCGCGACCGAGCCGACGTTCCGTTCGTCGAGGAACGACGCGAGGACGCGCCGACCGCCTTCGAGGCGGCCGTGGTCCTCGACGAGCGAGCGCATCTCGTAGTCGGCGTGGCGGTCGACCGTCGCCGCGTCGCTCTCCTTTTTCGCGCGGCCGTATTCGAGGCTGGAGACGAGCAGATGGACCTCGCCGTCGTAGAGCGTGTGGAACGGGTCGGGAGCGTCGAAGCCCGAGAGATACACCTGGTCGGAGTCGTCGCCGGCGGCGTCGATGAGGAAGCCGTCGACGCCGGCGTCGTCGAGGAAGGCGTCGAGCGCCGAGAAGTCGGAGTTCATGAGAACAGGGTGGCCCGGCGGCGACTAAACGGTACCGGGACCCTGACCCGCCGAGACACTCGCCGCGGTCGGTATCCTCATTGCACCCGCTTGCGAGGCATGGCACATGAACGTCGAAATCTCTCAGTCCGGGGTCCGCGGCGCTGCCCAGGCCCCGCCCTCGAAGAGCTACACCCACCGGGCCATCCTCGCGGCCGGGTACGCAGACGGCGCGCGAGTCACCGATCCGCTCGTGAGCGCGGACACGCGCGCGACCATGCGCGCGGTCGAAGCCTACGGCGGGTCCGTCGACCGGAGCGACGACGATTCTGTCCTCGTCATCGACGGCTTCGGCGGCCGTCCCTCGGTCCCGGCGGACGTCATCGACTGCGCGAACAGCGGGACGACGATGCGACTCGTGACCGCGACGGGTGCGCTCGCCGACGGTATCACCGTCCTCACCGGTGACGAGTCGCTGCGCTCGCGCCCGCAGGGACCACTGCTCGACGCCGTCGAGCAACTCGGCGGCCGGGCCGAGAGCACCCGCGGCAACGGTCAGGCGCCGCTGGTCGTGAAGGGACCGGTCGACGGTGACACCGTCTCGATCCCGGGCGACGTCTCCTCGCAGTACATCACCGCACTGCTGATGGCCGGGGCCGTGACCGACGAGGGGATCGACGTGGACCTTGAAACCGAACTGAAGTCCGCGCCGTACGTCCAGATCACGCTGGAAGTGCTCGAGGCGTTCGGCGTCGAGGCCGTCGAGACCGACGACGGATTCCGCGTCGACGGCGGCCAGTCCTACGAACCCGAGGGCGGCGAGTACGCGGTGCCCGGCGACTTCTCGTCGATGTCGTACTTGCTCGCGGCCGGCGCGCTGGCTGCGGACGACGAACTGCTGGTTCGCGGCGCACAACCCAGCGCACAGGGGGACTCGGCGATCGTCGACATCCTCGAACGGATGGGGGCCGACATCGAGTGGGACCGCGACGAGGGCGTCATCACCACGCGCCAGTCGTCGCTGTCGGGGATCGAGGTCGGCGTCGAGGACACGCCGGACCTCCTGCCGACCATCGCTGTTCTCGGTGCAGTCGCCGACGGCACGACCACCATTACGGACTGCGAGCACGTCCGATTCAAGGAGACTGACCGCGTGAGCGCGATGGCCGAGGAACTGACGAAGATGGGTGCGTCCGTCGAGGAAGAACAGGACACGCTCACCATCCACGGCGGCGAGACCGACCTGACGGGAGCCGAGGTCGACGGTCGGGCCGACCATCGCATCGTCATGTCGCTGGCCGTCGCCGGCCTCGTCGCCGACGGCACGACCACCATTGCGGGTGGCGAACACGTCGACGTCTCCTTCCCGAACTTCTTCGACGTGCTGTACGACATCGGCGCAGACGTGTCCCGGGACGACTGAGAGGCATCGACCGCTCGAGGGTCAGACGCCCCAGAAGAACGCGATGCCGGCCACGGTCACGACGGAGAGGATGAGCTGGAGGGGCAGGCCGACGCGGATGTAGTCGGTAAATCGGTAGCCGCCGGGGCCGTAGACGAAGAGATTCGTCTGGTAGCCGACGGGACCGAGAAACGACGTCGAGGCGGCGAACATCACGGCGAGAACGAACGCGAACACGTTCGCGCCGATCGCGCTCGCGGCCGCCGCTGCCACCGGGATCATGAGGACGACGCTGGCGTTGTTGCTGATGACCTCGGTGACGAGCCCGGTCGCGACGTAGAACACCCAGAGCACGGCGATCGCCGGGAGGAACTCACCCGTTGTAGCGACGGCGGCCCCGAGCAGCTGTGCCGCGCCGGTCTGTTCGAGCGCGATGCCGAGCGGAATGACGCCGGCCAGCAGGAAGATGACGTTCCACTCGACGGCGTCGTACAGTTCGTTGGCGTGGAGCACGCCGGTCAGCACCATGGCGACGACGCCTGCCAGGGCTGTGACGAGGATGTCCTGCTGGAGGGCGGCAAGGGGAGCCACGCCGGTCGCACCGGCCAGCGCTTCCCAGGGGAGGGCGGCGAACCCGACGACGCCGAGCATGATCGCGACGGCGTGGGGGATCTTTTCGGTCCGGTACTCCGGCCGCGATGCTTCCTGCGAGAGGATGAAATCGCCCGTCCGAGCCAGACGGTCGATGCTGTCGGTCGCCGCCTGGACGAGCAGCGTGTCGCCGGTCCTGAACGTCAGGTCGTCCAGTCGCTCGCGGATGATCTCACCGCGGCTGCGCACCGCGAGGACGTTCGCCTCGTAGCGCTGGCGGAACGCGGCCGTTCTGAGCGTCGCCCCCACGAGTGACGACTCTCGGGGGAGCACCACCTCGACGATGGTCTGCTCGGTCTCGGGCGCTGGTTCGAGCTCGGCGTCGGTGTCGAGGTGACCCATCATCGAGAGGTGGTCGAGGCGCGCCAGTTGGCGAAGCGTGTCTGCATCGGTCCGCAGCAACAGCACGTCGCCCGTGTGGACCTCTTTCTGTGCCAGCGGTTCGACGAACTGCTCGCCGTCCCGGATCACCTGGAGAACGTCGGCGTCGAAGGTGGCCGTGTCGATGGCTGCGTCGACCGTTCGGCCGACGAGCGGCGACCCCTCCCGGACGCGGACTTCGGTCAGGTACTCCCTGATTCCGTACTCCGCGATGTAGTCTTCTTCGGGCGGTACCCGCTCTGGGAGCAGCCGGTGACCGACCGTCAGCAGGTAGATGGAGCCGACGAGCAGTACGATGACGCCGAGTTTCGTGAACTCGAACATCGACAGCTCGTGAAGGCTCGGATAGGTACCCGACAGCCGCCTCGCGATGTCGGACGCGAGGAGGTTCGTCGAGGTGCCGATGAGCGTCAGCATGCCGCCCATCTGCGAGGCGTACGAGAGCGGGAGCAGTAGCTTCGACGGCGACGTGTTCCCGTTGTTGGCCACGTCGGAGATGACCGGGACGAGCACCGCGACGACCGGCGTGTTGTTGATGAATCCCGACACGGGGCCCGTTACGCCGACGGTCGCGAGCAACTGTCGCTGGAGATCGTCGCCCGCGAAGTTCGAGATCTTTCGGCCGAGTATCTGGACCATCCCCGTCCGGCTGATCCCCGCGCTCAGGATGAGCATGGCCAGAACGGTGATCGTTGCGGGATTCGAGAACCCGGAGATGCCTTCCTCCAGCGAGATCTGCGTCCACGGCTCCAGGACGATCAACAGCACCATGACGAGGATCGCCGTGACGTCGATGGCGACGGGCTCCGTCGTGAACAGGACGAGCGCCAGGAGAACGATGGCGAACACGACCAGCATCTCGACGGTGACGCCCGTGCCCGCGACTGATTGGAGGGGCGAAACTGCCACAGGGCGGCCCATAGGAAAGCGTCGGTCGATTTCGCAAAAAGGTTCACCCGACCCGTCCGTTCGCGGAGATGACGCGCTGGGTCCCGCCGGCGGGACGAGCAGTGGCCGGTATCTACAAGGTCTAAATGCCCGGGTCTCCCAGGGAGCAGTAATGAACGGCAATAGCTTCGGTCGGCTCTTTCAGCTGACCACTTACGGGGAGAGTCACGGGGAGGCCATGGGCTGTACCGTCTCCGGCGTTCCGGCCGGCGTCGAGCTCTCCGAAGAGGAGATCCAGAAGGAACTCGACCGCCGGAAGCCCGGCCAGTCGATGATCACCACCTCGCGCGGCGAACCGGACGAAGTCACGATCAACAGCGGCGTCCAGGACGGCTACACCACGGGCACCCCCGTCGGGATGGTCATCCAGAACAAGGACGCCCGCTCGGGGAAGTACGAACCGTTCGTGACGGCGCCGCGCCCGTCACACGGCGACTACACCTACTCGGCGAAGTTCGGGACGCGCAACTGGGGCGGCGGCGGTCGCTCTTCCGCCCGCGAGACCGTCAACTGGGTCGCCGCCGGCGCCGTCGCACAGCAGGTGCTCGACGCCTCCGAGTACGACGTCCAGATCAAGGCACACGTCAACCAACTCGGCGACATCGAGGCTCCGGAAGTCTCCTTCGAGGAGATGCTCGAACACACAGAGGAAAACGACGTCCGGTGTGCCCACCCCGAGACCGCCGAAGAGATGCGCGACCTCGCAGACGAGTACCAGCAGGAGGGCGACTCCATCGGCGGCTCGATCTACTTCGAGTGTCGCGGCGTGCCCCGCGGCCTCGGTGCACCGCGGTTCGACTCCGTTCCCGCACGCCTCGGGAAGGCGATGTTCGCCATCCCAGCGGTGACGGCCTTCGAGTACGGCCTGGGCCGCGACGCCCGGGACGTCGCCGGACTGGACCGCAACGAGAACTGGGAGTTCGACGACGGCGAGTCCCATCCGGAGACCGTCAGCGAGGAGGGCGACCCCGTGCCGGTCGGCAACGACCACGGCGGACTCCAGGGCGGCATCACCACAGGGGAGCCGCTCTACGGCGAGGTCACCTGGCACGCGCCCACGTCGATCCCGAGCACGCAGACGACAGTCGACTGGGAGACCGGCGAGGAAAAAGAGATCAAGGTCGTCGGTCGTCACGACCCCGTCCTGCCGCCGCGGGCGGTGCCGGTCGTCGAAGCCATGCTCGCCTGTACGGTGCTCGACTTCATGCTGCTCAGCGGTCGCATCAACCCCGACCGGATCGACGACCGGCCGGGACAGTACGACACCGAGTACCACCCGTCGAGCCCGCAGGACGACCCCGAGGACGCGGCGACGCGGGCCGAGCCGACCGACGACGAGTAGTCAGGGCGACAGCGAGATCCCTTCTTCGCGGAGCGTTCGCCAGTGTCGGCGAGCACACCGGCCGGTATCCACGAAGACGGCGAGGACGCCCAGCAGGCCGAGCCACTTGAGCAGTGGATACTGCGTGAACAGTGCCGTCGTCGCGTTCACCAGCGCGAATCCGATCAGGTATGCCAGCATGAACAGTCGTTTGACGTGCCCCATCGACTGACTCTCAGGACTCGTGATACGTCACGTTAGCGTTTGGTTTCACGCGGGGCGGTGCGAAACGACCGCGGCTGTTTTGCCCGGGCCGACCCTGGAACGGGTATGGACGCCAACCAGGAACGGGTCGCCAACCCCTACGGGATGGACGAGGAGTGCGAGAACTGCGACGTGCTGTGTGACACGCGCTCGCAGGTCGTCCACGGATACGGCGACGTCGACGCCGATTTCATGTTCATCGGCGAAGCGCCGGGCGAGGGTGCAGACCGCACCGGCCACCCGTTCACGGGCGACGGGGCCGGGGAACTGCTCCAGGACGTGCTCGGCGCACTCGGCTTCGCGAGTTCACCTCCGGACAGTCACACTCCGGAGCTGGACAACGTCTATCTGACCTACGTGACCCGATGTCGCCATCCCGATCGCCGGCCGAGCGACGAGGAGGTGCGCAACTGCGAGGGGTTCCTCACGGCGGAGATTCGGATGATCAATCCCGAGATCATCGTCCCGGTCGGCCAGCGACCGCTGGAGGCGCTGGCGTTCGAGTACACGACGACGAGTCCCGAGGAGTTCGACGTCGAGCGGGACCACGCGACGACAGTGCGTGGCCGTGGGTTCGAACTCGTGCCGATGGTTTCCCCGGAGGATCTCTTGGCTGAGCAACGAACGGCGTTCGAAAAACGGTTGTCGGACCTCATGGGTCGAGATTACAGACAGACGAAAGGACGACGGAGTCGGTGAGGACGGCGGTTACTTCGGCGACCAGTAGGGGTTCGAGACTCGCGGCCGGGACGTGATCGCCACGGCACTCGTCGCAGCCACCGCCAGGACGACGAGTCCCAGGACGACGGCCGAGCCGACCTGATACTGGGTCGAGGCGAGCGTCTGCATGACGAGTTCGATGCCGGCACCGACGACGAACAGCAGTGCGAGGAACGCACCCAGGAATCCGAGTGCCTGTTTCGTGACGACGTTCATATTCGCAAATTGATGTGCGACGACATAAATGGGAGGGCATTTCGGGCGACAGAAGCGGCGATTTCAAGGGTCGTCCGCGCCGAGGTCAGAGCATGACCACGGTCGCCGTTCTCGCAGACCCGCCACGCGATGGCCTCGTCCTCTCCGCGCTCGCCGAGGAGACGCCACTCACGCAGAGCGAAGCAACCGACCTCTACGCAGCCATGCTGCGTGACAGTTGCCGCGCCGTCGAGGCGAGCGGCGGCGAACTCCTCGTGAACTACCGCGCCGAGGAGGACATTTCCGACGAGTACGAGGGGTCGCAGGAATCAGAAGCCCAGGTACGGGCCGCCGTCCGGCCCGCGCTGGAGAACCCGGACGAGGCTCGCTTCGAGGTGCAGGTCGGGTCGACGTTCGCCGGCCGCGTCGGGAACACCGTCACGCACCTACTTGAACAGGAGGGCGTCAACACGGCGGCTGCCGTCGACCCGACGGGGCCGTTCCTGGCGCGACAGGTGATCGACAACGCGGCGATGAAGCTTCGCCGGCACGAAGTGGTGCTCGGTCCCGCCGACGCGGGTCGGGTGTACTACGCCGGGTTCGCCAATCCGATCGATTTCACCGACGCGTACGAGCCGCCGGCGGTCCGAACGTTGACAGAGCGTGGCGACGACGCCGGGCTGTCGGTCGACTTCCTGCCGATGCAGCCAGTGGTGGAGACGGCGTCGGACCTGGCGACGGTCCTGAGCCAGTTGCAGGCACGCGAGCGGGCCGGGCGCTGGGTGCCGGCACACACCGCGGAGTTCTTCGCGGAGTCGGGCCTGGACGTGGCCGCGTCTGACGAGGGCCTGACGCTCGTTCGGAACTGACCGACAAGTCTTAAAACCAGGGTGAGGAAGTAGGGGATGCAGGTGGGATAGCGAAGTGGCCTAACGCGACTGCCTTGAGAGCAGTTGTCCTCACGGACTCTGGGGTTCGAATCCCCATCCCACCGTATTTTGCCACGAGCAACTGGCGAGTGGCAAATTCGTTCGAGGAGATTCGAACCCTGCCAGTCGCAGCGCGAACGAAGTGAGCGACCGTCTGGCTCTGGTTCGAATCCCCATCCCACCGTATTTTGCCACGAGCAACTCGCGAATGGCAAATTCATTCGAGGAGATTCGAATCAGGGAGTGAGAGGTGAGCGAGCGATCGTGAGCGAACGGGAACGACCGTGGTTCGAATCCCCTTCCCACCGGATGTTGCCACGAGTAACTCGCGAGTGGTGAATTCGTTCGAGGAGATTCGAGGAAGACCAGTCACGCGAATCGCAGTCCCATCCCCCCGAGGGAGTGGACAAAGCGAGGGCGTGGTGGCTTTCGATGGTGTCGCGGTGGCAGGTTATGCGTCAGCCGTCTCGTCGGTCGCGTCGTCGTCGGCTTCGGCTGCCTCCTCGTCGGCTGCCTCGGCATCGGTGTCGACGGAGGCTTCGACGTCCTGGACGGCTTTCTCGGCGGCTTCCTGCACGTCGATGACGTTCTCCTCGACGTCTTCCTGGACGTCGTCGAAGCGGTCCTGGAGGGTGTCGAGTTGCTCCTGGTACCGGTCGAGCTGCGTGTCGAGTTGGTCTTCGAACTGTTCGGCCTGCTCGACGATGCGGTCGTCGATCTCGTCGGTGCGGTCTTCGATCTCGTCGACCAGGCTCTCGTACTGATCGATGATCTGCTCGAAGGCGTCCAGAGTCTGGTCTTCGAGTTCCTCGTTGCTCTCGATGACGGTGTCGAGCAGGTCTTCCAGCCCGTCGAGGGCGTCTTCCGTCGCGTCGCTGTAGGTGTCGATTCCCTCCCCGTACTGCTCGTCGACCGCGTCGAAGGCCTCGGCGTGCTGGTCGAGCAGCGTCTCGAACCCGTTGTTGACGGACTCGCGAATCTGATCGATTGTCTCGTCGTCGCTGGGCGTCGTCGACTCGACGGTGTCGAGCACGTTGTTGATGACGTCCTGCCCGAACTCGACGGTCCGCTGCTGGGCCGCTTTCTGGTCGTCGACCGTCCCCTGGATGGTCTCGTTGATCTCCGCCGGGACCTTCAGGGTCCGCTCGAGGACTTTCTCGCCGCTCTTGATCGTATCGCGCTGCAGTTTGAAGATCGTACTGATGGGTGACGTGTTGTCGTTACTCATTGTCATTTCCTTCCTTTCTGTCGAGTGGAACGATGATGGCCTGGACGATGTCGTTTTCCTCGATGCCCAGCACCTGTCGTTCCGCGTCGGGGATGCTGATCCGACCACTACTCTGCACTCGCGTCTTGAACGTCGCCGTCTCCTGGAGCGCTTCCAGCGGAAAGTCCGTCGGCGACTGTGCCTGTCCAAGCAGCTGTGCGAGCGCCTGCTGCTGCGTATCGATGGCACTCTCGCCCGCTTCTTGGAGCTTGTTTGCGAGCAGCGCTGGCAACAGCGCGCTCCCGTTGTGGTCGTCTGACATCCCTGTACGAGTTTATAGTTTCTCTGAGTATTTAGCTGTTGCCATTGAATCCCATCTGCTGCCATCTGATGACAACGGAGGGGTGTCCGCCGATGCCCGTGTGGAGTGGCCGATAGAACTCGTGTGAGGGAAGGTGGTCGTTCCGTACTGTCTGCTTGACCTGGCTCGTACTGCTGGACCTGGACGGGAGTGGACGACGAGCGCGGAGAGTAACGCTTTTGCGTGGTTCGTCCGCACAGACAGATATGAGCGACTGGCCGCACGACCCAGACGGCGACGAGGGCAGCGAGGGGCGGCGCAAATACGGACAGGCAATCGTTGCCAAGAAGATCGACGAAGACGAGGACTTCCCGCTGGCCCGCGACGAATTCGTCGAAGAGTACGGTGACGACCCGATCCGCATCGACTACGAAACGGTCGTGAGCCTGGAAGAGGTCTTCGACGGCATCGACCAGACCGAGTTCGAGGACTTCCCTGAACTCCACAAGGCTCTCGGTCAGAACATGCGCGAGAAGGGCTACTGGTTCTACGAGCTAGCCTGACTCCCGCGTTTCTCCGTTCCGCCACCCACCGGCGAGCCTGCAGTTCGGTCGTCGTTTCGATTGACTATTGTTAGCACGATACATACTTGTGCCTGGGGGTCGTAGTTCTCAGCCGAACCCATGGCTGTCCATCACTCACACACCGGCGTTGCGGGCGTCCCCAACGGACGGCAGGCGCTCCCAGCGAGCGTTATCGAGGACCTGCTCGCCGCGCCGCGCCGACGGGCACTGCTGGCGTGTCTCACCGAGCGTGACGAGCCGGTCGCGGTGGACGATCTGGCGTCGGTACTCCTCGATGCGGATCGGGTCGGAGCGTCGGATCGTCGGGAAGCGCGGACGGAAATCTACCAGGACGTGCTGCCGAAGCTGACCGCGACCGACGTGGTTCGCTTCGATTCGAAGCTCGGAACGGTGGAGTTCACCGGTCCGGAAGCGCTCGCGACGCGACTCACTGCCGTGACGAATCCCTGCGACGGAGCGTCGGATTCTGGAACCAAAGACAAATAGCAGGTCAGGGCTAATCGGCGAGTACAGTGACGAACACGCAGGTGACCCACATCCAGATCGACAACTACGGGCCGTGGACGGTCACCCCGGAACCGCGCCGCGAGGTCGACCTCCAGACGCTCCAATCGCGGCTGTTCGCGGACCTCTCACAGCTCTTCGGGAATCGAGATGGATACGTCTTCTTCTCGCGATTCGACAACATGATCGCCGTCTCGAACGGGCTCGACCTCGACGATCACCGGCTCATCCAGGAATCAGTCGGGAACCGCTATCCAGTGACGATGAGCCTCTCGGTCGCGACGGGAACGTCGCCGGTTCAGGCGCTCGGTGACGCGACGAGTCAGCTTCAGGAAGAAGGGAGCGCCCAGGACAAACACCGCCGGGAGATCCTCAAAGGCCGGACGATCGACGACGAGTTCCGAACCGCGGACGACGTGCAGATCGCACACTTCGACGTCAACGACGCGACCGGCAAGTACACCGATCAACTCAACGAGTTCGATACGTTCATTCACATCGAACAGGGGTACGCGGAACTGATGCGCTACATGCGTCAGGCACACGACTCCCTGTGCTTTTTCGTGGGCGGCGACAACGTCATCGGCGTCTGCCCAGATCTCGACGAAGCGGACTATCAGGACGCCGTCGACCACGTCCACGAAGCCGTCGACGTCGACCTCAAGGTCGGCGTCGGTCGCGGCCGGACGGCCCAGTCCGCCGGCATGGACGCCAAACACGCGCTCGAAGACTGCCGCGCGGCCGGGACTGACGTCGAGCTGTTGTTCTGACCGCCACCGTCCAAAAGCATTGTCAGCTGTGTTATCTATGGCGGCTTCGCTGCTTGCCTGCCGGACCTCCAAGCTACGGCTGCAACGGTCTTAAGCGTGGCGTAGGTAGCTTTTAGACCTCGTGTGTGAAAGGGTGGCACATGAACGGTGACGTCACAGTCAGGGAAGTGATGAGACGGGAGTACGTGGGGGCGAGCGAGGCGGACACCCTCGTCGATACAGCGGCCTTGATGCTGGAGGAAAACGTCGAGGCGGTCGTGGTGTTACGGGGGAGCGAACCCGTGGGGATCCTGACCCAGCGGGATCTCCTGCAGGCCGCCGTCGACCAGGGAGACCTCGAATCCATGCTCGTCAAACACGCGATGAAGGACGATCCCCCGACGGTATCTGCATCCGAGTCGCTCGCGACGGCGACGAACATGATGTCCGGGACGTCGGCGCGGCGACTGCTCGTCATGGAGAACGGCGAGCCGATCGGCGTCGTTTCCGAGCACGACATCGTCACTGCCGCGACGCTCACGCCGCAGGTCAACGGCGAGACCAGACAGGAGGTCAAAGCCGAGTCGGTCACGGCAGAGGCCGCGACGACGGCGGGTGAATCCACGACCTCGGAAGACGAGTACTCCAATCAGGGCATCTGCGAGATCTGCGGGTCGCTCACCCGGGACCTGTCCTCGTTCAACGGGCAGCTCGTCTGCAGCGACTGTAAGAACGTCTGATATATTGTCGCACCGCCCGCGAGTGCCCGTCGCCTCCTATATTGCTAACTATTCTCATCCAAATGTAACATTATGTTTTATAAACACCCGGAGTATACCTAACAAGGAACATGACACAAAAGGTTCGGCGACGGCGGGTTCTGCAAGGAATCGGTGCAGCAGGTGTTGCGAGCATTGCCGGCTGTACGACGTCCGATGAGGGCGACGGCGGCGGCACTGTCGATCTCGAAGACCGGTCGACGGCGGTCAAACTCGGCGTGCTGATGCCCGAAACGGGCGATCTTGCAGAGCTCGGGCAGCCAATTCGCGACGCGGCGTTGCTGCCGGCAAAACAGCTCAACGCTGCGGACCTGCCGGTCGATTTCGACACCCAGGTAGAGGACACGCAGACGAACCCGACGGCGGGAGTCAGTGCCGCCAACGCACTGGTCAATCAGGGCTATCCGATGGTGACTGGCCCGGCGTCGTCTGGCGTGAACATGCAGGTGTCCCGGGAAGTGTTGATTCCGAGTCAGATCGTCGGGTGTTCGCCGTCGAGCACGTCACCGTCCGTGACCGACCTGGACGACAACGACTACGTCTTCCGGACGGCACCGAGCGACGCACTCCAGGGGCAGGTGCTCGCACAGGTCGCCCGCGAGCGCCGCGACGCGAGCACGGCAGCGACGATGTTCGTCAACAACAGCTACGGGCAGTCGCTGTCCGAGAGCTTCGTCAGCGCCTTCGAGAACAACGGTGGGACCGTTCAGAACCAGGTGTCCTTCGAGAAAGAACAGCCCTCGTACACCTCGCGACTGAACAACGCGCTGAGCAACGATCCGGACATCCTGCTGGTGATCGGCTATCCGGCGAGCGGTGTCCAGATTTTCCGGGACTACTACTCGGACTTCTCCGCGGACCGAACCATCATGGTTACCGACGGTCTTCAGAGCGCGGACATGCCGAGCCAGGTCGGCAACGACATGGCGAACGTCATCGGGTCGGCGCCGCTGGCGTCCGGGCCGCAGGTCGACACGTTCAATACCCTCTATCAGGACGAATACGACTCCTCACCGGGCGTGTTCAACGCGCAGGCGTACGACGCCTCGGCAGTCATGATCCTGGCGAACGTCGCGGCCGGAGAGAACTCGGGGACGGCGGTCAAGAACAACCTGCGGAAAGTCGCGAACCCCGACGGTGAAACGGTGGGTCCGGACAACCTCGCTGAAGCCGTCGAGATGGTCGGTAACGGAACCGCTGTGAATTACGCCGGTGCCTCCTCGTCCGTCAACTTCGACGACAACGGCGACATGGCCGCGGTCAGTTACGAGGTCTGGCAGTTCGCACCCGACAGCGACAACGGGTTCGAGCAGCTCACGACTGTGGACTTCTCGGCCAACAACTGATCATCCGCCCAGGAACTCCTGGCGGACTTCCTCGTCGTTGAGAAGGGTGTCGCCGCTGCCGTCGAAGCGATTCTGCCCCTGGACGAGGACGTACCCGCGATCACAGCGACGGAGCGCTTCTTTCGCGTTCTGTTCGACCATCAACACTGCCGTTCCGGCGTCGTTGATGTCGTCGATCCGGTCGAACATCTCGTCGACCAGATCCGGAGCTAACCCCGCCGACGGCTCGTCGAGCATCAGGAGCTTCGGATCGAGCATCAGCGCCCGACCCATCGCGAGCATCTGCTGTTGTCCGCCGCTGAGCGTCCCCGCCTTTTGCGTTTTCCGCTCTTCCAGGATCGGGAACCGGTCGTAAATCGCCCGCAACTGGTCCTGCGGGACGGAATCGAGGATGTACGCGCCCATCTCGAGGTTCTCTTCGACCGTCAGCGAGCCGAAGACGTTGTCGGTCTGGGGGACGTAACTCATCCCCTTGTGGATGATGTCTTCGGGGTTCAGTCCCGTGATGTCCGCGCCATCGAAGGTGACTGTCCCGCCCATGTGAGTCGTCAGTCCGAAGACCGATTTCATGACCGTCGATTTGCCGGCCCCGTTCGGTCCGACGATGGTGACGTACTCGCCGTCGGCGACGGTCATGTCCACGTCGGTGAGAATCTGCAGATCGCCGTAGCCGGCGTCGAGATTCCGGACCTCCATGAGGCCGTCCGCAGAGTCGTCACCCGCGTCCGCGTCGGTGCGCTGTGACTCGCTCATACGTCCTCCCCCAGGTACGCCTCGATGACTTCCTCGTTCGAACGGATCTCCTCGGCGCTGCCCTCCGTCAGCACGCGCCCCTGGTGCATGACGATGATGTGGTCACAGTTGTTCATGATGACTTCCATGTCGTGCTCGACGAACAGGAACGTGTACCCGTCCGCTCGCAGGTCGTGGATGTGGTCGATGAGCTTGTTCTCGAGCGACGGGTTGACGCCGGCCAGTGGTTCGTCCAGCAGGACCATCTCCGGGTCGGTCATCAGGGCCCGCGCCATCTCGAGGAGTTTCCGCTGCCCGCCGGAGAGGTTGCCGGCGTACTCCTGTGCCAGGTGGTCGATCTCGAAGAACTCCAGCATCTCCCAGGCGCGGTCACGGACCGCGGCTTCCTGTTCGACGACGCTGCCGCGAACCCCCGGCGTGACTGCGCGCCAGAGCGACTCTCCACGCTGGTCGCGTGGCGCGAGCATCACGTTCTCCAGCACGGTCATCTCGTCGAGTTCTCGCGCAATCTGGAAGGTCCTGACGAGGCCGCGCTGGGCGATCTGATACGGTTCGAGGCCAGTGATGTCCTCGCCCTGGAACGTGACCGTCCCGTCCGTCGGCGTGTAAACCCCCGCGATGCAGTTGAACGTCGTCGACTTCCCGGCTCCGTTGGGACCGATGAGGCCAGTCAGTGACCCGGCCTCGACCTGGAACGTCGCGTCGTCGACGGCCGTGATGCCGCCGAACTCCTTTCGCAGTCCCTCGACCTGTAGCGGGAAGTCGCCGCCAGACCTTCTGGTCGCGCCAGTCGTCTGATCGGCAAGCTCGGCATCGCTCGACTCCGGTGGTGATTCGCTCACGTCTCGTCACCTCCGTCCCGGCGCGCAGAGAGGTCGATGGCTGCGGCCGGTTCTTTTCGGTGCCCGAGCAGCCCGTCGGGCCGGTTTTGCATCAGATATATAATGAGCAGTCCCAGGAAGATGAACCTGAGCGTCGAGATGTTCTGCAGCGAGTAGGCGATAAACGGCGACACGTCGAGCGAGGCCAGCGGTCCGACGGCCTCGATGAAGTTGTTCGGCGCGGCAGTGACCTCGATCCCGAACAGATCGTCGAGCAGGACTGGAATGATGCGGGCGAGTTGCGGCGGTCCCTCGAACAGGAGCGTCGCGAACACGATGCCGCCCAGGACGCTGCCCGTGTTCGATCCCGCACCGCCGATGATGAGCGCGAGGAAGACGTAGAACGTCTGGATGGGCATGTAGTCCGTGGGGATCGTAAAGCCGGTCGAGCCCCGCCAGAGGATGCCCGCCAGTCCCATCAGCGCACACCCGATCATGAACGTCTTTATCTTGAACAGCTGGGTGTTTTTCCCCAGCGAGTTCGCCACCATCTCGTCTTCGCGGATCGCCTTGAGAACCCGGCCGAACGGTGAGTTCCCGATCCGACTCAGCAGCCAGTAAAACCCGACGACGAACAGGGCGAGCACGATAGCGTACGTGATCCCGATGACCACTGACTTCCGGATCCCGACGCCCGAGATCAGGACCACCTCGAGTGAGCCCGTGATGTCGAATACGACTTCGCCGATCGGTGTTAGTCCGGCCGTCGCGTCCGTCGGATCGGTGTAGAAGATGGCTCGGATCGGGTTCTCCGGCGTGCTGATGCCCTGCCCACCGCCGGTCCCGACGGTCGTCCCGAACAGCGTCGTCTCGGCGAACACCTGTGAGTTCAGCGTCAACCGAATGATCTCGGAAAACGCGACGGTGACGATAGCCAGGTAGTCCGCATCGAGTCGGAGCGCCGGCAGCGCGGCGATCAGTCCGACGAGCGCAGACGCGAGGACGCCGCCGATAATCCCGAGCGGCAGTGGGAGTCCGAGGCCGAGTTCTGGGCCCGAGATAATTGCCATCGTGTAGACGCCGACCGCCATGAATCCGGCAACGCCAATGTTGAACAGGCCGGTGTACCCCCAGTGGAGGTTCAACGCGAGCACGAGCATCGCGTACACCGCCGAGAGGAACGTGATGCGCCGGAACGTGTTGATCAGGCCGTTCAACGGGAGTTCCAGGAACACGACCATCGCAATCCCGAACACGACGTAGAGTGCGAGCATGACGCCGATGATGAGCAACGCGTCATTCCGTGAATACCGCCACAACATGCCGACAGCGAACACGAGGCCAGCGTACACGGCAAGCACCATGACGAGTTCGCGGAGCGGCGGCACCATCCCGCCGACGCCACCCAGCGACAGCACCGAGAGGAGAATCCACAGGACTGCGAGTACTCCGAGCGCACGTGCAGCACCGCTCTCGCGGGTGTACTCGGCCAGGTCTTCGGTCGTGAACTGCCCGTGGGCGTCCGTCGTCCCAGTCATCTTCTCATCACCGTCCCGTGGCCGTCGGCTGCAGTGCCGAGCGCGATTCCAGTCATGCAGTTTTCACCCCGCCGAAGATGCCTTCCGGGCGGAACAGAAGGATGAGAATCATGATCAGGAATGCCGCGGCCAGGCTGAAGTCGGTCGGGAGCCAGAGCAGCGAGACGTTGCGGACGATTCCGATGATGACTCCGCCGATCATCGCGCCGTAGATGGAGCCGATACCGCCGAGAATGACCGCAGCGAAGATCAAAAGCAGCAGAACCCAGCCGAGGTTGAACCCCATCGACCCGCGTTTGAGGGCGATGAGATAGCCGGCCGAGCCGGCGAGGCCGGCGCCGATGATCCACGTCCACTGAATCACTCGTTCCGTCGGAATGCCGGTCACGCGCGCGAGGTCCTTGTTGTCGGACATTGCCCGCATGGCCTTTCCGAACTTCGTCCGCTGGAGCAGGACGTGAATCCCCAACATGAGAAGCACCGAACTGACGACGAGCGTGAGCTCGTGGGCGTCGATCGTGATGGCCCCGTCGACGATGGTGAGGCTGAATTTGGGGACGTCGCCCGCGGTCAGCCCTCTGAGGTTAGTTCCGTAGACGAACACGACGAGATATCGAAGCGCCAGTGCGACGCCGATACTCGCGATAAGTAGCGAGATGCCGTCCGCGTCACGCATGGGCTTGTACACGAAGCGGTCGATGCCAAGCGCCACGAGTACTGTCATTCCGATGGCGACGAGGAGACCGAAGACGACCGAGAGCGGCTCGGCCGCGACGTTGATGCCGATGTCACGCGGACTCACGTTCAACAGAAGCAGGTCGCCCAGCGACGCCGTGCCGAACCCGGCGACGAGATACGAGGCCGTCCATCCCGAAAACGCACCCGTCGTCAAGTAGTCGCCGTGCGAGAAGTTCGCGAAGTTCAGAATGCTGTACGTTAGCGACAGTCCGATTCCAGCGAGACCAATAATCAGTCCGATAACTGTACCATTCCACACATATCCGGCAACCGTCGAAATCAACGTTTGCCCTGCGACGATCTGTCGTACCAGGTCGATAACTAATAGCACTGCAACGGCCGTCACAGCGAACTGTCCCGGCCGTTCGACGAGAAGTCGTCGGCCCTGGTGGACTGTCTCACGTACCTCCATACTTTGGTACGGTATATCTCACCCCTATTAAGTATCACTACTCCGAAATAGATCCAGACGGCAGGCGTGGGGTTCTGGAACCGATCGAGTCGGCATCGTGTCACGTTGGCCGTTCGGTTGCGAACAAAACACCTTTGCTCGGTCCCAGTTGAACTGGGGGCATGGGGATACCGACGTTGGACGACCTTGCCGTCGACGGGACGACAGTGGGAATACGCGTTGACATCAACAGCCCGCTGTCCGATTCTGGGACGCTCGCTGACGACGCCCGGCTTCGTGCTCACGTCGACACGCTGAACGAGTTGCTCGACCGGGGTGGCCGAGTCGCCATCCTCGCCCACCAGGGGCGACCAGGCGGCGACGAGTTCGCCCGCCTCGAAGACCACGCCGCCCGCCTGAGTGACCTGCTCGACCATCCGGTCGAGTACTGCGACGCCACGTTCTCGGCCGACGCCCGAGCGGCGATCAACCTGCTCGAGGACGGCCAGGCAGTGTTGCTGGAGAACACCAGGTTCTACAGCGAGGAGTACATGGAGTTCCCGGCCGAGAAAGCCGCCGAGACGTTCCTCGTCGAACGGCTCGCGCCGGAACTGGACGCGTACGTCAACGACGCGTTCGCCGCGGCACACCGCTCACAGCCATCCATCGTTGGCTTCCCGTGTCGGGTCGACAGTTACGCCGGGCGGGTCATGGAACGGGAACTGGACGTGCTCAGCAACATCGAAGAGACACCGACCCCGCGCGTGTACGCGCTCGGTGGTGCAAAGATCGCCGACGCGCTGGACGTCGCCGAGAGCGTCCTCGATCGGGGCCTCGCCGACACCATCCTGACGAGCGGCATGACTGGCAACGCCTTCCTGGCTGCCAGCGGCGTCGACGTCGGCGAGCCGTCCGAGTCCGCGATTCTCGACCGCGACGCGACGGCCATCGACCAGGCCGCGGAGTTGCTGGACGAGTACGGCGAGAAGATCCACGTCCCAGACGACGTCGCGGTCTCGCGTGACGGCGACCGCGAGGAAGTCGACGTCGCGGACCTGCCGGTCGACGCACCGGCGCTCGACGTGGGCGAAGCGACGATTGCCGCCTACGCGGACGTGTTCGAGACCGCCGGGACGGCGATCCTGAACGGCCCACCGGGCGTCTTCGAGGAAGACGCGTTCGCACTCGGGACCCGGGAGATCTTCGGCGCTGCGGCCAGCGCGGAGTACAGTATCGTCGGTGGCGGGGACACGGCTGCGTCTCTCCGCCAGCTCGGAATCGACGGATTCGACCACGTCAGCACTGGCGGCGGTGCCGCGCTTCGACTGCTCACTGGCGGTACGCTCCCGGCCGTCGAGGTCCTCCGTCAGGATTCCGAAGCGTAACCGACCAGGCAGACCCCTCTCCCGTGTTCATCGAAGCTTCCGACATCGAAGCCGCGGACGCCCTCGCGGACCTCTGGGTCAGGCTCGCCGACGAGCAGCGCCAGCACGGGTCACAGCTCCGCACCGAGGCGAACCGCGAGACGATCCGCGAGTCGATCCTCCGCGCCATCGTCACCGAGGGGCTGTTCGTCGCACGCGCGGAGCCGGACGACGGGATCGACGCCGACGCCGGCACGATACTCGGGTTCGTGATGTTCAGTACGGAATCGAAGTCCTTCGAGACGACGGTGTCGCGGGGCACCATCCAGAACCTGTACGTCCGTCCCGAGTACCGGAATCGGGGAATCGGGAGCGAACTGCTCGACACGGCGACGGCGGCGCTCGAAGACCGGGGAATCGAGGTCGTCAAACTGGACGTGATGGCGGACAACGAGGCGGCCGCGCGATTCTACGAGCGACACGGCTTCGAACCCCACCGCGTCCAACTGGCAAAACGAGTGGAAAGCGATAATCACTCAAAGGACCGGGGGTAATCGGTTACTGTGCCAGGGGAGCTTGGGTGGTTCAAGCACCCGACTTGTAATCGGGAGTTCGAGGGTTCAAATCCCTCCCCTGGCTTTCTGCGACGAGTTTACGTGACGAGCGAAGGCCACATATGGGTTTGAACGAGAGGAGACGCGCAGCGAAGCGAGCAGTCTCCGCGTAGTTCAAATCCCTCCCCTGGCTTTCTGCTGCGAGTTTTCGCGAGGAGCGACGCTCACATCCCGTGAGCACCCCCATCGCGGACCGATCCCTGCGATGTCGAGTAGACAAATTGATACGTCAACACACCGCATTTCCGGTGAAACGCCGAACGCTGACTCGTTAGCGTCTGGTCTCTCCGATCCGTCAGACCACCTACTGGAACAGATATATCGTCCTGTGGAGTAGAAACCGAAATCGTCGGGCGGGTGGTGCAACGGGACACCGTCGCACAGGGAGTAGACGCGCCGGTTCGTTACTGGTCAGTCGTCCGTACGTCGATGGAGCCGTCGACGGAGACTGTCACGTCGTAGCCACAGTAGCGGAACGAAACGTGCCCCGACTGCCGGGGCACTTCGGAGATGGACTCACAGAACCGCGTGAGGGCGTCGGGATCAAGCACGTCGTGGAGGGGCGTGAGTTCCGACGGTGCGACCTCTTCCCGGGTTGCAACTGCCTTCGCGATCCTCTCAGAAAGCCGCTGGCAGTCGGATACCTCTGGGTCAGACACTGGATGAGCCATATATAATATGCATAATACACTCAATAATAAACCGGTTATGGTAGTCATAACAATCTGTTAGTGATTATTGTTAGATGGAAAGAACCTTGCATGCTTCCGATTTCGACTGGTGGCGTGTGTAGCGTCTGATCCCTTTTGGCGACGCAGCCTGAGGTGTTGTGTCGGTGTGGTAAAATACTGCCGTCTATTCACGGTGGGATGGTCGAGACGCTGGACTGATAGCGTTCGACCGAATAGGGCCTCTCGTGACCGACGACACCGACGATTGGGTCGAACAACTTCGAGCCAACCGGCGCGAGAAGGACCGATTCTTCGCCGAGCACCGCCAGTCCCCGATTCCGCCGGAAGAGCGTGCCGACTTCGACGGTCTCGATTACTTCGAACCGGACCCGGCGTATCGGGTCGAGGCGACCGTCGAGCGGCACGACGATCCCGACCCTGTCGAGATGGAGACGTCCGACGATCGAGCGGTTCGGTACCTGCGACTGGTCACCTTCTCGTTCGAAATCGATGGGGACTCGTACGTTCTCCACGGGTACCGCCAGGAGAGCGACGACTCGGCGACGCTCTTCGTTCCGTTCCGAGACAAGACGACCGGCCACCAGACGTACGACGGGGGACGCTACATGGAACTCGAACCCGAACGCGACCTCCGAGACGGTGACGAGGTGACCATCGATTTCAATCTCGCGTATTCGCCGTTCTGTGCGTTCAGCGACACCTTCTCCTGTCCGCTGCCGCCCGAAGAGAACTGGCTGGAAACGACGATCGAAGCCGGCGAACGCGCGCCGTAAGCCCCAACCGCCGGATTGCTGCGCCGTCCGCACGTCTCCTCTACATTTTCCCACGTGTTTGGCGTTTTATACAACCGCTGTGCGGTGCCGAATATATATACCATCTCAGTCGAAATCCTATGGTATGCCCCGCGACGAAGAGGAGTTCGCGCCGAAGCATTTTCAGTTCGATCCTACTGAGAACGAGCCGACGTACGTCATCGTTGAGACGATCGCCGACCTGGAGGGAGTCAGCTCAGACGAACTACCGTCTCTGTACGACACGATCGACCACGTGGTCGACCACTTGTTCGCTAACCCTCCCATTCCCGAAGCCCAGGTTCAGGTCACGTTCACCTACGCCGGCTACCGAATAACGCTGAGTCAAGACGGATCCGCGACCTTCCTGCGAATCCCGGCTCCGGATCGGTGAGCGTAGCGACTCGATTCACGCGGACTCGCTGAGCACTTTACTTACGGCAGTAGACAACGCGACGAGCGGCCTCACAGCGACGGAACTGCGAGTTCAGAAAAAAGCACGCGGACAGTGCCGGCGTTCGGCTGCTTGCTGTGGATTCGGGATGATTCTCCGAGTTCAGTCGTCAGCCGACAGGATGCCTCGCACGGTCATCTTCGCCGGGTCCAGCACGTCGTCGACTTCGTCTTCGTCGAGGTAGCCCTTCTCCAGGACGACTTCGCGGATGGTCTTGTCTTCCTTGAGCGCGGTCTTTGCGACCTCGCTGGCCTTGTCGTAGCCGATTGCCGGGTTGAGTGCCGTCGCCAGCGCCATGCTCTGTTCGACGCGTTCCTCGCAGTGTTCCTGGTCGGCTTCCAGTTTGGCGACGAACTTCTCGGCGAACACCTCGCTGGCGTTCGTCAACAGCTTCGCGGACTGGAGGAAGTTGTGCGCGAGCACGGGCTTGTAGAGGTTCAGGTCGATCTGGCCCTCGGCCGCGCCGTACTCGACGGCGGTGTCGTTACCGACGACCTGCTTGTGGGCCTGATTGACTGCCTCGGCGACGACCGGGTTGATCTTCCCGGGCATGATCGAGGAGCCGGGCTGGTTCTCCGGCTGGTCGATCTCGCCGAGCCCGTTGCGCGGGCCGGAGGCGAGCAGGCGCAGGTCGTTCGCCATCTTGTTCAGCGAGCCCGCGATGGTGCGGAGCTGGCCGTGGGCTTCGGCCATCGCGTCGTGGGCGGCCTGGGCCTCGAAGTGGTTGTCGGCCTCGCGGAACGCCAGACCGGTCTCCTCGCTGATGTACTCGGCGGCGAGTTCCGGGAAGTCCGGATGCGTGTTCAGGCCGGTCCCGACGGCGGTGCCGCCGAGGGCGAGTTCGCCGAGGTGCTCGCGCGTGCTCTCGGCGCGGACGATGCCCTTCTCGACCTGGGTGCGGTAGCCGCCGAACTCCTGGCCCAGAGTGACTGGCGTCGCGTCCTGCAGGTGGGTCCGACCGGTCTTGACGACGTCCGCGTACTCGTCTTCCTTCTCCGCGAGGGCTTCCTGGAGCGTCTCTAGCGCGGGGATGAGGTCCTTCTCGACGGCCTCCAGGGAGGCGATGTGCATCGCCGTGGGGATCACGTCGTTGCTGGACTGCCCGAAGTTGACGTGGTCGTTCGGGTGGATCTCGCGCGTGCCGATCTCGCCCCCGTAGATCTCGGTCGCCCGGTTGGCGATGACCTCGTTGGCGTTCATGTTCGAGGACGTGCCCGAGCCGGTCTGGAACACGTCGACGGGGAACTGGTCGTCGTGCTCGCCGGCGATGACTTCGTCGGCGGCCTCGATGATGCACTCGGCCTTGTCCTCGGGAACGAGTTCGAGTTCGAGGTTGGCCTGTGCGGCTCCTTTCTTGACGATCCCGAGCGCGCGGACGAACCGGCGCCCGAACGTGATCCCCGAGACGGGGAAGTTCTCCACGGCGCGCTGGGTCTGTGCGCCCCAGTACGCGTCCGCGGGCACCTGCATCTCGCCGAGACTGTCCCGCTCAGTGCGATAGTCGTCGTCAGACATGCTCGTCCGGACCTCCGACCGGAACGGTCCTAAAATGATGTGATATGCTGCTCGGGGGACGACCGCACCTACTCTCCGAGTCCGAGACTCGCCTGCAACCGGTCGCGATTGTGAGCGTACAGTCGCTGTGCGTCCTCGTCGTCGACGTCGTACGCCGTCGCGTCGCGCTGGCCGAGCAGCGACGAGGTGGCGGTGTCGGCGGTCAGATGCGCCAGGCCGAGCCGTCGCTGGAAGATCGACCGTTCACGGACGACCGTCTGCAGGCGATAGTACGGCACGACGCGGATGGTCTGGCGCCAGAACCCCGAGCGGACGACGAAGTACTCCTCGCCCGCGTCGTACCCGCGGTGTTTCCACTTGAGGTGGGCCGCCGGCGGGACCAGCACGACGAGCAGCAGCGGCGTGAACCACAGCGAGAAGTTGCCGACGACCCGCGCGATGACTGCGAAGACGCCCGTCAGCGCCAGGACGACCAAGAGATAGCGGACCGCGTACCGTCGCCGTGCGCGTTTCGGCGGTCGGGTGAACTCGAAGTCTTCGAACGGTTCCAGCGCGCGGGCGAGCGACAGCGTCCGGTCGCGCTCGGCCAGGGGGATCGCGGCCTGTGGGCCGCCCTGCCCGTTCTGCTGGCCCGGGCTGTAGCCCGCGGTCTCGACGCTCAGTCCCGCGTAGCCCAGCGTCCGCATCAGGACGTTCTCCTTGACGGTGAGCGTCTGTATCTTGTCGGTCGGGATCGACCCGCTGTAGCGCTGGAGGAGGCCCCGTTCGTACACCAGGTCTTCTCCCTGTCGACCCAGCGTGAAGTCGTAGTACTCGGTGAACGTCGCCAGCGCGCTCAGTACCCACGAGGCGACGATCGCGAGGACGATACCGACGATGCCGGCGATGAGCGCGAGATCTGGCGTCGACGTGACCGCACCGGGTGCGGGTTCGATGCCGGTGTACCGGGCGACAGTCCCGACGACGAAATCCTGGACGAGCGGAAAGCCCACGAGGAGGAAGACGATCGACGCAGACCGGAACGAGGCGGCGGCGAGCACCAACAGTTCGCCCGATCCGAGCGAGAAAAGCGCGGTGGGCTGGCCGGCGGTGTCTCTGGGTTCGGGTGCCGTCGTCTCGTCACCGGCTTCGGGTGTCGCGGGGGATTCTGCAGTCGTTTCCGCCGCAGCGTCTGCAGTTCGCGTCTCGCCCCGCGCCGCCGCTCGCCGCTTCCGAATCTCGGTCTGCAGTCGCCGCGCTTCGTCGGCCGCGACGAAGTTGAGTTCGGCTTCCGTCTCGGAGCCCCCGGCAGTTTCGACGCGGACGACCGCGACGCCGAACAGCCGATGGAAGATGCGCTCGGTGACGTCGACGTTCTGGACGCGGCGATAGGGGATCTCTCGCTCCGTTCGGCCGACGACGCCGCTGTTGATGTCGAGCGTGTCCGGCGTCAACTCGTACTCGAAGCGGTAGTAGTAGGCGACCTGGTAGCCCACGCCCAGGAGGAAGGCCACGGGGAGAAGCGCCAGAATGAGCCCGGTCCGCTGAGCAGCGCCGGGAACGGCGACGTTGGCCATGCCGAACAGGAAGAACACGAACGACGCCGCGAGCACCCCGCGCTGCAGCGAGCGCGTCACGGCGCTCAGCGGATGGAGTTTCATACCGCGTCCTCCGGCTCGCTCTCGATCGCGAGGTCACGCAATCGGTTCCGCAGTGCGCGTGCGTCCTCGACCGTGAGGCCGGGCACCGTCACGTCTGCACCGCGGGAGCCGGCGGTGTAGACGACGACCTTGCCGAGGCCGAGCGCGCGGTCGAGTGGGTCTCGCTGCGTGTCGACGTGCTGGACGCGGACGTAGGGCACTGCCGTTTCGACCTGGGTCACCACGCCGCGTTCCAGTTCGAGCGCGTCGGCCTGCAGTTCGTACCGCCATCGGCGATAGAGTGCCACGATGTACAGGACCGCGAGCACCAGGAGTATCGCGGCGACTCCGACGCCGAGCAGCGGTGTGATCGCGAGGACGAACCGGTCCAGTGCGGTCACGATCCCACCCAGAACCGCAACGAGGAGCAGCGCCAGGAGTCCCCACCGGAGTCGAACGCGGGGATGGAGGGCGTTCATACCCGTCACGAGTAGTCGAATCAGTGAAAAAATACCGGAACGTTACGTCCAGCGATCCAGGCCGGTCTGGACTGTCGCGTCCTCGATGCGTTCGAACCCGCGTTCCACCTCGTCGGCCGCGACGCCCCACTCGTCGACGACGTACTCGCGGGCCGCACTCAGTTGCGGTTCGATCTCGGTCTCGAAGCTCACGTCGTCCGTGACCGGCGGGTTCAAAAACAGGTCGCGGATGCGATCGGTGTGCTGGATGTGGACGTTGCGAGCCTCGAAGACGCCCCAGATGTCGCCGTGTTCTTTGACCGCTTTCACGGCGGTCTTGGGGCCGATCCCGGAGATGCCCTCGTTGAAGTCCGTCCCGCAGAGGATGCCGATGTCGACCAACTGCTCCCAGGTGACGTCGTGTTTGTCGAGAGTCGCGTCCAGTTCCATCAGCTCCGGGTTGCCGCTGGACGTGAGCTGTCGGAGGGTCAGGGGCGAACCGAAGAGCAACGCGTCGTAGTCTTCGGTCCCGGCGTAATCGACGCTCCCCGTGCGTGCCATGTGGGCCGCCTGGGCTTCCCCTTCTGCCGGCGCGTCGACGACTGGGATATCGAGCAGGCCGAGCAGTTCACGGGTCGTCTCGACGATGGTGTCGGTCAGCCGTTGCGTTCGGGATTCGAGCGTCGCGACGGTTTCTGCGTCCCCTTCCTCGCGGGCGGCTTCGAGCTGTTCTTCGTACCGTTCGCGCTGTTCTCGCCGCTTTTCGACCTCGTCTTCCTTGAGGTCGGTGACGCCGCCGTCGAAGACGAACACGGGCGTCACGTCGTGCTCGAGGAACTTCGGGAGGCCCTGGACGACGCCGATGAGGTTGGCCACTTCCTCGCCGTCGGTCGTCGTGTACGCCGACTCGCGCGTAAAGCGGACCGTCGTCGTCAGATACCGGTACAGCCAGTTGTGGGCGTCGACCGCGACGACCGACCCCGCCAGGTCGTCGTACGCCACGTCCTCGATGACCGCGATGTCCCGCAGATCTGCGTTTCCCATTGGCGTCCCGTACGAGCGGCCACCGTTTGAATCTCCCGACAGGACGCTACTGCGGGACGTCTACGACCCTCGGCGGCGTCGACTCGGTTCGCTCGGCCAGAAACGTCTCCTCGGCGTCCGAGAGGTCACGCTCGCGATACACGTCGAGTCCGGCCCGATACGCATCAGGAGATCGCGCGCTGGGGAACGCCAGTACGAGTTCCGCGACGCCCGTCTGCTCGCCGGTGTAGCCAAAGCCCGCGCGGTAGAGCGCCTCGAACGCGAAGGGGTTGTTCACCCCGATCTTGACGGTGTCGTAGCCGCGGTCCCGCGCACGCACGGCGACGAACCGGGCCAGCCGCGGGCCGATCCCCTCGCCGCGGTTGTCCTTGTGGACGGTGATGTAGCGGAGCCAGAGGGCGTCGGCGTCGGTGCGGTCCTCGTTGAACGCGACGGCGGCGACGAGGCGGTCCTCCCCGTCGACTCGCTCCCGTGCGACGGCCTTGCCGGTGTTGGTCATCACGAACTTCCCGGCGTAGCTGAACTGTTCGTGGTCGAGTCGCAGCTTCGGACCGTCGGGGGGCCACCCCAGGACCGCGTACTCCATACTGGTTCCTGTCGCCGCCGGCGCTTCAAGACTGTGACCCAGTACTGAAGGCGGTCCCGGCCGGTGTTCGGGTATGGCACAGCCCGAGAGAGGTGCGCCGTCTCGAACCGGCGACATCTCCGTGTTCGACCGGCTCTCGCCGCTGTACGACCAACTCCGGCCAGCGACGGACCCGTCGACGCTCGCGCCCGGCCTCGCACGCGCCGAGCGCGAGATCGAGCGCGTTCTGGACGTGGGTGGCGGCTCGGGGCAGGGCGTCCGGGCGCTCGACGTCCGGGAGGGAATCGTCGCCGACGCTGCCCCCGGCATGTTGCGACGGGCGAAACGACACGGCCTGGGGGCAGTCGCTGCTGACGCCAGTCGACTCCCCTTCGCGGCCGAGAGCGTCGACGCCGTGATCGTCCTCGACGCGCTCCACCACATGGCGAATCCGGAGTCCGTCGTGGCGGAAGCTGCTCGCGTCATCCGACCCGGCGGCGTGCTCGTGATTCAGGAGTTCGATCCGACGAGGCTTCTGGGGCGAGCGCTCGTCGCCGGCGAACACCTTCTGGGCATGGATTCGGTGTTCTTCGCGCCGGGCGACCTGGAGGCGATGGTACGGGGCGCGGGACTCGCGGCGACGATTCCACGCACGGGATTCGAGTACCTGGTCGCCGGGGTGAAGCCACGATAGACCTGGCACGCCGAAGGCGAGACACACAAGTTCCGTCGGTCCGAACGGCGAGCTATGAGTTCCGTGGCCGAGTGGATCAGAGACCGCGTCGACACCTCGCGGACGACGGTAGGACTGTTTGCTGGCGACGTGGCTGCGATCACGTTGTTCGTCGTTCTCGGCGAGCTCAGCCACGGGATCGATCCAACAGCTGTCCCCGGGTACGTCATCACGAACACGCTGTCGCCGTTTCTCGTCGGCTGGCTGCTGGTGTCGATCCCCGTTGGAATGTACGGCCCAGCGACGGACGACTCCCGCTCGAAACTTGCACTCCGCACCGCGGGGGCCTGGTTCCTCGCCGACGTCGTCGCGCAAGTGATCCGTGCGACTCCCTACATCAAGGGCGGCGCGAGTCTGGAGAACATCGTCGTGTTCGGTCTCGTCTCCTTCACCGTCGGCGGCACGCTGCTGGTGTTCTGGCGGGTCGGAACCGCAGTCGTCACGGCGCGGCGGCGGTCGACGGCGCTCGCGTGACGAGATACGCGCCGAGCCCCGAAGCACAGGCCGCCAGCCCGGCGAGCACGACGAACAACTGGTTCGCCGAGAAGTAGGTCAACATCGTCCCCGCGACGACGGCACCGAGGGCACCGACGCCGAACACGCCGAGGTACGTGAATCCGTAGGAGAGTCCGCGTGCGCCGGCGGGCGTGTATTCGGCGACGCTCGCCTGGTAGAACGGCTGGACGAAAAACAGGAAAAAGCCCAGCAGCGCTGCGACCGGAAGCAGGGCGAGCAGTCCGAACTCGGCGGCCGGGAGGAACATGAGCGCGACGACGGCCAGCGCGGCGAACCCTGCGAGGATGCCGTACTCCGGGCGCCCGCGGTCGGTGAGCTTGCCGGCGACGTACTGGCCGAGCACGCCGACCATCAGCAGTCCGACGTAGACGTAATCGCCCGGTTCGTAGGTCTGGCTGCCGATTTCGACGGGCGTCAGCGCGGGCACGTTGTGCAGGAGTTCCGGCAGGAACGTGAGTGCGCCGCGGTAGTAGAGCCCGGAGAAGAACGTGACGGCGAACACGACGGCGAAGGCGCTGGCGAACAGCGTGCGCGCAGTAGAGACGAACTCCCCCAGCGATTCGACGCCGCTCCCGGCGCGTTCGTCGCCGCCACCGTCAGTGGCCGCGACTGCGGCGCGCTCGTCGATGTCCACTCGGACGGCGAACGCGGCGGCGACGACTGCCGGAATCGTCAGCAGGCCCGCGACGAGCCGCCAGTCGAAGGTCACGAGCAGGAGGATCGTCAGGAGCGGGCCGACTGCGATGCCGACGTTGCCCGCCATCCCGTGGTAGGCGAAGGCGCTGCCGCGCTGTTCGACCCCGCGGCTGATGAGCGACAGGCCGGAGGGGTGATAGACGCTCGCTGCGACGCCCCAGATCGCCAGTGCGAGGCCGATGAACGCCGGCGTCGGCGCCACGGCGAGCACCAGGAACGACGTGCCCATCCCGAGGAGACAGGCCGTGATGAGCACTCTGGCGTCGATGCGGTCGACGAGGACGCCACTTGGGAGTGCGCCCAGACCGAACAGGCCGTACCCGACCGCGACGAGCGCACCGAGCGTCGCCTCGTTGACGGGGAACTGGACGAGTCCGAGGTCGATGACGGCGAACTCCGAGAGCCAGATGGGGACCAACACCGGGATCGACAGCTCGTAGGTGTGGACCATCGCGTGTGCAACCATGACGAGTCCGACGATGGACCGGTCGTTGCTGTTCACACCACGATGTTTACCGTTGGACCGCTTGAACGCGTCGGTTCAGCGGAAGAATAGCCGGTCCTATGGCACCAAACGAAGAAGCGACGGTCGATGCCTCGTCTCGAGGGAGTGACCTCAGAGAGGCTGATGGGCCGCTATTTCGGTGTGTTCACCGACGTCGGGTCCCCGTCTCAGCAGTGTTCCGTGATCGAGACGGCCACGCTCGTTTGAATCCACGCTTTGTGGTTTTCGCGGTCGTAGATTACGAACTCCTCTTCGCCGATGTTGAGTTCGGCGTATCGCTCGTCAGTGCTGGTGCCTGCAACGTCGTCGTGGTCCGTATTGTGGATGCTCATGGGTGAATGCTGCGGGTTGCGTGCCGCCTCGTTACCTCCGTGTAAACATGTCACACAATATTGTATAAAGGCAACTCCCCAATTATCATCGCAGAAAATAGAAGAACAGCCACTGTAACGGGTGCTGCCGGGACTTTCCACATATAATATTGTTGTGGTCAGTTCAGACTTCAAAACAGGGGCGCGGGGCACGCTCGCCTGAGTCGATTCAACGTTTTCATCGGGTCCGTCGGATCGAGATCGTCCCGCTAAGTGGGGATTCACCGTCGGAACGGGGTTGCGATAGCTGGGCTTACGATTCTTCGCCAGTACCCACCCGACTGCTGTCTGGCGGTTTCGATCTCATAACTTATGGAGATTATATCAGTATATCACTCAAAATCCTCAGAGTAAATATTCGGTGCCTACGCGAAATACTATACAGTGCCTATGGGAAACACTTATACCGATACCAATCGTATCTTCAGACACATTATGACGGGATATTATGACCTTATTCTCGGGCTCATTCCACTGGCGTTGGCAGGGATCACTGGCGCACTCAGTGTCGTGGGCCTGAGTCTGACGACCGCCGTTCCGCTCGCCTCCGTAGTTGCACTGGGCCTCGTCGGCCACGCGATGTTCGTGAACGCTCCCGTCAATACGCCGGTCGAGCCGCCGGTCGAATCGCCGAACAGACAAGACTCGACGTTCTCTGCGGATTAACTCCCTCACTTCTAAGATGCCTTCCGACGAATCGGAGGGCATGAGTGACGACGCTGCAGTCGAGGCACTATTCCTCAGAAGCGACGAACTAGCAGATCTCGCAACCCCCGCCGAATACGTCGACGCCGTCCGCGACGGTTACAGACAACGCGGCGAGGGTGCACCGGCCGAACCGCGGACGAAACTCCTCAACGAGGACCCCCCCGGATTCTTCACCAGTTACCTCGCCATCCTCCCCGAGACGGGGGCGATGGGGAGTTACACATACGGTGCCGGGTTCGGCGCTCGCGACGCGCACTTCATGCTCTCGCTGTACGACGCCGAGAGCGGCGAGCCGCTGGCCCTGCTGGACGGTGCGAGCCTGAACCCGTTCAAGACGGGTGCCGCCGGCGCCGTCGGCATCGACGCGCTCGCAAATCCCGAGGCTTCCTCGCTCGCGATCATCGGCAGCGGCGCACAGGCCCGTGGCCAGCTCCGGGCCGCGGTGACCGTTCGAGACCTCGACCGCATCGACGTCTACTCGCCGACGAAGGAGAGTCGCGAGTCGTTCGCCGCCGAGATGAACGAACAACTCGACCCGACCGTGGCCGCCGTCGCCTCAAGTGCGGCCGCCGTCGAGGGCGCGGACGTCGTCATTACGGCTACCAACGCGAGCGAACCGGTGTTCGACGGCGACCTGCTCGAAGACGGGGCCCACGTGACTGCGATGGGGCAGTACGACACACAGAAGCGCGAGGTCGACGCGACCACGATCGAACGCGCGAAGTACGTCCCCGACCTCCGTGACCGCATTCACCAGGACGCCGGCGCGTTCATGCAGGCCGTCGAAGAGGGCGTCGTCACTGAGGATCACGTCCACGCCGAACTCGGCGAAGTCGTCGCCGGACACGCCCCCGGTCGAGAACGCTCCGACGACGTCACGTTGTTCGACAGCGGCGGCACGGCCATCGAGACAGTGGCCGCAGCGTACATGCTCTACGAGAAAGCCGTCGAGCGAGGACTGGGGGAACCCCTGGCGTTCGCGCGGGCGAGCGACGCGCTGACCGGTCGCTGAGCCGACTGCTGCTTCTACAGATACGTCGCCAGGCCGATCGCTTCCAGCAGGGGAATCCCGCTGGCGAGCGCGCCGACGAGGTAGCCGGCGATCGTCCCGCCGTTGAGCAGCGGGAGTCCGGCGTGGGCAGTGCCTTTCAGCACCATCCACAGCAGGACGGCGAGACCGACGAGCGTTCCGAGCATCGCAGTCAGCGCCGGCAGCGTCACCGTCAGGCCGGCGAGCCCGAACGTCGGGATTCCTGCCGGCGAGAAGAACGCGGCGCTGGCGACGAGCACGGTGGGAATCACGGCGTCGCCGAGGCCGATGAACAGCGCGTCCCGGTCCATCGGGTCGGCCTCGATGTCGTCGGGAGCCGCGTCCGCGTCGGCTGCTGAATCCGTTTCGTCGGCTCGCTCGTCGCCGCCGTTCGCTGCCGCCTGGTCGCCTTCGTCCGCCGGGTCCGGCATGTCCGCCGACAGGAACGAGTACGACAGCGTGAGCGGAACGACGAGGACGATCGGCACCTTGAGGTCCATCACGCCGGAGGCGAGCGTGAGCATGTGCTCGGTCCCGTAGACGCTAATCGCGTCGTAGATCGCCAGGACGGTCAACAGGAGGATGGCGGGCAGGAGTCCGAAGCTGATGCCGAACAGCCCCGCGGCCCCGGCGCCCATCACGACGCCCGACGCGTCGATGACGTACCACTCGGGATAGGCGTAGAGGGCGACGCCCAGCAGGAGCGACGCGGCCACTGCCGCGACGTTCAGGCCCCCGTACGTGACCAGCGGCGGCACGACGACGCTGAACACGTACCACGAGAGGTAGACCCCGGACGCGACGATGAACGCCCGGATGAGCCGCTCGACGTTGTACCGGAAGATGAGGAGCATGAAGACCGTGGCGACGAGAATCGCACCGACGTAGACGAGACTGTTCGTCGGGTCCTGTGGGTTCTCGACCGCCTGATAGCCGGCCTGTTTGAACGGCTCGACGAGCGCCAGCGAACCGAGCTGGACGAGCAGAAAGATGACCCCGATAAACGCCGAGGCCAGGAGGGCTCGCGTGCGTTGATTCATACCTGCTTCTCTTCGCGGCTCTGATTTCAGGATTGCGAACCGGGAACCAAGCAGGGCTGGCGCTCGCTCACCGGGCGTACAGCGGTTTCCCGAACAACGTCGGCAACCGAACGTCCTCGTTCGGCGAGACGGCGACGAACGGTCGGTCGACTGGCCCGAACACGTCCACGACGCGGCCCACGTCGTTCAGGTTTTCGTCGACGACGTCCATGCCGAACGCCGGGTGGTCGTCGTCGGGGCAGCGCACCACGGCGAGGTTCTGGGCGGTGCGAACCACTTCACCGACGCGTTTCATGACCGGAGGACGTCGAGGTAGGCCGCGACGGCGCCGAGCAGGTCGCTCTTGGTCGCGTCGTCGGCGTCCTTGACGAGGACGCGCCCGCGTGGCTCCCACTCGCGCGGGTACTGCTTGTCGCGCTCGATCTTCGAGTCGTACCCCACCTGTTGGACGGCTTTGGCGATCTCGTCGACCGTCGGCTCCGATACCGCGAGGTTCTCGCTGACCCGCCGCCCCTCCGAGCGGGTCAGGTCCGCGTCCAGAAAGGCGGGCCAGATGACGTTTTCCACCATATGTGTCCCTCAACTGCCCGCGGCTTAAGGGGTTTTCTGGTCTGTCCGTCGATTACGACCGGCGTGCGAGCAGCGCGACGGCCAGCAGCGCGGTCAGGGCGACGCCGGCGCCGAAGCCGGGACCGCTGGAACTGGTCTGGGTCGTCCCCGTCTCGTTCGGCGTCGTCACGTTCGCCATCGTGACCGACTCGTTGGCTGCGGCCAGTTCGTTCGGATGCCACTGCTTCGCGAGGCGCGTCAGCGGCACCGTCACGCGCGGCCCGGGCTGGCTGATGTAGTCAGGGTTCAGCTCGACGATCTGCCCCTCCTGCATGGCCGTCGTCTCGTTGTAGGCGTTCGCCTCCGGGAGCGACGCGTGGCCCGGATAGACGAGCCACTCGGGGTTCTGATCGACGGCTACCTCGGGGCTGAGCTGCCCGTAGCCGGTGATTCCAACCTCGGTGGCGACGTTGTTCCCGCCGGCCGTCTCGACGACGTCGTCGATGTGCGTCTCGCTGCCGGCGGTCATCCCGAAGAAGTAGTACAGCACCGTGGGCCGCTGGTCGGCCTGCTCGGCGGCGTGCTCGACCGTCTCGACCTGGAGGCGGAACTCGTTGGCCCGTTCGGTGCCGGCGCTGCAACTCCCGACCAGTTCGCCGACGGTTTCGAGGTTCCCCGCGATCTCGTCGAGCGACTCGACTTGCTCGAAGTGATACACCGTGAGTCCCGCGCGCCGCAGTTCGCGAACCGTCGCGGGGTCCGTGATGTTCGACGCGAGCACGACGTCGGGCTGGAGGCCGACGACCTGCTCCGTGTTGACGCTCAGGTCCTCGTTTTTGACGTTCGTCTTCCCGCTCCGGTCGTCGAGATACGAGGTGTACTGGGTCTTGGGCATCCCGACGACGCGATCCTGCGCGCCGATCTCCCAGACGAGCTGTGCGTCGCTCGGCTGGAGGACGACGATACGTTCGGGTTTCGAGTCGATCGTCACCTCGGTCCCCGTCGCGTCCGTCGTCGAGACCGGGAAGGAGCAGTCGGACTGCGCGGGCGCCGTCGCCCCGAGTCGGTCTGCGGGCCCAGTGCTCGCGTCGGTCGCTGTGGCGATTCCACCTGCACTGACGCTCACGAGGAGGAGACAGATCGTGAGCGCTGTCGCGCGTATTGTCATCGGTCAGTAGCTCGGTTCGTATCCAATAAATATTTGCATACTGCAACCAAGGTTGTAAGTCGTGCACAGGGGTGTCCGGACGGCGCTGTTGTCGGGCGGCCTCCTGCTACTCGTGGTTGCCGTGATGCTCGGCAGCGCGACGGTGGGACCGGTAGCGATCGGACTACCAGTCGTCGCGAAGGCCGCACTCAACGCCCTCGGAATTCCCGCTGGACTGTCCGTTTCCATCGAGCCAGCCCGGACGCTCTGGGTGACATTGCCAGTTCCCGTTCCGGACGTCCACTACGTCTACCCGTTCTCGTTTGCCGTCCCGGGCGCGAGCGAGGTGATCGTTCGACAGGTCCGGCTGCCGCGCATCGCGCTGGCGGCGGTCGTCGGATTCGCGCTCGCCGGCGCCGGTGCGGTGATGCAGGGCTTCTTCCGGAATCCCATGGCGGACCCGTCGATCATCGGCGTCTCATCGGGGGCGGCCGTCGGTGCCGTCGCCACGATCGCGTTCCCGCTCGCAGTGCCAGTCGGCCTCCAGCCGGCCGCCTTTCTCGGCGCACTGGCCGCCGCGTTCGGCGTGTATCTCATCGCTAACGACGGTGGGCGAACGCCCGTCGCGACGCTGCTGCTGGCCGGCGTGGCGGTCCAGACGCTGCTCGGTGCTGCCGTCTCCTACATGCTGTTGCACGCCGGCGAGAGCATGCGACAGGCCGTCTACTGGCTGATGGGGCACCTCCACGCGTCGACCTGGGCGGAAGTCGAACTCACGTTCCCCCTGGCGGTGCTGGCGTTCGCCGTCCTGCTCGCGTACGCGCGGGATCTGAACGTCCTCCTGCTCGGCGAGGTCGACGCTCAGACGCTCGGCATCGACGTCGAGCGGACCAAGCGAATCCTGCTCGCGCTCTCCAGCGTCATGACCGCTGCGGCCGTCGCCGTGGCGGGAATCATCGGCTTCGTCGGGCTCATCGTGCCCCACGTGATGCGGCTGCTGGTCGGTCCCGACCATCGCGTCCTGTTGCCGACGAGCGCTCTCGCCGGCGCGGCGTTCCTCGTCGCCACCGACACGCTCGCGCGATCCGGGCCCGCCGAGGTCCCCGTCGGAATCGTCACGGCGGCGCTCGGGGCGCCCTTCTTCCTCTATCTCCTGCGGACCCGGGAGGTGCACGCGCTGTGATCGCCGTCGAGGACGTGACGGTCACACGCGGCGACCTCCCGGTGCTGGAGGGCGTCTCGCTTTCGGTGTCGGAAGGGGAGTTCGTCGGTGTGGTCGGTCCCAACGGCGCCGGCAAGACGACGCTCCTGCAGACCATCAACGGCGTCCTCACGCCCGACGCCGGCACTGTCACCGTCGGTGGACTGAACGTCCACGAAGAATCGGCTCGCGCCGTGAGCCGGCGTGTCGCGACAGTCCCGCAGGAGGCCACCGTCGGCTTCGAGTTCAGCGTCGCCGACATCGTCGAGATGGGGCGGACGCCCTACGCGTCGCGCTTCGGCAGCCCCGAGTACTTGACCGATCACAGATACGTCCAGCGCGCACTGGACCGCACCGACACTGCGCAGTTCGCGGACCGGTCCATCCGCGAGGTCAGCGGCGGAGAGCGCCAGCGAGTGCTCCTCGCCCGCGCGCTCGCGCAGGACGCTCCGACGCTCGTCCTCGACGAACCGACAGCGAGCCTGGACGTCAACCACCAGGTTCGCACCCTCTCGCTGGTGGCCGACCTGGTGGCTGAGGGGAAAACCGCCATAGCAGCGATTCACGACCTGGATCTCGCGGCCCGGTTCTGCGATCGGCTGCTGCTCCTGTCCGACGGCTCGCTCGTCGCCCGGGGCTCACCAGAGACGGTCCTCGACAGCGAGTACCTCGACGCCGCTTTCGAGACGACGACGGCAGTCGGGATCGACCCCGTCACCGGCACTCCTTCGGTCACGGCGATGGACGACTCGTGTGCGCGCGAGGGCCGCGTCCACGTCGTCGGGAGCGGTGCGATCGGTGCGCGCGTCCTGTCCCGGTTACACCAGGGCGGATTTGACCTCACCGCCGGACCGCTGCCGCGCGGTGATCTCGCACTCGAAACTGCACGCGGTCGGGACGTCGAGACGATCGCAGTGCGGCCGTTCGAGGCGCTCGAACCGGCGACCGAGCGCCGACTCGATTCGTTCGTCGACGAGGCCGCCGTCACCGTGGTCGCCGACCCGCCGCTGGATCCGAGTGGTGCGATCCTGGACGCAACAACCACCGCCAATACCTTGGTCGTGGTCGACCCAGAATCGGTCGTTTCGCCGATGGACGACGAGGATACCGCGCAGTACGATCGGTTGCGAGAGCGCGGCGTCGTGACTGATACAAAGTCAGTTCTCGAAACAGTGGTCACGGCGACGGCAGGGCAGGAAGTCTCTTCCGACGACTGACCCGGATCAGCCGGTTGTGCACTCGGTCTCCCTCAGGTGTCGGGATCGCAGCTCGTCGGAGGGGCCGTTCGAGTGGCCGGCAATTGCCCGAGCCAGCGGACTGGTCTCAGGTAAGCTGGACTTACCACAGTCGGGTGGAGTGAAGCGTCGAAGGTCGGTTTTGCGTGGCACGCGAAGGGAGAAGGCAATGTCCGGCAGCAATGGCAGGGGGCTTCTGTCAGGTAGCCACAGCAGACTCCTCGGGGCGGTGGTCACGGTGGTGGTTCTGGGCGTCGTTCTCATCGGGTCCGCGACGGCGATCGGCGTGCTCGGGATGCCGCGGGTAGCCGGTATCGACAATCACCTCGTCGGTGCGAACCAGACGACGACGACGGTCCAGTCGGACCTGACCGTCACCAACCCGAACCCGTTTCCCATCCCGCTCCGGCGGGCGGACGTCGCCTACACAGTGTACATGAACGGCATCCCGGTCGGTGACGGCCAGGAATCCGGCGTCTCGCTCCCGGCTGGTAACTCGACGGTCGAACTCCGGACTGGCCTGGAGAACGACCGGGTCGTCGAGTGGTGGCGCTCGCACGTCCGCCGCGGTGAACGGACCAACCTCACGGTCAGTGCGACGCTCCAATCGGCACGGCTGGACGAATCCCTGTCGCGCCGCGTCGCCGATCGCACGGTGCGGACCGACGTCATCGGCGCGTTCGAGACAAACGAGACGGTTCCGGTGAACGCCAGTCGCGAGGTCGTGTCCGATCCGGTCCTCTACGTGAACGAGACGAACGCACAGTGGGCCAACGTGACCCGGAACCGGACCGTCGTCCGGACTGAACTCCGAGTTTACAATCCGAAATCGTTCGCCGCCCCCGTCACCGGCGTGACGTACGACGTCGGGATGAACGGCGTCGCCGTCGCCAACGGCTCGACGGAGAACCTCACGGCGATTCCGGCCAAGTCACACCGGAACGTGACCGCTCGAGTGGTGATCGACAACGGCAAACTCGACGAGTGGTGGGTCACGCACGTCGAGCGCAACCAGACGACGACCGTCAGCGTCGATTACGCCGTCGGTCTCGACCTCTCTGCGTACGGCTACGGAAACCGGACGGTATCACCGGACCCGATCAACCGAACGTTCCACACCGACGTGTTCGGAAAGCAAAAGAACGGAACCACGCTCGCGTTCGACTGAGGGCGAGAACGGCGAGTCCGACTACTCCGCGAGTGCGGTTTCCAGTCGGTCGACGAGGTCCTCGTTGCCGACGTGGACCGGGACGCGCTGGTGGAGTTCCGTCGGCTCGACCTCCAGCAGCGACTGCGTTCCATCAGACGAGCGCCCGCCCGCGCATTCGATGATGTAGCCGATGGGGTTGCCCTCGAACTGGAGACGGAGCTTACCGTTCGGCGCTGACTCCAGCGCTGGATAGGCGAAGATACCGCCGTACTCCAGGACCTGGCTGACGTCGCCGATCATCGCCCCGCCGTACCGGAGCTTGAGTTCCTGTTCGACGTCGTCGACGTACGAAGCGAAGTCGTCGGGCCAGTCCGGTACCCGACCACCGAAGCCGTACACGACGGGGTCGTCGGGGAGTGTGACGTCGTCGTCGACGACGCGCCGTTCCGCGTCCGCTCGCGGGTCACTTCCCTCCCCGCTCGCGCTTTTCGAGGCGCTTCGCGCCTCGCTGTCGATCACGTACTCTTTGACTTCGCCGTCCCGTGCGACGACCATGTTCGTGATGGGGCCATAGAGGACGTACGCCGCGGCTTTCAGGTGTTTCCCGGCCGCAGGCAGCGGCTCGTCGTAGATAGCGACGATGGTCCCCATCACGTTGTTCGATTTGAGGTTCGAAGAGCCGTCGAGCGGGTCGCAGGCGACGTGCAGGTGTCCGCCATCGTCGGCCTCGACGATGTCGTCCCGTTCCTCGCTGGCGTAGCTCGCGACCGCGTCGATTGCGAGCAGTCGGTCCTCGATGAGTTGGTCGGCGTGGATGTCCGCCGCCAGCATCTGCTCGCCCGAGGGGTTCTCGTCGGTCTCGTACTCGCGACGACCGGTCAACCCGGCTCGCACGTCGGGAGCCGTCTCGGTCACCACGTCGAGAACCGCCGTGATGGCGTCGCTCATCACTCTGCTTCGGGTGCGGCTGCTTCGGCGGCGTCGAGCGCTTCCTCGACGGTGCTCTCCTCGAAGATGACCTTCTCCAGGGCGTCGAGGATGCGTTCGGGGTTCTCGCGCTGGAAGATGTTCCGACCGACGGCGAGGCCGGCCCCACCGGCGTCGATGACGGACTTGACGTTCGAGAGGAACTCCTCGTCGGAGCGCTTCGAACCGCCGGACATGACGACCTTGGTCTTGCCGGCCACGCGGACGGTCTCCTCCATGGCTTCCTTGCTGCCGGGGTACTTGACCTTCGCCACGTCGGCACCGAGTTCGAGGCCGAGGCGCGCGGAGTACGCGATGCTGTCGGGTGTGTTCGCGTTGCGCAGGCCCTGGCCGCGCGGGTAGGACCACATGACGCTGGCCATGCCGTAGTCGCGGGCTTTCTCCTGGGCCTCACGCCACTCCTCGACCATCTCGATTTCGTTGTTCGAGCCGCCGTAGACGGTGAAGCCGATGGAGTCGGCACCGACCTCGTGGGCGTAGTCGACCGACCAGTTGACCGCCGAGTCGGGTTCCCCGCGCCAGAGGTTGGACGTGCCGTTGAGCTTCGCCAGCAGATTCACGTCGTCCTCGTAGGAGGGATAGTAGGCTTCGGCGATGCCCTTCTGGACCGCGATGGAGGTGACTGCGTCGTGGGTCGCCACGTCGAAGACGTGTTCGGGGTTCGCACTTTCCGGGACGTCCTCGAAGTCGACCGGGCCGTGTTCGAGGCCGTGGTCGTACGCGAGAATAAGCACCTTCCCATCACGGGTCAGTGGACTGTCGTCGATAGGGATCATTACATCATTTGCTCCCCCACGTTCGCTAATAATCTTGTTGGACCCTCTCGGCGAGAAATGTATCCGGATCCGAGTTTCGAATCGGTGTGCCGACCTGTGGGCGGGCGAGGTGCTTCGATACCCAGGCGTGAGCGGAGTGGCTACACTGTTCTTGCGGGAACTGCAGGACGGACGCCAGGCTTACGCTACCGCGAGTGGTGAATCCATCCATGAACACGACCGACGACATCGATACGATCGGCGTAGTTGGCGCCGGGACGATGGGGCACGGCATCGCCCAGGTCGCCGCGACCAGCGGCTACGAGGTGGTGATGCGGGACGTAGAGCAGGACCTCGTCGACGAAGGGATGGCCGGAATCGTGGACAGCCTCTCGCGATTCGTCGACAAAGACGAACTCGGTCAGGACGAGGCCGACGCCGCCCGTGACCGAATCACGGGCACCACCGACCTCGACGCGCTCGCGGACTGTGAGTTCGTCGTCGAAGCAGTTCTGGAAGACATGGACGTCAAGCAGGACGTGTTCGCCGATCTGGACGAGATCACCCCAGACGACGTGGTCCTGGCGACCAACACGAGCACGCTTTCGATCACGTCGATCGCCAGCGTGACTGACCGTCCGGAGAACGTCGTCGGCCTGCACTTCATGAACCCCGTCCCGCTGATGGAGGGCGTCGAACTCGTCGTCGGGGAGCGAACCGATCCCGGGGTCGTCGAGTTGGCCCACGACCTCGCCGAATCGCTGGGGAAGACCACCTGGGAGTCCGACGACAAGCCCGGATTCGTCACGAACCGCATCCTGATGCCTTGGCTGGCAGAAGGCATCCGGGCGTTCGACGAAGGCGTCGCCTCCAAGGAAGACATCGACCGGGGGATGACCCTCGGGACGAACGTCCCCATGGGACCGCTGACGCTGGCCGACCACATCGGGCTGGACATCTGTCTCGACGCCATGGAGACGCTGCACGCGGAACTCGGCGACCGTTACCAGCCGCCCTATCTGCTCAAACGGAAGGTCGAGGCCGGCGACCTCGGGAAGAAAACCGGAAACGGATTCTACGACTACGAGGACTGATTATTTCGACTCAGCTCTCTGCCGACTCCTCGTCGGGTCGCGGGACTGGCGCAGGATGGGTCCACAGGTCGATGCCGACGGCGACCCACGCGGCGCCGACGGGCAGCGTCGCCACCAGCCCACCGACGTTTTCCAGCCCGATGTACGAGAAGTAGGGCGTCAAGATCGCTGCAGCGCCGAGCGCGTATCCCGGATACGGGCGAGCAGTCAAAACATACCCGACAACCAGCGCCACCAGCGATGGGACGAACACGAGCACGCCGATCCCGCCGGCGGCCAGCGAGAGCAGGTCGGCGGTCGCCCCTTCCGCCGCGCCCCGTCCGGTCGAGAGGTACGTGAGTCCCACGACGCTGAGAGCGGCAAACGTCAGTCCGATCACTGCGCCGACGCCGCCCCACCGTCGCCACCGACCGGCCACGGGGCGATCGCGGAGCACCAATCCGAGCAGGCCGGCGACCAGGCAGACGGTCGCGACGGCGGTCAATCCCGGTATCACAGCCCGCTGTATCCACAGAGGGGAGAACGGGTCGGGATGGAACACGTACGAGTCCGTCTGCGGAACCCCGTACCACCGACCGGGGACGGCGACCAGGACCGAGAGGACGCCGCCGAGGACGGCGACGAGACCGAACAGCCGAGTGCGCTGCTCGTTCACGGTCAGTCACCTCCACCGCTCGTCGACTGCGTGCCGACGGCTGCGACCGTTCCGCCTCTCGTGGTGGCGACCATCGCTCCGTCCAGGAGTGCCGGGGGCGTGGGCCACCCGCTCGGTTCGCGCTCCCCGTGCAGTGCCCACAGCGCGTCACCGAGGTCGCTGGTGAACGCGACGATGCTCTGCACCGAGGAGGGCCCGCCGCTGGTGGGGACGACACCGAACGCGAGGTCGCTGGTGGCAGCGACCACCGCGCCGCTGCCGACGTCCGAACACCACCGGGAACGCGGTTTCTTGCCGTCACGCCTGTCGAGCGCGAAGGTCGCCGCGCCAGCCTCGCCCGGTTGTTCCACTACGTAGATGCTGTCCGGCGTGACCACAGGGGTCTGGAGTTCCCGGTAGTCGCCCCGGCTGAACGTCCAGGCGATCTCACCGTTCGCGAGGTCGATCGCGTGGAGGCCACCGCTGCCGTTCCCGACGAAAGCAGTTCCGTCGGCGACGACCGCGTAGGTGTGGGCGTCGACCTCGGCTCGCCACCGCTGCTCGCCGCTGGCCGCGTCGACGCCGACAGTCGCGCCGTCGACTGGCAGCACCACAGTCCCGTCGCTCACCGCGGGCGGGTCCTGCGACGCCTGCCACGAGATGGACCGGCGCCAGCGTTCGCGGCCGTCGCTCGTCGCGAGCGCGACCAGCGTCTCCTCGCCGGCCGCGTACACCGTGTCACCTACGACCGTCGGCGATCCCGCACCCGAGAGCCCGTCGGTCCGCCAGCTGACGCGTCCGTCCGAGCCGTCTAACGCGAAGACGCCGTCGGTCGTGCCGACGTAGACGCTCCCGTCCGACCCGACGGCCGGCGTGGCCGTGTTCGCCTCGTATTCGTAGAGGGTGTCTCGGGTCGTCGGCGAGATCGAGGGACTTCGCCAGCGAGGCGTGCCGGTCGTGACGTCGAGTGCGTGGACGCGGGCGCTGTCGGCGACCGCCACGGTCCCGCCCCGGACGACCGGGCTGCTCGCCGAGAGTCCGCCCGCGTCCGTGTCCGGAAGCGGCAGGTCGGTCCGCCACCGGAGCCCAACCTCTTCGGTCGGGGGCCCCGTCTCGGTGTAGCCGCTGTTCGCGGAATCGGCGTGCAGCCCCGGCCAGGAACCGCTCGGGGCCCCACCGAACGGTCCCACTGGGGAGTCGCCGAGGTCGATTCGCTTCTCGGGTGTCGGGTAGCCAGAGTCCGGACACGACGAGGAACAGCCCGCGAGCAACGCGGACCCGGCGAGCGCCGCGCCACCAGTTTTGAGGACGTCTCGTCGGCGGAGGGACGGCATTGCGGAGACGCACTCGGTGCTCAGATAAAAAGACACCTGACTGAAGCAACGGTTCGAGCCGCGCCGTAGCGGGACCCCGTCGGCGAGTCCTGATCGCTACGCCTCTTCGAGGGCCTGTTCGAGTGTCCTGAGATCTGCCGCCAACGACTCGAACTCTTCGGTGACGTCGTCGCGATCGCCGAACTGCCGTTCGGCTCGCACGCGGGTTTCTTCGGCGTCGTCGCGCAGCGATTCGAGCTCTGCCTTGAGCGCGTCGCGGCGGTCGAGGAGTTCAGCGACCTGTTCCGCGAGTTCGTCGATGTCGGCATCGCCGACGAGGTCGTAGTCGTCGTAGAGGCCGTCGCCGATCGCACCGTGGCCTGCACCAGTAATCTCGTAGACATCGCCTTCGGACGCTTCGGGGCTGGTCACGAGACCGAGGGTATCGAGTTGTTGGCAACGATTTTCTGCTGCGTCCCGATCGAGTCCGGTGGTCTCGACGACGGTTTCGACCGTCGCACCGTCGGCCTCGTCGATGGCCTGGAGTGTGACGATGGCCTCCCAGTCGAGGACGTCCTGTAGTTCCGATAGCGTCGGTGACATTCGTATCGACGCCGAGGACTGCCGGCCGGGTAAGCGTTTTCGAGTCGGAACGATACATTGACGGGGCGGGTCTCAGTCGGTCACTGCTGGCTGCGTCTCCGAATCGTACATGAGCTCCCCGCTGACGAACGCCTCCGTGCGTGTATCGTTCGGGTCCTCGAACAACTGACTCGGCGGCCCGACCTCGACGACTTCGCCGTCGTACAGGAACGCCACGCGATCTGAAATCCGCTCGGCCTGGTGCATGTCGTGGGTCGCCACGATCACGCCGACTCCCCGGTCGCGCGCCCGGAGGACGGCGTCCTCGAGAACTGCCGTGTTCCGCGGATCGAGGTTCGACGTGGGCTCGTCGAGCAGCATGACGTCGGGATCGACGGCGAGCGCCCGCGCGAACGCGACTCGCTGGGCCTCACCGCCGGACAGCGACAGCGCGTTCTGGTCCGCCTTCTCCACGAGGCCGACGGTATCGAGCGGCTCCCGGATCGAATCCGGGAGCGATCCGTTCCGCGTCGATCCGAGGAGTTGGGCTTTGATTCGCTCGCGCCAGGATCGACGCACGTGCAGTCCGTATCGCACGTTCTTCGCGACCGGCGCGTTGAACAGACTCGGTTCCTGAAACACCATGCTCAGTCGGCGCCGAATTGACAGCCGGTCGTCCTCTGAGAGCGACCAGATGTCCCGATCGTTCCACTCTATCGTGCCACTGTCCGGCCGCTGGAACAGCGCCAGGAGTCGCAAAAGTGTCGTCTTCCCCGTTCCAGACGGTCCGACGACGGTGAGCACCTCGCCCGGAGTCACTTCCAGCGAGATGTCTCGTAGCACGGACTCGCCGCTGAAGCCGACTGCGACGTCGCGTGCGCGAAGACTCATGACGTCCCCCGTCCGCGACCCTGACTACGTATCCACGATCCAAGGCCGTTGACCCCCAGTACCAGGAGTAGCAGGATCGCTCCCAACACGAGCCCGATCTCGTAGCGACCCTGGCGGGCTTCGACGGTGATCGCAGTCGTCAGCGTTCGGGTGTACGACTGGCCGTCGCTGAACACGATGTTTCCGCCGACGATGAGGATCGACCCGACCTCACTGATCGCGCGTCCGAAGCCGGCCAGCACGGCCGTGACGATTCCGTAGCGTGCTTCCTTGATGACGACGAGGCCGACGTCCAGTTTCGTCCCGCCCATGGCGAACGCAGCGTCACGGATGGGTTGGCCGATGCTCTCGACGGCTGAGAGGCTGATGCTCATGATCACCGGCGTCGCGAGGATGAACTGCGACGCGATCATGGCCTGTGGCGTGAACGCGAGTTGGAGATCGCCGAGCGGCCCGCTGTTCGAGAGCGTCATGAGGACGACCAGCCCGACCACGACGCTCGGGAACCCCATTCCGGTGTTGATGACGGCAGTCACCACCCGTTTCCCGGGGAAATCGGTGAACCCGATCACGAGTGCGATGGGCAGACTGACCAGGGTGCTCAGTCCCACGGCCGTGACGCTCACGTACAGCGACACGACGACGATGCTGACGATGTATCCCCAGCCACCCTCGGGAAGCAGCTGTAGGAGCGTCATCAGCTCAGAAATCCGCGGGTACCTGTTCGTCGACCCAGTAGAGGAACTGCTGGTCTCTTCGGGAGAGGCTCTGTGCCTGTTGGGCGGAGTAGCCCTGCGGGACGTACTCTCCGAAGGTCGGCTCTTCGCTGACCGCGTTCGGGAAGAACAGCTGTGAACCGTTGGCGGTGTAGTTCTCGATCATCGACTGGCCCTTCGGACTCGTCAGGAAGCCGATGTACGCCATCGCCGCCTGGTAGTTCACGTTCTCGTACTTCGCGGGGTTGACCGCCATCACGCCGTAGGGATTCTTCAGGAGGACCGGACCGCCTTTGAGCGGGCCCTGGACGTGGATGACCAGCTCGATCTCGTCTTTCATCGAGAGGTACGTCCCGCGGTCGGCCAGCGTGTACGCGCCGGTCTGGCTCGCCTGGGTGAGCGTATCGCCCATCCCCTTTCCGATCGCCTGATACCACTGGCCGCTCGGGTCGACGCCGGCCTCGTCCCAGATGATGAGCTCTTTCTTGTTCGTCCCCGAGTCGTCGCCCCGAGAGACGAACGTCGACTGCTCCCGAGATATCGTGTTGAACGCGTTCGTCGCGCTTCCCATACCGTTGATTCCGGCCGGATCGTTCTCCGGGCCCACGATGACGAAGTCGTTGAACATGACGTCGCGCCGGTTGACACCGAACCCGTCCTGCATGAACTCGTCCTCGGCGTTCCGCGCGTGGACCAGAATCACGTCGGCGTCACCGTCCCGCGCCGTCCGGATACTCGCTCCCGTCCCCTTCGGGATCGTCTTCATCGTGATACCGTACTTGTTCTCGAACACGGGATTCAGCTCGCCGAGCAGCCCGGTATCGTACGTGCTGGTCGTCGTCGCGAGCACCAGCTCGTCGTCGCCGATGGCCCCGGACCCCTGCTCCGTGGTGGTGTCGTCGTTGCTCGGAAGGCTACACCCAGCGAGTCCGAGTGCTGCCCCGGCCCCCGCCGCTTGCAGAAACCGCCGTCGATGTATCGGCATAAGTATAACGGGCTTCTGCAGGTATTTAACCTTTTCACTGAGAAAGCGACGATCGGTTTCGGGACCGCGCTCAGGCGCCCGTCACGTAATGGATAGCAGTTTCGGAGTAGTGTCTGAGACGGGTCGTCTTTTCACCACCACGACATTCGACTCGCCGGTGATTTCGCTGGAGTCTCCCGTGAAAGAGCACAAGGCTGAGTACGCTGGCACCTGAGAGTCGACCAGATGGCGACCAAGACGGACACCCGGTTTCCGGTCGGCACGCTCGGCAGAGGGTCGATAGCTGCGGCTGTCGTCTCCGTCCAGATCGTCGCGTTCGCCGTGGCCTACAGTATCGGTCGCCCCACGTGGTACGCCCTGTTTCTGGTCGTCAGTGCTGCTGGGTTAGGCGTCGCCAGTCGGGAAGGACCGTTCGGCGTGGCGATGGCGACGCTCGGGAGCGTGCTCCTCGTCGCGCTCGGACTGCCGCTGTTCCTGTTTCTGGCGCGCCAGTCCCCGTCGCTCGTCGCCGAGAAAGCGGCGGACCCGGCCGTCCACAGAGTGCTGTACCTCGGCGTGTACGCGCCGTTCCTGGCGGCCGCCGTGAGCCTGCTCTTCGGCGTGCCGCTGGCGTACCACCTCGCCCGCGGGTTCCCCGGTCAAACGCTCATCGAGAGCCTGGTCGACCTCCCGCTGGTCGTCCCCCACAGCGTCGCCGGCATCATCATCCTCTTCGGGTTCGGACAGGGCGGCGCGTTCCCGGGACAGTCGATCCTTGGCACGCTCCCGGGGATGGTGCTCGCACTGACGTTCGTCAGCGCTCCCTACGCCGTCAACGCGGCTCGCGAAGCGTTCGAGGCCGTCGACGACCGGCTGGAGTACGCCGCGCGCGTCCACGGCGCGAGTCCGTGGGAGACCTTCCGTCGGGTCACCGGTCCGCTGGCCGTCCGCGGGATGGTCACGGGCGGCGTCCTCGCGTGGGCGCGCTCGGTCTCGGAGTTCGGTGCCGTGGCCGTCGTCGCCTACAGCGTCGAGTTCTTCTATCCGGTTCAGGGCGAGCAAGTGGTCGCCCAGCACGCCCCCGTGTTCGTCTACAACACCTACCTCCAGGGCGGCTTAGACGAGAGCGGTGCCGTCGCGGCGCTCCTGTTGGCCGTCTCGGCCGGCATCTTCCTGCTCGTCAGGTGGCTCACGAACGACGCCAGCAGTTCGCGGGGGATGCCATGATGCTCGACATCGACGTGGCAGCGTCGTTTTCGGCCGACGGAGCCGATCGGTTCGACGTGGCTGCCGACTTCGAGGTGGAAGACGGCGAGACGGTCGTCGTCCTCGGTCCGAGCGGGAGCGGAAAGACGCTCCTGCTGGAGACGGTCGCGGGCTTTCACGATCACACCGGTACCGTCCGAAAGAACGGGACGCTCGTCTCCGACGAGCCGCCCGAGACTCGCGACTTCGGCTTCGTCTTTCAGGACTACGCGCTGTTTCCCCACATGACCGTCACCGAGAACGTCGCGTTCGGCACGTCCTACCGGGAGAGCGATCGTGACCCGGAGCAGTTGTTGGCTGATCTCGGCGTGAGCGATCTGCAGGATAGGTATCCACCCACGCTCTCGGGTGGCGAGCAACAGCGCGTCGCGCTCGCGCGTGCGCTCGCGGTCGATCCCGAAGTGCTGTTGCTCGACGAACCGCTCTCGTCGCTCGACGTGCCAACCAGGCAGTCACTCCGTGCAGATCTTCAGGACGTGCTGGCGGAGGTGACAGCCATCTACGTCACCCACGACCGCACGACTGCACGTGCGTTGGCGGATCGAATCGTCGTGATGAACGACGGCGAAGTCGTCCAGACCGGGACGCCCGAAGCGGTGTTCTCACAGCCAGTGTCGCCGACCGTCGCCAGATTTACCGGCAGCAATTGCGTGTCGCTCGCGGAGACGCCGGAACTGGTGGCCGCACTGGGGCTCCAACCAACGGCAGACGAGACACACGCCGCCATCCGCCCGGAAGACGTCATTCTCGAGCGTGCCGATCCGGACCTCACTGGCACCGTCGACCGCGTCACCAGGGAGGAGACCGCTTCGCGGGTCGTCTTGACGCTCGCTGACAGTACCACGACCATCGAAGCCTTCGACGACGCACCGCCTGAACCGGGTAGCACCGAAGGGATCTCGTTCCCACGTGACAAAATCACGCTTCTCTGACAATTTCTTTGACAGGGTAATTATATAAGTTGTCCGTGGCTAGCTGACCGTATGAGCGGCGAGTTACTTTCGACTGGTATCGACGAGTTAGAAGACATCTTGTACGTGTTCTCGGTGGACGGTGACTTTCTGGAGTGGAACGAACAGTTACCCGAGATAACCGGCTACGACGACGAGGAACTCGGGTCGATGGAGCCGAGGGAACTGTTCTCCGGTGACGATCGGGAGGCCGTCGACGAAGCCATCGAGACGGCGATAGACGAGCGACGCCGGAGCGCGGTTCAGGCCAAGCTCGAAACCAAGGGTGGCAAAGAGATGGTCTACGAGCTGTCGGCCGCGCCGATCGAACGCGACGGCGACCTCGAGGCGATCGTCGGGATCGCCCGGGACATCACGGATCGGCTCGAAAACGAGCGTCGACTGCGTGAGATGGCCAACGAGATCAGAGACCTCTCGATGCCGGTCGTCGAGATCTGGAGCGGCGTCATCCTGACGACCATCGTCGGCTCGCTGGACACCCAGAAAGCCGAGAGGTTGACCGAAGACCTGCTCCAACAGATCGTCGAGGTGGAAGCGGCAGTCGCGCTGATCGACATCACGGGCGTCTCGGCGCTGGATACGGCGACGGCCCAGCACCTCATCGACACCATCAACGCCGTCAACCTCCTCGGTGCGAACGTCGTCATCACGGGGATTAGCCCCGACATCGCGCAGACTCTCGTGCAACTGGGCGTCGAACTCAACGACATCGAAACGCAGTCGTCGCTGATGGAAGGCCTCCGCGTCGCGCTCTCGTGGCAGGGAGTGGACTTCAACTGATGGCCGAACAGTCGACAGCGGTCACGCAGGTGTTCGACGTGCTGGTCGCGACGTTCCCGACCCGGCCGACAGACCAGGCCGTCGACGAGCTCCAGCGAGACGTCCTCGAAACGATGGAGACAGCCCAGCCACGTGGCGTCGTCCTCGACATTTCCGAAGTGACGACGCTGGACTCGTTTTTCGCCCGGGTTATCTCCGAGACGGCGAGCATGGTGTCGCTGATGGGCGGCGAAGCGATCGTCGTCGGGATGCGTCCGAGCGTCGCGATCACTGCGGCCGAACTGGGTTTCGATCTCGGCGAGATCGAAACTGCCCGCAGCACGGACCACGCGCTCTCACTACTCGGGATTCAGGCGGACGTCCCGGAGGAACGCAATGAATGAACGGACGGAATCAGCGGCCCAGCTAGATGGGTTCGATGGAGACGTCCTCCGTTCGGGGTCCGTCCAGATTCAGTCGGAAAACGACATTCTGCAGGCGCGAAAAACGGCACGGGAGATCGCCCAAGAGATCGGGTTCAGCATTACGGACGTGACCCGGACGGTGACTGCGGTCTCGGAACTCGCACGGAACATCCACCTCTACGCCGACGAGGGCGTCATGGAGTGGTCCGAGCTACAGGACGGCTCCAGGTCGGGGATCGAACTGACGTTCGACGACGACGGCCCCGGAATCGACGACGTCGAGGGCGTGTTGCGCGCCGAGTACTCGACGTCCGACGGCATGGGCCGCGGTATCCAGGGGACGAAAAAGCTCATGGACGAGTTCGGGATCGCCAGCAGCGCGGCCAAGGGGACGACGGTCACGATACGGAAGTGGCTCAAATGACTGCCGACGTCGACACCGAACGGACGGTCCGGGAAACGGTAGCCCAGGACGGGGACGAGGTACTCGTCCGCAAGGCCGCCGAAGACGTGGCGACTGACGTCGGATTCGACGAGACGGGCGCCGCGGAGGTCGGCATCGTCGCCGCGGAGCTGTCGACGAACGTCCTCAAACACGCAGGTACCGGCGAGGTGACGATCGAGCACGTGACGGACGACGACCGAGACGGCGTGCGGATCGAGTCCCTCGACGCGGGACCGGGGATCGACGACGTCGATGCGGCGTTCGCGGACGGAGCGTCGACGGTCGGCACCCTCGGGCGTGGACTCGGGGCCGTCAACCGACTCATGGATCAGGTGACGGTGGCAGCACCCGGGGAACCCGACTACGGAACGCACGTCGTGGCCGACCGGTGGCTCCGACCAACGTACGAGGCGACCACTCCGTGTCCGCTGGGGTTCGGTGCCGCGTCCCGCCCGAAGTCACCGGGGACGTCCAACGGCGATAGTTTCATCATCAAACGCTGGAACGATACGGCGCTCGTCGGCGTCATCGACGGTCTGGGACACGGACCGAAGGCCCACGACGCTGCGATAGCAGCCAAAGGGTACGTCGAGCGCCACTACGATCGGTCGATGGAGTCGATCTTTACCGGGACCGAGCGCGCCTGCCGGGGGACGCGTGGGGTCGTCATGGCCCTCGCTCGCTTCGACTGGGCTGCAGAGTCGGTCACGTTCGCGAGCGTCGGGAACATCAATTGCAAGGTTGACGGGCCAGCGGACCTGAGTATCGTGCCGCGGCGGGGCGTTCTCGGCAGTAACGGCCCCGATCCCGTCGTCACCACCAGCTCGTGGACGCCAGACTCTCGAATGGTCCTGTTCTCCGACGGGATGGTCTCACACTGGGACTGGGCGGAGTACGACGCTCTCTTCCAGGAACCGGCGACAGTCACGGCACGGAAGTTACTCGCGCAGTTGGGAAAGGACCACGACGACGCCACGGTCGTCGTGGCGACGGCTGGGCCGGACGAGCCCGTACCGGAGTCGTGACGCGGATACGCAGCGCTCGTGACGAGGCTGGAACGATTCCGGATGCTTTACTGTGCTCGGACGAGGGGCAAGTATAGGACGAATGTCGGATACGACGGACGATCTCGGGGATCGACTGACGGCTGCCGCGGAGGAGCACGACGGCACAGTCGCTGACCTCCTGACGGACGCTGCCGAACAGATCACTGCCCAGCGCGACCAGGTGTCGGAACTCCGGGCCGAACTGGAAGAGACGAACGAGGGGATGGTCGCGTTGACGCTCGAACTGGAGGAAGCAGAGGAACGGTATCGGTCCCTGTTCGAGAACGCCGTCGAAGGGATATACAAGACGACGCCCGATGGCCACCGCTACGTCATGGCGAACCAGTCGATGGCCGACGTGCTCGGATACGAATCACCGGCAGCACTGCAACGGGCAGTCAGCGACGTCAGCGAGGACGTCTTCGTCGACCAGGACCGGTTCGAGGAGTACAAAGCGGCGCTCCGTGAGGGCGAGGCACTCGAAAACTTCGAATACCGGGTTCGGCGGCGGGACGGCGAGATCCGGTGGGTGTCGGACAACGCGAAACCGCTGTACGACAAAGGTGTCTGCTCGGGATTCAGGGGCGGTGTCATCGACATCACCGAACTCAAAGAGTACGAGGAGCGCCTCGAAACGCGCAACGAGGAACTCGAAGCGCTCAATCGCGTCGTCAGACACGACATCAGCAACGACATGCAGATCATCCGGTCGTGGGCCGAACGGCTGGAGCGGCTCGTCGGTGAGGAGGGTGAGCGAGCCATCGAGAACATCCTCACCACGAGCGATCACATCATCAGTCTCACGGACGACGCACGCGAGTTCGTCGAGACGCTTACCGGGCCCGAAGAGCCCGAGATCGAACCGGTTTCACTGGACGAGATGCTCTCGTACGAACTCGAACGCCAGCGCGACGCCCACGAGGACGCGACGTTCAGGCTGACGACCGAGGTACCGACCGTGAACGTCACCGCAAACGAGATGCTGAGTTCGGTGTTCAGGAACCTCCTTCAGAACGCCGTCCAGCACAACGACACCGACGACCCGACCATCGAGATCACGTGTGACGTTCGGGACGAGACGGTCGAACTCCGGTTCGCGGACGACGGGCCGGGCGTCCCGGACGAACGTAAAGAGCAGATCTTCGGAAAGGGCGAGCAGTCAATCGACAGCGAGGGAACGGGGATCGGCCTGTATCTTGTAAACCAACTCGTCTCGAACTACGGTGGAGACGTGTGGGTGGAGGATAGAGAGGGACGCAGTCCCTCAGGAAACCGGCCGCAGGCCGGTGACAGATCGGAGCTTCGCTCCGCAGGCAGTCGGCCGCAGGCCGGTGACAACGAGCCCCGCGGGGCGGTGTTCGTCGTTCAGTTGCCGCGGGCCGACTCCTGAGACCACCGGCCCTCCGAGATTTGGTTGCAGAGATGAGAAAAGTAAAGGAATGACTTCTCTTACTGTTCGCATATGGATCTGAGCCTTACGCAGGAACAGCGACAGATCAAGGACATGGTGTCGGAGTTCGTCGACGAGGAGGTCAAACCGCGGGCCGCCGAAATCGACAAGAAAGACGAGTTCCCGTGGGACCTCGTCGACGAACTCGCGGAACTGGGTCTGATGGGAATGCCGTTCCCCGAAGAGTACGGTGGGGCCGGCCTCGACTATCACGCCTATCCGATGGCGCTCGAGGAGATCTCGCGGGGGTCGGGAGGTCTCGGCACCATCGTCGCCGCTCACATCAGTCTCGCGGGCAACATGCTCTACGAGTTCGGGAACGACGAGCAGAAAGAGGAGTACCTGACGCCGCTCGCGGAAGGGGACGACATCGGTGCGTTCGCGCTCTCCGAGGCGGGCGCCGGCTCCGACGTTCCCTCGATGGAGACGACTGCCGAGAAAGACGGTGACGAGTACGTGATCAACGGCAGTAAACTCTGGATCTCGAACGGCTCGGTCGCTGACACGGTCACCCTGTTCGCCAAGACCGACCCCGACGCCGGCAACAAGGGAATCTCCTCCTTTATCGTCCGCCCCGAAGAGGACGACGGCTTCATCGTCGAAGGCACGGAGGAGAAACTCGGTGACAAGGGCTGTCCCACGGCGGAACTGCGCTTCGACGAGATGCGCATTCCGGAGGATCGCCTGCTCGACGAGGAGGGCGCTGGCTTCGTCCACGCGCTGAAGACGCTCAACGGCGGCCGCATCACCATCGCCGCCCGCTCGATCGGGATCGCACAGGCCGCGCTCGACGAGGCCGCCAAATACGCCGGCGACCGCGAGCAGTTCGGCCAGCCCATCGGCGAGTTCCAGGCGATTCAGCACAAACTCGCCGACATGGACACGAAGATTCGCGCCGCCCGCCTGCTCATGCACGACGCGGCTGACAAGAAGATCCGCGGCGAGAACTTCATCAAGGAGGCTGCGCAGGCGAAGCTCTACGCCTCCGAAATCTCCCGCGAGGTCGCCAACGAGGGCATCCAGATCCACGGCGGCTACGGCTACACGAAGGACTTCCCCATGGAGCGGTTCTACCGCGACGCCAAGCTCAACGAGATCTACGAGGGTACCAGCGAAGTCCTGCGCAACACCATCGGCCAGCAACTCCTGGACTGAACGGTCTCACCCTTTCTGTTTGTACGCGCTTCACCCGACGAGTAGACCGAAGCCGACGAGTATCAACAACACGGCCTGCCACGTCGGCGTCGACGCCGCGATGCTCTCATCGCCCCCGATCCCCAGCGCGAAGATCCCCCAGACCATGGGCAGGCCCAGTACCATTTTCACGAGTGAGTTCACCCGACGATCGACCATGTACTGACTAGTAACTGAGGCGACAAAAGCACCAGGGGCGTTCGATCGACGCGAAAGATTGACTTAAAAAGTTGATTATCGAACCCACAGATTTCCTACAGCGCTCTCCCATGTCATGGGTAGACATGTCTGGAAAGACAGTGGTCGGACAGGGCGACGAACTTCCCGCACGGGACGACGCCGACGATGCGCCGACGCTCGCTGCGCTCGTCGACGATGCGCTCCGCGGCGCTGTCCCGGAGGCGATCGTGTATCGCGAGAACGACGGGACGCTCGAACAGCCGCGCGACGAGTGGCAGCGGTTCTCGTCTGTGGCGGAACTCCCGGAGCAACCGCTCGACGGGTGGGACGAACTGTACGTCTACACCGAGTCGTTCGTCTATCGGTGGGTCGGCGTCGGCTTCAACGCGGGCCCGGAGCGACTGCCGCGATCGCCCGACGTGCTTCCCGAGGCCTGACGCTGATTCGATCCCTCGCATCCCTTCTCTCCGCTCCCCGGACGGGAGTCGGAACGGTCTAAAGGGCGACCCGACTAGCGACTGTGATGTTGGCCATCTCCGAGCTGTTCCTCTCTTCGCCAGACCTCGTGCTGGCACCGACCATCGACGAGAACCCCGATGCGAGCGTCCGAATCGAGTCCCAACCGGCGATGGACCCGGACCAGCAGCGACTCTTCGTTCACGTCGAATCCACCGACTTCGAAGCGTTCGACGCCGCCCTCGAAACCGATCCCACCGTCGAAGAGCCGCTCACTCTCTCCGAGGGCGAGGAGTTCCGCATCTACCGGCTCACGCTGACTGACAAGGTGACGATCGTCTCCCCGCGCGTCGCCGAACTCGGTGGGATGGTGCTGGAAATGCGGAGTCGGAATCGCGGCTGGCAGGTCAAACTGCAGGTCCCCGACCGCGAAACGCTGGCGGCCTTCCGGGACTTCTGTGTCACACACGACATCGAGTACACGCTGGAACGGCTCTATCAGACCGAGCCGAACCGCGAGACGGACGTGTACCTGCGAGAGAGCCAGCGGGAGACGCTGCTGACTGCCTTCGAGGCCGGATACTTCAAGGTGCCACGAGCGGTCAGTCAAGCTGATCTCGCGGCGGAACTCGGCATCTCGGACTCGGCAGTCTCACAGCGGGTCCGCCGTGCCGTGGACACGCTGATCGCTAACACCATCGCTAAGGACTCCGCTCTTCGGGACGACCTGTGACACCACTGGGTCACTGCATCTGATCGCTGGCTGACTTGCACACACAGGCCGTGTCGTTTTCCGGATAGCAGGCCAATTCCTGTCACTCATGGTTGATATCATGGGGCACGTAGCGATGGGGCTCCTGTGGGCCCTTCCGGCGTGGTTCATCTGGAAGAAGCGAGTTGCGCTCGCGTTCGTCGGCGTGGTCGTCCCGACGGCGCTCCTCCCCGACGTTGACCTCTGGCTACACAGACTGTTCCCGGCGATGGTCCATCATCACGGCGTCACCCACACCGTCGTCTTCGTCGCAGGGCTGAGTGTCGTCTTCGGTGGCATCGTCGCTGCTCTGTTTACCGACCCGATCGACCGCTGGTTGCAGAGCGAACGGTTTACCTCCGGTAAGCTGTTCGGGTTCGCACTCGTCGCGTTCCTGCTCGGTGGCTTGAGCCACCTGTTCGCAGACATGCTCTCGGCGCCGGACATCGCAACGCCGATCGAGCCATTCTGGCCGTTCTTCGACAAGCCGTGGGCCGTCGACGTGATCTGGTACAACTCCCCGGTGTGGAACGCTGGGCTCCTGGCCGTTGCCGTGCTCCTCCACGTCGTCGTCGCAACCGTCACAGACCCGACCGACCATTCGTACCGACTTACGGACGTGTAGGCGGACGGGTCAGCACCGGCTGACACGCCAGCGTTACCAGTTTAAAGGATTGCATATCGAACCCAATCACTTCCGGAGTCGTAGTCCATCGAGAGACATAGTCATGGAGATCCGGACTCGCGAGTCGGCATCGAACGAGCGGGTCGGTACGGACGGCGAGTCGCGGTCCGTCCGGCGACTCGTCACGGACGCACTCGGGAACGAACAGTTCGTCGCCGGGTTTCATCGGGTCACCGAGGGGACGCCGCGCCATCCCGAGACGCATCGGGTGCGGTACGACAACCTCGGCGACCTTCCGACGGCGCCGCGGGACGACGATCCCGTCTGGGAAGAACTGGTCGTCTATTCGACGTCACACGTGTATCGATGGAAGGGGTCGCTGTTCGACGCGGACCCGACTCGTCTGCCCCGATCACCGGGCGACGTGCAACGACAGGGATAGGAGGCGGTGATCCATGAGCGATCCATTCGACATCGATTTGCCGACCGGGTGGGACGTGACGACCGAACCGGATCGCGTCGCCTATCACTCCCCGACAGACGACGTGACGGTCGCAGTCGCGGCCGCCGTCCAGGGGATTCGTCTCCACTATCGAATCGAGTGTGACTGCTCGTCGAACGTCGAGCGCGAGTTCGAGCCGACCGTCTACACCGACGAGTCCACGGCGGCCGCGAAGGCCGAAGAACTGATCGAACGACTGAGTTGAGCGCGGTGTTCCGTGCCGTCAGTTTTCGAGCGTGTCGCGCATCCACTCGTAGTGGGTCTGTAGTCTGCGGTGTCCCGCGTCGGTCAGTGTGTACACGTCAGTGAGCCCCTCGGTCCGAGACTCGACGAAGCCCTTCCGTTCGAGGTCTTCGAGCGAGCCGTAGAACCGTTTGGGCTCGATGCGGCTGTCGTAGTGGCGTTCGAGGCGCGTCTTGAGTTTTTGGGCGGGAATGGCCGCGTCGTCTGCGCCCGCGATGAGCACACAGATGTCGCGGCGGGTCCCGCTCTGGAGCCACCGGCTCATGTCCGAACGACGACACCGCGCCGATACGGGTCTTTCTATTCGACGCTCCGCTAACTGCTCACCGACTGCGGTGCGTCGCAGTCAGGTGCGCCAGCATTTCGTCGACCAGACCCGCGCGGTACGTCCAGAAGCCGCTGTAGACGTTCTCTCCCACTTCCTGTGCGAGCAAGCCGCACTTCTCCCGGTCGTCTCCGTCGCCGTCGAAGAGGACGAACCACGAGCGCGCGATCTCGTCGCTGTCGATCCCGTGGACGTTCACGTCGATGGCGTCGGAGACGGCAGCGTCGGACACGCCGTACACGTGCGTCTCGACCTCACTCTCGCCGAGTTTCCGGTAGATGCGGTGCTGGCTCTCGACGAGGGAGAGGCGCTGGAACCCCGTGTGGAGTTGGCCGTCGCCCACGTCCCAGGCCCGCTTTTCGATCTCCCGGGAGGCGATAATCATCCGTCGCTTCCCGAACTCCGAGAACGTCGTGTCGTCGACGTGTCGGAGCACGTCTGGATACTCGAACTCGCCCAGTTCCGTCGCCGTGTGGAGCCCCGTCTCGATGTCGACGTGCGAGTACACGTCGCGGAAGTCCGAGGCGGCGACGAACTCGCCGTCGTCGTGAAGGACCACGAAGTTCGTCGGCCGCCCCTTCTCGGACGTGTCGCTGACGAAGCGGACCTGCTGGGGTTCGAGATAGTTCGCCACCTGTTCGACGGCCCTCGGTGGTGCGTCGACGTTGAACAGGGTTATCGTGTTTCGCGACCCGTTGACAGAGTCGATGATCTCCCGGAAACTCATCGCCCACTAAACCTGTAGGCGTCGCGCTAATAAAAACGCGCCCGGACTCGGCAGTCGTCCCGCCGGAGGTCCCACGGCCGGTCACGGGCGCTCGGCACCGACGTCCTCGTCGGCCGGCCCCTGTCCGTCGAAGGTCGCCACGAACTCGTCCAGTCGAGCGGGGTCGTCAGCGGCCGGGAGCCGCTCGTCGGCCGTGCGACACTCCGCATCGACGGCGAGCCGGTCACAGACCAGATCGGCTGTCACCTCGGCCATCGCCCGGTAGGTAGTTAGCTTTCCGCCGACGATACTCGCCGCGTTCTCGACGCCGTCTGTCGCGTGGTCGAGGCAGACGTAGCCGCGTGAGATTCCCCGTCCCTCGCGGTCGGCTTCCGCTGGTTCGTACAGCGGGCGAACGCCCCACCACGAGCGACGTGGGTCCGCATCCGTGACGCCCGGAAGCAGCTTCGCACACTCGTCGAACACCGTCTCGATTTCCCACTCGTCTCGACGGAAGTCGTCGGGATCGTCGACCGGAACGCTCGTCGTGCCGAGGACGACCTCGCTCTCGTGCGGGACGATGATGTCGCCGTCGGCTGGCGGCCGACACCTGTTCAACACCGGTCCGAGACCCTCGTACTCGACTGCGATCATGAGTCCCTTCGTCGGCCGCATCTCCACCGTGAGTCCAGCCATCCGGGCGACGGAGCCCGCCCATGCCCCCGCCGCGTTCACGACGTATTCCGGCGCAACCGTCTCGTCGACGTTCCCGCCGACGGCGACTCCCGTGATCTGTCCGCCCTCGATGTCGATCCGTTGGACGGGCGCCCCGGTCAGTATCGTGGCACCGTGCCTGCGCGCGTCCTCCGCGTTCGCGGCGACCAGTCGCGACGGGTAGATCACCCCGTCGGGAACCCTGAGCACTCGCTCTGCGGCTTCCGCGAGCCCCGGAACGTCCTCACGGGCCGCTGCACTGTCTACGACTTCGGTCGGAATCCCGAGGTCCTCACAGGCGGCTCGCTTCTCGGCGAAGTACGCCGGATCGTCCTCGGCGAGTTGGACGAAAAAGCCGCCAGTGTCCCGCACGCACGCGCCGGCGATCTGTTTGAGTATGCGAGTCTCCTCGATGCACTCGACTGCACCCGCGCGGTCCGACTCCGCGTAGCGGGCGCCGCTGTGCAAGAGGCCGTGGGTGCGACCGGTGGTGCCGGCCGAGAGCCCGCCGCGCTCGACGAGCGTGACGTCTAGCCCGCGGAGCGCAAGGTCGCGAGCGACGCCGGCCCCGGTGGCTCCGCCACCGACGACGAGTACGTCAGTCTGTCGCATACCTCGTGGTTCGGTGTCGACGGGAATGTGAATGACGGCGAGAGCGCCCCGATTGCTACCCGGTGACGGGCGGCTGTTGCTCGGGGAGTTCAGGCCGTTCGGCCAGCGTCACGTTCACCTGCCGGCGCTCGCCGTCGCGCACGACCGTCAGCGTCACGTTCTCACCGGCGCGAACGTGCGTGAACAGGTAACTCGTCAGCACTTCGCCGGAATCGACGTCCCGTCCGTCGACAGAGACGATGACGTCACCGCCGACGGGGACGCGCGTCCCGTTCACGAACGTGAACTGGGAGGCACCCCGGAGCTTGTCTGCCGCCGGCGTGCCCTGGACCGTCGAGACGACGTACGCGCCCTCCGAGACGGAGAAGTTGTTGGCCGCGACGAGGGGCGGGGTCACCTGCGTGGTCGAGACGCCGAGGAACCCGTGTTCGTACTCGCCGGTCCTGGTCAGCGTGGGAACGACGGCGTCGATGACCGTGCTCGGGACGGCGAACCCGATGTTCTCGGCCCCGGCGCTCGCGATACCGGCCGTATTGATCCCGACCACCTCGCCCTGACAGGTGACCAGCGGTCCACCGCTGTTCCCCGGACTGATCGGGGTGTCCGTCTGCACGACGCTCGGGATCGAAAAGCCGAACACCGTCGGGAGCGTCCGATTGACGCCGCTGATGATCCCGTGCGTAATCGTCTCCTCGAGGCCGAAGGGGTTTCCGAGCGCGGCGACCTTCTGCCCGTGTGGCGGCGTTTGTTCTGCCACTGCAAGCGCGTCTGCGTACCCCGGGGTCTGGTTGACCCGCACGACTGCGAGGTCCGCGAACACGTCGCTGCCGACGACGGTTCCGGCCACCGTTTGCCCCTGACTGAACCTGACGAGCACTTCCTCGGCGTCGCCGACCACGTGTGCGTTCGTGACGACGTAACTGCTGTCGTTCACGTCTCCCTTCCGGTAGACGAATCCCGACCCCTGTCCGATCGGCGTCTGGATCGACACGACGGAGTCGATCGTCTCGTCGTAGAGCGAGACGTAGTCGCAGCCGGCCTGCTGGGGTGTGGCCTGCCGACCAGTTGCGACCCCGGTCCCGACACCGGTGCTCGCGACTACCACGACCAGGAGAACGCCCCAAATTCGGCACTTCATGAGTATCCCACACGGGTCAGAAACGGTTAGCGGACTGCAATCGTTTTGTTGCTTTGGCGCGGTCAAATGTCTCCGTTCCCTGGTCTTACTGTCGATAACCTCGGCCAAACGGAACGCTGGCGAATTGCCGACGGGTCAGCGGTGGTGACAGACGGTCGGAGATCGACAGGTACGACCCCGTCCCCTCCATACGACCGGTCATGACCGACGCCGACGCCGAGCTAACCGCGGACGGTATCACGGCTCGCTACTACGAGACGGCCGAAGAGCGCGTGCTCAGTTTCGCGCGTGAGGGTGCGACCGCCGCCATCGCACAGAACGTCGATGGCTACGCCATGCTCAAGGTCCGTCCAGCGCCCGACGGGGACGAACTCGAACGCTACTACGGGTTCGACATGGCCCTCGATCACGCCGCCGAGCTGCTCGGCGTCGCCCCCCACGACCTCCCGATACCGGACCCCGCGGCGGACATGGGGATGTAATCCGATCGAAACCGCCCGACGGTGATTGAACGAGGTTCCACGAACCGAACCCATATCGCGTCTGATACCACTCGTCACCGGCAAACATAAATGCTGAAAGACCCCTACCGGTGAGTGATGTCAGACCCACGCGTAGCCGGCATCGGCCTCACCCACTTCGGCAAACATCCCGAGCGAACGGGACGTGATCTGTTCGCCGAAGCGGGGCTGGCCGCCCTCGACGACGCGGGCGTCGACCCCGACGACGTCGAGGAACTCTTCTATGGCAATTTCATGGGCGAACTGGCGGAACACCAGGGCCACCAGGGCCCGTTGATGGCCGAAGCCGTCGGCCTCGACGTTCCCGCGACGCGCTACGAATCCGCCTGTGCCTCGAGCGGCGTCGCCGTCCGCGAAGCCGTCAAGACGGTCCGCAACGGCGAATCCGACGTCGTCATGGTCGGTGGTGCCGAGCGAATGACCAACATCGGGACTGCCGGCGCGACGGACGCGCTCTCTATCGCGGCCGACGACCTCTACGAGATCCGCTCGGGGATGACGTTCCCCGGCGCGTACGCCCTGATGGCTCGCGCGTACTTCGAGGAGTACGGCGGCTCCCGCGAGGACCTCGCCGCGATCGCCGTCAAGAACCACGAGCACGCCCTCCCCAACGAGTACGCGCAGATGCGCCAGGAGATCACCGTCGAGGACGCGCTCGACGCCCCGACCATCGCCGACCCGCTCGGCCTGTACGACTCCTGTCCCATCACCGATGGCGCGAGCGCCGCCATCATCGCCAGCGAGGAGTACGCCGAGGAGAACGACCTCGACGCGTCCGTCGCCGTCACCGGCACCGGCCAGGGTGGCGACAAACTGGCACTGCAGGACCGCCAGTACCACGCCCGCGCACCGGCGACCGAGGCCGCCGCCGATGAGGCCTACGCCGACGCAGGCATCTCGTCGGACGACGTCGATTTCCTGGAAGTCCACGACTGCTTCACGATCGCCGAGGTCCTGGCGCTCGAAGGCCTCGGCCTCTACGAGTACGGCGAGGGTATCGGTGCGGCCGCCCGCGGTGAGACGACCCGCGAGGGCGACCTGCCGGTGAACCTCTCGGGCGGGCTGAAGGCGAAGGGGCACCCGGTCGGTGCGACCGGCGTCGCTCAGATCGTCTCGCTCACGAAACTGCTGGAGGGACGCCACCAGCGAGCCGACGCCGTCGAGGACGCGACGACCGCGCTGGCCCACAACGCGGGTGGCACGGTCGCGAGTGCAACTGTTCACGTTATGGAGGTGCGAGAATGACTGACGCACGAGACGGCGAGTACGACGACCTGCTCGACGCCATCGAAGACGGTGAGGGGTACTATCTGGAGTGTGAGAACGGCCACGGGTCGCTCCCGCCGCGACTGGCCTGTCCGCAGTGTGGCTCACAAGAACTCTCGGAGGAACCGCTCCCAGAGTCCGGCGAAATCTCGACCTACACCGTAGTGACAGTCCCAACGCCGCAGTTCGAGGACGACGCCCCCTACGTGACTGCGATCGCCGACTTCGGCCCGGTTTCGATCACCGGCCAGATCACGGACGTCGACCCCGAAGACGTCGAGACCGGTGACGTCGTCGGCATCGGCGTCAGCGAGACGGTTACCAACGAAGAGCGACTGATCGCCTTCGAACCGCGGTAATCAGTCGCCCGTCTCTCGTTTTCTTTCGCTGCTCTCTCTGAGTGACGTTCTGCTTCTCCGACGCGTGCAATTTCGAGATGGACGGCAATAACCGATGGGCCGAGGGCGATGGCGACGCTCACAGCACCGATACCAGCAAGGACGGCGATCAGCCTTCGGAGCGGTGGCCTGCTCTGTTGGCTACTCTCGCGTCGTCGCGTCCTCGCCGCCCACCTCTTCGATCTCGATGTCGGTCATCGCGCCGGGGAGGTTTTCCCCGCGGACGACCTGGCGGACGAACTGGTCCGGGTGTTCGACGTGGGGCTGGAGGTCCGCCTCGTCGAACACGACGAGGCGCGCGTTCGCGGCTTCTGCGAGCCGCTCGCCGCCTTCCAGGGGCGTGGTCTTGGCCTGACGGCCCCAGACGAGCGTCACGGGCGCGTGCACGTTCGAGAGGACGGCCCCCAGGTCGACGTCCGGGTCCAGGAAGCCGGCGATGAACGAGGCGGGGGCGAATCGGCTCCCGGGCTGGTGGGCAGTTTGCCACTGGTACTCGACGAGGTCGTCGGTGATGTTGTCGGCGTCGTAGTAGCCGTGGTCGGCGTTGAAGTACCGGATGGAGCGCTTGCTCGTGATGACGTTGAACAGCGCCTCGCCGACGACCGGCGCGCGCAACAGCGAACGGAGCCAGACGCGACGCCCCGGCATCGTCTCCGCAGTCGGGCAGATCAACACGAGTTCGTCGACGGCGACGCTCTGGGCGGCGACCGCTGCGTACGCGCCCGAGAGCGACGAAGCCAGCACTCGGGGTTCGTCGGCCATCTCCGAAAGGAAGTCCTCGACGAAGGTGCTGTACAGCGACCCGGAGTACAGCAGTGGTGGGCGATCCGACCGGCCGAAGCCAGGGAGGTCGGGCGCGATGACGTGATACTCCTCGGCGAGCGCGTCGAAGACGCCGCGGAACTCGTGGCTGCTTCCCGACGCGTTCACGCCGTGGAGACACACCAGGTCGGGGGCGTCGGGATCGCCGGCCTCGGTGTAGCCGACGTCGAACCCGCGCCAGCGGTAGGTGCCCTGTTTGCCGTCGAGCGGCGGTTCCAACTCGCTGGCTCGCATGCCCAGTAGTCTGTTGACCCCCGCGGTCAGCCCGATACCCCCACCGATCCCTGCGACGAGCTTACGGAGCTTCATGTCTCGACCAACGGCAGACAAGCGCTTATACGTGGTGACTGATCAGGGACGCTGACGTTTTTCAGTAGCTGAGTGAGGCTCGAGGGAGCGCTCCAGTGCGCTCGAACCTATCAGGTGTCCCAGACCGTGCGGACGGCGACGGCCAGTGAGACGACGAACCAGGAGAGCAGTCCGAACACGTTCGTCGCCGGAGAGCCAGCGGCCGCGCCCCGCGTGAACGCTTCGCCGACGGCGAGCGTCAACACCAGGCCCCGGTACGCGCTGTTCGGGCTGAACGCGAGCAGCGGTTCAACCTGGCCCGGCGAGATGATGCCGCCGGAGAGCGCGGCGACGATGGACGCGTCGAAGCCGATGACGAGCGAGATGAACAGGATCGAGACCAGGGCGAGCGCCTCTCGCGTCGAGCGCGCGACGGCGGAGACAGCGGTCGCGATGGCGAGCGTCACGACGCCGAACCCCGCAGTCAGCGTGACGAACCGGAGGTAGATCGCCGGCGTGTCGATGGTCTCGTGGGCCGCGATGACCGTCACCTGCTCGGTCGGGGTGAAGGCCACGAGTGCGCCGGCGATCAGCAGCGGTGCCAGGACGACGGAGAGGAAGCCCGCGAGGCGGCCGAGGTAGACGCCGGCCACGAACGTGGGGCGTGAGATCGGATACGTGCGGATCGTTTCGAGTTCGCCGCGCTCCGCGTCGGCCATGATCGCCCGGTAGCCGAAGGCAAAGGCGAGGATGGGGACGAGCACTTCGGCCGGTCGCATGAGATCGAGCGTGAGGGGGAGATAGCCGCTGGTTCCGGCCCCTACGACGAGGCCGAGTAGGACGACGAGATACCCGAGCGCGAGGACGGCGATGGTTTTGGTCCGGAGGAGCGTCTCGAACTCGCGCTGGGCGAAAACCGCCGTCGTCCGCGCCGCCTTGCGCGCGTTCATGCGTCTCCCCCCTCGCCGTTTGCGCGCGGTGACTGCGCCGTTCGCGTCGCGACTTCGTCGCCCTCGTGGCTGACTAGCGCCGACATCGCTTCTTCGAGGTCGCTCGCCCCCGTGTCGGCGAGCAACTCGTTGGGCGCTCCCGTCGCCGCGACGTGTCCGCGGTCGATGAGGACTGTGTCGTCGGCGATGCGCGAGACCGCCCCGAGGTCGTGCGTGGCGACGATGACCGCTGCGCCCTCGTCGGCCAACTCGGCGATCGTCTCCGTGATGTGGTGGCTCATCATCGGGTCCAGGCCGCTGGAGGGCTCGTCGAGCACGAGCAACCCGGGATCGCCGATGGTCGCCTGCGCGATGCCGAGCAGGCGCGTCATCCCGCCGGACAGCGCCTCGACGCGACGGTCGCGGACGCCGCCGAGCCCCACTCGCTCCATGGCCGAGTCCGAATCGACGTCCTCGCCGACGAGGTCGGCGTAGAACGACAGCGTCTCGCGGACGGAGAACTGCGAGCGGAAGGCCGGTGCCTGCGCGAGATAGCCGACGGGGCGCGCGCCGGTCGTCGGCCTGGTCACGGTCCCGGAATCGGGCTGGAGCAGTCCGGTGATGACGCGCAAGAGCGTGGTCTTGCCGGACCCGTTCGGGCCGATGAGACAGGTGACTGTCCCGGGGTCGACCCCGAACGAGACGTCCTCGATGACGGTGAGGTCGCCGAAACTGACGGTGACTGCTTCCACGTCGAGTCCAACTGTGTCTGTCATGGGTGTGTTGCGTTCAGTTTGGCGAGCGTCTGGGGATGGGTCGGCTCCACGAGCGGCGCGTTGTCGACGATGCCGCTCTCCCGAAGGCCGGGGACGGCGTCCTGCAGGGTCCGGAGCATACCGACCGCGGGCGATTCCCGGAGGGTGAGTACGCCGTCGGCTTCCAGCAGGGCGCCTTCGATGTCTCCCGTCGGATGGTGGGCGGTGTCGAGCGTGCCGTCGCCGTCCTCGTCACGACCCGGGAGCGGTCCCCAGTAGTTGCCCCGCTCGTCGGTCCAGATGCGAACTGGGCCGCGGACTGCACCGACCTGGACCTCGTTGTCGACGATGTCGTTTTCGATCACCTCGTTCGAGGGCATCAGCGTGTCCGCTCTGATGCCGAGGCCGTTCCGGACGACGACGTTTTCCCTGGCCAGCGACCGGGTCGCCCCGATCGAGATGCCGATCTCGTTGTTCACGGCGACGTTGTCGACGATGAACGAGGAGGTGCCGGCGACCGAGAGGCCGATGTCGCTCCGGCGAACGTCGTTTCCGAGCAGGACGTTGCCCCGCGGCCGAGTCATGACGATGACGCCCGCGTTCGTCTCTCGCATGGTGTTGTTCGCGACGAGCGCACCGGAGGTGTACATCTCGTGGACGCCGTACCGCAGGTCCACCATCCGGCTGTCCCTGACGACGATCCCTTCAGCGCGATGGGTGTAGACGCCGTCGCGACCGCCGTGGATTGAGGTGTTCTGGACGACGACTGGATCGTACATCGCCAGGACGCCCATGAACCCGTCGGCCCATTCCTCGCTCCCTCGGACGGTCGTGTCACGAACGACAGTGCCGGGACTGTTGCGCATGATGACGCCCGTCGCCTGGGTGTCGACGTGAACGCCCGAGACGAGCGACCCGGTCGCGTTGTCGAACCGGATCGCCGAGTCGCCGCTGCCGTAGGCCACCCGGATGCGGGCGTCCCACTCGTCGTCGCCAACGTCGGCGATCGATCGGGAGCCGTTGGGCCCAACGCCCGAAATCTGCAGGTCGGTGACCGCCGATCGCGGCGCCCGGAAGTTCAGGACGGTCCCGGTCCCCGGTCCCTCGACGTGGGTCTCGTTGCCGACCCCGGAGATCGTCACCGGCTTCCGAACCGTTAGATTGGCGTCGTAGGTGCCGGCCGGCAGTTCGACGGTCGTGTTGGGCGGCGCCTGCTCGATCGCCGCGGCGAGGGTCGGCGCGTCCTCGCCCACGACGACCGAAACCGGCCGATCGTCGAGCGTCTCGGTCTCGCTGACCTGTTCGTCGGCCCACGCCGTGCGGTTCGTCACGATGGCGTCGAGTCGCTGTTCGGCGTCCGCACCCTGGCGGCCGGTCCGACTCAGGAGTTCGTTCCAGCCGACGACCGTCCCGCCGTACTCGCTCGCGAACGACTGCGCAGCCGCTTCCGATCCGAAGGGGACGACCGCGGCACCGCCGGGCGTCCGCGCCCGGCTGTCGACGACGAAATGCGCGTTGCGCGCCGACACCCACCCGACGTCGATCTCGTTCCGGGCGACGAGATAGTCGTCGCTCGTCAGCGCCGGGTCCGCGTTCGCGTAATCGGTCACGAACACGGCTAACGGCCGGCCGAACTGCTGATTCGTTCCCCTCTCACTGAGGTGGTCGGCGGCCTGGCCGACGCCGTAGTAGCCGATGACGTACTGGTACTGCGAGTAGAACACCTCGGCTTGCGGAATGCTGTAGCCCTCGTCCTGGGCTTCCTGCACGTCGACGCCCGTCAGGCCGAGCGTCAGCGTCTCGTCGAACGACACCGGTGAGACGCGCTGGTCGAGGGTCGGCGTGACGGCGAACCCGGTCGCCATCACCACCAGCACAGCCAGCAGGCCACCGAGGACGTACTTCACGTACATCGGGTTACATCCCGAGCTGAGCGATCATTTGCGGCGTCACGTCGTCGACCGTCACGAGTTCGCCGCCCCACTCGTCTTTGAACGACTGGGCGTCCGATTCCTTCGAGAACGCGATGAGATCTTTCCCCATCGCGCCCTTGACCTCCGAGCCGACGACGAAGGTCACTTTCCTGGCAGCGACGAAGTCCTCGGCGTTCACGTGGGTCGAGATCATCGTATCGCCCTGTTCCTCGAAGGTCCGGTAGTCGACGTTCGAGTAGTCCGTGACGTACATCACCGCTCGCGTCCACCCGCGGTCCTGGCGCTCGAAATCGTAGTTGAACGCCTCCCAGGTGCTGTCGAACCGCGCCGGGTTCTCGTGGCCTGACGGTTGCTCCCCCGGATAGAAGATTTCGGTCGTCGGGCCGGGATGGTTCGGAATGATCATCCCACAGACCTCACAGGCGTCGTCCGTGGTCAGGGTTACCGCGCCGGGAACGTTCTCGCTCGTCGTCGCCCCGTCGCGGTTCCCGATCTGGGTGCAGCCCGCGAGCGCCAGGGCCGCGCCGGCGGTCGCGCCGGTAAGGACCCGTCGCCGTGACAGTGCTGGGCTACAGTCGTGCGCTCGTGGTTGCGAGTGATCGTGCGAGCATGCGTGCTTTGCTGATCGTTCGTGTGAACAGGAGTTCGCGTGGGTGGGGTCGTGCATCGATGGGAGTGGTGTGGATGGTGTGCAGTTCTAGAACGTGACGTGTCGCTCTTTCCCGGATCTAGACGTTCGATGACTAAGCAGGTTTTCATCGTTCCCACACGATGGGAACTCCTCGGTCGCTACAGCCACTGGCAACGGTTTCGAGGCGGCGCTCTCAGTCTCGCTGGTCGCGGACGCACTCTTCGATCGGGTCGAGAACCTCGTCTGCGATTGTGTAGGGGTCGGTTTTGCGGTCGAGTACGCGGTCGACGAACCCGTCGATGCCGCCCCGCGCGTCGATCTCCGATGCCAGCAGTTCGCTGGCGTCCTCTCGGAGGAGCGTCCGAATCTCGGCGGCGTATCGCGAGCGGGCCTTTGCTTCTAGTTGCCCGGACTCGACGAGGTAGTCGGCGTGGTCCTCGAGGACGTCGATGAGGTCACCGATCCCGTCGCCGGTTTTGGCCACCGTCTCCACGATGGGGGGCGTCCACGACTGGCTCTCGTCGCTCGCCGTGCTCGTGGTCTCGGCCGTCTCCGCTTCCATCGCGCCGTGATGACCGGTGGCGACTGCGACCTCGTTTCGGCGCATCTCGACCATCTCTTTGAGTTCCTGGACCGTCCGGTCGGCGCCGTCGAGGTCCGCCTTGTTGACGACGAACAGGTCTGCGATCTCCAAAATTCCGGCCTTCAACATCTGCACGTCGTCCCCGCTCCCGGGCGGCACCAGCACCGCGACGGTGTCGGCGGTGCGAACGATGTCGACTTCGTTCTGGCCGGCGCCGACCGTCTCGATGATGATCTTGTCTTTGCCGAAGGCGTCGAGCGCCTTCACGGCGTCCGTCGTGGCCGTGGAGAGCCCGCCGAGCGACCCGCGGGCCGACATCGAGCGGAAGAACACGTCCATGTCGCCCGTGTTCGAGGCCATGCGGATGCGATCGCCCAGCACGGCACCGCCCGTGAACGGCGAGGAGGGATCGATGGCGATGACGCCGACGGTCAGGCCCTGCTCGCGGTACGATTCCGCCAGTTTGTCGACCAGCGTCGACTTGCCGGCGCCCGGGCTGCCGGTGACGCCGATGACGTCCGCGTCGCCCGTGTGTTCGTGCAGCTGTGACACCAGCTCGCGGTAACCCGGCGACCGGTTCTCGATCTTCGTGATGGTGCGGGCCAGGGCTCTGTGTTTGCCCGCGAGCAACTCCTCGATGAGCTGATCTGTCATTCTCGCTCGGGCACGTTCTCCTCGACGTACTCGATGATCTCGTCCATCGACGCCCCCGGACCGAAGATCTGGGCGACGCCCAGGTCGAGCAGGTCGTCGCGGTCCTCGTCGGGGATGATCCCGCCGACGAGGACGAGCGTGTCGTCGAGCGCGTCGTACTCTTCGAGGCCGTCCATGATCTTCGGCACCAGCGTGTTGTGGGCGCCGGAGAGAATCGAGATCCCCAGCACGTCGACGTCTTCCTGAACCGCCGCCTGGACGACCTCGTCGGGCGCCTTGTGCAGGCCCGAGTAGATGACTTCGAATCCCGCGTCGCGGAACGCGCGCGCGATGACGTGTGCACCGCGGTCGTGGCCGTCCAATCCGACCTTGCCGACGAGACACCGAATCGTCCGCTGCTCCTGGTCAGCGCTCATGCCAGTTCATAGCACGTTGGGCGCTTTCACTCTTGCCTTTCCACGGCGCAGTCGGGGACTCGCGGGCCCGAACCCGACGGACTCATGGGGCTGCCGTCCACAGAGCCCAGTATGGCTGTCGCCGATGATTCCCAGAGCTGGCCGAAGGCACACCCCCGCGCCGTAACCGCCGTCCTCTCCGCCCTCGGATACGTCCTCGTCGTCGGTGCGTTCGCCGGCCTCCTGCCGCTGCCGACGATCAGTCGCGACGCCGTCATCTTCCTCGGCGACGCGATCGCTGTCGTGAACACGCTCGCGCTCGCCGCCATCGTCGCCGGCGTCGCGTTCATCAAACGGGACCAGATCCGCAAACACCGGGCCGCGATGCTGACCGCGTTCGCACTCATCATGGTCTTCCTCGTGCTGTACCTGGTCAAGGTGGGCGGCGGGTTCGAGAAGTCGATCAACGCGACCGGACCGATCTACTACGCCTATCTCGTGATGCTGGCGGTTCACATCCTCCTGTCGGCGCTGGCGGTGCCGGTCGTCCTGCACGCAGTCGTCCTCGGACTCACGCACACGCCCGACGAACTCCGCGACACCAGTCACGCTCGCGTCGGCCGCATCGCCGTCGGGGCCTGGGGACTGTCGCTCGCGCTCGGGATCATCACGTACGTCCTCCTCAACCACGTCTATGGCTGGGAACCGCGCCATGCGCTGCTCTTGCTCGTCGCCACGACCAGGCCGCTGGTTCCGACGGCCGAGTGACCGGTTCCGGAAGTCGACTTCGTTGAGCCGAAAGTACATATCGGATGGCGGGGAACCCTTCCCTGGAGACATGAAGAAGGTCCTCGCACGCGTTGGTATCGGAAACGCCACAGTGGATACAGTACTGCCCTCTCCGACGGTTCGACCGGGGGAGACGATCGACGCCGAGGTCAACATCGTCGGCGGGAACGCCGAACAGGAGATCGGCGACATCCGGTTCGAGTTGGAGACGCGGTTCCGGACCGAAGACGGCTATCGCGAGATGGACATCGACCGGTTCACGCTCGCGGAGGGGCTGACCATCGCTCCGGACCAGGAGGAGACACGGCCGGTCTCGATCGAGATTCCGTACGACACGCCGGTGACTCTCGGGAACATCGAGGTGTGGGTCGAGACTGAACTCGACATCGACCTGGCGGTCGATCCGGAAGACAGAGACTACCTCGACGTCGAGCCGACGCCGCGGCTCCAGACCGTCTTCGACGCACTGGAAGACCTCGGGCTCTCGTTTCACAGCGCGGAGTGCCAGGCCGATCCGTACAACCGGTACACGAGCACCCGGTTCATCCAGGAGTTCGAGTTCCGTCCCGCGGGGGGACCGTTCCGCGGCCAACTCGACGAACTCGAAGTCGTCGCCCAGCCCGGCCCCGACGAACTCACGCTGTTCCTCGAAGTCGACCGGCGTGGGGGGCTACTCAGCGAGATGACTGACATGGACGAGCAACACGTCCGGACGACGGTGACCAGCACTGACGTCTCGGAGGTTCGGTCCGATCTCGAAACGCTGATCGAGCAACACGCCTGACGCCGGCGCGATTCCGGCTGTCAGTCCGTTCGCGGGAGTGCCACCGCACCGGCGGCGAAGAACACGAACGTCAGTCCGGCGAGTACGCCCAGGTAGAACAGCGGTCCGGGCGCGGCCATCCCGAAGAACGGCTCCGTCGAGGGCTGGAAGGTGACCGACCTGACGCCCCGGGAGAAGAAGGTCAACGGGGAGAGTTCGGTGGGGAGCCACGCCGGCAGCATCGACGGCGGCACGAACGTCTCGGAGAGAAAGAGGAGCGGCAGCGCGAGCGCGTTGCTCGCCGCGATGACGCCGTCCTGCGAGTCGGCGAAGCTCCCGAGCATCGCACCGACGCCACAGAACAGCGCCACGCCGAGGCCGACGAAGGGAACGAGCAGCGGCGAGAACGCGATCTGTGCGCCGGTCACGACCACGATGAGGCCGAGCAGGAGCAAGCCGGCGAGCCCGATGACGACGACGTTGACCAGCGTCTGAGCGAGCAGCCACTCCCACCGCGACAGCGGCGTCGTGGCGAGTTTCTCGAACTGGTTGCCGTCTCGGTGGCGGGCGACCTCGCTCCCGACGCGGGACAGCGGCGTGAAGAGGACGACGACGGCGAGATACCCGGGGACGTAGTACGCGGGCGGTTCCGTGAACAGCCCGCCGCCGGTCGCCTGGGTCTGGACCAGCGCGCCGAAGATGAGGATGATGATGACCGGGAAGAAGAACGTGAAGAACACCGCCGTCCGTCGGCGAAGGAACGAGTACCAGGCCGCGAGAAACGCAGCCTGAACGCGACCGACGGCGGTCATCGGTCACCCCCAGCGGCGGTATCGACACGGCCGCCGTCGGCCAGTGGAGTCTCGCCGGCCCGGACGACCTCTCCGCTGGCCGTGACTGCCTGGCCGGTCAGGTCGAGATACACGTCTTCGAGGTCCGGTTCGGTCCAACTCAGTGAGTCGTAGCTCGCACCGGTCGCTTCCAGCGTCTCGACCACGTCGCCGATGGCTTCCGGCGGCACGTCGTAGATCGTGAGCTGTCCGTCTGCTAACTCGGACGGATAGGAGAACTCGTTCGTCACGGACGGTTCTGCGTCCGTGTCGACGACCAGCCGACTGTCACCGCCGTGGTTCGCGATGAGCGAGTCGGGTGCATCACAGGCGATCAGTTTCCCGTCGGCGAGCAGCCCCACGCGGTCGGCCAGGCGTTCGGCTTCGGCCATGTAGTGGGTCGTGAGGAAGACCGTCGTGCCGCCGGCGGCCAGGTCCTCGATGAGTCGCCAGACTGCGCGGCGTCCAGCCGGGTCGATGCCGGTCGTGGGTTCGTCCAGCACGAGCAGGTCCGGGTCGTTGACGAGCGTCGTCCCGAGGCAGGTCCGGCGCTGTTGCCCGCCCGAGAGGTTCTCGTACCAGGTGTCGGCGTCGTCGGCGAGCCCCACGTCGTCGAGGACGCTGTCGACGTCCCTGGACTCGTCGTAGAGGCCGCCGTAGTAGCTCACGAGTTCGCGAGCCGTGAGGCGATCCGGTGGATCGAAGTTCTGCGGGAGGAGGCCGATCCGTGCACGATCGACGGCACGGGGCGACTGATCGAAGACGCGAACTGTTCCTTCTGCGTCGGTCGTCCCGAGCAACGCGCGGACGAGGGTCGTCTTCCCGGCGCCGTTCGGGCCGATGAGCGCGAACACCTCGCCCTCGTCGATCGAGAGCGAGACGCCATCGAGCGCGACGGTGTCGCCGTAGACCCGGCGGACGTCTTCGGCGACGACGGTTGCTGCCATGTCAGGAGAGGTGGCCGGAACGAGGGTAAGGGATTCGGTTCAGGTCACTGCGACGATCCACCGTCCGAGCGCGAACGCCACGATGACGGCCCCTTCCGGACGAGTCAACTCGGCGTCTGTCCAGGCGAGCACCACGACGACGGCCACCGTGAGCGCCAGCAATCCCACGCCGACGGGGGCCTGGCTGCTGACCTCCAGCGGCGCCAGCACGGCGGCACCACCGAGTCCGAGCGTGACGTTCGTGAGATCACTCCCCAGGAGGCTTCCGGCGGAGACGTCCTGCTGGTCGCGTCTCGTCGCGATGACCGCCGTCGCCAGTTCCGGCGTGGAGGTGCCGACGGCGACCACGGTGTTCCCGATTGCCCACTCCGACAGGCCGACCAGTCGCGCGAGGTCCGCTGCACTCGTCACGAGAAAGTGGGCACTCGCCACCACGACGACCAGCCCGCCGACGAGTTGCAACACCGAGACCACGCCCTCCCAGTGGTCGGTCGGATCGCTCGGTAGCGGCACTGTCTCAGGTCGCTCGCGCGTTCGGTTCGCGTCGGACCGAACCAGCAGGCCCACGTACCCGATCCACACGGCGACCAGAGCGAGCCCTTCGATCCGACCGAGTTGCAGGTCCAGGACGAACGCCGTCGTCACAGCACCGACGGCCAGCAGCACCAGCCCATCGCGACTCACGACTCGGTGCGGGACCGTCACTGGGCCCAGGAGCGCGATCCCGCCGAGGATGAGCCCGAGGTTGAACACGTTCGACCCGACGACGTTCCCCATGGCGATCGACGCCTGTCCCTCGACCGCAGCGTCGAGCGTCACGACGAGTTCCGGTGCGGAGGTTCCGACGGCGACGATAGTCAATCCGATGACGAGTTCCGAGAGCCCGAGGCGTTCGCTCACCGCGACTGCACCAGCGACGAGTCGTCCGGCACCGACGTACAGCCCGCCGATGGTCAGACAGACGACGACCAGGTCGATCGCGATCGCGGTGCCGGCGCTCATGCGTAGATGGTGGCGTGCCCTGGTCAAAAAGGACTCCCAGTCGTCGTCACTCAGACGTGCGAGCGCACTTGCCGGACGATCTCGTCGACGTCGAACTCGTCTTCGTGCTTGTCGAAGATCGTCTCTCCGTCGACGCTGACGGTGAAGACGCCGTCGGTGCCAGTGCGGAGCGTCACGGCATCCAGTTGCTCACCGTACGTCGTCAGGAGCGCGTGCTGGACGTCTGCTGCCCGATTCAAGAACCCGCAGGGGACGCAGTATTCGATTTCGACGGTCGGCATAATCGGCCATAGCGGGGCCAGCAGTTTCAACCCTTCTTACCGGCCGAACGGCCGCCAGTACAGCAGGCCGACGGTCGCGACGAACACGACGGTCGAGAGTCCGTAGGACTGTGTGTACACCGCGCTGGCGATCGCCGTGCCGCTGCCGAAAACCCCGGTGATGATCGTCGCAAGCACCGGCCAGGTGCAACTGACACACGAGAGCAGTCCGAGAAGCCCGGTCACGGCCGAGCCGGCCGCATCGAGCACGGTCGCGTACACCAGGTACGCGAGTGCCGCGTAGCCGATCGCCTTGTACGGGAGAATCGTGATGGTGAAGTGGGAACTACTGTAGAACACTGCCGGCCCCCAGCCCGGTGGGAGCCCCATCTGTACCGAGAACCCAGTGGGGCTCGGAATGGGGCCGGCGATGAGCCCACCGACGTACGCCAGCACCCCGAAGTAGCCGACAGCGAGTGCCAGCCCGATGCGACGGTGCCGTGTACTGGTCGGCGTCGGTCGCGTGCGAACGATCGCCCAGATGCCCACGTTGATCCAGACGAACGGATACAGCCAGTACCTGACGGCGGTCAAACCCGTCAGTTGGCTCTCCGAAACCGTCGCGTACAGGAAGAGGAGGAGGATCTCGAAGTTGACGACGATCGCTCCCCAGACGATGGTCTCCGTCTCCGGTCGCAGTCGAGTCGCCCACTCCGAGAGGCCTGTCGAGTTCGTGTTCATATGGCGAGTGCGTCGACGACGACCGCCAGGAGTACTGCGCCGAGATAGGCGTTCGAGGCGTGGAATGCCCGGAACGCGGCTGATTCGGTCTGCTCCCAGTGGAGTTTGATGACCGTCCACAGGAACACCGCTCCCAGTGTGGTCGTCGCCGTGGCGAAGAGCCACCCGAGGTCCGTGAGCGATGCCAGAACCGTTGCCGACAGGAGCGTCGCCGACAGCCACAGGAGGATGTGTTTCCGCGTGGTCGCCTCACCGCGGACGACTGGCATCATCGGGAAGCCGCCCTTCTCGTAGTCGTCCTTGTAGGCGAGCGCGAGGTTGTAGAAGTGGGCGGGCGTCCACACGAAGATGAGTCCGGCCAGCGCCAGTCCGGGCAGGCCGATCCTGCCGGTGACGGCCGCCGAGCCGATGAGCGCCGGGAGCGCTCCGGCTGCGCCACCGATGACGGTGTTCTGCACCGTGTTGGGTTTGAGCACCAGCGTGTAGATGACGCTGTAAAACAGGATTGCGGCCAGTCCGAGCGCGGCTGCGAGGGGATTGATCTGGAGGAACACACCGACCGAGGCCACGGCGAGCGCCAGGCCGAAGGTCACCGCGTTCCGCACTGGAATCTGGTGCGTCGCGATCGGACGGTCGCTCGTCCGGTCCATCCGCTTGTCCTTCTCGCGTTCGAGGACGTGGTTGAACGTTCCGCTGGCTCCGATCGCCAGCACACCACCGCCGAGGGTGAGCACGACGGTTCGCACGGTCAGCGCCGGTCCCGCTGCGAGGGCCATGCCAGCGGACGCCACGAGACAGAGGAGCCACATCAGCCGCGGTTTCATCAACCGGAAATACGCGTTCGCGATGTACTTTGCACGCGTGAGCGGGCCGACGCCGGCCAGTTGCTCGGACGCCCCGGATTCGTCGGCAGCGACTGGCTCGTCGTCGTGCGTGAGCTCTGCGGTCGTGGTCGCCGAGCGCGGTGCGCGCTCCGGCTCAAGGTGCCACGCCAGCGCGAGGGTCAGGCCCGCGAAGATTCCCATTCCCGTGACGAGATGCGCCATGGGAAGCGGTGCTGACGCGCCGGTGAGCGCCACGTACGCGCCGATGGCGATCTGGACGGGATAGAGGGCGAGCGTCGCTGCGAGCGTCGCCTTCACTCTCGTCGCGATACCGTCCCGGCGGAGGGCTGCGACGACGGTGCCGACGGCGAGCAGCCCGACGACCACCGTGACCATGCGGTGGACCCAGGCGACCAACAGCGTCGGCGTCGAAAGCGTTGGCGTCTGGTGACAGAGTGGCCAGCTAGAACAGGCGTTCGCGGCGTCGGCAAGTGCAGCCGTCGCACCGAGGACGACCAGGAGATACACTCCCATAGCCGTCCCTGCCAGCAGCGTACTGAACCGGAAGCGTGGGATGCGCTGGAACACGGCTGATTCTCTCACTACTGAACCCTTTGAGCGGGCCCACTTATGCCCCCCGCTTTTTGTGTGCTAACTCTGGTAAACGGACGGAGAAACCACGTGCAGGGGGTTCTGGTCAGTGGAAGACAGCAGCTATTTATGCCCGAATTCCCAACCCCCGGATAATGGTAAACCGCAAGCGCGTCGGGCTGATGTCGCTTTTCGGTGTAACCCTGTTTTTGGCTGCGGTCCAACCGGCCGTGGCGCAGGGAACGGAATCGACAGTCACAGAGGGTCTCATCTGGGGCCTCAACAGCAACCTGCTGTACGTGGCTGTCCCAATCACCGTGTTGGTCGAGGGCATCCTGATCTACACGGTCTGGAAGTACCGGAACGCGGACGAAGCGAAGCCGACTCAGGAGAACCGCCGACTCGAAATCACCTGGACCATCGCCACGGCGATCATTCTACTGTTCGTCGGTGTCGCGTCCTACCAGGTCCTCGGGAACCCCTACGTCTCGGCCACGTCCGACCAGCAGGTCGAGTCGCCGGGCAACATGGAAGAAATCGAGGTGTACGGTCAGAAGTACATCTGGAACTTCGAGTACCGCGTCGACGCCGAGGGCGTCAGTGGCTCGGGCCTCACGCTCGAGAACGTCTCCCTCGACGGGGCGACCGTGACGAACGTCACTGGTGACGGTATCCGCGTCGAAAACGCGCAGATATCCGGGAGCAGTATCGAGAGCGGCACGCTGGTCAACGGGACCGTCACGGGCGCGGAGAACACCACCGGTGACGACGTCTCCTTCGACGGAGTGACCGTCGAGTCCGCCGCGATTTCGGATGCGACGATCCGCAACGGAACGGCGTCGTCCTCCGGGACGATGATGATGCCGACGAACCGCGACGTCGAGATCAACATCACGTCGCGTGACTGGCTCCACTCCTTCCACGTCCCCGGACTGGGCCTCAAACAGGACGCCTTCCCCGGTGAGTGGAATACGATCAAGACCCGAGCGACCGAGACTGGACAACACCAGCTCTACTGTGCAGAGTACTGTGGCTCCGGCCACTCACAGATGCTCGGGAACGTCACCGTCGTCTCTCAGGACGAGTACCAGCGCTTCCTCGTGGAGTCCTGGCTCGAAGCACAGAGCTAATCCGAACCGTTCTCGCCGTTTTTTCGCCACGACGCTCGTGGCTCCCGCTTCAGTTTCCGACTGTCAGTCGCAACTCGCGAGTCCGAGAGAACTGTCGTCGATCTCACCGGCCAGGTACTGCTCGCCGAGTTCCGTCGTTCGATAGACTACTTCTTCGCTGACCTGTTCGACGAGTCCGTGCTCGACGAGGACTTCCGTCCGTCGCTCCACGTAGCCGAGGTGCATCCCCAGCCTGTTTGCGACGAGCGCCAGGTAGTCCGGACGTTCCTCTTTGAGGTGCCTGAGAATGTCTTCGTCGGCAGCCCGCATCCAGTTCGGTTGCGCCATGGTTCTCCGTTCCCAGACCATGGGGCTTGGTCACACATAACACTATCGGGCTGTCGTACGCGAAAAACTACAGCCGCAGTGTCAGCAGACGTTCGCCGTGGCGTACACGTCACCGGACTCGGTGATCTCGACGCCGACGCCGACCGCGTTCGCGTTCTCGTAGAGGAGACGAGGACGCAGGAACTGGTTCTCGAACCATCGATCCACAACTGCCGAGGCAACGGCCGTGTTGTTCTCGTGGTAGTAGTACTGGTTGTTGTGCTCGTACGTTCGCCCTGCTTTGGCGTACGCGATCGTTTCGAGTTTGTTTCCGTCGGCGTCGATGTTGTGTCCGCCGCCGTTAGAGAGGAAGATGCACGTGCTGTACAGATCGTTCTGGCGATACCGCTGGAGACTGGACTGGCCCTCGATGGTGTGACTCAACTTCCGCTCTTCGGCCATCTGTTTGCTGTGGTTGCGGGACATCGTCGTCACCTCGGAGGACAGTTTGCCAGTAACCTCCAACTCGTCGAGCCCGCGAGACTCTCGTTCCTCGTTGATGAGCCGGCCGATCTCCGTCTCGATCGCGTCATCCTCGAACTCCCTGACGCTCACGGTCGTCTCCTGGTCGCCAGCTGGTCCGCCGTTCTGGGACGAACCGTTCGGTGACGACCCGGGCCCCGCCGTTGGAACTGGTGTGCCTGTTCCACCGTCAGGAATCGGCGTCGCTCCGCCGCCACCGCCACCGTTGTTCGTTTGCGTGCCGGCCGTTCCGCCGAGTTGCATCCCGATGAGGATTCCGACTCCCATCGAGACGAGAACGATCACCCCGAGGACCGAGAGTGCCGCTTTGTTTACCATACTAAGTGGATATATGCTAGCTAGTAAATCAATGTTGGGTGGTGATCACGAGTCTCGCGTCGCTCGACGACACTGTTCCAGACGCACCGTAAGACGGTATTAACGTCTGGTTTAGGTACTATTTTCCGAATAATTCGCACTTATGACCGTTCTTCTGCCCAGATTCTCCTATCGAGATGTTCGTTTAGCTTACGTCGTTGCTGCACAGAGCAACCCAGTTAACGACTACATACACTAACCTTGGCTATCGGCTGGCAGGTTACTGCCCCTAAAGTCCCAGTAATCTGTCTGTTTCTGTGGCCCCGGTAGCGAGGGTCCACGCTGTCCCGTCTTTTGTTGCACAGCTGTCGTTTTCACGTGTCGTCGAGCCATCCCGAAAACCCAAACCGCTGCCGCTGCATCCACCGCCATGGTTCGCAGAAGCGTCCTGTTCTCGCCCGGCGATCAGCCAGCACTCATGCGAAAAGCACCCGGGTCGGGTGCAGACGTCGTCGTCTTCGATCTCGAAGACGCGGTCGCACCCGAGCGGAAGTCAGAGGCGAGATCGGCTGTCAACGACGTGCTCACGGACGAGTCCTTCGACCCCGAGTGTGAGGTCTGTGTTCGCGTGACGCCGCCAGACGTCGCTGCCGCCGCGGACCTCGAAGCCGTACTCGACGGATCGCCGCGCATTGACAGCGTCATGCTTCCGAAGGTGACGGACGCCGCCGACGTGGCAGCGGTCACTGCGTTGCTCGACAACCACGATGTCTCGCTCGACGTGATTCCGCTGGTCGAGTCAGCTGCTGGAGTGCTGCACGCCGAGGAGATCGCGGCGACGGACGGCACCGCTGCCATCGCTTTCGGCGCAGAGGACCTCGCTGCCGACGTCGGTGCCACCCGTACCGAGGAGGGTACTGAGGTGCTCTACGCACGGGAACACGTCGTCTTGGCTGCGAGCGCAGCCGACGTCGACGCGATCGACACGATCCACGCCGACATCCAAGACGCTGCTGGCCTCCGCGAGCAGACGGAGTTTGCCATCGAACTCGGGTACGACGGGAAGATGGCGATCCACCCGTCGCAGGTCGACGTCATCAACGACGCATTCACCCCCTCGACTGACAGGATCGAATGGGCCGAACGGGTCCTCGCCGCGAAGGCCGACGCAGAGGCTGAGGGCCGAGGCGTGTTCAGTGTCGACGGCGAGATGATCGATGCACCGCTGATCGCGCAGGCCGAACGCGTCCTCGAACGGGCACGCGCTGCCGACGATCGGTGAGTTGCCACTCGAATATATATTGTATTAATACATTTGTATGGTATTGACAACATCACGTTTAATACCGCAGTCGGCAATTGATTGGCCATGGCTGAGGACGTGAACCCGTTCGAGAGCCTCCAGGAGCAGATCGACGATGCTGCTGTCTACGTCGACGTGAAGCCCGACGTTCTCGAACGGCTGAAACAGCCGGAACGGGTGCTCGAGACGAACCTGTCCGTCGAGATGGACGACGGATCGATCGAGGTATTCAAAGCGTTTCGCTCGCAGTTCAACGGGGATCGCGGCCCGTACAAGGGCGGCATTCGATATCATCCGAACGTCTCTCGGGACGAGGTGAAGGCGCTCTCTGGGTGGATGGTGTACAAGTGTGCCACCGTGGACATTCCGTACGGCGGTGGAAAAGGCGGGATCGTCGTCGATCCTCGCAACTATTCAGTGAACGAACTCGAACGGATCACGCGCGCGTACGCGACCGAACTTCGTCCGATAATCGGTCCTGACAAAGACATTCCCGCGCCGGACGTCAACACCGGCCAGCGGGAGATGAACTGGATCAAGGGCACCTACGAGACGCTGGAGAACACGACGGCACCCGGGACAGTCACCGGGAAGGCGCCGACCAGCGGCGGGAGTGCCGGTCGCGTCGAGGCGACGGGCCGCTCGGTCATGCTGACTGCCCGCGAAGCGTTCGCGTATCTCGGGAAGGACATCGAGTCTGCGACCGTCGCAGTCCAGGGGTTCGGAAACGCGGGCTCGGTCGCTGCACGACTCGTCGACGAAGAACTGAACGCGAACGTCGTCGCCGTCTCTGATTCGAGCGGTGCGATCTACAACCCGGAGGGGCTCGACGTCGCCGACGCGAAAGCCCACAAGAACGCGACCGGACAGCTCAAAGGCTACGAGGGCGCCACAACGGAATTCACGAACAGGGACCTGCTCACCGAGGACGTGGATTTGCTGATTCCGGCGGCCCTGGAAAACGCGATCGATGCGGCCATCGCCGAGGACGTCGAGGCCGACATCATCGTCGAGGCTGCGAACGGGCCGTTGACGCCCGACGCCGACGAAATCCTCGCCGACCGCGACGTCGCTGTGTTCCCCGACATCCTCGCGAACGCCGGCGGCGTCACGGTGTCGTACTTCGAGTGGGTCCAGAACCGACAGCGCTTCTCCTGGACCGAACACCGAGTCAACGAGGAGTTAGAGCGGATCATCTGCGACGCGTTCGACACCCTCACGGAGACCTACGAGGCGACTGACGCACCGAACTATCGGACTGCCGCGTACGTGGTCGCTATCGAACGCGTGGCCCGTGCCGCCAAAGATGCAGGGCAGTTCCCGTAACTGTCAGGCTGGAAACGCCGGTTTTCCCGTGAGTGCCTGATTCGCTGCCCCTACCGCACGTGTTTTGCCGACTCCGTTCCTAAACGCAGCCATGGCTGTCTACCAGCGGGAGGTTCGCGTCGCCGCGCCGTTCGAGGACGTGTGGGAGTTTCACTCGCGGGTCACTGGACTGGAGGCGCTCACGCCCGACTGGATGAATCTCGACGTCGAATCTGTAACGGGGCCGGACGGCGAGTCCGATCCGGGAATCCTCGAAGCCGGGTCGCGGATCCAGTCGTCGATCCGGCCGCTCGGGATCGGGCCGCGACAGAACTGGACGTCCGTCATCGTCGATCGCGAGGAAGGTGACGGCGCTGCGATGTTCCGCGACGAGATGGAAGGCGGCCCTTTCCGGGAGTGGGAGCACACCCACTCGTTTTTCGCCGACGGCGACGGGACTCTCGTCCGCGACCGCATCGAGTACGAACTCCCGCTCGGAGGACTCGGCCGCCGGCTCGGGCCGCTCGCGACCGTCGGCCTGGGACCGATGTTCTGCTACCGCCATCGGCGGACGAAGGAACTACTGGAGTGACGACAGGCAAGTCGCCGGACACGTCCTGACCTTTTTCGCTCCGTTCGTGGAAGCGTAAGCCATGACAGACGTTGCCGTGGTCGGCGGGGGACCAGCGGGGCTCAGCGCGGCCCTGTTCACTGCCAAGAACGAACTGGATACCGTCGTCTTCGACACCGACGAGACGTGGATGCACAAGGCGCACCTGTTCAACTATCTCGGCATCGAGAGCATGGACGGGTCGGCGTTCATGGAACACGTCCGCGAGCAAGTCGACGAGTTCGGGGTCGATCTGCGGCAGGGTGAAGCGGTGACGAGCGTCACCGACGCCGGAGACGGCTTCGAGATAGAGACGGCCGACGGCGAATACCAGGCGAGGTACGTGGTGCTCGCGACCGGCACCGACCTGGATCTCGCCGAGCAGTTGGGCTGTGACATCGCTGCGAACGAAACCATCGACGTGGACCTTTCAATGGAAACGAGTGTCCCCGGCACGTACGCGACGGGCGCGATGGTACGAGACCAGGAGTGGCAGGCAATCATCTCGGCTGGGGACGGCGGCGCGGCCGCACTCGACATCCTGAGTACCGAGAAAGGCGAGCACTTCCACGACTTCGACACGCCAGCCGACGCCGAGTGACCCGACGAAGGACTGGAAGCTTCCGTGTCGGATACATGAACGCCTAAGACCGCTCCGGTCCTCGCCGGACGTATGCGACTCGACGATTACTGGGGTGTCGGGCCGAAGACTCGGGAGCGCCTCACCGAGTCGATCGGCGAACCGGCAGCGATCGAGGCCATCGAATCCGCCGATAGCCGCGCGCTGATGGCCGCTGGCCTGAGCCGCGGACGGGCGACGCGGATTCTCCGACGGGCACAGGGCGGCGAAGGCATGGACGTCCTCGCCACGCGGGACACCCGCGACGTGTACAAGGACATCCTCGATTTGGCCAGCGAGCACGCCGTCACGCGCCACGCCGAAGATCGCATCCGCGTGCTCACGCCACTGCGCGACCGTGAGACGATGGAGTCCCGCCTGGACACTGTGCTTGACGCCGTCGACGCCTGGGATGCACTCGACGCGGCGTCACGGGCCGCGGTCGTCGAGGCGTTCGAGACGCACGACAGCATCGACGGGGGCGAGCGGTCCGCCGTCGAAACCGCACTCGAACTCGTCGATGCCGAGGTTTCGGGTGGCGTGTTCGAACAGCTCGACCCGCTGGACGCCGACGCGCTCGCCGACGCGGCCGATGCGCTCGCGGCACTCGGTGACGGCACCGTCGGCGCAGGGGTCGACGACCGACTCGACGACCTCCGCGACCAGCAGACCGCCGTCGAGGAACTCTCGGCGAACCAGGCTGACGTGCTCGAAACGGTACAGGAGGGCGTCCGCGGCACCGACGAGTTCCGCGAGGAGTTCGTCCGACACGTCACCGACGAGACCGGCATCTCGCTGACCGCAGTCAGAGAAGCGATGCCGTCGGACGCGACCGACGCGGCCGGGTTCGTCAGCGAGACGCTGCGGTCGCTGGCCGACGACCGACGACGGGCCGTCAGCGAGCGTGCAGACGAAGTGGCAGCAGATCTCGAGGGCGCCATCGAGACCGCCAGAGAGGACATCGACGCGGCGGTCACGGCGGTCGACGACATCGCCTTCTACGTCTCGCTGGCCCGGTTTGCGCTCGAATTCGACCTCACGCGCCCGACGTTTGTCGAGGACCGAGAGACGATCGCGGTGGCCGACGCCAGAAACCTCGAGCTGGTCGGCGTCGGCGACCAGTCAGTCCAGCCGATCACCTACGCCGTTGGTGAGCACGATCTCGACGTCTCGACTGCGGACGCGCCGCCCCGTGGCGACCAGGTGACCGTCCTGACTGGAGCGAACAGCGGTGGGAAGACCACGTTGCTCGAAACGCTCTGTCAGGTCCAACTCCTCGCTCAGATGGGACTGCCCGTTCCCGCCCGCGCGGCCGAGGTGAGCGTCGTCGACGTCGTCGTTTTCCATCGGCGACACGCCAGTTTCAACGCCGGCGTCCTCGAATCGACGCTGCGGACCGTCGTCCCGCCGCTCACGGACGACGCCAGGACGTTGATGCTCGTCGACGAGTTCGAAGCGATCACGGAACCGGGGAGCGCGGCCGACCTCCTGCACGGTCTCGTCACGCTGACGGTCGAACGCGGCGCGATGGGCGTGTTCGTCACCCACCTCGCCGACGACCTTCAGCCGCTCCCCGACGAGGCTCGCACGGACGGCATCTTCGCCGAAGGTCTCACGCCTGATCTCGACCTGGCCGTTGACTATCAGCCCCGCTTCGGCACCGTCGGCAAGTCCACGCCGGAGTTCATCGTCTCCCGGCTCGTCGCCGACGCCGGGGACAGACAGGAACGCGCTGGCTTCGAGACGCTCGCGCAGGCCGTCGGCGAAGAAGCCGTGCAGCGAACCCTGGCCGACACCCGCTGGACGAACTGACGAAGGAGAAACGTCACGTCGCTTCTCTCACGCCAACGACACACCGTGTTTCCGGTGAATGTCCGAGTAACTACCGTCTGCACAGACGTACTGGCAGTTTCATTTCAGAAGTATACGTTCCGAAGAATCGTCGGGCAGGCTTACGTGTCACTCGCCAGGTCGATGTCGTCCAGCGCGAGCGCGACTGACGAGGGGCCGTTTGGAGCCGGGTCGTCGAGTTCCAGTGCGACGACCATGTCGCCTTTCTTCGGCGTGTAGGTCACTGCGGTAATGGTACCACGACGTTGTTCACCGTCGATCGTCGCTGTTGCTCGGCGACCCTCGAGATTGCTCGTCAGATCGTCCGTCATAGGTGACCGTCGCCGCTCTGTAACCGTGTGTGTTGCGGAGAGACACCGTGTCCCTCCGCAGCGTAAATCCGTCGCTCGCCTGTTCCTGAAACAATGGTTACTCGTAGTAAGTGGCGGCGCTCTCCACACGTCAGTTTCCTTCGAGTCGTACTATGTGTCACACGGTAACGTTAAACATCCTCGATTTGATGCCTTCGAAGGAACTCGATTGTTGCACAACCGGACCCCGGACGTTCCGGTGGATTCGGCGGGCGCCCCTCGTAACGACGGCCGTCGAGAATCGAGAGTCGGGTCAGGACAGTCCGCGGCCCTGTGGCGTGTCGTTCGCGTCCGGCGAAGACGCCGTGCCGGGAAGTTCCGAGACGCAGTTCTGGCAGTACTGGAACCCCGGTTCGTTCGCACTCCCGCAGTCCGGGCAGACCACGGCGCGCTCCTCGTCCGATGTGGCCGTCTTCCCGCCAGGAGTAGCTGGCCGACCGTCGGTCGTGAAACCCAATACCTCGGACCGTCGATACAACACCCAGAAGACGAGCAACTGGGCGAGCGCGAGTCCGACGACTGCGCCCTGCATCCAGAGGTCCGGACCCATACAAGAGGACGCTAGCTATTTCGAACACTAAACCGTTGTGCTGTCTTGTTCGCGCCTGTCGCGAGTCGGCGTCCCGCGACGTCTCTGATCAATGTCCGTTGCCCTATACTGACTTCTCCCCGTGATTATCACGATATAATACATCTATAACTTATGGAAATGTACGACAGCGGTTCAATCAGTGTTTGAAATGCCTTCACGGGAAGGCATGAGAGAAAAATTTTAGTGCTGTCATCGCAAAGGTATTAGTGAGGAGGTGGAAGAACACTATGTCCAGAAGTGACAACACTGCGCAGCGAGGTACTGCAGACGGACGACGAGTCCTGTTTCCATCGTTGTCACGGTACGACCTCCTGCTCGCGTTCATGCCGACGGTATTCCTGATCAGTCTCGTCGTGGGGAACCTGCTTTCCATCGGCTTCCGAACCGCGTTGTCGGTCGCAGGCATCGCGGGAATCGCCGCGCTGATCGACGCGCTGTTCCTCAACCCCCCGAAGACGGGAACTGGTCGCGCGTAACGACTGTTCTCAGCAGTCGCGTTGTCCCCTGTTCGTGCCGTGTTCGTCAGTTCGTGGTTTCGACAGCTTCGGCTTCGCCTTCCGTCACGCGGACGCCCTTCGAAGAGAGGTGACGCATCCGTCGCTGTGCGAAGTCCTCTTCGTTGCTCCCGCGCGTCGCGAGGACGAACACCAGCGATCGGCCTTCCGGGCGCATCGTCCGCCCGGCTCGCTGGGCGCCCTGGCGTCGCGATCCGCCGAGTCCCGAGGCGACGATGGCCAGTTCCGCGTCCGGGAGATCGATCCCCTCGTCACCGACCCGCGAGACGATGAGCGTGTCGCGCATCCCCTGTCTGAACTCTTCCAGGAGACGTTCGCGTTTGCTGTGGGGCATCTCGCCGTTGACGAACGGAACGTCGAGCGCCGCCGAGAACGCCCGCCCCTGATCGAGGTAGTCGGCGAACACGAGCGCTTTCTTGTTCGCGTGCCGGGAGAGGAGGTGTCGGGTCTCATCGATTTTCGCCGGGTTCGTGGCGGCGAGCTGTCGCCGCTCGTGGCCGTCACTGCTGACGTACTCGTTGCGGACGTCGTCGCTCGCCCAGGGAACGTACCGGATTTCCACCTCCGGCTCGGCGACGAAGCCGGCGTCGAACAGTGCGTCCCAGTCCGTCCCGATCGGCGGCCCGATGAGCGTGTAGATGTCTTCTTCCTTGTCGTCTTCGCGGACCGGCGTCGAAGAGAGTCCGAGGCGGTGTTTGGTCTGGAGGTTCGCACTCCGGCGATACACCGCCGAAGGGATGTGATGCACCTCGTCGTAGATCACGAGCCCCCACTCTCGGCTGTCGAACAGCTGTCGGTGACGGTCCATCCCGGCCGTCTGGTACGTGGCGATCGTGATCGGCCGCACCTGCTTGGTACCGCCGTGATACTCGCCGATCTGGGCCGGTGTCAGCGTCGTCCGGGCGAGAATCTCCTCGCGCCACTGGCCCGCCAGCTCGCGGCTCGGAACGAGGACGAGCGTCTCGCCGCCCACCCGCGCGAGAATCCCCAGCGCCGCGACGGTCTTTCCTGCGCCCGGCGGGCCGACGAGGACGCCGGACTTGGTCTCCATGAACTGGCTCACCCACGCGTGCTGGTAGTCGCGGAGGTCGAGCGTGAGGTCCAGATCGAGGTCCTCGCCCGTTTCCAAGTCGCGCTCGTCCTGGACCGGATAGCCGGCTTCGTAGAGGATGCGCTTGACCTCGGCGACGGCCTCTTCGGCGACCCAGCTCTCGCTGTCCGAGATGGGGGCGCGTAACTGTTCGTCGTCGAGTTTCTCGCGGGCGACGTTCCCCATCAGGTTCTCCGTCGCGGCTTCGAGGACGACGTAGCCGTCCTCGTGTGTCCGCAGCGTGAACTGATGGGCGCGCTTCCACTGGTCTTCGATCCACTCTTCGAGCGCCGGCGACCGCTCGGGCAGCACGTCCCGGATCGTCCCGAGCAGGTCCTCGAAGGTGTCGTACGGCGCGCCCCAGACGTCCTCGCGACGGACTTCGTAGAGATAGCCGCCGCGGTGGGTGGTGTCGACGAGGTGCGCGAACTGTGAGAGTTGCGCTCGCGTGAACTGCGTCGGATGGTCGACGACGATCTGTCGGCGGCCGGGAAAGAGGATGACCCGCTCGCGGTCGGTCAGCCGCGACCAGTCGGTCGGATACCAGACGACCGGATCGGTCGACACGTCGAGTTTCTGGACGAGGTCCTCTCCAGCAAGCGCGTCGAGTGCCTCGGTCGCCGCCGACTGACTGCAGTCGAGCGCCTGTGCCACGCGGCTCGCCGTCACGACGGGTCGCCCGATGTCCTGGATGACGTCGGTGAACCCGTCGCTGTCGAGAGTCGTTGCTTCGTCCGTTTCGGAGGGCTGCTCGTCGGCTGCTGTCGAACCGGCGTCCTCACCCGCGTTCGCTTCGGCTGGCTCCTCGTTGTCGGTCACTGCCAGTCCGTAGTGGGGCGAGCATCAAACGGTTTGCGCCACGAAACTGCCCCGGATGGCGTGCCCGAGGGCGGTCACGGGGAGTCGGTCCACCAGTCGTCGCGTCGGTCGCGAGCGTCGGCACTCCGGAGCGGGTCCGGCAGGTTGTCTTCGTCGATGCCGAGTACCTGTCCGAACCAGTACCCGGTGTGCCAGCCCACGGTTTCGGTGTCGACGGCTGCCACCGTGACGGTGACGTTCGCGTAGTACTCGATGGCCTGGTCGCCGTCCGGATCGAAGCCGTACTGTTGGACAGTACTGCCGCCCGTCCCCCCGTCCGGAAGCCGCTCCCGGAACTGCACGACGACGTTGGCGTCGCTCCGGTTGTCGGCCCACGAGACAGAGACGTTCGACGGCACGGCCGGGTCCTCGTCTTTGATCCGGTCGAAGTAGTCGATGACGTGCCCGACCTGGTCACGAACGGCCTCGCGGTCGCGTTGGCTGTCCTCGGTGGCGACGTGGAACCTGAACTCGGTGGTCTGCCAGGGATAGCCGCGCTCGCTCGCGTTGGGCTGGGCGGTCAGATAGGCCGTGTTCTTCGGTTGCATGTACGCCTGGGGCTCCTCCCCGTGGCGGATGCCGAGGACGTGACCGAACTCGTGGATCATGACGTCCTCGGTGCTCTGGTGGTTGTAACCCGCTTCGATCGTGACCGTCGTCGGCGGATCGGCTCGCGTGCCCTCCGTGAGCAGCGGCGCACAGCCGAGGACCTGCTCGCTCTGTTCGACCCCGCAGGTCTCGACGGACTCCCTGATCTTCACGCGGACGTCCGCGTCGTCGGCGTCGTCGACGAGGACGTACTCGACGGTGTAGTCGCCGAACTCCGCGTGAGCGTTCCAGTAGTCGAGCGCTCCCGAGAGGGCGGAGCGGTAGTCGATCTCATCGTGTCCGCCCGCCACCAGCGCGACGGTGACGGTGTCTTTCCCCCAGGGATTGTCTGCGGGTTCGACGTTCAGCTCGGGAGTCGGCGTCGCAGCCGACTGCGCCGATTCGGCGGTCGGGGTCGGGGTCGTCTGGTCACTGGTTGCGGTCGCAGCGGACGCAGTCGTCGAGGGGTCGAGGGGCGTCGAGTCGGTCGTCTCGACCGGGTGAGTCGTCTCGACGTTCGGGGTTTCAGTCTGGGTTCCGGGTATCGCGGAACAACCAGCGAGCAAAAGCAACGAAACGAGAACGAGAGCCCGCTTCATCGAGTCACCGGTACGACGGCAAGTGGCAAAAGGGTTCGTTTGGGGCTGCTGACGTGACGGGCAGTTGAAACCGCCCGCCCGCTCACTGAATGTACGACGGGCCCTCGGCTTCGCAGTTCCCCTCGTGTTTGCGCGCGTCGCTCTGGTCGTCGAACATGAGCCCACACTCCTCACACTTGTACCAGATCGTTTCGTCGCGCTGAGTCTGGACCACCATACGTTATCATGTAACGGCCGGCATCAAATGCGTTTCTGCGGGGAACCCTCAAGACGGTGGACCGACAACCCCAGGGCATGAGCCGCGAACACGGCGACGGCGTCGCCCTCACTGTGAAGGGTGCGGACAAACGCGATGCCGGTCGCGGTGTCGCACGACTGCCGGAGGCCGCACGGAACCGACTCGGCATCCTCAGCGGCGATCCCGTCATCGTCCAGGGGAGTCGCGAGACGGTCGTGAAGATGTGGCCGATGGCCGACGGCGACAGCGACGTCGTCAAGATCGACGCGGACACGCGCGCGAACGCCGGCGTCAACATCGGCGACACCGTCACGGTCTCCACGACCACCGTCGCCGATGCGTCACTCGTCTCCGTTCGCCCGACCTCGCAACTGCCGGACGGCGACGACGTCGAATCGACCGTCAAATCGGGCTTGCTCGACCGCCCGATTCGGGAGGGAGAGCGAGTCCACGTGGACGGTCTCGGCGTCGTGGTCGTCTCGTTGACCGACCCCGACGGACCGGTGAGAGTGACCGAGGAGACCGACTTGACCGTCCACGACGGGATCGACCTCGATCTGGGAGCGGGACAGCAGTCCCCTCCGGCGCAGTCCGCTGACAGCGAGGGCGGCGAGTCGCGGGACGCCACGGACCTGGGCGTCACGTACGAGGACATCGGCGGTCTCGACGACGAACTCGAGCAGGTCCGGGAGATGATCGAACTCCCGCTGTCGGACCCCGACCTGTTCCGGCGACTGGGCATCGATCCGCCGAAGGGCGTGTTGCTGTACGGACCACCTGGAACGGGAAAGACGCTTATCGCTCGTGCCGTGGCCAACGAGGTCGACGCTCACTTCCAGACGATTTCGGGACCGGAGATCGTCTCGAAGTACAAGGGCGAGAGCGAGGAGAAACTCCGCGAAGCGTTCCAGGAGGCCGAGGCGAACGCGCCGTCGATCCTCTTCGTAGACGAGATCGACTCCATCGCGGGCACCCGCGACGAGGACGCCGACATGGAGAACCGCGTCGTCGCCCAGTTGCTGACGCTTCTGGACGGCCTCGAAGAGCGCGGCCGCGTCATCGTCATCGGGGCGACCAACCGCGTCGACGCCATCGACCCCGCGCTGCGTCGCGGCGGCCGCTTCGACCGCGAGATCGAAATCGGCGTGCCGGGCGAACACGGGCGGCGGGAAATTCTCGACGTGCACACGCGCGGGATGCCGCTCGACGACGACGTCGATCTGGACTGGCTCGCCGGACGGACCCACGGGTTCGTCGGGGCGGACGTCGGCTCGCTGGTGACCGAAGCGGCGATGGTCGCGCTTCGCCGGACGCGCGAGGAACCGGTCGTCGCCCGCGCGGACTTCGAGACGGCGCTGGCGGCAGTCGATCCCTCGGCGATGCGCGAGTACGTCGCCGAGACGCCCGACGTCGGATTCGACGACGTAGGTGGCTTGACAGAAGCCAAGACGCGCCTCGAAGAGGCCGTCGAGTGGCCGCTCAGCTACCGGGCGCTGTTCGAGGCGACCCACACCGATCCCCCGTCCGGCGTCCTGCTCCACGGGCCGCCGGGCACGGGCAAAACGTTGCTGGCCCGGGCTCTCGCCGGCGAGAGCGACGTCAACTTCATCCACGTGGCCGGGCCGGAACTGCTCGACAAGTACGTCGGTGAGAGCGAGAAGGCCGTGCGCGAAGTGTTCGAGCGCGCCCGGCAGGCCGCCCCGTCGATCGTCTTCTTCGACGAGATCGACGCCATCGCCGGCCGTCGCGGCGAGGGGAACGAGGCGACCGAACGGGTCGTCTCCCAACTGCTGACGGAACTGGACGGGCTGGCCGAGAACCCGAACCTCGTCGTGCTGGCGGCCACGAACCGGCGCGACTCGCTCGACCCCGCGCTGCTTCGACCCGGCAGACTCGAAGCTCACATCGAGGTACCGAACCCCGACGAGGGGGCGCGCCGAGCGATTCTGGGCGTCCACACGCGCGAGAAGCCCCTCGGTGACGCCGTCGATCTCGACGACCTCGCCGCGGAGACGGCGGGACGCTCCGGTGCGGACCTCGAAGCGCTCGTCCGCGAGGCGTCGATGCTCGCCATCCGCGAGTTCGCCGCCGAACACGGTCCCGACGTCGCAACCGATCGAGCCGACGAAGTCGTCATCCGCCGCGAGCACTTCGATGCCGCACTCGAACGAACGGACTCGACGTAACGGTCGGCTCCTCACTCACAGTCCTCTCGTGAGCGCTCGAAACTGCCGTTTGGTAACTATTGGCATTGTTTTCGGACTATTTCAACAGGAACATTTATTATAGATTGGTCTGTACGTCGAGGTAGACACATGATGCCGATCGTACGCGTACGCTGCCTCCTTCTTCACTAGACGCGTCTCGGTATCGCCTTCAAATCGCTGTCCGCTGTCACCATCCCAAACCCATGAGCACACAACACTCGACGACGTCCGCGCCTCGCCAGACACTGCCGTCCCAGACCGAAACGGAGACCGCACCGATGATGTTCTCGACTGAGAACGAAGTCCAGATCGAGGGCCTGTTCACCGCCAAGAGCGACAAGTACCACGTCTAAAACGGCGTTCCGTCGGGCCGATTGTCGTTGCTTTCTCGTGACCTCTCGGTAGACCAGACAGCAGTGTGGATTTATTCCCGTCGCTGTGGATGCGGGACCAATGCGACGCCGACTCGGTGTCCTCGCGACGCTTTTCCTCGTAGTGGTCGCTGGGTGTAACGCACCGGTGGACAGCGAGAGCGACCCGACCGCAGTCCACGGGACTGAATCGAGGGCGCTGGATGGTAGCGCTCCGACCGCGGTGACGACGGTGCCCGCGACGCAGGAACCGCGCCGTGCCGCGGGGAACGGCACGCAGACTGCGATCACGCCGACACCGCGGCCTGCCGACGTGGCGGTCTCCGGCGACCTGCCGGTGGACGCCGGGAAGACCTTCGGCCGGGTTCGACAACTCCTCGACGCGCGGGCGGACCCACCGGCGGTCAAGGTGTATTCGGCCACGTCGACGGGGGGAACGTTCGGTGACGTCCAGAACGACGACTTCGAGGCCGTGCTCGGTATCGGTCCGCCACAACCCGTCGAAGACAGCGAGCTCCAGACCAGTGGCATGACGTTCCCGACCGGACGGGTCTTTCTCGCCCCACGAGCGGGACGGGCGCCCGCGATCGAGCGAACGCTCGCCCACGAGTTCACCCACAGTATCCAGTTCGCACAGGGCGACCGAGCGGCGATCAGGGCCGGCCTGGCTGACGACCGACTGTCGACTTCCGACGGCACGCTCACCGCGCGAAGCCTGCTCGAAGGCGCTGCAGTCTACACCGCCAGCGAGTACGTCAGGCGGTATCAGCCTCGCTACCCGACCGAGCGGACGCAGATCAGTCGACTCTACGCGAACGCCACCGGCGGGACGAGGCTCTACTGGGCGGCGTACCACCACGGCGCCGACTACGTCAGCTCGCGGGTCGATGCGCCGGCCGACCTCGGGCGCGTGTATCGAACGCCGCCGTCGACGACGGAGCAACTCCTCCACGGAACCAGGGACTCCCCAGTTCCGCTGGGAGTGTCCGTCCCGGACGGCGACTCCCGGTGGACCGTCAGTCAGCGAGACAGTCGCGGAGAACTGTTCGTGCGGGTCGTTCTCGGGACGGAGGTGCCGAGAGCGCGTGCAGCGGCCGCTGCCGCTGGCTGGGGAAACGACCGGGTCCTTACCTTTCGCGGCGGCAGCGAGCCGTCGTTCGCCTGGATCACCAGGTGGGACGATGCCGCCAACGCGACCGAGTTCGCGACCGTGGCGTCTCAGTTCCTCGACGAACGCACCGCACCCGCCTCCCGAAGTGCAACGACGAATCGGGTCACCTTCCGAATGGAACGGCTCGACGATCGGACCGTGGTGCTGCTGGCAGGCTCGGATCGGTTCGTGTCCGAGACGAGCGTCCAGACCGAGCCGTCCAGCGTCGTCGTGCGACCGCCTCGCCGGCGCTAGCTCACGCGAAGCCGAGCGTTTTCAGGCCGCCGAACTCGAAGAGGTAGTAGTACAGTTGGACCAGCCCAGCGAGAACCATCACGGCCCCCGCGGCGCGCGTAATCACGCCGGTCCTGGCCGAGAGCTGTCGAACGAGCGTGTCCCGGCCGAGCGCCGAGAGCATCGTCACGCCGATCATCAGGACGCTCATCCCCGCTGCGTACGCGCCGAGCGTCACGATCGTGGCCGCTGGCCCACTGTTCAGCGAGAGCGAAACGATCGCGACGAAAAACGGTGCGGTACAGCCGGCAGCGGCCGCGGCGTAGATGACGCCGAACAGGACGTAGCCCAGCACCGAGCGCCGGCGCTCGGGCAGTTGGACGTGGAGCGAGGACGCCTGGAGTCGGCCCGTCGCCATCCCGATACCGAGCCCGATCAACAACAGGCCGACGACGAGTTCGAGCAGGCCCACGTGGCCGAGGATCTGCGTCCCGGCGGCGATGGCGACGCCTGCCAACGCCGCGTACACGAGGAAGAATCCGAGGCTGGTGAAGAGCCCGACGAGAGCCGCCCGTCCGAGCCGCAACGGAAGCGTGCCTTCGGGCGTATCGCCGCCGGTCTTGCCGAGATAGTAGCCGACGTAGCCGGGCAACAGCGGGAACGCACAGGGCGCGAAGAACGTGGCGGTCCCGAGCCCGAAAGCGAAGCCGAGACGAAGCGACGCCAGATCGATCATTGCTGGGCGGCGTCGATGTTCGACTGGATGGTTTCTGCCTTCGCGAGGCCCTTGTGTCGCCACACTTCCTCGCCGTCCGCGTCGATGATCACCATGGTCGGGAGCCCGTTGATCCCGTACTGCTCGCTCGTTTTCAGTTTGGTGTCCGCGGCGACCGGCCAGGTCCCCTCGTACTGCCGCCAGAACTCTCTGACGCCGTCGAGTTCGTTCTCCCAGGTGATCGACAGCATGTGCAGATCGGGGGAATTCGAGCGGACCGTTCGCAGTTCCGCCATCTGTGGCTTGCAGGGCTCACAGTACGTCGCGAAGAAATCTAACAGGGCTACTTCGCCGGACGGCTGGACCCGAATCCGGTCACCGGGTGAACCGCCGACGTCGAGCGTCTGGAGCGATATCGGTTGCGGAGTGGTTTCCGACCCGTTCGACAACCCGGGGATCTGGGTACAGCCCGCCAGTGCGGCGACGGCCGTGGCGCTCCCGGCGAGGAACCCTCGACGGCCCGTGTCCTCCATGACTCGACCTCGGTGACCCGAATAGAAAAGTAGCACGCCATCTGTGCCACAGTGATACACAACAACTCACACACCGCTGCGAGTCCGAACCGTTACCTTTGAAATTCCAACATGTGGAAGGGCCGGTCGATGACTGCGACGGCCGACCGAGTGAGTTGGGGGGCTGGAATCGTAGCGCCAGTCGTGACGCTCGGCGCGATCTTCGTCGCCACGCTGCTCTCGCCCCAGTTCTCCTGGACCGGCAACGCCCTCTCGAACCTCGGAACGACGATCAGTACTGCGTCGACCCCGACGACCCGCCTCGTGTTCAACGGCGGATTGATCGCCGGCGGCTTCGTAGGGCTCTGGTTCGGCTACGCCCTCGTGGGCGCCGCGCGCAATCGCATCGAACTCGTCGGCGTCGCGCTGTTCGGCCTGGTTCTGGTCGCGCTCGTCCTGATCGGCGTCTTCCCGCAGGGGACCGACCCGCACGTGCCGGTCGCTATCGCGTTCTACGTCTTGCTGTCGATCGCCCTGTGGACCTACGGCGTCGGGAACGTCGTTGCCGGTGACCGAGTTCGCGGCGTCGCGACGATCCTGGCGGGCGGTCTGAACGGCGCCACCTGGGCGGTCTGGATCGCGACCGGTGCCCTTCTCAGACCCGGACTGGCGCTGCCAGAAATCGTGGGTGCGGTGCTGTTTGCCGGATGGGCCGTCGGGACGAGCCTGGACGTGCGCGCGAGACTCGGCTCTGATCCAGCCGCCGGGCCGTAGCGTCGCTCCCCCGCCGATCACTCGTACTGTTTCGCGAACATCGCGATGCTCTCGTCGGGGCCGGCGACGACGAGACTGTCGTCGGTGGCGAACTCGAAGTCCGGGTCGAAGTCGGTGAACACGTCCCCGTTGCGCTCGATCGCGATGACCGTACAGCCGGTCTGGGCGCGGATGTCCGCCCCGGCCAGGGTCTGACCGGCCAGACCGTTGGCGTCGAACCGGATGACTTCGACCTGTTGATCCAGCGAGATGACGTCCTCGCCCAGGATGGTCGAAGCCAGCATTCGGCCGCTGACGGTCGCAAGCGCCAGGACGTAGTCCGCGCCGGCCTGGTAGAGTTTCCTGACGCTCTCGGTCTCGTCCGCCCGGGCGATGATCTCGACTTCGGGATTGAGTTCCCTGACCACCAGCGTCGCGAAGATGGTCATCGTGTCGTCCGGCAGCGCGAGGATGACGGTGCTGGCGTCGTCGACGCCCGCTTCCCGCAGGTCGTCCTGGTCGGTCATGTCGCCGACGAAGTCGACCCCGTTGCGCTCCTCCGTGTCGATGGTGACCGACGAGATGCCCGCCGTCTCGAGGATCGACTCGATCGTGGACCCGACCTCCCCGTAGCCGCCGATGACGACGTTCCCGCCGCCTTTCGGTCGTGTCTCGGAGAGCGTGAGTTCTTTGAGCGTTTCGAGTTGGTCTTCCTGCCCGGCGACCAACAGGATCGTCTGTTCGTCGATGCGGGCGTCTGGGGAGGGCGGGCTGACGAACTCGCCGCGGAACCACGCGCCGATCACGTTCGCGCCGGTCCGTTCGCGAATGCCGCTCTCCGCGACGGTCTTGTCCGTGAGTTCGCTGCCGTACTGGACGGGCAACTCGGCGATTTCGAAGTCCTCGCCGATCTCGATGGCGTCGCCGACGTTCGCAGTGATGCCACGGGTCACTTTCTCGGCGAGGCTCTCGCCGATGAGCGTCCGCGGCGAAAACACGTAGTCGGCTCCCGCGTACTCGTGATACGCTGCGAGATCGGGATCCTTGACGAAGGTGATGAGCGTGGTGTCCGGTGCGAGCTGGTTCGCCGTCAGCGCGACCGACGGATTCGTCTCGTCGTCGATGTCCACGACGACTGCCTGCGCGTCACTGATCCGCGCGTTCTCCAGCGTCTGCTGCGTTTCTGGATCTCCGTGCAACACGGGCACGTTCGATTCGAACAGTTCGACGGCCCGGTCACGATCGGGAACCACGACGACGTACGGAATATTGAGAATGTCGAGTTCCTCGGTGAGTTTCTGTCCGCGTGAGGTGTACGAGCAGATGACGACGTGGTCTGTGAGGTCGACCTCCCCCGCCGGGGGCGTCGTCGAGAGTCGCTCTTCGATCCAGGGCGCGATAAACAGCGGGAGCGCCATGAAGATGACGAACACGCCGGTCGCCATCATCGAGACCATCAACAGCTCCATTTCCGTCGTCTGCCAGGGGGCGTCCTCGCCGAACCCCACTGTCGTGAACGTCTGGACGACGACGAGGAGCGCTTCGGGGAACGACCGCGGCCGGTTCTCCAAGGCCTCCATTCCCCACATGTACACCAGCGTGTACAGGAGAATGAGTCCGTGAATGAGCGTCAGATAATAGAGCGCTCGTCGTCGTCGCCGACCCATATCACCCCCTGTGCCCGTCGGTGGTATAACGGTTCGGTTCGCTGTCCTCGCCGAGCCAAACATCTATATCGCTCCCGGCGCGTGATAGCGTGTGTCACGAGAGATCACCCACGACGCGACCGGACCGAAGATCGTAGACGAGGACGACATCGGCGAGAAAGGCGACATCGCCATCTGCATGTGTGGTCTGTCGGGCAACTACCCGTTCTGTGACGGCTCCCACGAGGCCACCGCCGACGAAGACGAGGACGTCCGCTACAAGTACGAGGGCGACGACGACGAGAATCCGCGCCACGAGATCGAAGAGATCGTCTTCGCCAACGACGAGGACTGACGCCGCCAGGTTGTTTCTTCGGGCCGTCGTATCGCCGTCCGCCGGTTTCTAACTCGATTTTTCACACGAAGGAAACCGGGATTACATGTGAACCTCGGCTTATTCCCTGTTTTGTGGGTCATGTACACACGAGATGACTCAGTCAACGAACAGCCACTCGGGCCAGCTCGAAGCGCCCGAACTCACAGCTGACGACGTATTGCAGGTGCCCGACCCTCACTTCACTGATGAGAACGTCGCCATCGTCACCGGTGCGGCGTCGGGGATCGGTCGCGCGACTGCGCTGGTCCTGGCCGCGAACGGCCTGACGACGGTCGCGACGGACGTGGACGAAGACGGTCTGTCCGACACGGTCGAGAAGAGCGAAGCACTCGACGTCGACGGGGAGGTCGTCCAGGCGACGGCCGACCTGACCGACGACGGGGCTCTCGAGGCACTCGTCGACGTGGCCGCCGAGGAAGGACAGATTCGATTCCTGGCCAACATCGCTGGCCTCCAGCACATCTCGCCCATCGACGAGTTCCCGATGGACATGTGGGACACGATGTACCAGGTGATGCTCCGGGCGCCGATGTACCTGAGCAAGCTGACGCTGCCCCACATCAAGGACTCCGACGACGGCCACGGAGTCATCGGCAACATGGCCTCCGTACACGGCCACTACGTGACCCAGGACAAGGCCGCGTACAACACGATGAAGTTCGGACTGCGGGGGCTCACGCAGTCGATCGCGGCCGAGAGCGACGGGAACTTCCGCTCGTTCTCGGTGAGCACGGGCTACGTCAAGACCCAGCTCGTCCTCGATCAGATCGCCGACACCGCCGAATCGCGCGGCATCTCCGAGCAGGAGGTCGTCGAGGACGTCATGCTCGGCCAGGCGCGTCTGAAAGAGATGATGGAGCCCGTCGAAGTGGGCAACCTCTTCGCGCTCGGGTTCTCGAACCACGCTCGCCACCTCAACGGAGGTGACCTGCTATGGGACGGTGGCTACGTGCACACGTACGAATGACCGTCCTGCGGACCAGCCGCAGGTCGGAGGTGACGAACTGATGTTGGACCGCAAGATCGACATCTCCGACCTGACGACGCCGTTGATGGTCGCTAGTGGCCTCCTCTGGCTGGCCGTCCTCGTCCTCGGCCTGACCGGGTACTGGTTCGTGGGCCTGCTCGTGTCGGCGTTCCTCTTCCACCCGTGGTTCATCATCGGCGCGAGTTCCCGTCAGGAGATCCCGGTGAAATTGCTCGTTTACCCCCTGGGTGTCTGGACGGTCCTCCAGCTCGGTGCGTTCGGTCTCGCCGAGTACTTCTCCGGGTCGTACGCCGGCGGCTCGGCCGGCCTCATCACGGGCATGCACCCCTCGTTCGCAGCGGTGTACTGGCTCTACTGGATCGGCGGGTTCATGACGGTCGCGCTGACGTTCGGCCTGTACTACCGTCGGTACTACCTCCCGGAAGGCCGCTGGGACGAGTTCATCGAAGAAGTCGAGGAAGCGAAAGCTGCTCAGGCCGACGAGGGCGACGTGGTCGAGGACGCGCCGACGCCCGGTGAGGCGCCGGACGGGGAGGTGACCAGCTGATGGTCGACGTGCTCGTCGTCGGCTTCGTCGTGGCGTTCATCATCTCGGTGATGGGCGTCGGCCTGTACAGCCAGCGCCTGATCGAATCCTCCGACCAGTACTACGGCGCGACCAAACTCTTCGGAGCGGCCGTCATCACCCTCGCGAGTATGTCGGGCATCATGAGCGCGTTCGGGTTCGTCGGCGGCCCCGGACTGGTTTACAGCATGGGCACGTCCTCGCTGTGGATGACGTTCGCCGCCGGCATCGGGTTCGCGATGGCCTACTGGGTCATCGGGAAACGCGTCCGCGGCATGGCCGACGTGGCCGACATCGGGACGCTCGGCGACGTGGTGGACGTGCGGTTCGACAGCGGGGCGATCCGCGGCCTGCTCGCGATCACGATCTTCATGGCCTGCTGGGCGTACCTCGCCTCGCAGGTTGCCGGCGGTGGCTACGTCCTCGCCGAACTGCTCGGCGTGAGCGTGGAAGTCGCCGTCTGGTTGGTCTTCGGCCTGATGATCCTCTACATCACGGTCGGGGGCATGGCGTCCGCTCAACTCGCCGGCGCGTACACCGGCGCGGTGATGCTGATCGGTGTCGTCGGCGTCGTCTTCGGGTTCTTCCAGGTCGCCACCGGCATGGAGAACCTGACTGTGACCGTCGCCTCGGCTGGCGAGGTCACCGCCGGTGACGTGACCAAGGCGTTCACGCCGCAACTGCTCGACGGCTGGGGGCTCGCCAAGGGCTCCGCGCCCGGCCTGCTGCTGATCTGGCCCATCGCGTTCTCGATCGGCGTCATGGGCCAGCCCCAGGTCCTCCAGCGGATGTTCTCCATCGACGATCCCGAAGGCCTGCGCACGGTCGGCCTCATCAGCGGCGTCACCTACGCCGTCGGGAGCCTACTGTGGATGCTCATCGGCTTCGTCGCGCTGTTCATGGTCGCGAACGGTGACGTCGCGGCCTTCGCGAACCCCGACCTCGCGGTGTTCAAGTTCGTCAACCGGCTCCACATCGTCCTGCAGATGATCATCTACGCGGGCCTGGTCGCGGCCATCATGTCGACGGCCGGGTTCTTCATGTCGCTGGCGTCCGGCGCCATCGCTCGTGACCTGACCCGCGCGATGGGCATCGACCTCTCGGACGGCTCGGAGACCTGGGTCGGCCGCGTGACCGTCGTCGTCATCGGCGTCGGCTCCGTGCTCTTCGGGCTGTACGGCGGGGAACTCGTGGCCATCCTCGGCAGCTTCGGCTGGGGGACGTTCATGAGCGGGACGCTCCCGGCGGTCATCATCGGCCTCCTCTGGCAAGGGGCCAGCCGCGAGGGCGTCACTGCCGGCCTCGTGGTCTCGATCGCCCTGAACGTCGTTTTGCTGGCGTGGACACAGATGGGGAACGCGCTCCCGCTCGGCATCGACTTCTACTTCGTGGCCACGGCCGCGGCCATCGTGACCACGATCTTCGTCTCGCTGGTCACGAACGGCGCCAGCGGCGAGAACGTCCCCGAACACGTCAAACCGGTGTTCGACCTATGACGGAGGTGATCTAGGATGATCTGGCTCGTCGGCTTCGTCGCCATGGTCGTGGCGACGCTGATCGTCCTGTTCAGCAAAATCTGAGCCCGTCGGTCGAGTGGCCGCCAGCTGGCGTCACCGACCGAGATTCGAGACGAGGTCGTCGAACGGTGAGACGCCCTTCGAGTCCGGGCCGCCGTCGGCCTCGTCGACGAGTGCGATCAACTGTTCGAGGACTTTGCGCTGGCTTCGCCGGAGGTTCTTCGAGGTGGCGTTTTTCGAGATGTCGAACTCGTCGGCGAGCTCGCCGAGATTCGCACCGCGCGGCGTCTCGAAGTAACCAGCTTCCATCGCAGCGAGCAGCGTCTCCCGCTCACGGTCCGTGAGGTTCCACAGCCCCCTGAGCAGGTCGCGGATCGAATCGAGGTTCTGCATGATCTCGTGGTAGTCCACGATGTCGATGCTCGTCTGCCCGTCCACCTCGAACTCGTTGTTCCGCTCCAGCTCCGAGAGCGCGTCGTCGGCGTCTTCCGGCCAGTCGAAGCCGATGTTCCACAGCTCGCTCCCGTCCTCGATGACGAACGGCCCGGTGACGTACCCGTTGTTGTCGAGGATCGTGCTCATCGCCTCCGTTTCGTCGATCCGGGAGTGGATCTGTGCCGCCCCGGCCTTCTTCCCCAGGACGTTCATCTCCTCCAGGTTGTCCTCGCCTTGCAGCTGTTTGAGCGCCTGCGTCAGGTCCTCGTTCGACTGCCCGGTGACGAGCATCCGCGACTCCAGCGCGCGACGATCGTGTCTGAACTCCCAGTGTTGCGTGTAGAACGTCACGTCGTAATCGAACGTGGTCCGGATGTACGGACAGTCGTACTGGATCATATCGAGCTGGAGGGACTGCATACTCAGCGCTTTCTCATTTAAGCACAAAAGGTATATGGAAGGCCTCCAGTAAATGGTGATTTTTAAATAAGAACGATTGTCAAAACGGCCGATTCGAAACCCCACGAACACTTTTCTCGGTCGGATTCGACCCCACGGAGGATGACTGCCATCGAGACTGTCGGGCTGACCAAACGCTTTGGCGACCTCGAGGCACTCGCCGACCTTTCCCTGACTGTTCCGGAGGGAGAACTGTTCGCGCTCCTGGGGCCGAACGGCTCCGGGAAGACGACGACCATCGAGATCCTGACCGGGCAGCTCGAGCCGTCCGCTGGTACGGCCAGCGTCCTGGGTCACGACCCCGTCTCCGATCCGCTGGCCGTCCGTCGCGCCGTCGGTATCCTGCCGGAACGGGAGGATCCGCCGAGTTTCCTGACGCCGCGAGAGTATCTCGAGTTCGTCGGGACGGTCAGGAACCTCCCGGACGTCACGGAACAGATCGACGAGTGGGCGGAGCGATTCGAGTTCCGCGAGAAGCTCGATACGCTGGCGACCGACCTCTCGGAGGGTGAACGCCAGCGCGTCATGCTCGCCGCCGCGTTCGTCCACGAGCCCGATCTGGTGTTTATCGACGAACCCCTCGTGAATCTGGACCCGCTCATGCAGGAACAGATCAAGGGTCACTTCCGGGAGTACTGCGAGCGCGGGAACACGGTCTTTCTCTCGACGCACTTCATCGAGGTCGCCGACGAGCTGTGCACCCAGGTCGCGATCGTCAGCGACGGCCGACTCGTCGCAGAGTGCAATCCCCAGGAACTCGACGACGAGCGGCTGCTCGACGTGTTCCGCGCGGAAGTGGGCGCTACTGAACCGGCCACCCAGCAGGTGTCCGACTGACCAGCGATGTCGCTCACGCTCCAGCTGTTTCGGCGGATGCTTCGCGAGGAGTGGCGACTCCACGAGGAACTGTTCGGCGGCCGCCGGTTCGGCTCGTTCCCCGTCGTCGTCCTGGCGCTCGCAGCCGGCGGCTTCGAGTTACTCCGGATCACTGGTACTGACTTCGACGCCGTCGTCGCTGGCCTCCACGGCCTCGTCTTCTTCTTCGGGCTCCAGGTGGGAACTATCGGACTCGTCGGTCGCGACGCACTCCGGGACGTTCTCGGCGACGTGACGCTGCTCGTGTTCTCGGCCCGGACGCTGCCAGTGTCGTGGAACCGCCTGTTGACCGTCTTCCTGCTCAAGGACCTGGTGTACTACGCGGCGTTCTTCCTCGCACCACTCGGCGTCGCTGTCGTCCCGAGCGCACTTGGTGCGGGCGTCTCACTGGCTCAGATTGCGCTCGTCTGGGTCACGCTCGTCGGGGCGTTCGCCCTCGGCGTGACGCTGAGCCTGACGCTCGCCGGCCTCGCCACGCGGAGCAAACTCGCTGTCGTCGCGCCGGTAGCGGCGGTAGCGGCTGCCACCGTCGTAATCGGGATCGACGTCCTCGCGTACACGCCGCTCGTCGCGTATCGAGAGCCGTCGCTGCTCGCGGCTGTCCGCGGCTTCGCACCGGTGGTCGTGTTCGGGGTGCTGGGACCACTGCTCTTCCGCCCGGCAGCGAGTCGCGCGCAACGGACCGCGCCGGACCGGTTCACCCGGGTGCGGACACTCCTCGGCGACGACAGCGGGCTCACCACGAGGGCGCTGCTCGACGTCACGAGATCCAGCGGCTCGGCCTGGAAGGTGCTGTTCTCCATGGGCGTGCTCTTCGGCGTGACCGCGCTCTTGCTGGACCAGATCACCGCCGCGACCGGTCTCGAACCGTCACCGGGGATCGCCTTCGGGACGCTCCTGGGGCTCGGTGCGTTCACCACGTACAGCTGGGTGATGCAGTTCGACGACGCAACCGAGTACCTCCGCTATCCCGTCTCGATACAGGCCGTCTTCGCGGGCAAGCGTCGCGCGTACGTGCTCCTGTCGCTCCCGGCGGGATTGGTCTATCTGGCGGTCGCAGCGCTGTGGTACCGGCCGGTAGAACTGGCCGTCGGCGTCGTCGTGTTGCCACTGATCGCGACCTACGTCTACGGCGTGACGGCCTTCGTCGCTGGACTCTCGCCGACGGAGTTACTGTTCGATACCGTGTTGTTCCTGGGGTTCGGGACGGCGCTCGCCGTCGTGGCGATTCCACTGTTGGTCGCAGCGCTCGTCTATCCGACCGCACCGACTGCCACGACGGTCCTCGCGTTCTGTCTGTCGCTCGGCGCTGGTGCGATCGGCTGGTGGTTGGCAGCGCGCGCCGGGCCGCGATGGGAGCGACGGTTACGACATTGATCCTGGCGAATTATAGATAGAACAAACACATGTTTCGCAGACTATTTGGATGGGGAACGAGTTCGTGGGAGTAGTGGTACCGGTGCATCCCGTCTCCGTCACGATTCCGGTTGCGCGTCGAGTCGTCCGTTCCCATCAGGCTGGTGACTATGTCTGAGGACATCCGTCTCCTGATGGTCGACGACAGCGAGTTCTTCGCCGAGATGACGGCCCAGACGTTACGCGAGGAACACGGGATGACGACCTTCTGGGAGACGAGCGCGGAGGACGCGCTGGCGTTTCTCGACGACACGGAGATCGACTGCATCGTCAGCGACTACGAGATGCCAGGCGCCAACGGCCTCGAATTTCTCGAGATGGTCACCGAGCGACATGGCGACGTCCCGTTCATCCTTCTGACCGGCCGCGGAACCGAAGAGATCGCGTCCAGAGCGATCGCCGCCGGCGTGTCGGACTACATCCTCAAGCTCGAAGTCGTCGAAGACCAACAGTATCAACAGTTGGCAAACCGCGTCAGGAGTGCCGTCACCCAGCGGCGAGCACAGCGCCGCTACGAACTGCTCGTCAACAACACGCCGGACGCCGTGGCACAGGTCGCTGCCGACGGCGAGATCATCGCGGCCAACCCGGCGATGGCGGAGTTCGCGTCGGTCTCGCGCGAGGAACTCGTCGGCCGAGACATCGTCGAGCAACTGCCAGATGGCATCGGCAACCAGTGGCTGACCGTCGGTCAGACGGTGATCGAGGAACGAACCGCCCAGCGCACGGAGACGGAGTTCGACGGTCGGCACTTCCACAACATCTTCGCGCCGGTCGACATTCGGACCGAACGCGACACGTTTCAGCTCATCGCCAGGGACGTCACAGAGCGCGTCGAGCGCGAGCGGGAACTGGAACGGCAGAACGAACGGCTCGACGAGTTCGCCAGCATGGTCTCCCACGACCTGCGCAACCCCCTCGACGTCGCCGAGATGAACCTCTCCATGCTGGCCGAGCAGTTCGACGAGCGACCGGCCGAATTCGACCGGATCGAAGCGTCCCATCAGCGGATGGCGACGCTCATCGACGACGTGCTGACGCTGGCCCGGCAGGGCGCGACCGTCGAGGACCCGGAACCGACGCCCCTCGAACAGACCATCCAGCAAGTCTGGCCCTACGTCGAGTCGGGCGAGACCGACCTGGTCGTGGACGCGACGGGGACCATCGAGGCCGACGCCGGCCGTTTCCAGGAACTGCTGAGTAACATCTTTCGGAACGCCGTCGAACACGGCGACGCCGCGACGATCACCGTAAACACCCTCGAGGACGGTTTTTACGTCGCCGACGACGGGCGCGGCATCCCAGAGAGCGAGCGGGACAACGTGTTCGACACTGGATACTCGACAGCCGACGACGGGACCGGGTTCGGGCTGGCGATCGTCGAACAGATCGCCGACGCCCACGGCTGGACAGTGTCGGTGACTGCGAGCGACGAGGGCGGTGCCCGCTTCGAGATCACCGGCGTCACCTATCTCTGAGCCGGATCGCTCGTTTCCGATTCGGCCTGCCGCATCCGAGGACGTTATCACCGCTCCGTCCGCCTTGAAAGCCAATGAGCTACCGCGGCGCAGTTCTCGACCTCGACGGCACAGTGTACCGAGGCACCGATCCCCTCCCCGGCGCGGTCGAGGCTATCGATTCGTTTCGGGCTGCCGACCTCTCGCTGCTCTTTTTCTCCAACAACCCGACGAAGACGCGCCGAGAGTACGTGAACCGGCTCGGCGAGATGGGCATCGCGATCGACGTCGAGGAGGTCCTGTCGGCCGGCACCGTCACGACGGACTACCTCGCGACCGAACACGCCGACGACGACCTCTTTCTCATCGGGTCGCCGTCGCTGCGCGACCAGTTCGAGGCTGCTGACCTCTCGCTCGTCGCGGACGCCGAGGCGGCCGACGTCCTCGTCGCGTCCTGGGACGGCGAGTTCGACTACGGGTCGCTGACCGCCGGCCTCCGCGCGCTCCAGGACGACGAGACGACGTTCATCGGGTCAGATCCCGACCGCGTCGTTCCCTCCGGCGACGACAGCCTCATTCCGGGCTCGGGGGCGATCATCGGGGCCATCGAAGCGACTGCCGACCGCGCCGTCGACCGCGTGATGGGGAAACCGTCTCCCGAAGCGGTCGACGCAGCGACCGCGGCACTCGATCTCCCGCCCGAGGAGTGTCTGCTCGTCGGCGACCGGCTGGACACCGACGTCGCGCTCGGCGAACGCGCCGGCATGACGACCGTGCTCGTGCTCACCGGCATCACGGAGCGAGCGGACGTTGCCAGGAGCGAGTTCGCGCCGGACCACGTCGTCGACTCGCTCGCTGACGTGCCGGCGCTGCTGGAGTGACCGGCCGACGCTGCCACTCTCCCGCCCAGCCCGGGTGGCTTTATCACATTGGCAATCGATAGCACACACTGCGTTCCAGTGCGGACGCGTGTATATCATGAGCGGCAAGCGAATCCTACTGATAGCCGGCGACTTCGTCGAAGACTACGAGGTCATGGTACCGTTCCAGGCGCTCCAGGCGGTGGGCCACGAGGTCGACGCCGTCTGTCCCGAGAAAGAAGCCGGGGAGTCGTGCAAGACGGCGATCCACGACTTCCGCGGCGATCAGACGTACGTGGAGTCACGAGGACACGATTTCGAACTGAACGCCACGATGGCCGACGTCGAGCCGGCGGACTACGACGCGCTCGTGGTCCCTGGTGGACGCGCGCCCGAATATCTGCGCACGTACGACGAGGTGCTCGACGCCGTCCGCCACTTCTTCGACGAGGAGAAACCAGTGGCGGCGCTGTGTCACGGCCCGCAGATCCTGGCTGCCGCGGACGTCCTCGACGGCTACGAGATGACCTCGTATCCCGCAGTCCAGGCGGAAGTCGAGGCGGCCGGCTGTTCGTGGGTCGACGGCGTCACGCGAGACCGCAACCTCGTCACCGGGCAGGCCTGGCCGGATCACCCCGAGTGGATCGCGGAGTTCCTCGACGTGCTCGGCACCGACGTCGAACACTCCGAGCCCGCCGTGGCAGCCGACGACTGACTCGGTGCCGTCGCGATAGCGACCGAACACGTCAACGTTTTTCCCATACGAGCCGTCGCCGGAACCGATGAAGTTCGAGACGTTCGGCGAGGGACAGGACCTCCTGTTCCTGATGGGGTGGGGAAACAAGCTCGACGGCGACAACGAGCGGTGGTTCGTGGATCGGCTCGTCGAGGCCGGCTATCGCGTCCACGCGGGGCAGTTGCCGACGAACATCAGCGACTTCGAGGCGCAATATCTGGCGCCGACTCGTGAGTACCGTGACGAGCACGCACTGCAACTCGCACCCGTTCTCAGCCACAGTACCGGTGGCCTCGTCGCGGCGTCCCTCCGACCGAAGGCGGCGATCTACATGAGTCCGTGGTGGGGATTCTACGGTGGAAAGCTCAGGAAGACGCAACTGCGGATCGTCGCGGCGCTCCCGACCGACAGGCGGCTTCTTCCCATCGACTTCGGCCGCGAGGAACTCGGGTCGCTCGTGACGGAAGCACAGTGGCAGGACCTCCCGTCGAAGGTCAGTCCATCGTTCATCCGTGAGATTCGCGATGCGCAGGCGTCGATGCCCGAAATCAGTGCCGACGCGCGAGTGTTCTGCTCGCTCGCGGACACCGTCGTCGGACTGCAGGCGATCGGGTCTCGGGTCGAGCCGACACAGGTCACCCTCTACGACGGCAAACACGAACTGTTCTCGTCGGCCGGCCGCGAGGACAACACCGAGGCCGTCGTCGACGCGCTCGACGAGATCGCGTGACCCGTTAGAGAATGATCTTCCCGAAGGCGCTGGCGACCAGTTCGACGGCGAGTTCCGCGGTCTGATTGTGCTGGTCCAGGATCGGGTTCACCTCGACGAGTTCGAAGCCGCGGAGGCGGTCCGGCTGTGAGAGGTGCTTGGCGATCAGTTCCATCGCAGCGTGGGCTTCGCGGTAGGAGACGCCGCCACGGACGGGCGTGCCGACGCCGGGGGCTTCCGTGGGGTCGAGCCAGTCGAGGTCGAGACTGACGTGGACGCCGTCGGTGCCGTCCGTCGCGACGCCGATCGCTTCCTCGACGATTTCGGTCACGCCGCGGTCGTCGATGTCAGTCATCGTGTACGCTGAGACCTCGCTGTCACGGATTGCAGGGCGCTCCTGCTCGTCGATGTCGCGCAAGCCGACGAGTGCGACGTTCTCCTCGGAGACGTTCGGCGACGGTGCCCAGTCCGTCTCGGCGAACTCGCCGATGCCCAGGATCGCGGCGAGGCTCATGCCGTGGACGTTGCCGCTCGGCGTCGTCGTCGGCGTGTTGAAATCGCCGTGGGCGTCGAACCAGATGACGCCCGTCGATTCGTCGCGGGCGACGCCGCTCGCAGTCCCGATGGCGATGGAGTGGTCGCCGCCGAGGACGAGCGGGAGGTCGCCGGCGTCGACCGCATCGGCCACCTCGTGTGACAGTCGCGTGCAGACCGTCTCGGTCTCGGCCAGGAACTTCGCGTCGCCGGCCACTGGCGCACCGGCGTCCGGATCGGTCTCTTCCGGCCGTGGGACGTGAACGTCGCCCCAGTCGAGACACGTCGTTCCCATCGCTTCCAACTCCTCGGCCAACCCGGCGTAACGGATGGCGGACGGCCCCATGTCGACGCCGCGCCGGTCGGCACCGAGGTCCATCGGTGCGCCGATGATCCGTACGTTCCTGTCCATCACTATCGAGACTCTCGCGAACGTACAAAAGTCGCCTGTCCCGCGATCCGTCTCCGGCTCAGTTGGTGTACTGCGCGCAGACGCGCTCGATGCCCTCGGCGAAGTCGATCTGGGGCTCCCAGCCGGTCGCCTCGTGCATCTTCGAGGGGTCGGCACACGTGTCGTGGACGTAGACGTCCTCGGGGATCGGATTCTCGACGTACTCGGGGTCGATGTCCGTTCCGAGTTCGTCGTTGAGCATCTCGACGACCGTATTGAAACTGTACGCCTCGCCGGTGCCGAGGTTGTAGATGCCGGTCAACTCGTGGTCGGCGGCCAGTTCGAGTCCCCGAACGATGTCGCTGACGTGCGTGAAATCTCGCGTCTGTTCCCCGTCGCCGTACAGGACAGGTGCGTCGCCGTTCGCCATGTCGTCGGCGAACTGAGCGATGACGTTCGCGTACTCGCCTTTGTGTTCTTCGGCACCGCCGTAGCCCTGATACACCGAGAAAAAGCGCAGGCCGGCCATGTTCATGTCGTGATAGTTCGCGAAGTACTCGCCGTAGCGCTCGCGAGCGAGTTTCGACGCTTCGTATCCCGTGTTGACCGCGACCGGCATGTCCTCCGGGGACGGCTCGGTCCGGCTGCCGTAGATCGACGACGTCGAGGCGTACACGACCGTCTCACAGCCGTCTTCGCGGACTTGCTCGACCGTGTTGACGAACCCCTCGACGTTGACCCGGGCGCCCAGTTGCGGGTCCTCCTCGTGCATGTTCAGCGAGGAGAGGGCGGCGAGGTGAAAGCACACGTCTACGTCGGACGGGAGGTCGTCGTCCAGCACGCTCGCCTCGACGAACTCCACGTCCTCGTCGAGATTTGCCGGTGTTCCGAGATACCCGTCGTCCAGTGCGACCACGTCGTTGTCCGCCGCGAGGTGATTGGCGAGATTCGAACCGATAAATCCTGCCCCACCAGTGACGAGTACGCGTTTACCCTTCATACATCCGACACGCAACGGGATGAACTAATGTGTATCGCTTCCTCGTTTCGTCTGACCGCGATTCCGCCTGTTCGTCGGTCTGTTGTCGCATATTGGATACGTGGAACGATACTCATTTATCCGCCGGGTTTAAGGAAAACTACCACGAACGTTCCATCATGTCATCAATCGAACTCACCCCGAGCCAGAAGAACATCCTTCAGGAACTAGTCAACCTTTACAGAGAATCCGAGTCCGCCGTCAAAGGCGAAGACATCGCCGAGCAGGTAGATCGGAATCCGGGGACGATCCGTAACCAGATGCAGAGTCTCAAAGCGCTCCAACTCGTAGAGGGTGTACCTGGCCCAAAAGGTGGCTACAAGCCGACTGCGAACGCGTACGACGCATTGCAGGTCCAGGACATGGACCAAGCGGCCGACGTGCCGCTCGCGCACAACGGCGAACCGGTCGAGTCGGCGAACGTCGAGGAGATCGACCTGACGAGCGTCCACCATCCGGAAGAGTGCCGCGCGGAGATCAAGCTCCAGGGATCGATCTCCAACTTCCACGAGGACGACACGATGACCGTCGGTCCGACGCCGCTCTCCAAACTCCGGATCATCGGAACAGTCGAAGGGAAAGACGACACCAGCAACATTCTCATCCTGACCATCGACGACATGAAAGCACCCGTCGGCGAAGTCCAGAAGTAATCGATCGAGCCCAGAATCGGCCGCTCGACCGACTCACTGACACTCGTTATCGCACCTCTTTGACAGTGTTTGATTTGATACAGATTCACATGCGCTGTTCGGCGCGGCCGTAAATATCACCGGTTAGAGCCGGCCTTCCTTCGGTAACAACTGCCGATTGTTACGTCACGATTTCAAAGCCTTTGTATCAGGTGGCGCCAGAGTGGCACCTATGACAGAGAACGTAGTCGTACTCGGGTCGGGATACGCGGGTGCGGGTGCCATCAAGAGTCTCGAATCGGAGTTGGGGAACGAAGCGGATCTCACGTGGGTCTCGAACGTCGATTACCACCTCGTTCTCCACGAGTCCCACCGGTGCATCCGCGATCCCAGCATTCAGGAGAAGATCAGTATCCCCGTCGACGAGATCAAGGCGCCGAGCACCCGCTTCGTCCAGGGCGAGGTCGTCGACGTCGAGACCGACGAGCGGACCATCGAACTCGACGACGACTCGACCATCGACTACGACTACCTCCTCGTCGCGCTCGGCTCCCAGACCGCCTTCTTCGGGATCGACGGCCTCGAAGAGTACTCACACACGCTGAAGAGCCTCGACGACGCGCTGGGCATCCACGAGGACATCAAACAGGCCGCCCGGTCCGCCTCGCAGTCCGATCCCGCACAGATCGTCATCGGCGGTGCCGGCCTCTCCGGCATCCAGACGGCCGGTGAGGTCGCCGGCTTCCGCGAGGATCACCGCGCCCCCATCGACATCCACCTCGTCGAGGGTCTCGACGAAATCTTCCCCGGGAACGATCCCGAAGTGCAGGCCGCACTCCGCAAGCGCCTCGAAGACCGCGACGTCAACATCATGACCGGCGAGTTCATCGGCGAAGTGGACGAGGAGACCGTCTACATCGGCGACGACGTCGAACTCGACTACGACGTGCTGGTCTGGACCGGCGGGATCACCGGCCGCGACGCCGTCCAGGACGTCGACCTCGAGAAAGACGAGCGCAACCACCGCATCCACACGGAGATGAACTTCCAGACCGAGGACGAGCGGGTCTTCGCCATCGGTGACTGCGCCCTCATCGACCAGCCCGGCGAGAACCCCGCGCCGCCGACGGCCGAGGCTGCCTGGGAGGCCGCCGACCACATCGGGAAGAACATGGCCCGCCAGATGCGCGGCCAACCCCTCGAAGACTGGACGTTCAAGAGCAAGGGGACCGCCATCTCCGTCGGTCACGACGCCGTCGCCCACGACGTCATGATGATGCCGATGGACACCTTCGGCGGCTTCCTCGCCCGCAACCTGAAGAAAGCCATCGCCGCTCGCTGGATCGCGTCCATCACCGGCCCAGGCCGCGCGCTCAAGGCCTGGCCGGACATGTAGTACCTTTTTACTTCGAGGGGTTTCCTCGGCCGACTTCGTCGGCCTGCGGGAACCCCTCTCGCAAAAATCTACGCTAAAAACGGCCGACGGCTCACTTCGTTCGCCGTCGGTGAACCGCGCTCGCTACGCTCGCGCGGATGCTCGTGTTTATATTAGATTTGGTGCGGGGAAATTATCATGTACAATGAGCGCAGACGCTACCTGAAGGAGGCAGCCATCACCGCCGTGTGGGGACTGGTCCTCGGTGTCGTCTTCTTCATACTGTCCTCCGATCCACGAGCGACGTGGGTCGACGCACTCGTCGACATCGTTGGCCCTGCGACGGGACTCGGTGGTGGCACCCTCTTCGTACGGACCGCACAGCGCCACTACGAACGGGAATCAGTCGAGCCCTAATCCCGCGTGCCACTCTGCGGCTCCCGACTCGGTCACTCTGTCGTCCATCTTCGCCAGCAGATGCGTCGCCAGACTCGCAGTTTTCGCGGCCTTTCGCTCGCCTTCGGTCCGGAACTCGCCGGTCACGCGGTTCGCGTAGACGGTACAGACCGCCCCTGCACGGAGGCCGTAGAGGTTCGCCAGCGTGAGGATCGTGCTGGCCTCCATCTCGAAGTTCAAGACGTTCGCGGCCCGGAGTTCCTCGATCAGTTCGTCGCTGCCGCGGGCCTCGAACCCCTCGAAGCCGGGACGGCCTTGCCCTGCGTAGAACGAGTCCGTCGAGCAGGTCAGGCCGACGTGATAGTCGTAGCCGAGTCGTTCGGCTGCGGCGACGAGCGCGGCGACGACGGCGTGGTCGGCAACGGCCGGGTAGTCCTCGCGAACGTACTCGTCGCTGGTTCCCTCCTGCCGGACGGCTCCGCGCGTGATGACGAGGTCACCCACGCTGGCTTCCTCGCGGATGGCTCCACAGGAGCCGACGCGAATGAAGGTGTCAGCACCGACTCGTGCCAGTTCCTCGACGGCGATCGCGGCCGAGGGGCTGCCGATTCCCGTCGACGTTACTGAGATCGGCGTTCCCTCGTAGGTACCAGTCGCGGTCCGGTACTCGCGGTGCTCGGCGACGACCTCGGAGGCGTCCCAGCCACCGGTGATCTTCGGGAGGCGCTCCGGGTTCCCGGGCAGCAACACCGTCTCGGCCACGTCGTCGGGACCCACGTCGAGGTGGTACTGGGTCTCGTCGTTGGGGTCCTCGCTGTCCAATTCGTCGGCGGCAGTGGCGTCGTCGGTCATTGCCCGAGCATCTCCTTCGTGATCGTGTTCGGCAACAGTTCTCCGAGCGTGTACTCGACCGGTTCGTCGGCGTCGTCACAGACGATGGGGAACGACTCGTCGCAGAACTCCGCGAGCGTCTGGCGACACATTCCACACGGGGTGACGCCGTCGCGCTCGCTCGACGAGACGGCCAGCCGCTCGAACGACCGATGGCCGCGCTTGACGGCGTCCGCGATCGCTACCTCCTCGGCGTGCAGACTGTTGCTGTAGTTCGCGTTTTCGATGTTGCAGCCGGTGTACACGGTGCCGTCCGCGGTTTCAATGGCCGCACCGACGCGGTACTCAGAGTAGGGCACGTACGCGTCGTCCATCGCGTCGCGCGCCGCCTGGAGGAGTTCGTCCATGGCGGGACGTCGAGCGGCCGGGCCAAATAGTCTCGGCTGCGCCGAGGTGTCGGGGCGAGATCGAGTACCGTAGCGCCTACCCGGCGACCTCGTCGATCGTCCGTTCGATGACCGATCTCGCCTCGGCGACGAGGGCGTCCACCTCGTCGCTCTCGGCGTACATTCGAACGTACGGTTCCGTGCCGCTCGGGCGGACCAGCAGCCACGACGCGTCGTCCCACGCCAGTCGAACGCCGTAGTCGGTCGAGACGGCGGCGTCCGAGAACGCCTCGGGCAGCCGGGTTTCGAGCGTTTCCATGACTGCCGCCTTCGACTCGTCCGGACAGGCGAGGCTCTCTTTCCGGTAAGGCCGTTCGGTGACCGGCGCTCGCAACGCGTCGAGTCCCTCTGCCGCGACGAGCCGTGCGAACACCGCCGCACTGGCGACGCCGTCGATCCAGCCGCCCAGGTCTGGATGGACGTGTTTCCAGGGCTCTGCGGCGAAGACGACGTCCGTCTCCTCGTCGGCGTTCGCCTGGACCGCTGCGATCCCTTCGTGGAGCCCACCGAGGTGGACTCGCTCGACGCGCCCGCCTGCGGCCTGAACTCGCTCGTCGATGCGAGCCGAGGCGTTCGGCGTCGTGACGACGACCGGATCAGACCGCTCGCTCTGGCGGACGTACTGTTCCGCGAGGATTGCGAGGACAGTGTCTTCGTGGACGACGCTCCCGTCCGCTGCCACGACGACGATGCGGTCGGCGTCGCCGTCGTGACCGATGCCGAGTTCGAACTCGCCCGCCGACACGAATTCACGGAGGTCCGTGAGACTCTCGGGCGTCGGTTTGCTTTCCCGTCCCGGGAAGTGCCCGTCGACGTTCGCGTTCAACGCGACCACGTCGGCGCCGAGTGCCCGCAGGACCTGCGGGGTCGCGACGCTGGCCATCCCGTTTCCGCAGTCGACGGCGACGCGTACCCCATCGAGCGGTGCACCGAATCCACTGGCGTACTCGATGACGGCCTCACGGTACGCGTCGAGCACGTCGACCGTCGTCGACGTTCCCCACTCGTTCCAGGGCGCCGGTGCGGTTCCCTCGTCCACGCGATCCTCGATTCGCCCTTCCGCGACTGAATCGTACTCTCTCCCGTCGACGAACAGTTTGAGTCCGTTGTCCGTCGGCGGGTTGTGACTGGCGGTGACCATGATTCCGCGGCGCCCCCGCGAGGCGAAGGCGAGCGCCGGCGTCGGGAGCGGTCCGGCGCGGCGAACGGTCGCCCCGCCGCTTTCCAGACCCGCTTCGATCGCCGCGGCGAGTGCCGATCCCGTCTCTCTGCCGTCGCGTGCCACGACGAACTCCCGGTCGTCGACGGCTGCGGCCTGCCCGACCGCGAGCGCGAGCGCCGGCGTCACCGTCTCAGTGACGGCGCCCCGAATGCCTGCCGTGCCGAAAAGGTCCATACGGGGCCATCCAGTGGCATCTACTTAGGTGCTGGCGAAAGTGGTGATGCGATACCGCCAGCCAGCTAGAGCTCGACGCCACTCGGTATCAGCGAGTGGTGACGGAGGAGGCTGCCGTCCTGGTCGTACACGAGGAGCGTCCGCTTTTCGGCCTCGAACAGTTGCTCGCCGTTGCGCTCGATCAGAACGCTGTACCCTTTGTCCGTGTCGTTGGTGGCTTCGCCGTACGCCCGTGCAGCGTCGATGAGCGTGAGGATCTCCGTGGCGTCGGCGTTGACCTCGAGGACGAACTCGCCGGTCATCCGGTCGGCGATCGAAAAGACCCCACTGGCTCCGCTGTCGTCCACCGGCGTCTGAAATCGGAAGGCGACGTCCACTGCCGTCTCCGGTGTGAGGCGCGTTTCGAAGGCGTCGGACGGTCCGTTGTACTCGACGTGGACCGTCGGTTGGCCGTCGGCCGTGTCCTCGACGTTCCGGAGCCCGAGGGTGAAGTAATCGCGCCTCATTCCCACTCCAACATACGGTTTCCGGAGCAATGAACGTAACGCCCGGTTGTGAATTCACACCCCACCGCCGACTGGGGTAGGTTTTAGGGACGGCCGCTCGCAGGACGGATATGGTCTGGGTCAAGTCGGAACTCGCTGAGGAACTGGCGGTGGTCGCGGCCTGGCTGTCCGCCCTCATTCCGTGGTCGATCTCGGTATCGCTGGGCGAACTGGCAGGCGGCTCACTCGTCGAATTCCACTTCCCGTTCTTCCTCGTTCGCTTCCTGTTCGGTCTCGAGGTGCCTGCACCGAACCCGCTCGTCCTGTTGCCCTGGGAGGCCGTGGCGTTCTACGGCGACGCGCCCGGGCCATTGCCGTTCATGGTCTGGACCGTCGGCGCAGCCGTCGTGGCGCTGGCCGTGGTGCTGAGCGTCGGGATGTACGTCTTCGAGGCCCGGTTCCAGCGAGCGTCGCTCGACCCCGTCCGGGTGATGGGCGGGCTCTTGCTCGCCGCGGCGATCCTCCACACCGCCGCCAGCGCGCTCCTCCAGTTCGGCGCGCTCCCGGTCGACTCGGTCCCCTCGGACAGTTTCCCCGGCATTCTGATTCCGATCGGCGTCGTCTTCCAGTTCGCGTTCGCGTACGTCCTGTTGCGGGTCGACCGCGTCGACCGTTCGACCGCTGACGAACCGGGCGAGCGGGCTGACGAGCCGGCCTGACGACGGGTTGCAGACGACGATCTGGAAACGAGTGTCGATTTTAAGTAAGTGGGGTTGCAATCGGAGGATAAGACGGCTGTCCGCCCGACGTGGCGGGTGCCACCCTAGCGATGTCACGTGAGGATACAGGCGACGACGGGACCGACTTGGGCCGCATCGGCGAAATTCGGCACTGGCTGGGCCGAACGGCGGAACTGCTCCGCGGCTCGACGATCCCCGTCCAGAACTACGACCCGGACAAACACGGTCGCCTCCTCTCGTTCAGCGGACTCTCGGGGTACGAGGAAATAGACAGATACTGGCTCAACGCACCCTTCTCCTTCGTTTCGATCAACTACGACCACGACGACGACAAACACCTCTATCACGTCGTCGAACCGGACCTGGACGACCTGGAGGTCGAACTGCTCGATCGACTCTTCGACGACATCCGCGAGCCGCTGCTGTACCGCGACGAGGTCGCCGACGACCCCGAAGGTGCCCTCAGAGACGAACTCAAGCTCAGGCTCGAAGAGTACGGCGTCGACGTCGGCATCGAGACGTTCTACCGGCTGTACTACTACCTCCACCGGCGCTTTCACGGCTACGGGAAACTCGACCCCATCATGCACGACCCGCACGTCGAGGACATCTCCTGTGACGGCCCCGGGCTCCCCATCTTCGTCTACCACGACGACTACACGGACGTCGAGACGAACGTCAGCTACGGCGATCAGGAGCTGAACAACTTCGTCATCCAGTTGGCCCAGCGGTCGGGCCGGCACGTCAGCGTCTCGGACCCCGTGGTCTCGACGACCCTCCCGGACGGCTCGCGGATCGAACTCGCGCTCGGGGAAGAAGTGACGCCGCGCGGGTCGGCCTTCACCATCCGGATGTACGCCGACGAGCCGTTCACGCCGATCGACCTGCTGGAGTACGGGACGGCCAATCTCGACATGCTCGCCTTCCTCTGGCTCTGCATCGAGAACAACAAGTCGCTGCTGTTCGCCGGCGGGACTGCAGCCGGGAAGACCACGTCGATGAACGCCGTCTCCATGTTCATCCCGCCGCGGTCGAAGGTGCTGACCATCGAGGACACCCGCGAGTTGTCGCTGTACCACGACAACTGGCTCTCCTCGGTGACGCGAGAGCGGCTGGACGACGACGACATCACGATGTACGATCTGTTACGGTCGGCGCTCCGGCACCGGCCGGAGTACATCGTCGTTGGGGAGGTGCGTGGCGAGGAGGCCATCACGCTGTTCCAGGCGATGAACACCGGTCACACCACGTTCTCGACGATGCACGCAGACAGCGTCCAGACCGTCATCAACCGCCTGGAGAACGAGCCGATCAACGTCCCGCGGCCGATGGTCCAGTCGCTGGACGTGCTCTGCGTGCAGGTCCTCACGCGGACGCAGGGCGAACGCGTCCGGCGGATGCGGACGCTCGCGGAGATCGAAGGGATCGATCAGCGGACTGGCGAACTGGACTACTCGAACACGTACAACTGGAACGCGACGGCGGACACCTTCTCGGAAACGGGCAGCGCATTGCTCGACGACATCCGCGACGAACGGGGCTGGACCCAGTCGGAACTGCTGCAGGAAGTCAAAAACCGGAAGCGGTTCCTCCGGTATCTCCAGGACGAAGACGTCAACGACTACAGGCGGTTCACGGCGATGGTGAACAAGTACTACGCGGAACCCGAGGAGGTCATGGACCGAATCGACGCCACGGGAATCGAACTCCAGGGGTAACATGGTGTCTCCGCTGGCTCTCCTTCCGTTGCTCGTCGCCCTCGTACTGGTGAGCCTCATCGTCGTCGCCGGGACTAGCGCCGGTGCGAACCGACATTTCAAGCGAATCGCACGGGTGCTGTTCGGTCGGTTCGTCGACGAGTCCCACCTCGAACGAAAACGACTGTTGCAGTCGGCGTACGTGGCTGAAACCTACAACGTCTACGCGGCGAAATCCTACCTGTACGCCGTTCTCATCGCTATCGCCGGCGGTGTCATCGGCGCGTACGTGCTGGGCGGACTGGTCCTGGCCGTCCCGCTGATCGGGGACCTGGTCGCTGGCCTCCCCAACACCATGACCGCCGCGCTGGGGCAACCCTCCACGTGGTCGGTCGAACTCTCTGATTCGGGTTGGCTGGTTCTCATGATCGGTGGCGGACTCGTCTCGGGGATTCTCAGCGGCGTCGTCAGCTACTCGTTGCGGTGGCGACTGCTCGCGGGCAGAGCAGAAGCCCGTCGCCGGCGGATCAACGAGAGCCTTCCCCGGACCGTCGCGTTCCTCTACGCGCAGTCTCGGGGTGGCATGGCGTTTCCGGCGATCATGCGCACGCTCGCCACCAACCGGAACGTCTACGGGGAGACGGCGGCCGAGATCTCCGTCGCGGCTCGGGAGATGGACCTGTTCGGCACGGACATGATCTCCGCGATCAAGCGGATGGCCCACCGGACGCCGAGCGAGGATTTCAAGACGTTCAGCGAGAACCTCTCGAGCGTCCTCCAGAGCGGACAGAACCTCCCCAGTTTCCTCCACGACCAGTACGAACGCTACCAGGAGGAGGCCGAAGAACGCCAGGAAGAGATCCTGGAACTGCTCGCGACGATGGCCGAAGCGTACGTCACGGTGCTGGTCGCCGGGACCCTCTTTCTCATCACCGTCCTGCTCGTGTTCGGGCTCACGACCACCAGCACGCTGGGCATCCTCCAACTGCTCGGGTATCTGGCGATTCCCCTCGCCAACCTCGGGTTCATGGTCTTCCTGAACCAGCGCCTGGAACTGCTCGGCATCGGGAACGAGAGCGACGCGTCGGCACTGGACGAGACGGAACTGCTCGCTGACACTGACGTCTCTGCCCGCGACCTGCAGGCGACGGACGGCGGGACGACGCCGACGCTCGCCGACAACCTGGAACGCCTGGAACTGTACGACCGATTGGAACGGATCCAGCGCATCATCCGTCGGCCGCTGCAGGTGGTCTTCTGGAACCCGACGTCGATACTGTACGTGACTGTACCGCTGGCGCTGTGCGTGACCGTCGTTCGACTGCCGACGGCGTTCACGGGCATCGGTATCAACGTCCGTGCCCTGGACGACATCGTCATTCAGGCGCTCCTGTTCGTCCTCGGCACGTACGCCCTCGTCAGGTTCGTCTACAAGCGCCGAATCAACCGGATCGAGTCGGCCAGTCCGGAGTTCCTGGAACGGCTCGCGAGCCTCAACGAAGCCGGCATGTCCGTCGTCGAGAGCTTCGACCGCGTCAGAGGGAGCGATCTGGGAGCGCTCTCCGAAGAACTCGAGCGCATCTGGGCCGACATCACGCTGGGCGCGAACGTCGAGGACGCGCTCGTTCGGTTCGGCCGACGCGTCCAGACGACGCCGATCACCCGCGCCGTCACGCTCCTGAGTAACGCGATGCGCGCCAGCGGGAACATCGGCCGCGTGCTACGCATCGCGGCGACACAGGCCAGAGCCGATCTGCGGATGAAACGGCAGCGTCGCCGCCAGATGCTCACGTACCTGGTCGTCATCTACGTCTCGTTCCTGGTCTTTCTGGTCATCATCATCGCCGTCCAGGAGGTGTTAGTTCCGAGTCTCCCGGACAGCGTCCCGACGCCCGACAGCAACAACCGCCTCGGGGTGAACGCGGACCAGATCACGCGCTTCGGCGAGGTCAACAAGGCCGCGTACACGCTCGTCTTTTTCCACACGGCGTTGATCCAGGGCCTGCTGTCGGGACTGATCGGGGGCCAGATCGGTGAAGGGACCGTCAGGGACGGCGTCAAGCACGCGTTCGTCCTGCTCGGCGTCGCCTACGTCGCGTTCATCCTGCTGTCCTCGCCGGTCGCGTCCATCCAGTTCGAACAGCAGTTCGGCGGCGAAACGGTCACGGTCGACTCGGTGTCGCTCTCGGACGGCGGCTACGTCGTCCTGCACCTCTACACGCCCACCGGCGATGTGATCGGTCGCAGCCAGTATCTCGAACCCGGCACCCACGACGACGTCGAAATCAGGGTGAACCGGGAGTTACCGGACGACGTGACCGTCGTCGCGGTCCCGCACCTCGACACGAACGACAACCAGCAGTTCGACTACGCGGGCGGTGAGACGGATCGGATCTACCCACCCCGAATCGAGGCGGTGAAAGCCGAAGCCGAAATCCAGTGATCGCCGACCGTCCGGCGCGTCGCCGAGCGGAACGCACTTCATAGCGCGCTCGTAACCGCCGGTATGGACGACCAGCCGGGCCGCGACGGCGTGCGGGACACCTACGACCGCATCGCCCCGCACTTCTCGCAGACCCGTGAGTACCCCTGGCCGGAGGTCGAAACGTTCCTGGAGGGGATCGGCCCGGTCACCCAGGCGCTCGACGTCGGCTGCGGGAACGGCCGGCATTCGGAACTGCTCGCCAGCGACGCCGAGCGAGTGCTGGGTCTGGACGTGAGTCACGGTCTCCTGGACGAAGCGCGCACTCGCGTCGACGAAGCGGACGTAGGTGATGCGGTCGCCCTGGTACAGGGCGACGCGTCGACGCTGCCCCTGTGTGCCGAGACAGTCGACGTTGCGGTGTACGTGGCGACCCTGCACCACCTCCCAGAGCGTCAGCTTCGGGTCGCGAGCCTGGACGAACTCGCCCGCGTGCTCGCCGCGGACGGGCGGGCACTGGTCAGCACGTGGAGCACGGCGCACGATCGCTTCGACGCCGACGAGGGGTTCGATACGACCGTCGATTGGACGCTTCCGGGTGGTGAGTGTGTGCCTCGCTACTATCACATCTACGACCCCGAGGAGTTCCGCGCGGATCTGGCCGAGAGCGCCCTCGAACCGCTCGACGTGTACGTGTCCAGCGGGAACTGCTACGCCGAAGTCACCGCGCCCGAAAAGGGAAACATCCATAAATAGGGGCCAGGTAAGAGAAAACAAGCCTTCGTGGTGCGGTACGGAGGTGCGGAAAACCAAGTGAGCGCCTGTGTTGAGACGGACCGAGTCCGTCGATGCTCGGCGCGAGTGAGCAAAGCGAACGAAGCGCCGGTGTCTCACCGAGCGAAGTGAGGTGAGGCTCGGGGCGCAAACGAAGTGAGCGCCGGTGGTCTAGTGGTAGGACCTGAGCCTTCCAAGCTCATGGCCCGGGTTCAAATCCCGGCCGGCGCATTTTCCGAGCGAAGCGAGGTAAAATCGCCAGAGGGATTTGAACTACGCGAGACGATCGAAGCGAGTCTCGCCATCGAGTTCACAATCCCGGCCGGCGCAGCGCTGCAAAGAGAACTACTTAGATGAAGTCGCCCTCAGCGAGCGCGAAGACGACCACACGTTTGTAGAGGAATTCTTTGGGCGTCCACGCTCGGGACAGGTCCAGCCGTTCGAGATACGGCGCGGCCTCGTCGGGAACGGTCAGTGCCGTGCGAACGCTCCCGTAATCGTCGATCTCCGGTGGGAACGCACTGAAACTCTGCTGCAGATCGCGGAGCGCTTTGGTGAGCGTTCGCTCCTCCTCGGTGAGGGCGGTCCCGTACGGGAACGTCGGCAGCAGGTCGTCGAACGGTGCCAGCTGCTCCTCGATGGTCTCGGGGTAGTTGTTCCGGTACTGCTCGGGCACCGTCCAGTCTTCGGGGAGTTTGCCGGCCGATTTGGCCTGCTCGACGAGGTCGTCCTGGAACCGCGAGTCGGCGATCTGGATCATCTCTTTGATCACGTCGGCGTCGCACTTGTCGCGGAGGTCGGCCACGCCGTACTCGGTGACCACGATGTCGCGCAGGTGGCGCGGGACCGTTACGTGGCCGTAGTTCCAGACGATGTTGGACTCGGGGCCGTCGTCGCCGTCGTGGACCGCCCGAATCATGACGATCGAGCGGCCGCCGTCGAGTTCGTGGGCCATGTTGACGAAGTTGAACTGGCCGCCGACGCCGCTGACGACCTGGTTGTTTTCGAGGCCGTCCGAGGCGACGCCGCCAGTCACGGTCGCCTTCATACCGGTGTTGACGAACCGCGCGTCCGTGCGTTGCAACCGCTTGAGTTCCTCGTCCCCGTACAACTGATTGGTGAACGTCACGCTCTGCATGCTGATCTCGCGGCGACGGTCCTCGTCTATCGCCCTGATTCCCTCGTAGAACTCGTTCGACCCGAGGAAAAACGCCGCGTGGAGGACCGACCCGTTCGCGAGAGCGTCCCCCAGTGCGCGCTCCTCGATCGTCTCCCGAGCGGCCGGTTCGGAGAGGTCGGCCGGCACGGACGCGCCGTCGACGCGGATCTCGCCGTCGTCGTACTCGACGTCCTGGCGGAAGATCCCCCACTCTTTGAGGTAGTCGACGTGGTCCTGGGTCAGGTCCGCGTCGATCAGGCCGGCGGCGAGTAGTTCGTCGAGGGTCTCGCCGTCGATCCCGTCGCCGAGGCGGTCTTCGGCGACGAGCCGCTGGATGTCGACGTCGTCGTACACCGCGCGGCTCAGCACGCCGCTTTCGTACAGATGGAGGAAGGCCTCGACGAACATCTCCGTGGCACCGTACAGCCCCTCGTCGAGGGTATCGAAGCCGCCGTACTCGTCGACGAGGTCCGGACAGTCTTCGTGGACGCCGAGCGCGTCCAGGAGATCGCGATACGAGTCGTTCTCGTGGTGCCGCAACTCGGTGGCGTGGCCGATGGCGTCGCCGAGCGAGCCGATGCCGATCTGGAGCGTGCCGCCGTCGCTGAGCAGCGAACTGACCCGGAGACCGATCGCGTGGTCCTGCGGAGAGACGGGCATGTTCGGTGGGCCGAACAGCGGGAACTCGTACGCCTCGCCGTCGAGGACGGCGTCGAACGTCTCCTCGGGCACGGGCGCGTCGCCGTACATGAACGGCATGTTGCGGTTGACCTGGCCGACGATCATGACGTCGCGATCCTCGGTCCGTCGATGTTCGCGGAGTCGCTCGATCATGTCGCGAGTCAGGTCCGTGTTCGAACCGAGGTTGAAGTGCCGATCGCCCGCTACCTCGCCGACGCCGACCTGTTGGAGGAGGAGATTCACGTCGGCTCGCTCGGTCGCACGCAGCACGTGCGTGTAGTTCACGCTGTGGTGGTACTGCTGGGCAGCCGGATTACCCAGGTGTGCGCCGGGCTGATAGTAGAACTGATGGACCTCGACGTTGTCCGGGAGGTCACCCTCGCCTAACAGCCGTTCGTACTCGAGGTTCGGATAGTCGCCGAACACGCGGTCCGCGAGCGGTTCGACCAGTCGGCGCTCTAGCTCCGAATCCCAGTCGGGCTTCGAGAGGGTCAACGCTGTCCAGATCGTCAGCTCGATCTCGGGGTCGTTCACCGCACGCCTCGTCAACTCGTTGAGAACGTGGTTTGCCTTCCCCAACCCGAGCGGCGCCCCGACGACGATGTCGCCGTCCAACTGCTCGACGATCGCGTCGACGCAGGCCTCGACGTCGTCGTAATAGGTGGTCACAGATTGTGACCGTGGGTACGGAGACTGATATAACAACCGAAGCAACTGATTTTGCGATTGTCACTAACTCAGTGCAAGCGAACACGAGTGATCCGACGATAGCGGCTCCTCTCCGTGGAATCGCAGCGAACGGCCGACGTCTCGAAAACCGAGCGCCTCAGCGCTCGACGCGTTCCCACGTGTCCGAAGTGATCGTGGCGTCGTCGGCGTCGGGGTAGTAAATCGACAGTCTGCCGTCTTCTTCACTCGCTCTCAGATCCGGTGCGTTGTCGAACTCGCGGTCACGAACGGGCTGGGTCAACGGGCGGTCCCGTTTCGGGAACCCCTCCATTGACGCCGTCCCGAGTTGCGGCAGCGCAGGTCGGTCCTGCGCGTCTTCGTCGGCAACCTCGCCCGGCAGTCGATTGCGCCGATCGACCGACTCGTCGTCGATCCTGAAAGCCCGCCCGAAGTCGAGACCCGAGAACACAGAGAGACGGCGACGGACTCCAGCGACGAACGAGTGAGCGGCCCCGACCACGTTCGTCCAGAGGGACGCGCCCGCTGTCGATTCGTCCGCGTCCGAGGAATCGCCCTCGAAGGGCTGTTGGGTGGGCGTGTTACCCATACACACAGATAGGTGCGGCACTACAAAACGGTTGTGACCTGTCGGATATTCGTCTGCTATCGCCCCGAACAACAACGTTATGGTGGCAGTCTCCGTGCCGGTGGACACAGTGAGTGAGGAACGCACGGCCCTCGGTCAGGCGGCGGACGATCGGGTGCAGATACTCGACGCCGACGGTGCTGTACTGGACGACGCTGCGGTCCCCGACCTCGCAGACGACCAGTTCGTCTCGATGTATCGCGAGATGTGGCTCGCTCGCCACCTCGACGAACGGGCGATCAGCCTCCAGCGACAGGGTCGACTCGGAACGTACCCGTCGCTGGCTGGCCAAGAGGCGGCGCAGGTCGGCTCGACGCACGCGCTCGCCGACGAGGACTGGATCCTCTTCCAGTACCGCGAGCACGGCGCCGTCGTCACCAGAGGCCTCAGCCACGAGTACCTGCTCTACTGGATGGGCCACGAGAAAGGCAACGAGTGGCTGGCCGAGCGGAACGTGTTTCCACTCAACATCTCGATCGGGAGCCACCTTCCCCACGCGACGGGGATGGCGTGGGCGTCGAAACTAAAGGGCGAGGACCGGGCGTTCGTCTGTCACTTCGGCGACGGCGCGACCAGCGAAGGCGACTTCCACGAGGCCTGCAACTTCGCCGGCGTGTTCGACGTGCCAGCCATCTTCTTCTGTAACAACAACCAGTACGCTATCTCGATGGGCCGTGGGAGACAGACGGCGAGCGACACGATCGCTCAGAAGGCGTCAGCCTACGGGTTCGACGGCATCCAGGTCGACGGCATGGACCCGCTGGCCACCTACGAGGTGACGCGCCAGGCGGTCCAGAAGGCCAAAAACCCGGAGGAGGGTCAGATGCGGCCGACGCTCGTCGAGGCCATCATGTACCGCTTCGGCGCGCACACGACGGCGGACGATCCGTCAGTGTACCGCGACGACGAGGAAGTCGAACGGTGGAAGCGCTGGGACCCGCTCTCCAGGATGGAGGGGTTCCTTCGCAACCGCGGGCTCGTCGACGACGAGTCGCTCGACGCCATTCACGAGGAGTGTCGTGAGGTCGTCGCCAACATGATCGACGAGGCGATGACCTACGAACCGGACCCCGAGCAGTTCTTCGAGCACGCCTACGCAGAGCCGACGCCGCGCGTTCGCGAGCAACGCGCCGAGTTCCAGCGACTCCGCGAGCGTCACGGCGACGACGCGTTGCTCGAAGACGAGTAGACAGTCAGTCTGCCGTCGCTTTCGCCGTCTCCGGTGCTGGTTCGATTCTGTAGAGGAACACGAACACGATCGCACCGACAGTGATGAGCAGGCTGGCGGTCCAGAACGCGGTGAACACGTCCGTGGCATCCCAGAGGACGCCGACCGTGACGGGGCCGACCACCTGACCGATCTTCCACGCGATCGAGCGCAGCGACATGCTCCCGGCGACGGCCTCGAAGTGTTCCCCCTCTTCGACGAACAGCGCCATGCTCGCGGGAAGACGGATGCTGTCGGCGACGCCACAGACGGCGAAGGCGGCGAAAAGCGGGAAGAACGCGGGCGGCAAAGTGACCACCTGGCCGACGGCGGCGACTGTCACGGGCGGGAAGAGGCCCGCCGCGAACTCGGCCAGCGGGATGAGCGCGGTCCCGAGCGCGTAGATGAGTGCGCCGGCCAGGACGAACAGGTGTTTCCGGCCGATCCTGTCCGTGTAGTCGCCGACGACGCCTTGCGTGATCGTCTTCGTTAGCTTGCCGCCCGCGAGGATGCCGCCGACCAGGACTGGCGACATGCCGAAGTTCGTCCGGGCGTAGATCGGCAGGAAGATGAGCACTGCCATCTTCCCGAAACTGAGCCCCAGGCGGAAGATGACCAGCGCGCGAATCGCCGCACGGCTCAGTAACGACCTGAAGGTCTCGATGCCGTCGGTCTCGTCTGGGTCCGTTTTCCCACCCGGATTCTCTCTGAGGTAGAGCAGCACCATGACGCCCGAGGAGACGGTGACCGCAGCGAGGACGGCGTAGGTGAACGTGAATCCGTACACCGTCAGGAGGAGGCCGCCGACGAGATCGCCCGCGAGACTGGAGAACGCGCCGACCTGGTTGTACGTCCCGAGCCACCGGCCCCGGGTGTCGTCCGGACTGATCTGGCCGGTGACGGTCGTACCCGTGATCCAGAGGATGCTCGCGCCGACCCCCTGCACGACTCGCACGAGGAGGACGTGGGAGACGGTCGTCACCAGCGAGAATCCGACGAACGCGAGGACGTTGACGCCGAGACCGATCAGGAGGATTCGTTTCGCGTTCCCGGTGTCGATCTTCCGGCCGAGCGGGAGGACGATGAGCAACTGGGTGAACGCGAAGACGGTCCCGAACAGGCCCTCGACGAACCCTGTCGTCTGGAACTGGTCGGCGTACAGCGCCAGCGCGATGATGATGGTGGAGTAGGCCTGACTGCGCGCGAACGCGGTGCTGGCGATGGCGAGGAACTCGCGGTTTCCGAACAGCGAGAGTGCTCCGCGGCCGTCACCAGTCACGACATCGAAAGGCACGCAATCGACGCGATAAGGCGTTTCGTCTCGGTCGCTTGCTGAGTCGTGGTACCACCTCGCGTCCACGGACGACGTTTTTACGACTCGTCGTCAACTGCTTCGTATGAGTGAGCAACCGGCACCGTATCAGCACGTCCAGCCGACGGCGGAAGCCGACGTTCAGGACGGCGTGTATCGAGTCGTCGGGACGCCCGACGGTGAAGTGACCTTGCTTCGGGTGACGAACGCGGCTGGCCACCGACGACACACGGGCACGGTCGTTCAGGTGTCGTCGTCGACGTTCAAGACGGCGTTCGAGCCGGCATCGAATCCCGATTCGGGGTTCAGCCTCTCTGCCATCGTCGACCGCGTCGTGACGGGCGTCAAAGGGGTGTACTGGTTCGTCCGTCCCTGAGGACACTTACAGTTCGATTCGCTCGACCAGCTGGTCGGTTTCCTCGGGGGTGTTCAGCGCGATGATCCTGATCCTGTCTTCGAGGCCGGATTTGTGGAGTTTAGCCTTCAGGAGGTTGTCGACCTGGTAGACGCCGGCGGCGCTGCTCATCTCGATCTCGACCAACACGACGTGGTCGTCGCCGGGTTCGAGCGTGACGGTCTTGATCGCCTGACTCGAGACCGTGTCGATACCGCGACCGCCGCGTTCGTAAGGGATGCGCGACCGGCCGCGCTCCATGTCGAGCGCGTCGGCGATGCGCACGACGCCGGCCTCAAGAGTCAGGGGGTCTTCCTCGGTGTGGTGACAGAGGATCGCGTGGAGGACCTCCCCTTTGAGCCGAACGGTTTCGGCGGTATCGTAGTACCCCAGATCGGGGATGATGCGATCGAGCAGATCGGCAGCGAGCGGGATCGAGTAGTAGGGGTGTTCGTCACGGTGAACGACGTGTCCGATGTCGTGTAGCGTGGCGGCCAGGGCGATGATGACGGCCTCGTCGGCTTCGTCCAGTCCCTGTTCGAGCGCGCCGTTGAACTCGATGCCTTCGCCCTTGAGGAGGTCGTAGAGACACAACGCCCGGTTGCGGACGATTTTGACGTGTTTCGTCCCGTGATCGTTGTACTTCTTTCGCGTGACGGGATTGACGTTCTGGGCCTGGAGGTAGGCAGTGACCTCCTCGTCGTCGTCGAGATACGAGAGGACGGCGTTGACGCGCTCGTCGGGGAAGGCGTGGTCGGCGTCGGGGTCGTAGACGCGACCGTCGCCACCAGCGTCTGCAGCACTCATGGCTAAACGGACGGCAGCCACCGAAAAAAAGCTGCGGTGCGCTGGAATCGGCGCGGAGACTTACGCGTCGGCCGCTGCTTCCTCGACTTCGTCGTAGTCCGGTTCGACGCCGGGGTCGTCGCTGACCCACGCGTAGGTGACCTCGCCGTCGCTGTCGACGACGAAGACGGAGCGCTTGGCGACGTCGTGGACGCCGAGTTCGGCGAAGTCCATGCCGATGCCGTACGACTCGATGATCTCCTTGTCGGCGTCACTGATGAGATCGAAGTCGAGGTCGAGCTTGTCGCGGAACTCGTTGAGCGCGAAGGGCGAATCCACGCTGATGCCGTAGACGGTGGCACCGATGTCCTCGAAGTCCGTCAGCCGGTCGCGGAACTCCGTCATTTCGTGGGAGCACACGCTCGTGAACGCACCCGGGAAGAAGGCGAGAACGAGCGGCGCGTCGTCGAGGTTGTCCGAAAGCGTGAACTCCTCGATGTCGCCGTTGGCTAGCGGTGCAGTGAAATCGGGGGCAGAGTCGCCAACTGATACCATAGCATCCTGTCGTTGGGCCACCTCTCCAATTATACTGCCGGTAGTCACAATCCGTCGAGACGGTTCGAGTCAGAGACACGACCGTCTTCCGGACCACGGACAGTCGGCCGCGCCGTTCTAGCCGAGTACCAATCGCACCGCCGGCCTAGTTGACAGTTACTCACAACTGGGAATAGTTCGGTACTGACTGGGTACTGATTGTGCATAATTTGCTTCGTTTTCTTGCCCTTGCAGGCGCGTTTGAACCGGTTACGAACGGGTTTGCGATAGGTGCAAAGGCAAAAAGCCTATAATTGGCGTCCGGCTATGCTGATGTAGACATGACCGGTATTATCCCGTTGTTCCCGGGGATTCCCGGTGGGCCGGAACTCCTGGTTATCCTGCTCATCGCGATTCTCCTGTTCGGCGCGAACAAGATCCCAGAACTCGCACGCTCGTCGGGACAGGCGATCGGTGAATTCCAGAAGGGACGCGAGGAAGTCGAGGAGGAACTCAAAGAGATGCAGGAGAGCGATTCGACGCCCGGTGCCGACGACAACTCGACCACGACGTCCGCCGACGCCGAGACGGAACCGCAGGTCGAGAGCGAGGTCAGTTCCACGACCGACGAACCGAGCACCGAGTAATACCCTTTTCCGGCCTTTCCCCGGTTTCCACGACAGCTGCAACCACCAGCATAGCCGCCGTCTCGAACTACTCCCTCATCGGTGAGGGACACTCCGCTTTTAGAACGGCTCCGAGCCGCACTGCTGACAGGCGATCTCGAACTGTCCGTCGTCGGTCAGCGCCATGTCGTGGTCCGTCTCTTCGCCACACTCGCTGCAAAACAGGAGCGCTTCGAGTTCGTCCCAGTCGTGGTGCTTCCCCGGCGCGCCGATCGCGAACCCGCGGACCAGTTCGTCGCCCCTGTTGCCGCCTGTCTGATACTCACTGCGCGCAAATCGGATACAGCCGTGAGCCGCAACTTCGACCTCCTCGTCCGGAGTCTCGAACGTCGCCGTCCCGTCGAGAACGTAGAACAGTTCCTCCTGATCGTGATGGCGGTGCATGCCGCCGGAGAACGATTCCCCGGGTTCGAGTTCGAAGTAGTTGAAGGCGAACTCTTCAGTGTCGAGGGCGTCGGACACCGGCTTCCGGACGGAGTGTACTTTGAGCGGGTTGTTCTCGATTTTCACGTCGTCCAGGGAGACTTTCTCCATATCACGTGTATGTGGACAGAGGGATTTAGATGTTCTCGGAAAGGAAACTCCTTTTCCTGGCCCTGTCGTACAATCGATAGGGCGTGTGGCCTAGTGGACAGGGCGAGAGGTTCCTAACCTCTCGATCCCGGGTTCGAATCCCGGCACGCCCGTGCAGCGACGAACGAGCGAAACAAGTGAGGAGCGAACCGGAACCGGGATTCGCAACCCTGCCAGTCGCAGCGGCCGAGCGAAGCGAGGCCGACCGTCTGGCTCTGGTTCGCCGGCACGCCCGTCCATCTTTTTCTGCGTCGGGTGTCCTCGACCTACGGCCTGCGGCACCACTCCTTGAAAAACATGAGTGAAAAAGACCCGGCCACTCACTGCGTTCGTGACCGGTGAAACGGTTCGCTACGCTCACCGTATGCTAGTGGTCCAAACTCCAGCACGGTCGTTCACTTCGTACACTCGCGGGACCTCGACAAAGACACTAATCCGCGATATGCTGGACCGCGGTTGAGTACCGTTCAGGGAAACGAGACACTGAGGGATTCAGTGCAGCTTTTACAGACAAAATCGATACGCCCTCCAACACAGACACCTGACCTCAACTGTGACTCGGTACAGAAACGCTGCGGCATTTCTCCTCCTCGCCGTCCTCTGGGGCGCGTCGTATCCGGCGGTCAAAGCTGGGCTCGACGGGTTTCCGCCGCTCCTGTTCGCCGCACTCCGTTTCGACCTCGTCGGCGTGCTCGTTCTCGGCTACGCCGTCGCTCGAAACCAGCGGTGGCGACCGAGCCGTGCCGACCTGTCGAGCGTCGTCGCCGGAGGGACGCTCTTTATCGCCGTTCACAACGGGCTCCTGTTCATCGGGCAAGGCTACGTCACCTCTGCAGTCAGCGCCGTGGTGCTCAGCTCGATTCCGGTACTCTCGGCCGGCTTCGCTCGGCCGGTCCTCCCGAGCGAACGACTTCGACCCGTCGGTCTCGTGGGCGTACTGCTCGGGTTGGTTGGCGTCGTCGTCGTCGCCAATCCCGACCCGACCGCAGTGAGTTCCCCGGACCCGTTCGGTGTGGGGATTCTGTTGCTCTCAGCCTCGGCGTTCGCGCTCGGTGGCGTCGTCACCCGGTCGCTGCGGACGACGCTTCCGGTGGCGGCGTACCAGGGCTGGCTGATGCTTCTCGGCGGCGGAATGCTCCACGTCATGAGTCTCGCTCGTGGCGAACAACAGCAGGTTGACGTGAGCCTCTCGGTCGTCGTTGCGTTCGTTTACCTCGTCCCTTTCGCGGGCGCACTCGGCTACCTGCTGTACTTCGATTTGCTCGACCGGCTGGGTCCGATCGAGATCAACCTCGTGGGCTACGTCGCGCCGGTGTTCGCAGCGCTGGTCGGCTGGGCCGCTCTCGACGAGTCGCTCACCCCTTCCGTCGCGGTGGGTTTCGCGATCATCGTCGCCGGCTTCCTGCTGGTGAAACGTGACGCGATTCGCGCCGAATTGCGGAGCTATTCTGACCGGGACTGAAGCGGCAGTGATGAAGGAGACGCCTCGACGCCGCATCCCCGGCGATCGCAAAAACGACCTCTTTTTTGAGGGAGTATTTTAATAATATGTGGGAACAGACTGATATATAACAGGGGCAGGGAGATGGGTTCGATAGAGTACGTCAAAGAGAACGTTTTCGGGGTCGAGAAGAGCAGTTCGGCGGCGTTGAAACACGGCTCGCTGCTGGTCATGAACGCGGAACTGGTGTCGATGTTCCTGACGAGTTACGCCGTCGCGAACTTTCTGTTGATCGGAGCGGGGTTCATCACCGGCGTCCTCGCCCGTGGTGGGCCGCGCTCGGCGCTCTGGCACGGGACAGTCGCCGGGACCGTCGGCGGCTACGTCATCTCCCTCATCTTTGCGGGGCAGTACGGCGCGTTCGGCTACCGCGTGACGCCGATGCTGTCGATTACGACGGTGACCGAACTGTACTGGCTGTACGACCTGACGGCCTTCGTCGCGTTCTTCGGCATCGTCCTCTTCGTGGTGCTGGACGTGCTCGTCGGTGCGCTCGTCGCCGGCCTCCTCGTGGACCGCATTGGCTTGGCCAAACCCAGCGGCAGCGAAGCCTGACTCTCCGGATCTTCGGATCACTCGCAGATAATTTAGTGTCTGTACACGCGGAATAAATGTTAAGGCAGACCATCTGGGATATTAGTGTACTATGTCTGAAAGGGACCGATCAGAACCCGAGACGGAGCAGTCATCTACCGAGGACGAGCGGGAGTCGGACCGTCCGACGCCGGGTGGACTTCGCGGGATGGTGTGACGGTCTCCGTTCGAGCGTCGACTCACCCAGCTCGGGACGAACCATTGCTATCGACGACAAGTCACGTCCCCGAAAGAATATCAAGGTTTTTAGTACGGGATGTGCCCTGTGTCTCCGTATGGATAAGCGGATACTGGCTCTCGGTGGGCTGATTACGCTCCTCGCGTTGAGTGGTTGTGTCGGATTCATAACAGGCGAGTCGCTCGTGTTCGAGGCGTCGCCGGCAGCCGTTTCGAACAGTTCTGCAGCGGAGTCCGGGTTCACTCTCCAGCAGTACAACGAGACGAACCTCAATCAGACGGTGGCTGTGTTCGGGGTGGAGCGCGAGATCAGTCTGTCGTTCCACCAGGCGATCTACGCCAAACGGCTCCCGGGCAATCTGACGCGAGAAGACGTCGACCGGTCGACGCTCTCGAAGGAACCCCAGCCCAACCAGAGCCTCCAACCGACTGTCGTGACCGTCGTCTCGGTTCCGGACGCACAGGTTTTCGGCCAGTCGGTCAATCCGCTCGTTCAGCTTCCGAACGACGAACTCGTCGAGCGGTTCGGCGGCGGGTCCGACGGAAGCGTCTCGAACCTCGAGCAAGAGAGCGAGCGCTCCGTCCAGATGCTCGGGTCCGAGCCGACGCTGACTGTCTTCAACGGGACGACGCAAAGTGAGAACGGACAGATGGCGTCCCGAATCTCCGTCGTCAAGACCGCTCACGAAGGGGACGTGGTCGTTCTGATCAGTGTTCAGCCGCAGGACAACGCGGACGACGACGCCCTGGACGCGTTCATCGCGGACATGGAACACCCGACCGACGCCCCGAACTGAGGGCCGGTTCAGTACTCGTTCTCGCCGGGTTCCGGAAACAGCGTCTCGATTGCAGGGGCAGGTTCAGTGCGAACGTAGCCGTCCGTGGACCGTTCGACGACGTCGTGAGCGAGGAGGTGCTCGAGATGGGCGTGTGCTTCTCCCGGTCCGTGGAGGATGTGGATGGTCGAGAGATCGCCGAACAGTTCGGCACTCACTGCCCAGGGGTCGGCCGGACCGATCGCGTCGAGAGCGGCCAGCACTCGTTCGGTTCGCTCGCGGTGATGAGCGATGATCGCACGTGCTCGACTCGTGGGGTCCTGTATCTGGTGACGGTGACCTGGCCAGGCACGGTCGAACGCGCCAGTCGCGATGCGATCGAGCGTCCCGAGGTACTTTTCCAGCGCACGCTCGACGCGGATGTCCGCCCCGCCAACGTTGGGCGTGTATTCGGGAAGGAGGGCGTCACCGCTCAGGAGATCACGGGAGTCCGCAGTCTCACGGACGAACCCAGTGAGACCGCTGCTGTGACCCGGGAGGTGCATCGGTTCCAGCGTCTCCGAACCGGCCGCAATCGTCTCGCCCGGCTCGAGCGGCGTGACCGCAGGGGGATTGCCACTGATCGTCTCATCGCCGTCGAGGAAGGTTAGGAGTTCGTCACGGGGGCCGTCGGGAATGCCCCACTCCTCGAACAGGCGGTCACGCTGGTCTCGCATGGCCGCCAGCGCCTCTTCGTCTTGCTCGATCAGCGGCGCGTCGGCGGGATGCGCCAGGACCGTCGCACCGCACTCGGCCTGGAGGTCGCCAGCCAGCCCCGCGTGATCGGCGTGCCAGTGCGTGAGCAGTACCTGGTCGAGGTCTCGAACGGAGAGGCCTTCGTCGTCGAGTGCTCCTTCGAGTTGCGTGCGGGTCGCTGGCACCGCAACGCCAGTGTCGACGAGCGTCGTCGGTCCATCGCCGTCGAACAGATAGGCGTTGTTCTGGCCCTCGAAGAACGTGTTGTCGAGTTGAATCCGTTTCACGCCCACGCACCTCTGGCTTTGCCATGCACGTTGCTCGCACTGCCACCGGCGACGCCCGGCGCTATCCCGACCGTATCACCGTCCGAGAGCACCGTTGCCGGACCGTCGAGGGTCCGGACGTTCTCGTCGTTGACGAGGACGTTCACGTTGGCGCGTAACTCGCCTGAGCTATCGAACAGGAGTGGCCCGAGGTCGTCGAACTCGTCGGCGAGAGTAGTGAGCGCGTCACCGACGGTCGTCCCCTTCGTCACCTCTCGATGGAGCGACTTTTGCCCGATAGCGTCCCGGATCGTCGCGTAACAGGCAAACGTGATTTGCATGCCTATCCCCTCGGCCGGCTGACGCTTAAGCCCATCGCCGCGAATAAACGCTCGTTAGCGACAAGTGGAGCTGTGTTATTGTTGGTAACCGAAGGACTATCTTGGGTCACTCTCTGGTAAGTCCTATGGGCCTTGTTCGCACACCTGACGAACAGTTCGAGGACCTACCGGGGTATCAGTACGACGCGAACTACGTGGACGTCGGCGGGCCGGAGATGGCGTACGTCGACGAGCCAGGCGACGGCGACGAGACGTTCCTCTGTCTCCACGGGGAGCCGACGTGGTCGTACCTCTACCGGAAGATGATCCCGACGCTGTCCGAAGTCGGACGGGTGATCGCGCCCGACCTGATCGGCTTCGGACGGTCGGACAAGTGGGACGATCAGTCCGAGTACACGTACGATGCCATGTACGAGACGGTGGAGCGGTTCGTCACGGAACTCGATCTGCAGGACGTCACCCTGGTCTGTCAGGACTGGGGCGGCTTGCTCGGGTTGCCCGTGGCAGCGAACAATCCCGAGCGATTCGCTCGGCTGGTGCCGATGAACACTGGCCTCCCTGACGGGACCCAGACGATGCCCGACGTGTGGCACCAGTTCAAGGACATGACCAAGAACGCACCGGAGCTGGACGTCGGACAACTGATCGATGCCGGATGTCTGAACGACCTCGACGACGGAGTGAAGGCGGCCTATGCGGCTCCGTTCCCGGACGAGACGCACATGGCAGGGGCGCGGATTCTCCCGAACCGGGTACCGATAGAGCCGGACATGGCGGGAGCTGCAGTCATCGCCGACGCACGCGAGACCTTCGCCGAGTGGGACGAACCGGTGTTCGTCCTGTTTTCCGACTCTGATCCGATCACGCGGGGGTCACGAGACGATCTGCGCGACCTGTTCCCCACAGCGACCGAGCAGCCGGACACCTGGATCGAAGGCGGCGCTCACTTCCTGCAAGAGGACGAGGGAACGCAAGTGGCAGAGGCGATCGTGAAGTTCGTCGAGCGAACGTAACGCTCAGTACTCGACGATGACGGCGCCGCGCATGTTCAGTTCGTTCCCGTGGCTGGTACATTTGTACCGATAGAGCCCCGCCTGGTCGAACGTGTGCACGAACATCGTGCCGCCGCCTGATTCCGGTTCTCCGCTGGTGAACCCCCCGTCAATCTCCGTGACGTTGTGTTTCCCACCGTCGCCCGTCCAGAGCCACGTCACTTCCGTCCCTGTCGTGATGCGGATGGCAGGTGGATCGAACGAGAACCCGTCGAACCCGTCTTTGGCGTCAGCACCGACGCTCACCGTCACCCGGGGCTGGTCACGCTCGTCGAGGATCGTCCCGTCGTAAATTTGTGCGTGCTTGAGCCAGTTGTCGACTTTCTCCTCGGGATTTGCGACCGGTGTTCGCGTGGCCGTCGCTGTCGCAGTCTGGGGTTGCGGCTCCGCCGTCGTCTGAGTCTTCCCGTCGACACTCGTCGCGTTGGACGCCTTTCTGTCGTCGTTCGTGCTGTCGTTGGAGCACCCAGCGAGTCCACCCGTCGCCGCGACGACCATCCCCTGGAGAACCTGTCGCCGCAGAGGTTGCCACGTCATGATCTGATTAATAATATACAAATATAAAATACCTGACTCTCGTTCGACCAGCGTATTTGGTGGTTCCGTGCGTAGGTCGATCCATGCAGGTTTCACATGATCCCTCGGTGATGGCGTCGTGACTGTCCTCGCATTGGGCACTCAACTCACGCGCCAGGTCGGCCCGCTGGCCAACCACGACGGGCGCGTGCTCATGATCGAAGCGCGGGAGTTCGCGCGCCGGCACCCGTACCATCCCCACAAACTCACGCTCGTGTTCAGCGCGATGCGGCACTTCCGCGACGCGCTCGTAGCCGACGGCTACGAGGTCTCCTATCGTCAGGCGGAGACCTTCGGAGACGCCTTCGAGAGCCACTTCGACGACCGCCCGGACGACGAACTGGTCGTGATGCGACCGGCGAGTCACGGCGGTGGCGATCGGCTGCGTACGCTCGCGACCGAGGCCGGTGGCTCACTCCGGGTCGTGGAGAACGAGACGTTCCTCTGCTCGCCGGCGACCTTCGACGAGTGGGCGGGCGACGCGGAGCGGCTCCGACACGAGTCGTTCTATCGGTTCATGCGTCGGGAGACAGACTATCTCGTGGACGACGGTGAACCCGTCGGTGGCGAGTGGAACTGCGACGAGCAGAACCGAGAGACGCCGTCTGCGGACTACGAACCGCCCGCGCCACCGACTTTCGAACCCGACGAGACGACCAGAGCCGTCGGCGAGTGGGTCGCCGACGAGTTCGCGGGCGGCTACGACGAGCAGCCGTACGGCGGTGACTGGGCGGACCCCGAGCCGTTCAGGTGGCCGGTGACTCGCGACCAGGCGCTCGAAGCGCTCGATGCGTTCGTCGCCACGCGCCTCCCAACGTTCGGCCCCTATCAGGACGCGATGGTCGAAGACGAGTGGGCGATGAACCACAGCCTCCTGTCCGCGGCGCTCAACCTCGGCCTCCTCACGCCGGCCGAGGTCGTCGAGCGCGTGCTCGCGGCGTATCACGACCGATCGGTTCCGCTCAACAGCGTCGAGGGGTTCGTCAGGCAAGTCATCGGCTGGCGCGAGTTCGTGCGTCACGTCTATCGCCGAACGATGCCCGAGTTGGCACGGGCCAACCAACTCGACGAGTCCGAACCGCTGCCTACGTTCTACTGGACCGGCGAAACCGATATGGCGTGCCTCTCGGACGTGATCGACGGCGTCCGTGCCCGGGGGTACTCCCATCACATCGAGCGCCTGATGATACTCGCGAACTTCGCGCTCATCTATGGGGTGGAACCCGCACAGCTCAACCGCTGGTTCCACGCGGCGTACGTCGACGCCTACCACTGGGTGACCACGCCAAACGTCGTCGAGATGGGACTGTTCGGCGCTGGCGCGTTCGCGACGAAACCCTACGCGTCCTCTGCGAACTACGTCGACAAGATGAGCGACTACTGTTCGGGATGTCCGTACGCGAAGACGAAAACAACGGGCGAGAACGCGTGTCCGTTCAACGCGCTGTACTGGGACTTCCTCGACCGTAACGAGGCCCAGCTCCGAGCGAACCACCGGATGGGACTGATGTACCATCAACTCGACAACAAGGACGAGGGCGAGCGAACGGCGATCAGTGAGCGGGCAGCCGGAATTCGGAATCGGGCCGAGTCGGGCCGGCTCTAGTTCTCGACGGCCGATGGGGGTTCGACCTCGTCGGCGTACTTGCTCCGGAACTCCTGGATCAGCGTCCCGATCTGGGCGTACCAGTCGTTGAGGAGCCTCTGCATGTCGTCGGCGACTTCGTCCGGGTCCGTCGGATAGTACACGTGGTAGTACCCGCCCTGATCGTAGTTGATCTGCTCTTTTCCGATGAGGCCCGTCTGGAGGAGTCGCTGGATCGACCGATACGCCGTGGATCGCTCGCGCTCGACGCGGTCGGCGATCTCGTCGACAGTCAGCGCCTCGTCGCTGTTAGCGACCGTCTCGAAGCATTCTCTGTCGAGGTCCTTCAGGCCGTGAAGACACTCTAAGAGGCCTTCACACTGCATGTCCTGTCTCAGCATCTCGGCCATCGAGTCTGGCATACTTGCATATAATCAGCGTGTCACTAAAAGGGTTATGTAAAAACCGTGCAACACTATCGCGAAACTGGGGCGTGGGGTGTCGCGGAAAGGCTCAGACGAGAAGCTGGATGTCGGCGTCGGCCATCTCTTCGAGTGCCGAGGCGGCACCGACGCCCGTCGTGACGCCGTCGTAGAAGTCGTCTTCGTCGTAGTCCATCAGTTCGATGGTCATCTGGCAGGCCTGCATCTCGACGTCCATGGCGAAACAGGTGTCCAGCAACTCCTCGATGCTCGCCGTCTCGTTGTCGCTGATCTTCTTGCGCATCATCTTCGTCGTCACGCGGTCCATCCCGGGCAGCGAGGCGACCGCGTTCGGAACCGGCATGTTGGGGTTTCCGACGGCGCTGAGTTGGAGATCTTTCGAGCGCTCCTCGTGGAGGATGTCCAGGCCCCAGAACGTGTGGAAGACGGTAACGTCCCAGCCGAATGCAGCTGCCGTCGACGCGAGGATCAACGGCGGATACGCCATGTCGAGGGTCCCCTTCGTGGCAATGATGACCATCGACTTCTGGTCGTCGTCGGTGTCGGCTTCGACGGCCGCCAGTTTGTCCTCCAGCTCTTCGATGCGAGCCTGGAGTTCCTCGACGTCCGCGACGCCGTCGCCGGGATCGGGCCCGTCGCTCCCCTGTGACTCGTCCGCGTCAGTGCTCATTCTTCCACCTGGACGTAGTGAACGTAAAGGCCCTCACCGCCCTCGGAACGTTCCTCCTGTTCGATCAGCGACACGCCGTCCGTCCCGGACGCCCAGCCGTCGAGGTCGCTCATGCTCCCGGAGTCAGTAGCGACCACCTCCAGTACGTCGCCTGCGGATAGATCGTCCACTGCTTGCTTGGTTTTGACGACCGGCATCGGACAGGAAGCTCCCTTCACGTCGAGCGTTTCGGTGACATCTGTTTCGAGACTCATTGTTTGTCTGCATCGTACAATACTATAGTGGGTATTGATAATTGTGTCGGTTGTGGGCACTACTGCGACCGGGCGAGATCAGAATGGTGAAATTCAGCTCCCTCAGGGCCGCATTACTGGGATTTGGTATTGTATGAATGGCGAACTTCTATGCAAATCCTTTTGCATACGCAGCCAGTACAGACTGGTGACGCATGAATGGACATCGAACTGCAGTGGCAGTCCGGCCGGGAGGGGTAGATCCCCGATGATCGGTGCGGAACTGTTCCCGCACGGTATCGCACGGTATGCGATTGGCGGTGCATTGATCGGCGGTGGCGTGGCGTTCATCTATCTCGCGACGGGCATTATCGCCGGCGCCAGTACGTTCCTGGAGTCTACCCTCTCGTACGTTTCGGACGTCCCGCGATTCAACCGCGGGCCGTACCTGCTGTCCCGGGACTGGCGCGTTCTGTTCACGGTCAGTATCGCGCTCGGTGCGGCAGTGTACGCCGTCTTCTGGCAAGGTGAGCCGTGGACGACCGACGTGCAGTGGTGGCGACTTCTCGGTGGCGGCTTCCTCGTCGGCGTCGGGACGCGCCTGGGGAAGGGATGTACCTCCGGACACGGCGTCTGTGGCGTCGGCTCGATGTCCTCGACCTCGCTCGTGAACGTCGCGACGTTCATGGCCGTCGCCATCGGCACCGCCCAACTCATCCAGGCACTGGGGGTGTCGCCATGACGCGACACAAACCTAGTTTCTACCTGACGATCCTCGTTGGCGGCCTGATCTTCGGATTCGGCCTCGCATACAGCCACATGGCGCGCCCGGAGGTCGTGCTGAACTTCCTCCAGTTCGAGGATCTCGGACTGCTGTTCGTGATGGGCGGTGCGTCAGTCGTCTCCGGACTGGCCATCATGACTGCCTCGCGACTGCACGGTCGCGCACCGCTGACCGGTGACGAGTACGTCCGCCGTCTGAAGTCGTTCGATCGGAACGTCGTCGCAGGCGGCGTCATCTTCGGTGCCGGCTGGGGGATCTCTGGCATCTGTCCCGGCGCAGCGTACGCCAGTGTCGGCATCGGTAACTTCCCGATCCTCTGGGCCATCGGCGGGATGTTCCTCGGCGCGTACGTCCAGGGACGCGTGCGCGCTCGCATGGCCGAGACGAGTTCCAACCCGACCGCAGCCGACTAATCGCGTTTCTACTGATCGATTTCTCCGGGTCAGTACCGCGCGTGACGAGCGCACGCGCCGTTCTTCGTCCTACTCTCCCCGCCCGTAGCCACCCGTAACTTACACATCGGTATGGGTTCGTTACTGGGATATAGTATTGTACCCTCAGCCCAAAACCGTTATCTACCTACTTCGATTAGTCATACGTGTGCAGAACATCCAAATCCACACAAGACTGGTGACGCAGGTGAGTACGCATGTTCGGAATTGAAACGCTCGGTGGCAACACGCAAGCGGCCGTCCTCGTCGGTATCGTCCTCTTCGAGGCGATCGTGCTGTATCTCGGCTACGGCGGTCTCGAAAAGATACTCGGCCCGTCGTTCAAGCGAGTTCTGGAGGGGCACTGTGCGTTCGTGGACGTGCTGCTCAGGCGGTGTTCCGTCTCGGAGAACGGGGGTGCTGACAGATGATGGAAATCCTCGGGGTGAGCGTCGTGCTGCTCGGAACCTTCGCCGGATTCGGCCTCCTCATCGGCATCCTGTTCGGCTTCTTCGGGATGGGCGGGTCGTTCCTCGTGACCCCGGCGCTACTCGTCATGGGGTACGAAGCGAACGTCGCGGTCGGGTCCGGGCTCGCCTTCGTGTTCGGGACCTCAGTTATCGCGACGCTCAAGCACCGCGACCTCGGGCAGGTCGACTACAAGCTGGGTGTCCTGATGATCGCCGGGACGACTGCGGGGATCGAAGTCGGGAAACTCGGTCTGGAGTACCTCCAGCACATCGGATTAGCTGATTCGGTCGTCAGCGTCGCGTACGTACTGTTGCTCGGTGGCATCGGCGTGTTCGTCACGCGCGAAGCACTGAAATCTAGCAGCGGTGGCGGGCTCGAACACGACGTCGACGAGGACGCCGACCTCGAAGACGCCGACATTCCCGACATCGCCCAGAAGATACAGTCCTACCGCGTCCCGCCCATGATTTCCATCCGGGGCGGTTTCACCGTCTCGCTGTGGATGGTGTTGGCCGTCGCGTTCGCGACCGGTCTGCTGTCCGGGTTCCTCGGCGTCGGCGGCGGGTTCATCCGCATGCCCGCGCTGTTCTACCTGATCGGCGTGCCGGTGCCGGTCGCGGTGGGAACCGACCTCTTCGAGATCGTCTTCTCGGGCGGGATCGGGAGCTTCCTCTACGCCCAATCGGGAGCCGTCGACCTGAGCATCGTCGTTCCGCTGTTGGCGGGGAGCGCGCTCGGCGCACGGCTCGGTGCAGCGGCTACCAGTCTCGTCGACGAGGAGGACATCAAGGTGTACTTCGGCGTCATGCTGTTGCTCGGGGCGATCGCGGTCGCCGTGCGACAGATCGGCGGCGTCCTGGAGATGCCAGTGCTCGACAGCGTGAGCCTGGCCATCATCCTCGGTGCCGCGCTGCTGGTCAGCGGTGCCGTCTCCTACAGTGCAGTGCGAGAATTGCGCAAAGACGATCCGCGCGGTACCGTTGCCCCAGAACTCTAACACCCGTTTCGACCGCTTTCGACTACTTCTCCCAGAAGTCTCTCGTGTCCGAGCCCAATTGGGTTTAGAGTATTGCACAGGACACACAAGATATAAGGTGTCCCGATTCCAAAGAAGGAGTGTAACATGGATCCAGACGATCTCCCCACGCCTGATGCTGAAGTTGACGAGATGGAACCTCGCGAACTCAAGCGCCGTATCGACGACGGCGAGGACGTGACCGTTCTCGACGCCCGGATGCAGGGTGATTTCGACGAGTGGCACATCGAGGGTGACAACGTCGAGATCGCGAACGTGCCGTACTTCCACTTCCTCGAGGACGAGGTCGACGACGAGTTGTTGGAGCAGGTGCCCGAGGGCGACCCACTCGTCGTGCTCTGTGCGAAGGGTGGTGCCAGTGAGTTCGTCGCTGGCTCCCTGAAGGCAGCCGGCCGCGACGTCGTCCACCTCCACGGCGGCATGAACGAGTGGGCTCGCATCTACGAGCGCGTCGAGGTATCCGAGTACGACGGTCCCGGGACAGTCTACCAGTACCAGCGCCCGTCCAGCGGCTGTCTGGCCTACCTCGCTGTTGACGGCGACGAGGCTGCGATCGTCGACCCGCTCCGCGAGTTCACGGACCGGTATCTGGAAGACGCCGAGGAACTCGGCGCTGATCTCGTCTACGCCATCGACACCCACATCCACGCAGACCACATCAGCGGCGTGCGCGCGCTCGATGACGAGGGCGTGACCGGCGTCATCCCCGCTGCGTCCGAACAGCGCGGCGTCACGTACATCGACGACCTGGAGAACGCCGCGGATGGCGACGTGTTCGAGGTCGGTGACATCGATATCGAGACGGTCTACACGCCCGGCCACACCAGTGGGATGACCTCCTACCTCATCGGCGACAGCATTCTCACCACTGGCGACGGCCTGTTCACCGAGAGCGTCGCTCGTCCGGACCTCGAAGAGGGCGACGAAGGCGCCCCCGACGCAGCCCGCCAGCTCTACGAATCGCTCCAGGAGAAGGTCCTGACGCTGGACGACGACGTGCTCATCGGCGGTGCTCACTTCAGCGACGCCGCAGAGCCGGCTGCAGACGGCACGTACACGGCCCCGATCGGCCAGCTCGTCGACGAGATGGACGCACTCACGGTCGACGAAGACGAGTTCGTCGACATCGTCCTCGCGGACATGCCCCCGCGCCCGGCTAACTACGAGGCCATCATCGCGACGAACCTCGGGAAGCAGGAGGCGTCCGACGAAGAAGCCTTCGAGCTCGAACTGGGTCCGAACAACTGTGCTGCCAGCCAGGACGCACTCACGGGCGACTAACGCCACGACGACGTCACATCCTCACCTGTCCCACTGATCGGTTCTTCCGTTTCGCCCGCGCAATATTGCTTTCCTCATACACAACTGTTATCAGCTGTGGCTGATTACCCCAAGATACCGATGACTGAGTACGGTCCCGACCGTGAGCGGACTGGGACCGAACGTCGAACGCTTATTATGTACCATAGCCAGGGGCTAAGCAACAGATGCCCTCGGGAGATGACGTGAACGACGCGGACGGCGCGTCGACCGAGTCGGCTGATCGCCCGGAGACGGAGGGTCCTGATTCCCGAATCGGCGAGGGACTGCTCGACGTTGACATGGGCCCGAGCTCCGCGTTCGCGCACCTCTACCGTGGCGAACTCCACCGGATGAAGCTCTGGCGCGAACGCCTGGACAAGACCACGAACTGGGCGGTCCTCCTGATGGCCGCGATCCTCACCTGGGCGTTCTCCAGCGAGGCGAACCCCCATTACATCATCCTCGTCGGCCAGGCGGCGATTACGATGTTCCTGTTCATCGAAGCCCGTCGCTACAGGGCCTACGACGTCTGGCGTTCGCGGGTCCGACACCTCCAGCAGAACGTCTGGGCACCGGGACTCGATCCGGACGTCGAACTGACCGACGTGAGCTGGCGGAAAGAACTGGCCCGGGATTACCAACACCCGAAGCTGAAGATCTCGGCCGAAGAGGCGATCGCCCATCGCCTGCGACGCGTCTACTTCCCGCTGTTCACGGTTCTCGACGCTGCGTGGGTGCTTCGAGTAACGGCCTTCGCCGATCAACCCTGGCCCGCGAGTGCGTCCGTCGGCGCCTTCTCGGGCGTCGTCGTCACGGTGATCGTCGTCCTCACCTACGGACTGTCACTCTACCTGTGCTGTCGGCCCCGCACGTGGCACACGCGCGGTGAACTCCTCGAAGAGGACCTCCGGGCAGACAGATCCGACGACCGAGACATATGACCGAACCGCCACGAATCCAGCAGCGCTAGTCGGTGCTGGCGGTTGACGAGGTCGACGCCACCTCCCGATGCTTATGGGGACTCGCCATCAGCCTGAGACATGGACCTCTACGCGACGCCGATCGACATCGGGACTCGCGCCCCGACGGTGATACTGAATACCGCGGACGCCGCCGAGTTAGGCGTCCATCCGCTCGATCGCGTCGAAATACAGCACGACGGCAGCACAGTCGTTGGTATCGTCGAACTCACGGACGAACTCGTCGACGTGGGCGAACTCGCGGTGACGCGGCCGCTCGGGCACATCGACGGGGAGGTGACCGTCACGATCGCACCGAACCCGACGTCGGCCTCGTCCATCCGGAAGAAACTCGACGACATCGAACTCGAAGCCGACGAACTCGACGCCATCGTGACCGACATCAAGTGGGACCGACTCACCGACGCTGAACTGAGCGCGTTCGTGACGAGCATCTACACGAACGGTCTCTCCCGGGCGGAGATCGTCCACCTCACCGAGAGCATGGTCGCTGCCGGTGAGACGATGACCTGGGACAGCGGCCTCGTCGCCGACAAGCACTCGATCGGCGGCGTCGCCGGCAATCGCGTGACCCCGATCGTCGTCCCCATCGCCGCCGCGGCGGGCGTGACGATTCCCAAAACCTCCTCGCGCGCGGTCACCTCCGCCGCCGGGACCGCGGACACGATGGAAGTGTTCTGTGACGTCGAGCTGGACATCGACGAGATCAGAGACGTCATCGCGGAGACGAACGGCTGTATGGTGTGGGGCGGTGGGGTCAACCTCTCACCGGTCGACGACAAGATCATCCGCGTCGAGACGCCGCTCTCGCTCGACCCACCAGGACAGATGATCGCGTCGGTCCTCTCGAAGAAAAAGAGCGCCGGCTCCTCTCGCGTGGTCATCGACATCCCCTACGGCGAGGGCGCGAAGGTTCACAGCCTCGACGCCGCCCGCGAGATGGCCGAGGACTTCGACCGCGTCGGATCGGCGCTGGACATGACCGTCGACTGTGCCATCACGCGGGGCAGCCAGCCCATCGGCAGGGGCATCGGCTGCGGACTCGAAGCCCGCGACGTGCTTGACGTCCTGCAAGGCAACGGCCCGCAGGACCTCAGACTGAAGAGCATCAACTTAGCCGACATGCTCCTGTCGGCCTGTGACGTCGACGACACGGCCGCGGAGATTCTCGAAGACGGACGCGCCCTCGAGTCGTTCCGCGAGATCATCGCGGCACAGAACGGCGATCCGGACGTGACGAAAGACGACCTTCCGATCGGTGAGTACACGGCGACGATCGAAGCCCAGCGTAGCGGACTGGTCAGTAACGCCAACAACCGGCTGGTGAACGAGACCGCTCGCCGCGCGGGCGCGCCGAAGGACAAAGGCGCCGGCCTCACGCTCGCCGTCCGCGTCGGCGATGCAGTCGACGAATCCAGCGTGCTGTTCACCATCTACGCCCAGACGGAGGAGAAGCTCGACGAGGCGGTGCGTTTCGCCCGGCAGGAAGTGCCCGTCCGCGTGAGCGGCCCCGACGAAGCCCTCGTCGAGCGGTACTAGGCGCAGGCCGCTCAGCAGTTCGTAGTCCTCGTCCGGCGTGTACCGCCGTCTGCCGAGTCAGCCGAGGACACGCCTCCTCGGATTACCGCCACAACAGACTGTAATCCTCGTCCGGCGTGTACCGCCGGAACGCCAGGCTGTTCGCCAGCACCGAGACGCTGGAAAACGCCATCGCGCCGGCAGCTAACACGGGCTGGAGCAGGCCCAGCGACGCCAGCGGAATCATCGCGGTGTTGTACCCAAGCGCCCAGAACAGGTTCTGCTTGATCTTCGTCAGCGTGCCGTCGGAGATGCGGATCGCTTTCAGCACGTCCTGCGGGTCCGAGCGCATCAGGGTCACGTCGGCCGCTTCGATCGCCACGTCAGTGCCGCTCCCGATGGCACAGCCGACGAACGCAGCCGCCAGCGCAGGCGCGTCGTTGACGCCGTCGCCGACCATCATCGCCCGTTCTCCGTCCGCCTGGATCTCGTCGATGGCGTCGGCCTTGTCCTCGGGCAGCACCTCGGCGCTGACGTGTTCCGGAGGAATGCCGACCTGCTCGGCCACTGCCTCGGCCGTCCGCTCGTTGTCGCCCGTGATCATGTGGACGGTCAGCCCGCGGTCGTGCAGCGCGCTGACTGCCGCCTTCGCCGACTCCTTGACGGTGTCCGCGTCGGCGACGACGCCGACCAGTCGACCGTCGACGGCAACGAGCATCGCGGTCTTCCCCTCGGACTCCAGGCGCTTCATCGCGTCCGCGGCTGGGGCAGGGTCGATGCCGTTGTCGTCCAGCAGTTTTCGGTTCCCGACCAGGACTTCGCCGTGGCTCGTCGTCGCGCGGACCCCGTGCCCGGGGACGTTCTCGAAGTCGTCGGGGGATTCGGGGTCGAGTCCGCGCTCGCGTGCGCCGTCGACGATGGCTTCGGCGAGCGGGTGTTCGCTCCCGCGCTCGGCGCTCGCGGCGGCTTCGAGGACGAACTCCTCGTCGAGTTCGGCCGCCAGCACGCCGCCGTCAGGGCGCTTACCGCCGTCGGTCGCCGCGCCGTCCACGACCACCACGTCGGTCAACTGCATCTCGCCTTCAGTGAGCGTCCCCGTCTTGTCGAAGACCACTGTCTCGACGTCACGAACTCGCTCCAGGATATCACCGCCCTTGAACAGGACGCCGTTCTGCGCGCCGATGGAGGTCCCGACCATCGTCGCGGCGGGGGTCGCAAGTCCCAGCGCGCAGGGACAGGCGATCAGCACTGCGCTCGCGAAGACGATGACCGCGAACTCGAACGCCGAGACGGCACCCCCGGCAGCGGCGGGCCCGCCGACGACCAGGCCCCAGAGCGGCAGCGCGCCGACGAGTCCGGCGAGCGCTTCGGGGAACAGGTACCAGACCACGCCCCAGAACAGGGCGTTGGCAATGACTGCGGGGACGAAGTACGCGCTGATACGGTCGGCGACGTTCTGGATGTCCGGCTGGCGGCTCTGGGCGTCCTTGACCATCGAGACGATCTGCTGGATCGCGGTTTCGGATCCGACTTTCGTCGCCTCGACGGTGAGCACGCCGTTCTGGTTGACGGTCGAGCCGACCACCTCGTCGCCCTCGCCCTTGTCCACGGGGACGGACTCCCCGGTGACCATCGACTCGTCGACGGAACTCTCGCCGTCGACGACTACGCCGTCCGTCGGGATCTTCTCGCCCGGCCGGACCTTCATGCGGTCGCCGACGTCGACCTCTTCGACGGGTATCTCGCGCTCTTTCCCGTCCTCGATGACGGTGGCCGTCTCGGCCTGCATGGCCAGCAGTTCCCGGATGGCCTCGCCGGCCTGGCCCTTCGAGCGGGCTTCGAGGTAGTTCCCCAGCGTGATGAACGTGAGGATGAGCGCCGCCGAGTCGAAGTACAGTCCCTCGGTGGCGATGAGGCCCAGGAGTGCTGCCACGCTGTAGAGGTACGCCGTCGAGGACCCCATCGCGATGAGGACGTCCATGTTGGCGCGTCCGTTCTTGACCAGCGATTTGTAGGAGTTCTCGTAGAACTCCCGCCCCAGAATGACCTGGACGGGCGTCGCCAGCAGGAAGGCGACCCACCCCATCGGGATCGGGCCGATCGCGTGGGGAAGGGTCCCGGGAGAGAGCAACTCGACGGCCATCATCGCGACCAGCGGCAGGGAAAGGGCCGCACCGAACAGCGTCAGGCGCTTCTGGCGCGTTATCTCTTCGTTACGGGCCACGTCCTGGCGCGACTGACCGGACTCGCCCCCGCTGTCCGCGTCGCCGTCACCGTCGTCCGCTCGAACTGGTGAGTAGCCGGCGTCTTCGACCGCGTCGTAGAGGTCCGATCTGTCGACGTCAGCCGGATTGTACTCGACCCGGGCCTCGTCGGTCGCGAAGTTCACCGTCGCGTCGACGACGCCCGGTACGTTCAGCAACGCTTCTTCGCTGCTGTCGGCGCAGTTCGAACAGGACATGTCCGTGATGCCGAACGTCGCGGTCTCGCGGACGACGCCGTAGCCCGCGTCCTCGACGGCGTCGAAGATGTCGGCCAGCGAGACCTCGTCTGGATCGTACGTCACGCTCCCCTCGTCAGTGGCGTAGTTGGCGGTGACCTCCGAGACGCCCGCGAGGTCGCCGACGCGCTCTTCGATCGACCCCGCGCAGTTGGCACAGCTCATGCCCGTCAACTCCAGCCGCGATCGCCTCTCTGACATTCTTGCGTATACATACGTGTCCCCTACTCAAGCAGTTTGCTCCTTGCCTCCCGTCCCCAGAACGCCCAAAAATCTTCAAGTCATAACTGAGAATGGCGTGTGGGTTTTGATTCGAAACCGGTCACCGATCGAACCGTCGACCGGCCGTTGCCGGTATCAATTATTATTGCGACGGGACCTGATTAGCAACGTTAATGGGGTGGCACACTGAGTCGGTCGACGAGATTCAGGCGGAGTTAGAGACTGACGACGCGGGATTATCGAGCGAAGAAGCCCGGCGACGGCTCGACGAGTACGGCCCGAACGAGATCGAATCCGGTGAGACCGTCTCGCCACTCGCCGTGTTCGTCTCGCAGTTCCAGGACGCGCTCGTCTACCTGCTCGTCGTCGCCGCACTGCTGGCCGTTGGGGTCGGGTTCCTGCCGGGTCAGGACCCCGAGTACGTCGACGCCGGACTCATCCTGCTCATCCTCCTGGCGAACGGCGTCTTCGGCTTCGTGCAGGATTACCGGGCGCAGCGATCCATCGAAGCGCTCAGGGAACTCGCCTCGCCAGACGCGACGGTCATTCGAGACGGAGAGCGGCGAATCGTCGACGCGCGCGAGGTCGTCCCTGGCGACCGCATCGTCGTCGAACAGGGCGACGCGATTCCGGCCGACGCCCGCGTCGTCGAGGCCAACGGCCTGGAGACCAACGAGTCGGCGCTGACCGGCGAGAGTGCCACCGTCGGCAAAGATCCCGAGGTGCTTCCCGAGGACACGCCGCTCGCAGAGCGCGAGAACATGGTGTTCATGAACACGACGGCCGTCCGCGGTCGCGGTCAGGCGGTCGTGATCGAGACCGGAATGGACACGGAGGTCGGCGAAATCGCGACGCAACTTGGCGAGACCGAAGAAACCGAGACGACCTTTCAGAGCGAGATCGACCGCCTCGGCAAACAGATCGGGGTCGGCGTCGTCGCGCTCATCGGCCTCGTCGCCCTCATCCAGTTTCTCCTCACTGGAACGGACCCGATCACGGTACTGCTCGTCGCGGTGACGCTGGCCGTCGCAGCGGTTCCCGAAGGACTGCCGGCCGTCGTCACCTTCACGCTCGCGCTGGGCTCGCGGACGCTGCTGGACAAGAACGCGCTGGTTCGGCGGTTGCCGGTCGTCGAGAGTCTCGGCTCCGTTGACGTGATCCTCACCGACAAGACGGGCACGCTCACGGAGAACCGGATGATCGTCACGCGAGCGTACGCTGACGACGCCGTCTTCGAGACGGCGGCGACCGACGGTGGCCGCGCTTTCCAGGAGGAAGCCACCGGAAGCGCGCTCGAAGCCGTGCTCCGGTGTGGGGCCGTGTGCAACAACACCGAACCCGCCCCCGCCGACGCCGACGAAGACTACCACGGCGACCCAACAGAGATCGCCGTCTTCGAGGCGGCCAAACGAGCCGGCGTCGACGCGGATGCCGACCGCCTCCGTGAGATTCCCTTCTCGTCTGAACGACGGCGCATGACAGTCGTCGTCGACGAGGACGAGCCCACTGCATACATGAAAGGAGCCCCCGGGAAGGTGCTCGAACACTGTGACCGCCTGCTGGACGACGGTGAGGTCGTCCCGCTCACCGACGAGCGACGGGCGGCCATCCTCGAGCAAACGGAGCAGTTCGCCGGCGACGCGCTGCGCGTGCTCGGGTTCGCTCGCAAGTCGGTTGCAGACACCGATGCACCGGACGACGAGATCGAGTCCGGGCTAGTGTTCCTGGGCCTCCAGGGGATGATCGACCCACCGCGGGGCGAGGTCGCCGACGCCGTGGCGGACTGTCGGCGGGCCGGCATCCGGGTCATCATGGCGACCGGTGACAACCTCGCGACTGCCAGCGCCATCGGCGAGCAGGTCGGTTTCGACCCGGACGGCGCGATGACGGGGCACGAGTTCGCATCGCTCTCGGAAGACGAACAGACCGACACCGTCGAGGACGTGGAGGTGTTCGCCAGGGCGGAACCCAGACACAAGGTCAGCATCCTCTCGGCGCTCAGAGAGAACGGGCACGACGTGGCGATGACCGGCGATGGCGTCAACGACGCGCCCGCGCTCCAGGGCGCCGACGTGGGGATCGCCATGGGCCAGCGCGGGACCGACGTGGCGAAACAGGCCTCGGACATGATCCTGCAGGACGACAACTTCGTCACCATCCGCGACGCCGTCGAGGCGGGCCGCGGCATCTTCGACAACGTGCGGACCTTCGTCAACTACCTGCTCTCGGCCAACGCCGGCGAAGTGCTGGTGGTCTTTTTCGGCGTGCTGCTCGGCGGCCTGCTGTTCCCGGACCTGTTCGCCGGGAGCGAGGCAGTCGGTCTGGTACTCACCCCCGTGATGCTGCTGTGGGTGAACCTCGTGACCGACGGGCTGCCAGCGCTGGCGCTGGGCGCGGACCCGACGGCGCCGAACGTGATGGATCGCCCGCCACGTGGCAGGGGCGAGCCGATCATCGATCAACGGGTGCTCGCGTCGGTTCTCGGGATCGGGATCGTGATGACGATCGTCGGTCTGTCGCTCTTCTTCGCGCGGCTGTCGGCCACTGGGTCGCTCGTCCGCGCGCAGACGACGCTGTTTACGTTCCTCGTGTTGATCGAGTTGGCGCGCATTCAACTGATTCGTCGCCGCTACGGCAAGTCGCTGCGGTCGAACCCCTGGCTCGTCGGCGCCGTCGTGCTCACGCTCGCCCTGCAACTCCTGGTGCTCTACACGCCGCTGGCGGGTCTGTTCGACGTGGTCCCGCTGCCGCTGGATGAGTGGCTCTGGCTCGCTGGCGCGTTCGCGGCGTTCGTCGTCCTGAACTACCTGCTGGTCCTGGCACTCGACAGACTGCTCCCCGCTATCCGGGCAGGAGAACGTTGATGACAGTCACGACGACGCCAGCGAGCCCCATCCGGATTCCGGCGACGACCCAGGACTGGCCGGAGATGCTGCCCATGTAGGCGCCGAAAAAGAACAGCAGCAGGACGCCGAGCAGGACCGCCAGCGCCGTCGCTTGCAACATCGTGATGACTGCCGGTGCGAAGGCGTACGCGCTGATGGGAATGAGAATGCCCAGGAGCGGACCGATGCCACTCATCGTGGCGTGTTTCACTCTGTCGCGCTTGTTCTGGTCCGCGAGCCGCGTCTCGGTGAGATCGGTCAGCATCGCGCGCTCGACTTCCTGGCGCTCGATTCGCATTTCCGCTCGCTCGATCTCCCAGACGCTCCAGACGCCCGAGGTACTCAGACCGACGGCTGCGCCGACGCCCACCGCGACCACGGTCGCACCGTCCGGGACGCCCGAGAGGTACGAGCCGACGGCGACGCCGGTGCTCGTCAGCGTCCCGTCGAACCCGTTCGAGACGAAGTACCGACGCGAGATGGCGTCGAACAGCGAGCCGACTCGTTCGCGGAGTCGCGTTCCCACCATCTCAGTCCTGCGGCGTCTCGCCCGCTTCGACGAGCACGTCCCCGCAGGCGAACTCGTCGATGGAGTGGACGCTCGCTCCGAACTCGTCGACCGTGGACGTGACGGCGTCGTAGTCGATCCCCGCTCCCTCCACAGTCACTTTCACGTTCTCGACTTCGCGGTCGATCTCGACGAGCGTCACGTTCACGCCTTCGACGCCCTCAGCGTCGGCGACGCCGTCCGCAAGCGCTGGAATCGCCGGTTCGTGTGGTTTCAACACGTCGAGGACGAGCCGTCGGATGTGGGCCATACACTGGTGTTACCGCTGGCGGAGAAAAGGTCGGTGGGTTCCGGAAAACGGTCTCAGCCCAGACGTGCCGTCAGGAGTCGACCCCTTCACGGAGCTGTTCGTACTGTTCGACGAACCGCGACTGACAGGACGAGCAACAGAACTGATAGAGCGTCCCGTCGAGTTTCGTCGATTCCCCTTCCGCGGTGACTGTGTTGCCACACTCCGCACAGGACGGGGCGAGTTCCGCGTTCCCCAGGGACGGATTCCAGGACGTGTCTGCCAGGAGGTCGACGGTGTACTCCTCTATGACGGCCATCTCGACGGCGTCGTCGAGGAGCGACTGCACGTCCGCCTCTGGGGCCGTCGCGGTGAACACGACGTGCTCGTCGGCGGTCGTGAACACGTGTTCGACCGTCTCAGCGGTCGACAGCGACGACCGAACGGCGGCGGCGTTCCCCGGCTCGACCTGAACGTCCACGAGGACGGGAACCCCTTCGCGGAGCATCGACCGATCGACGTCGACAGTGAACCCGCGGATGAGGCCCAGTTCCTGGAGCCGATCGACGCGGTCGGAGACGGCCGGCGGTGAGAGGTCCACGCGTTCGGCGATGTCGCTGTACGGCCGTCTCCCGTCTTCGAGCAATAACCGCAGTATCTGCCGGTCAGTGTCGTCGATCCCCCGCATTTGTCTGGCCAGGTATACCAGCGGGGCTGGCAAAGCACTTGTGGCCATCCCCAATTCCGGCTCTCACTCTCGGTCCTCGCTTGCGATCCGGTTGTAGTAGAGCCACAGGAGCCCGTACCCCAGGACGCCGGCGGCGAACACGACGACCGGGATGAGAAACGGCCCGACCCGCTGGAACAGTTCGGCGAGCAGCAGTCCAACAGTGGTCACGTCTGGACACGCGTTCCGGAGCAGCGTGGCTCTGGCGATCCAGTCCGACGCCACTTGCGGGACTGACGTCGGTCTCCGAACCTTCATTCCGGAGTGGGACCAATCGCGGCGTGTGTATCGCGCTGGCCATCTCGGTGTGTCGCTGCTCGTGTACGCGCCCGTCGGAGTCGCGCTGGTCGTCGCCGGTCGGGCGGACCTCGCGATCCTCGGCGAGTTCTGCATGCTCTCGTTGGCGACGCTCCCGGACACTGATCATCGCCTCCCCTTTGTCTCACACCGTGGCCCGACCCACACCGTCGGCTTCGCCCTGCTCGTCGGCGCCGCACTGAGTACGCTCGGCTGGGCGGTCGGCGGCCAACCCGCGGCAGCGTCGACGAGTGAACTCGCCGTCTTCGGGTTCGCCATCGGGACCCTCTCCGTCTTCGCGCACTTACTCGGCGACGTCATCACCCCGATGGGCATCGCTCCGTTCTGGCCGGTCTGGAATCGCCGGTTCACGCTCGGGCTGACCCGCGCCGACAACGTGATCGCGAACTACGGACTCCTGGGACTGGGCGTGTTCGTCACTGCGGGACTGGTGGTCGTCGCGAGGCCCCTAATTCTATAGCCCCCGAGAATTAGTGCGTGTACACCCGACCACTTGCTGGCTCGTGATCACGAGCCCGGACTCCCCCAGAACCTCTTTCCCACCCACCCTTCCCGTCCCCCTCGTTTTCGCTGCGTTTCCGACGGCGTCGAGTCGGCTGATCCGGAATCGACCGGAGGGAATTACTGGTCAGGGCCCGGACTCTCAGACATGGAACGCGAGACGCTCCGGTGTCGGCTGTGCGGGGCACAGCTCACGCGCGGACTGCTCGTGACCGACAGCCGCAACTGCTGTCTGAACGCCACGCCGATCGCTGGGACCTGTCCCGAACACGGGCCCGTGGGTCCACACCACGCCGTGGAGGCGGAATGCGAATCGTGATCAGGAACTCGAAAACCGGGCACGACACAGTCGAGTGACGGTCATCGGAGAGAGCAATGGACGACATCTACGGGTACTCGCCGCGAGCCGTGAGCCGCGACCTGGCACTCATCAGTCTCGTCGCCGTCGTACTCGTCGTGATTCACGTCGCCGTCCCGCCCGGTGGACGAGCGCGATTCGCGTTCAACCACGATTCGCTCGACCCGGTGACAGTGGTGACGAGCCCGTTCGTACACGTCGACGACGCCCACCTCTTCGGGAACCTCGCGGGGTACGTCGCGTCGACGGTCGTGGCCTACGGCCTCTGTCTGAAGGCGCGAGAGCGCCGTTGGTTCCACCTGACCTTTGCGAGTTTCCTGGTGGTGCTCCCGGCCACGGTCAGTCTGACCAGTTACGCCATCCTGGGGTGGCTCTACCCGGCGATCGATCCGATCACGCGAGGGTTTTCCGGCGTCGGGGCCGCCTTCACAGGGTTCGTCCTCATCGCCGTGCTGGTCGTCGTTCGAACGGAGTACGGGTGGCTGACGGCGCAGTACCTCGGCCTGGCGGTATGGTTGTGGCTGCTGCTCGAACTGTTTCTCATCTACGGCGGTGACACGCTGGGGGTGGCGCTCGCAGTCGCCGGGCTCGGCTGGGCTTTCTGTGGCTGGGGGTTGATCGACGAACACGGCACGACTGACATCCGCGATGGCCTGCGCCGGGCGGCCGACGACGTTCTCACCGTCGGGGTGGTGGTCTGGTTGCTGACGCTGTTCGTCGTCGTTCTCTTCCCGGCCGAACCAGTCGGCGACGGGTCGGTCACGAACGTCTTCGCCCACGCCGCTGGCATGGGCTACGGCCTCGCCGGCTCAGGGTTGACGTATCGGTTGCTCCACCGCTGAGAACCGACCCGATGACCGTCGACGAACGGCAGTCACGTCCGACAACCCCGCCACTTCTGGTGAATTGCGTCCTAGTTCGACCAACGTGTGGGGTGATATCGTTTGACGGCCGAAAAGGTTTAGTATGGTACGCTATAACATGGTAGTCGAGCCCCGGTTCAGCGGGGTTCTCGGCGGGAACGACCGTCGCCAATCACTCGGGAATTGGCATCGCCACACGACTACGCGACGCTCCCGGTCACGGCTGGCCAGCCTATGCATGCATTTGCCGGGACATCGGCGAGTTCGCTCGCCGAAAGTCGACTTTTCATGCGCTCACGTCCGATAGTCACGACTGCCGTCACTTGGGACCAGTTTCCACGCTCACCGAGGAAATCGGAACGCAGGTAGCCGAAGTGAACTACCCTACCCTACTCGCTCACGGCTGACGCCGTTCGCTCCTTGAGGGTAGGGCTTCCTGTTTCCACGACGCGCTTTGCAGGAACAACCGCAGTTTCCGCAGGGAGCGCAGTCTCCACAGG